>NZ_JANZXA010000001.1 GCF_025153475.1 Novosphingobium mangrovisedimenti
CAATAACGCCATGTCGATCACTCCAATGTCCCCCGACGCAACAGCCAGGGGAAAGGTCAGAACATGGGTCACTTCTCAGCGGAAATTTATGCCTCTCCCGGGTCAACTCTCAGCGGAAATCAACAAGGCAAGGCTCTCGGCACACCGGCCGCGCAGCAGTCCGGTCATCCTGTCCCACTCTGTGAGCACCCTGTGCATCGGCCTGTCCACTCCCCCGGGTGTCAGCGCTTGACCGGCTGCAGCGAACCGGGGCCCTTGGGCGTCCTGATCGACGTGCAGGAGCCCTTCTCGACCAGCTTCCAGGCATCGCCCTGATAGTCGCGAACGGACGTACCCGCGCAGCTCGTGCCGGGCCCTGCGGCGCAATCGTTCTTGCCGGCCTCGGCGACGCCGTAACATTTTTCCATGGCCTTTCCGGCCGCTGCGGCAGGCTGCGCGGCCAGACTCGCGGCAAGGGCGCCCGTCAGGGCAAGACCGGCAAGGGCAGCAATCGAAGGGGTCTGCATTCTCGTCTCCTGATCTGCAGCTCGGATCGTGCCGAGCGACACGGAGACATTCGGGTGGTCAGCCTGTGAAGTTACAGGCCGAAAAAAATTCGCGCGCTGTAACCGCTGGCCGCGCCACCGCGAATGACCCGGTGCCTTGAAGGCAAGAAACACTTTCAGGAGTTCACCGATGTCGATTTCCCGTAAGACCGCGTTCGCGGCCACTGCCGCCAGCCTTGCGCTTTCGTCAGCCGTTGCCTTCGCCGCGACGCCCCCGGCCGGCAGCACCGGCGCTGCGCTCGGCACCGACGACACTGTCCACTGCTACGGCGTGAACGCCTGCAAGGGACAGGCCGACTGCAAGACCACCCAGCATGAGTGCAAGGGCATGAATGCCTGCAAGGGACACGGCTTCAAGGCCATGGCGGCAGGCGCCTGCCTGACCAAAGGGGGCACGATCGGCGACATCGGCTGATCGACCTGCCGTGGCGGCCCGGTACCTGATCGTCCCCCGCCCCCGTCAGGGGCCGGGCCGCCATTTCCCGTCCATCGCGCGGCACGCTCCGGGAGCCGGAAAATGACGAGCATCAAACGCTTTGCCGGGTTCGGCCTGGGGCTTCGGCGCCCCCACTACCACCATTTCCTCGAAGAGGACGTCGACCTCGATTTCGTCGAGGTGATCTCGGAAAACTTCATGGTCGACGGCGGCAAGCCGCTCGCCGTGCTCGATGCCGTCCGGCAGAAGCACGAGGTCATGCTGCACGGCGTATCGCTCTCGCCCGGATCGGCGCATGGCGTGGACCGGGACTATCTCGACCGGCTGCGGCAGCTCGCCGAGCGGATCGAGCCGCGCTGGATCTCCGATCACCTGTGCTGGACGCGAAGCAGCGCGCACAACAGCCACGATCTCCTGCCCCTGCCCTACACGGCGGAAGCGCTGGACGTGATCTGCGCCAATATCATGATCGCGCAGGACCATCTGCGCCGTCCGCTGCTGCTGGAAAACCCCTCAAGCTATCTCTGCTTTCCCGAAGACGAGATGACCGAATGGGAATTTCTGGCCGAAGTCGCGCGCAGGACCGGTTGCTACCTGCTGCTCGACGTGAACAATGTCCATGTCAGCGCCCACAACCATGAATTTTCGCCTGCGGACTATCTCGAAGGCCTGCCTCTCGAGCGCGTGCGTCAGATCCACCTTGCCGGGCACACGCCGGGCGAAATCGCGATCGACACGCATGACCGCGCGGTGTGCGACGGTGTCTGGGACCTGCTCGGCCACGCCCTCGCCCGCACCGGCCCCGTCGCCGTCATGATCGAGCGCGACGACGCGATCCCGCCACTGGCCGAGCTGCTCGACGAACTGGACACGGCCCGCCGCATCGCCGCGACCGCAAGCCGGGAAGTCGCCGCATGAGTCTCGCGGCCCGGCAGAGCCAGTTCATCCTCGCCCTGATGTCGGACGACGCGCCGCTGCCCGAAACCTGGCAGGAGCGCCAGCGCAAGGGCTACGAAGTCTATCGCAATGCCTATCGCGCACGGCTCATCGCGGCACTGGAGGAGACTTATCCCCGCACCGCGCGGCTCGTCGGCGACGAAGCCTTCCGGGCCGCCGCCGCGCATCACCTGATCACATACCCGCCCACGAGCTGGACACTCGACGACGCCGGACGTGGCTTTGCCCTGACGGTCGAGACGCTGTTCCCCCGCGACCCCGAAGTCGCCGAACTGGCATGGATCGAATGGGCCATGCAGACCGCCTTCACCACGCGCGACACCCGCCCGCTCGACGGCTCCGGGCTGGTCGCGGCCACAGCATCGTTCGGCGACGAGGCCTGGCAGGACCTGCGCCTCCGGTTCGTTCCCGGCCTTGCCGTGCGGCAGGTGGGCCATGACTGCATGGAGCTATGGCACCTGCTTGGCGACGAGGCGGATCTTCGCGCGGCGCGCGCCCTGCCGCCCCTGTCCGAAGCACAAGGTTGCGTGGTCTGGCGCGAAGGGCTGCGCGCTACCTTCACGATGATCGATGCCGCCGAAGCCCGGACGCTGGAGGCGATGATCGAAGACGCAAGCTATGACGCCGCCTGCGACATCCTGATTGCCGCCATGGGAGAGGAACGGGCGCTCTCCTTCGCCGGAGCCATGCTGGCGCGCTGGATCGCCAATGGCTGGGTTGGGGCCATCGCGCCCTGACACGGGTGCCGCACCACCCTGAAGCCGAAGGTCCCGTTACGAGGCCTGCACCGTGTCCCGCTCAGGCCTCGGCCACCCATTCGCAGCGCAGTGCGGGTCCGGCCAGCGCCATCAGCAGCGCCGCGAGGAAATAGAGCCCCAGCCCGAACAGCATCGAGTAGCGCAGCGCCTCGCTGCCGTAGAGCGGGGTCAGCGCGGTCGAGAGCTGGCCCAGCGCATAGATCCCGCCGCCAAGGCCGATGAGGTTGTTGATCAGCAGGAACAGCGCCGACGCCGTCGCGCGCGCGGACGGTTCGACGAGGTGCTGCACCGCGCTCGTCACCGGGCCGAGCCAGACATAGGCCAGCGCCTGCGGTACGAGGAACAGCAGGAAGGCCAGCGGCACGCTCGACGTCCAGATGCCCCCCGCGAACAGGGGCACTGCCATCACGTAAGCGATTGCCGGAACCCAGCCGTAGAACGCGCGGTCGCCGGTGCCGAGACGGTCTGCCAGCGCGCCGCCCATCAGTACGCCCACGGTACCGCCAAGCAGCAGCACCGCGCCGATGAACCACGAAGTCTGCACCAGATCGAGCCCGAAGCTGCGCTGGAGCAGGCTTGGCAGCCAGAAGGCAAGGCCATAGCCCAGCATCGAACTGGACGCCGCGCCGAAGCTGAGCAGCCAGAACGCCTTCTTGCGCGCGAGGATCGCCGCCACCGCACCAAGCCTGACCGCAGGCGGCGCGTCGGCGCTGGCCGGCGGCTTGGGCTTGTCGCGCACGACCATGCGGAACAACGGCGCGATCAGCAACCCGGCAAAGCCCACGACGATGAAGGCCGCGCGCCAGTCCACCCGCGCCGCGACATATCCTCCCGCCAGCACACCCAGCGCCGAGCCGAGCGGGATGCCCAGCGAATAGATCGAGAGGGCAAAAGCGCGGCGCTCGCTAGGGAAGTGATCGCCGATCACCGCATAGGACGGTGCCACGCCCCCCGCCTCGCCCACGCCGACGCCAAGGCGCGCGAGGAAGATGTGCCAGAACCCCTGCGCCAGCCCGCACAGCCCGGTGAACAGGCTCCACACCACCAGCGAGCCGGTAATGACCCATGAGCGGCTGGTGCGATCCGCCAGCGAGGCGAGCGGCACGCCCAGCGTCGAATAGAGAATGGCGAAGGCCAGACCGCCCAGCATACCCATCTGCGCGTCGTTCAGGCCAAGATCGGCCTGAATCGGCGCAGCCAGGATCGCAAGGATCTGGCGATCGACGAAATTGAAGATGTAGACCAACAGCAGCATCGCCAGAACCAGCCGCGGGCTGGAGCCGCGATGCGCGGGAACGGGGGCACTGCCGGTGGTCGTCATGTCAGGTCACGTAGTCCTTGCAGAAGGCCTCAATCGCGCCCAGCGCGGCCGGCTCGTCGAGAATGGGGGCGTGGCCGACGCGCGGCACTTCGACGCTGACATAAGGCCCGGAATGGCGCTGCGCCATGGCCCGTTCGGTCTGGCGGCTCAGAAGATCGGAAAGCTGCCCGCGCACCACCAGCACCGGCACCGCATCGAGCAGGTCCCACAGCGGCCATAGATCGGGCGGCACGGTGGACGGATCGTCTCCGGTCGTGCTTTCCGCAATGGCGGGATCATAGGCGAAGGACACGCTGCCGTCCGGGTTCTCGCTACAGGTCCGGCGGGCGAAGGCCTTCCAGTCGGTGCTTCCGTAGTCGGGAAAGGCGGATGCGTTGATCGCCCGGCACCGCGCCGCCGCCTCGGTCCAGTTCGCCATTGGTCCCGAAGGTCCGACATAACCCTGGATACGGGCTAGGCCAGCCGGATCGAGTTCGGGACCGACATCGTTGAGCGCCACCGCCTGCGCCAGTCCCGGCCGCATGCCGTTCATGACCATGGCCATGAGCCCGCCCATCGACGTGCCGATCATGCCCACCCGTGCGATGCCGAGGCCGTCGAGCAGAACCAGCATGTCCTGCGCATAGACGTCCGGACGGTACTGCGAGGGATCGGGGTCCCACTGCGACAGGCCGCGCCCGCGCTGGTCGGGCACGATCAGCCGGTAGCGCCCGGCCAGATGCGCGGCGAGCGGTTCGAAATCGGCGCTGTTGCGCGTGAGGCCATGCATCATCAGCAGCACCGGCGCGGACGGGTCGGCCGCGGGATAGTCTCGCGCGGCCAGCTCCAGCCGCCCGCAGGCGCTGCGGTAGCGATGGTCGCGGTAATCCATGACCGGGTATCCTTTCAGAAAGTGTCGGCAGGCGGGCCTCCCCGTGAGGGAGGGGGGAGAAGGCCCGCCTGTCGGGCCGGATGGTTCCGACTCAGAACTCCAATGTCGCCGTTGCGAAGACCTGGCGCGGATTGCCGTAGAAGGCCGTCAGCGTGCCTTCGGTGCCCAGCGTGGGCACCAGCCCGCCGGCGCCGTCGTCGGCCACGAACGAATAGCCGGAGGTCTTGTACTGCTTGTCGAACAGGTTCTTGCCGTGGATGCCCAGGCTCCAGCGCTTGTTCGGCGCGGTGTAGACGAGGCTGGCATCGACGAGAGCATAGCCCTTCTGGTCGATGTAGGGGTTCGGCACTTCGAACTGGTAGGTCTTGGAGCGGTAGGACACCGTGGTGCTGAACGAGAGATCGCCCTCGCCCACCGGCGTATCGTAGGCCAGCGTGGCGCTGCCGGTCCACTTCGGCGTGTTCTGCACTTCGCGCTGGTCAGCCACGTCGATCGGGCCGGCCGCCGAGTTGGTGATGTATTCCTTGAAGCGTGCGTTGACGTAGCCCAGCGAGCCGATGAAGCTCAGCTTGTCACCCGAAGACGCCAGATCCTCGCCGAGGCGCGCGTTGGTTTCCACTTCGAAGCCGTCGATCCTGGCCTTGCCGGCATTGGTGATGACGCCGCAGAAGGTGGCAATGCCATTCACCGTGCAGCCCGCCGACCCGGGGATCTGCACGTCCTTGTAGTCCATGTGGAAGGCCGCGACCGCGACGTAGAGCGCACCGCCGAACAGATTGCCCTTGTAGCCGATCTCGTAGCTGTCGACCGATTCCGGCCTGAAGCTCAGGTAGCTAGCGATCTCGGCATCGCTGGGCACGCCCGAAGGATTGGTCGTGGGCGCATTGACGCCGACGCCGCGCGGGTCGAAGCCGCCGCCCTTGAAGCCCTGCGAGAAGCTTGCGTAGATATTGTGCTCCGGCGTCGGCTTGAAGCTGAGCGAAGCGCGCGGCGTGAACTTCTTGAAGGTCGCCTTGCCCGAGAAGTCGGTGCTGGGCGCGCCAAAGGGCACACCCAGACCGCCGAAGACCGGCGAACCGCCACCCAGATAGTTCTGACGCAGGATGTCGGCCTTGCGCTGGTCCCAGGTATAGCGGCCACCCAGCGCGAGGCTTAGCTGGTCAGTGAAATCGAACGTGAAGTCACCGAACACCGCGAAGGTCTCGGTATCGACGTTGGCCTGCGTGAACGCGGTGAAACCATCGAAGGTCGTGAACAGGCGCACGTCGAACTGCGTATCGGCCTTGGCGGTGAGGTAGTAGGCGCCAAGCAGGCCCTGGAACATCCCGCCATCGTCGTAGAGCAGCTGGAATTCCTGGCTGGCCTGTTCGTTGCGGTAATAGGCAGGCACGTCGAGGTCGACGGCGGGAAGCGCGTCGAAGTCGATCGGCGAGGCCGAGTGGTCCTTGCGCCAGGCGCTGATCGAACGCAGCGTGACCGTATCGGTCAGTTCCGCCGTGGCATTAATCGAGAAGCCGTAGGCCTCGACGTCCTGCTTGGGATCAATCAGCCCGCCACGCGTGTCATAGACATCGTTCAGCACCGGCGCGCCCGAGGTATAGCCGGGGATCAGGCGGTGGCCGCCACGTGCGGCGGACTTGTCGTGCGTGTAATCGCCCGAAATGCGGATCGTCACCGGTGCGCCGTAACCGCCCAGTTCCACCGTGCCGCGCGCGGCCCAGATGTCCTTGTTGTAGTTCTCCTCGCCGGTCGTCAGGTTCTTGCCGAAGCCGCCGCGCGAGAGCCGCGCGACCGAACCGCCGACGCGCACGAGATCGCTGATCGGGGCCGAGGCGGTCACTACGAGATCGGCCTGATCATAGGTACCGTAAGTCCCGCGAATCTTGAGGTACGGATCCTGCGCCAGCGGCTTGGTGACGTACTTGACCGCGCCGCCGATGGTATTGCGGCCATAGAGCGTGCCCTGCGGCCCGCGCAGCACTTCGATGCGCTGGACGTCGTAGATGTCGAGCACCGCGGCCTGCGGGCGGTTGAGATAGACATCGTCGAGGTAGATGCCCACGCCCTGCTCGAAGCCCGAGACCGGGTCCTGCTGGCCGATGCCGCGAATGAAGGCGGACAGCGTCGAGTTGGTGCCGCGCGAGGGCTCCAGCGTCACGTTCGGCGTGGTCTGGGCCAGATCGGTAACGTCGAGCGCGCCCGACTTGGCGAGCTGATCTCCACTGAACGTGGTGACCGCGATCGGCACGTCGACCAGGCGCTCCTCGCGCCGGCGGGCCGTCACGATGATGTCGCCACCACTCTCTTCGGGCGCCTCCGCCGCCGGGGGCGCGTCCTGCGCCAGTGCCGGGGCCGCCCCCAGCAGTCCGCCGGCCATGGCCAGCACGCTCGAACCAATCGCGAGAAAACACGCCTTACGCATCACTCAGGTCTCCCAATGAACCTTCTTGTTGGGGCCTTCTTATTGATACTTGAATCATATTTCAACTTTGAAAGTTTGCCATGCCGACATTCTGCGTATAGCTGTGCCCTTGTGACCACACCCGACCCGAGCGAATCCAGACCTTCCTCGAAGGTCCCCCGCACCGAGCGCGGCCGCAGGACCTTGCGCAAGCTGCTCGACGCAGCCGCAATCGAATTCGGCGAAAGGGGTTTTCACGAGGCCTCGATAACCGGCATCACCCGCCGGGCCGGAACGGCGCTCGGCAGTTTCTACACCTACTTCGATTCGAAGGACGAAATCTTCCGTGCGCTCGTCGACGACCTGAGCGGGAAGGTGCGCGAAGCCGCGAAGAACACCTTGCAGAGTGACCTGCCGGCACTGGACGTGGAAAAGGCGGCACTGACCGGCTTCCTGCAGTTCGCGCGGGAGCACAAGGAAATCTATCGCATCATCGACGAGTGCGAATTCGTCGATCCCGATAGCTTCCGCCAGCACTACGAGAACACCGCCCACCGCATTCAGGAACGCCTTGCCGGGGGCACGCGCAAGGGCGAACTGCGCGAAGGACTGGGAGAAGCCCATGCCTGGGCCATCATGGGCATGAACGTCTTCCTGGGCCTGCGCTATGCAGTCTGGTCGGAAGACAGCTCGGTCGAGGACATCGCCGAGCTGGCGAGTTCGATCCTGCGCGAAGGGCTGGCAAAGCGCCCCTCGGGCCAGAGCTGATTTCACCGGACTTCCGACACGGCCAGCGCGCGCCGCGCGCGAACGATTGACTCCGCCCGCCCTCCATTTCTAGACATTTGTCTAATCGAGGAATCGAAGCGGAGAGGAAAGTCCCATGACCAGCACGATGCCGGGCGCGGCAATCCACCGGCAGCTCTTCAATGCGGACGTCCTCGCCAACGCGCTCAACACGGGCGGCAGCCGTCCGCTGCTCAAGCAGCTCGACGGCCCCACGCTCTCGGTGGACGACGTGCGCGACGAGACCAGCCGCTTCCTGCAGGCACTGCAGGCCGTGGGCGTCGAGGCGGGCGATCGTGTCTCGCTGATCGCCCCCAACATTCCCGCGTGCCTGCACCTGACGCACGCCCTGCAGCTGCTCGCCGCGCTCTATGTGCCGATCCATCCGCTCTCCGCCCTGTCGGACCAGCTCAACGTGATCCGCGATGCCGGGGTGAAGGTCATGCTCTTCGATGCCGAACGCTTCGAAGGCCGCGCCGCCGAAATCCAGCGCGAGATGCCCGGCGTCCGCCTGCTCGCCATCGGCCGCAGCGACCTAGCCCAGGACATCCACGAACTGGCCGCCGGCTTCACGCCGCACAAGCTCATCCCGCCGCTGGTCGACGGGCACGACATCACACGGCTGGGCTATTCGGGCGGCACCACCGGCAAGCCCAAGGCGATCCCCAGCTGCCAGCGCTCGGGCTTCCTTACCGGGCTCTACATGCAGGCGGTCTGGGAATGGCCCGAGCAGCCCGACATCCTCTCCTGCGCCCCGCTCACCCATGCCGGCGGGGCGATGTTCATGCCCGCACTGCTGCGCGGCGGCACTTTCCTGATCCTGCCGCGCTTCGATCCGGTGCAGGTCATGGAGATGATCGAGGCGCACCGCATCAACTGCATGATGCTGGTGCCGACGATGATCTACGCGCTGCTCGACCACCCGCGCCTCGACGAATTCGATCTCTCCAGCCTCGAGACTGTGTTCTACGGCGCATCGGCGATCATCCCGACGCGGCTCAAGGAAGCGATCGAAAAGTTCGGCCCGATCTTCGCGCAGTTCTACGGACAGGCCGAAGCGCCGATGGTGCTCACCTACATGCGCAAGCGCGATCACGATCCCAAGGACCTGAACCGCCTTGCCTCCTGCGGGCTGCCCAGCCCGTGGATCCGGCTCGAACTGCACGACAGCGAGGGCCATCCGGTGCCCGACGGCGAGCCCGGCGAGATCGTCGTGCAGGGCCCGCTGGTAATGGACGGATACCGCGATGCGGAGCTCACCGCCGAAGCCTTCAAGGGCGGCTGGCTGCACACCGGCGACGTTGCGGTGCGCGATGCCGACGGGTTCCTGCACATCGTCGATCGCACGAAGGACATGATCATCTCGGGCGGCTTCAACATCTACCCGCGCGACATCGAGAACGTGATCGCCGAGCATCCCGCCGTCGCCGAAGTCGCGGTGATCGGCGTGCCGCACGAGAAATGGGGCGAGGCGGTTCATGCCGTCATCGTCCTCAAGCCGGGCATGAGCGCGAGCGAAGAGGACCTGTGCGGCCCGGTCGCGGCGCGCAAGGGCAACTACCAGGCGCCCAAGTCGGTCGAGTTCGTCGATGCCATCCCGCAAACCCCCGTCGGCAAGCCCGACAAGAAGGCCCTGCGCGCCCGCCATGCCGGGGCCAACGCGGCCTGATCGCGCGTTAACTTTTGCGCCTCTCCAGTCCTGCTGCGGGACGCCGGCCCGAGAGGGCTGGCGCTTTACCACGCCATAAGCGAAGATCACCACCAGCCATTCCGGCAGATTCGCCGCAGTTTCGCTTCGGTTTCGTCAAGGACAGGTCACGTGGACGGACGCATCTTTCTCGCTTCGGGCTTCGTCGCCCTTGCCGCGATCATCGGCGTGCTGGTGACGGCGGCCGCGCCATCCAGACCCGAGCCCGCCTCGCTCGCCGAAGCGGAAGTCGCTGCGGCCAAGGCAGCCCCCAGGGCACCGGCGCCCGTACCCTCGGCCAAGCCCGCCATAGCGGCCAAGGACGAGCCTTTCGTCATCAAGCGCATCCTGCCGATCGACGGCCCGATCAAGTACGGCGAATGGCACTGGGACGACAAGAACGTGCCCGACGGCCCGATCGTGATTACCGTCGATCTCGACGCCCGCGTGCTCTCGGTCTTCAGGAACGGCTACGAGATCGGCGCCACCGCCGTCCTGCTCGGCACTGGCGACAAGCCCACCCCGCTCGGCGTGTTCCCGATCACCCAGAAGGACATCGACCACGTGTCCAACATCTACACCGGCGCACCGATGCCCTACATGCAGCGGCTCACCGACGACGGCATCACCCTGCACGGTTCCAAGGTGGAAAAGGGCTATGCCAGCCACGGCTGCATCGGCATGCCGGACCCCTTCGCCGCCAGGCTCTTTTCGCTGACGCACCTGGGCGACAAGGTCTACATCACCCGCGGCAAGCAGGTGGACCTGGGCGACAGCCTGGCCGGAAGCTGATCCTCAGCCCTTGCGCTTCGCGGCCCTGACCGGGGCTTTCGCGAAACTCCACCCGCCCGCATTGGGCCGTGCCACCAGATTGCCGATCGAGGCCGGCTGCCCCTCGACGAGCGCATCGAAAAGCCGCGCCACGGCACCGCCGCGCGGCGCTTCGCCATCCAGCTCGCGCACGATCCGCCCCACCACGCGCAGGGCCACCGCGCGCGGTGCCTGCGGCCTGTATCTGAGGCCCATCGGCTCCTTCTTCACGCACGAGCGCCATTCCAGATCGGCCATCCATTCAAGCGCCAGATCGGCTTCGGCGATATGCGCGGCACTGCGGGCGACAGCCGCCACATCGAGCCAGTCAGCATCGGCAAGCGCCTTGCGGATACGCACGCGGTCGAAACGGTCGTCGGCATTGCTGGGGTCCTCCGCCGCGACAAGACCGGCCCCGCGGACCACCTCGCCCAGTTCGGCCCGGCGCCAGTCGAGTACCGGACGCAGCAGCGGGATCGGCGTCCCGGGCACCCTGCCCCGCGCCCGGGCACCGGCGAGCCCCGCTACGCCGCTGGCCCGGTTGAGGCGCATCAGCAGGGTCTCGGCCTGATCGTCCGCCTGATGCGCGGTCGCGAGCGCGGCAAGACCCCGCTCCTCGACCCAGTCGGCCATCGCCGCATAGCGTGCCAGCCGTGCTTCGGCCTGGACATTGCCTTCCGATACAACGACCGGCAGCGTCGCATGCGGCACGCCCAGCCCGGCACAGACACGCGCGACTTCCGCCGCCTCGTCCGCCGCTTCGGCGCGCAAGCCATGATCGACCGTGGCCGCCTCGACCCGCCCGGGCAGCGCGGCATGGCCAAGCAGCAGCAGGGCAAGGCTGTCCGGCCCGCCCGACACGGCAAGCCCAAGCTTCGCTTCAGGCTCGTCGATGCCTTCGGGCCAGATCGCCGCCAGCCCGGTGCGGAAGCGCTCGCACGCTTGCGCGCTCAGGCTGCCCTCAGCTGCAGGCGAGCCCATTGCGCGTGGAATCGTAGAGGCCCTGCAGACGGCCGGCCGCCTCGGATGCATACGTCTCGCTGAACTCGGCGAGCGCGATGCAGGCGCGCTTGGTATCCTTCATCTGCTTCATCGTGACGGCGAGATAGAGCAGGCTGTCGGGCGCACGCTCGCCGCGCTTGTCGGTCTGGTAGTTCTGCAGGAACCACTTGGCCGCCTCGCCCGGATTGCCGTCGTCGAAATAGGCGCGGCCCAGCAGATTGCGGCCCCAGCTCGCGCGGCGATGCTTGGGGTACTTTTCGAGGAACAGCTTCAGCTGCTGCTCCGCCTCGGGATAGAACTTGGCTTCCCACAGGCGGAAACCATAGACGTATTCGTCGTCTGCCGGATCGCCGGTCTGCGGCTTGACGATGGCCTTCACGGCCTCGACCCGCGCCGAGGGCGGCGGTGCCGGCTTCGCCTGCACGGGGGCCGGCGTCACAGGCTTGGTGGAGGCGCCACCCGTCATGGCATCGAGGTTGGACTGCGCCGCATCGGCAGCCGGCCCGGCAGGAACCGGCGCGGCTGCAGGGGCCGCAGCCGCCGGCTGCACTCCACCCGCAAGCTTTATCTCGAGCTGGTTGATGCGGTTGGTGTTCTGCTCGATCTGCGATGTGAGCCGCGCCATCTGCGCCTCGACCGCATCCATGCGCGTCAGCAGGTCGCTGACGGGCGTGGTCACCGGCTGCCCCGGCGCCTTGGCGGGCGCGGGCGTCGGCGTGATCTCGGGCTCGAAGAACTTGCCGTCGGGGCCCGGGAAAACCTTGCGCTGCAACGCACGCACTTCGGCTTCCACCTTCTTCAGGCGCACGTCGACATTGTCCTGCGCCGATGCGGGCATCGCCCCGGCCATCAGGACCGACGCTGCGGCGGTCGTCGCCAGCAGGCGCGCGAACCGCGAAACCTCAAGGGAAGCTTTCATCGCCAATTCAACTCCATATCAGAACGTTCCCCGCGCCTTCCCGGTCCCTGACTGGCGGAGACGGATGGAACGGGGAATTAACCAAGGAGAATTCGCCTCAGTTGTTGCCGCAAGTATCCAGGCCTGTCGAGGCCGCCTACTCGGAATCCGTGGAAACCGGCGCCGGCGTGCCCGGCGCCTGGGGCGGGACGGCCGCCGGACTGGCGCTCGCCGCAGGTGCGGAAGCCGCGCCGGTGTCGGCGGAGCCAGGCCTTGCGGCTGGTTTCGCGCTCGGCTTCGGGCTCGGGACCGCGAGCGGCTGCACCAGCGGCACGCTTGTCATGCGCGGCGCGGTCGTGCGGGTCGCGGTCGGCGCGGGCGTTGGTGCCGAGGCGGCGGGCTGGGGCGTACGGCGCGTGGCCGAAGGTGTCGGAGACGGTGCCGGCGCCGCAACGGGGGCCCGGCTCGGCATCGTCGCGGGCCTGGCCGCGCTGGGTCCGGACACCCGCGCCGAAGGCACGGGAGCCGGATTGTCGCGGGCCAGAAGGTCCCGCGCGACAAGCGACACGCCCGAGATCGTCTCCGGACGGGTGGACAGCGGCGCCACGGCCTTGCCGCCGACAGCCACCTGCAGTGCATCCGGGCGGCCCGTGCGCAGTTTCGGTCCCTGCGCATCGGCGGGCACCGTCCAGCTCTCACCCTTGTCCAGTTCACGTTCGAAGAGACGCGTGCCGCTCGCATCGGTGACCCGCAGCCAGATGCCGTCGGCAGTCGACGTGAGCACCACCGCGCCGTCCGAAGCTTCCGTCACGGACGGCACAGGCGCTGTCGAAGCGCTCGCCACCGGGGTCGGCGCTTCCGAGGATAGCAGGTCGGGCAGCTTGCCCTCAGGCGAGAGGAAGCTGTTCCAGAACAGCAGCACCAGGGCGATGACGAGAACCGCACCGGCCGCGCCCAGCCACGCCAGCCGCAACGGCGGCACGCGCGCGGGATCGCCCGGCTCGAAGCTTGGCAGCGGCTGGTGATGACCGATCTCTTCCCGGTCGATCTGGCTATGCACGGCGCCGGCGATGTCGGCCTCGTCGAGGCCGAGCACGCGTGCATAGGCGCGCGCGAAGCCGACGGCATATGTCCGGGCCGCGAGGTCGCCGAAGCGATCCTCCTCGATGGCGACGAGATGGCGTTCTGCGATCTTTGTCCGGGAGGCAATATCGCTGACACTCAGACCGGCGGCTTCGCGCGCCGAGCGCAGCTGGCTGCCGGCGGTCAATGGGAGGCTCTGCTGCCCCTGCCCGTCTGTATTGTCATTGTCCATTCAGCGCCCGGAAAGTCTCTAGTAAATTTCAGCCGTACAAGCACCTTGCAACCAAAACCCACGACCGCCCAAAGTCAATCGCATGAGGGGAAATCTGTGGGATATGTTGGGGGCGACACGATCAGGCGTGCAACATAACGGTGGAAAGCGACCGAAATGCGTCAATCGGCGTGAATTCCCCGCTCCGCCGCCCACTCCGAGATCGCCGCGCGCAGGTCCGCCGGTGGCGATGCCAGCCATCCCTCCATGGCCGCCCCGATCTCGCCCAGATGGACCTTCCCGACCAGTTCCTTGATCGGACCGACCGATGCGGGCGTGATCGACATGCGGTTGATGCCCAGGCCCATCAGCGCCAGAGCCTCCAGCCGGCGTCCGCCCATCTCGCCGCACACGCCGATATCGACGTTGAAGCCGTCGAGACTGCGAACCGAGCGCCGGATAAAGCGCAGGATCGCGGGACTCAACCAGTCGTAGCGCTCGGCGAGCTTGGGATTGGAACGATCCGCCGCGAACAGGAACTGGGTCAGGTCGTTGGTGCCGATCGACAGGAACGAGATCTTCGGCCCCAGCAAGTCGAGCTGGTCGGCCAGCGCCGGCACTTCGAGCATGACCCCGTAGCGGATCGCTTCGGGCAAGAGCCTCTTGCGCTGCTTGAGATAGGCCAGCTGCCCGTCGAAAACCGCCTTGGCCGCATCGAACTCCCAAGGCTCGGCCACCATCGGGAACATGACGTTGAGCGTGCGCCCCGCGCCCGCTTCCAGCAGCGCGCGCGCCTGCGCCTTGAGCAGGCCATCGCGTTCCAGTGCCACGCGCAGCGCGCGCCAGCCCATCGCCGGGTTCTCCTCGCCCTCGCCGTCGTCGTGCCGCAGATAGGGCAGGGTCTTGTCGCCGCCGATGTCGACCGTGCGGAACACCACCGGCTTGTCCCCGGCGGCATCCATTACGTCGCGATAGAGCCGGGTCTGCCGCTCGCGCTGGGGCAGCGTGGCCGAGACGAGGAACTGGAACTCGGTGCGGAACAGGCCGATGCCGTCCGCGCCGGTCAGGCTGAGGTTGGCGATGTCGTCGCGCAGCCCCGCGTTGATCATCACCTGGACGCGCTTGCCGTCTAGCGAGGTCGGCTGCACGTCGCGCAGCGCGGCATAGGCCGCCTGCCGTTCGCGGTTCTTCGCGAAGCGCGCCTCGAAAGCCTCGGTAATCCCGGCCGAAGGACGCACGGTTGCCGTGCCCTGCTCTGCGTCGAGCAGCAACTGGTCGCCCTCGCGCACCACGCCGCGCAGCCCCCGCACGCGGCCGAGCACCGGAACCCCCATCGCCCGCGCGACGATTGTGACGTGGCTGGTAAGCGACCCCTCCTCGAGGATCACACCCTTGAGGCGGCGGCGGTCGTATTCGAGCAGTTCGGCCGGGCCCAGATTGCGCGCAATGAGGATCGCATCCGTGCGCAGGCCCATCGACGCGGCCGTGCCGATCTGGCCCGAGACGATCCGCAGCAGGCGGTTCGCAAGGTCTTCCAGATCATGCATGCGGTCTGCCAGCAGCGGGTCGTCGATCTGGCGCATGCGCATGCGGGTACGCTGCTGCACGCGCTCGATCGCGGCCTCGGCGGTCAGGCCGGAATCGATCGCCTCGTTGATGCGGCGGGTCCAGCCCTCGTCGTAGGCGAACATGCGGTAGGTCTCGAGTACCTCCTCGTGCTCGCCCCCCACGCCGAATTCGGCCTGGCTCGCCATGCGGTCGATCTGCTCGCGCATCTTGTCGAAGGCGAGGATGACGCGCTGGCGCTCCGCCTCTGTGTCCTCGGCAACGACATGCTCGATCGTCACGCGCGGCTGGTGGAACACCGCCACCCCGCTGGCGAGGCCCTTGACGAGGCTGAGGCCATGCAACTGCTCGGGCCCGGTCTGGGCCGCGCTCAGGGACCACGCCCCTTCTTCGTCGATCAGGTCCGCATTCACGATCAGCTCGGAGAGCACCATGGCCACTGTCTGCAGCGCCTCGATCTCGACTTCCTCGTACCGACGCGGGTCGACATGCTGGACGCTGAGCACGCCCACGGCACGCTCGCGCCGCACGATCGGGACGCCGGCGAACGAGTGGAACTTTTCCTCACCCGTTTCCGGACGATAGGAGAAGTCGGGATGCGCGGCCGCCTCGGCGAGGTTGAGGGTCTCGATCTTATCGGCGATCATGCCAACGAGACCCTCCCCCACCGCCATGCGGGTGACATGCACAGCTTCCTGTGCCAGGCCGCGTGTCGCGAACAGTTCCAGCATCCCCTCGCGCAGGAGGTAGATCGAGCAGACCTCGCTATCGAGGCATCCGCCGATCACTTCCACCACGTTGTTCAGCTTCGCTTGCGCATGGCTGCGCGAAGCCATCACCTCGTGGAGGCCCGTGAGGATGTTTCTTGCTGCTTCTACGGCTCCGCTGGTCATGACTTTTGCACGTAACCCAAAGCGAGACCTTTGGGAACGCAGCGGGGCCGAGAAATCAGCGCGTTCGGACGATTTCGCTCAAATGGAAGGTCGATCGGCGGTCAGAACCGCACGATCTCTTCCTTGAGTCTCAGCTTTCGCTTCTTGAGGGCCTGGATCACCGCGGCATCAGGCATCGGGCGGCTCAATTCCTGGTGGATTTGCCGTTCGATACCGGCATGCTTGAGCTGCAGGGCGCTGACGTGCGAACTATCCATGGATGGTTCCTCCTCTTCCGGCCGAACCTGTCATCATGACCGGACGCCGAGGGCCCGGATTGGCGACTCGGCTTCTCTAGATCCGGCGCGAAATCATCGAACCACATTCAGGCCATCTTGCGAAGAGGCTGAATGCTACATATCGGTGAATTGCGTGAATCTTGCGTTCGGCAGGACGGAGGCCTTGCATGCCTCGCGGCGACGAAAACCAGACAAGGAATTCCGGCGTGACCGAAGAGGAAATGCGCAAGCGCCTCGAAATCCTGAGAATCGAGCATCGCGACCTCGATGCTGCAATCGATGCCTTGCTGGCGTCCGGATCGAGCGATCAGATGCAGATCGCCCGCCTGAAAAAGCGCAAGCTGAAGCTGAAGGACCAGATTACCCAGATCGAGGACTATCTGATCCCCGACATCATCGCCTGATCCCTACGATCCCGCCACTTTTGGCGTCCCCGCCCCTCCATCCCACGGTTAACTTGTGTTCACTATGAACCGTTCCGAACGGGGACAGCGGGAAACTTTGCAGCGCATTTTTACCATTGGATGCTTGCCGCCGAGTCGCGAGTGAGAAATATGAACGGCAAATGTCCGAACCGGTCGCCATAAACCCGCGCATCATAGAAGCGCTCTACAGTGAAGCTCTCGTCCTCTCGGACGAGGTTCGTGGCGCCTTCACGCTGTCCGGCCGCCTCGAACGGGCCAGCCTGGACGAGGATCTGACGCGCGTCGCGCTTTCGAGCGAGGGACTGCGCACGACCACCCGAATGATGCACGCGATTGCCTGGCTGCTCAATCATCGTGCCTATTTTCTTGGGGAAATCAGCCAGTTGCAGCTTCGTCGCCATGGCAGACTGGCCCCCGACATGCGTCGGTCGGAGCCCGAGCAGCTGGCCCTGCTCGATCCGAAGATCGTCGAACTCGTGCAAACCACCCGCTGTTTCTACGATCGCCTGCTGCGCCTCGACAGCAACTGGCGGCTGAGCGACCACAGCCAGCCCAGCGCGCTGGAGCGCCTACGTGAACGCCTCGAACGCCGGCTGGCGAGCTGACGCCGATTCATCGTTAACAACCGGTCCGTTTCAGACCGCCGCCAGCGCCCTTGCCCAGTTCTCGATCCGCTCGCCGCGCACCGCCTCGGACATCGACGGCGTGAAAGTCCGGCGCGTGCCGCCCATCGCCGCTGCCGCCGCTTCCAGCGAAGCGAAGAGCCCCGCCCCCAGCCCGGCAAGCATGGCCGCGCCCAGCGCGGTCGTCTCGACGGAGGCCGGCCGCTCGACCGGCAGCGCGAGCACGTCGGCCAGGTCCTGCGCGATCCAGTCGTTGGCGCTCATGCCGCCATCGATCCTGAGCGTGGTCCATGTGGCACCATCGGCAGCGAAAGCCTCGGCAAGGTCGCGCGTCTGCATCGCCATGGCCTCGAGTGCCGCGCGCACGAGGTGCGCTCGGGTGCTGGCAAAAGTCAGCCCGGAGATCGATGCCCGCGCATCCGCCCGCCAGTGCGGTGCCCCCAGCCCCGCCAGCGCGGGCACGATAACCACTCCGCCGCTGTCCTGCACCGAGCGGGCCAGCGCCTCGGTCTCGGAAGCCGCATCGATCAGGCCCAGACTGTCGCGCAGCCACTGCACGAGGCTGCCGGCAACGAACACCGATCCTTCGAGCGCATAAGTCCGCTCCCCGCCGGTCTGACACAGCACCGTCGCCAGCAGCCGGTGCGCCGAGGACGGCACTTGCGCCCCCATGTTCGCCAGCACGAAAGCACCGGTGCCATAAGTCGCCTTGGTTTCGCCGACGGCAAGGCAGCCCTGACCGATGGTCGCCGCCTGCTGGTCTCCGGCCATGCCCGCCACCGCGACCGACGCGCCCAGCCATTCGGGCAACGCCGTCCCGATCGCTCCCGCGCAATCGCAGATTTCCGGCAACGCGGCGCGCGGCACGCCGAACAGGTCGCACAGCCCCTCGTCCCAGCCACGCCCGGCCAGTCCGAGCAGACTGGTGCGCGAGGCATTGCTGGCATCGGTCATGTGGGCGCCGCCCGTAAGGCGATACAACAGCCAGGATTCGACCGTGCCGAGCGCCAGCCGCCCGCTCTCGCTTGCCGCGCGCACTTCGGGAACGGCGTCGTGCATCCAGCCCATCTTGGTTGCTGAAAAATAGGGATCGAGAATCAACCCCGTCGCCGCCTGCACGCCCGCCTCGTGCCCGGCCTCGCGCAGCGCCTCGCAGACGGATGCGGTGCGACGGTCCTGCCAGACGATCGCGCGGGTGAGCGGCGCGCCGCTCGCCTTGTCCCATGCGACGACCGTCTCGCGCTGGTTGGCGATGCCGATCGCAGCGATCCGGTCCACCCCGCCCGCCTGCGTCACCGCCTGCCGGGCGCAGGCCAGCACGCCCTGCCAGATCTCCTCGGCATCGTGCTCGACCCAGCCCGCGCGCGGATAGTGCTGCGTCAGCGCCCGCTGCGCCATGGCACGCACTGTCCCGTCCGGCGCAAAGACCATCGCCCGATTCGAAGTGGTTCCCGCATCGATTACCAGGATCGCTTCGCCTTCGACCTGCATCGCCCATCCCCCGTCCGGTTTCATCGCCGTGCGTTTCGCGCGGATGCCCCTGCCTTAGCCTCCCGCCACGCATGGGTCGACAGGCGCCGTGCCAGCGCCCATATCGCGCCCATGGCTACTGATCGGGACATCAAGAGACCCTATACCGTCGCAGAGCGGATCGGCCCGCTGGTGCGCCGCGTGCTCGCGCGCAATCCCTCGCCGTTCACCTATACCGGCACCCAGACCTACATCGTCGGCGAAGGGTCCAGCGTCGCGGTGATCGACCCCGGCCCCGACGAGGTGGAACACCTCGATGCGCTGATACAGGCCATCGGCGATGCCGAAGTCGCCGCGATCTGCTGCACGCATACCCACCGCGACCATTCGCCCGCCGCCTCTCCGCTGGCCGCCCGCACCCGGGCGCCGATCATCGGTTGCGCACCGCTGACGCTCGACGACGACGGCCCGCGCGCCGACGCCGCCTTCGATCCCACCTATATCCCGGACCGGGTACTGGCCGACGGCGAGGCGATCACCGGCGAAGGCTGGACCCTGCGCGCTCTAGCCACGCCGGGCCACACCTCCAACCACGTATGCTTCGCGCTGGAGGAAACCGGCGCGCTGTTCACCGGCGATCACGTCATGGGCTGGTCGACGAGCGTGGTCTCCCCGCCCGACGGCGACATGACCGCCTATCTGGACAGCCTGCAGAAGCTCTACGAGCGCGAGCAGGACACCGTCTATTATCCCGCCCATGGCCCCGAAGTGACGAATCCGCGCCAGCTCGTGCGCGGCATGATCGGGCACCGGCGCCAGCGCGAAAGGCAGATCCTGCGCCAGATCGAGGCCGGACGCACGCGCATCGCCGACATGGTGCCCCATATGTACAAGGGCGTGGACAAAAGGCTCTGGCCGGCGGCCGGGCGTTCCGTGCATGCGCACCTGATCGACCTCGAAAGACGCGGCATGGCATATTTGCGTGAAGACGAGTGGGCCATTCACGGCGCAAACTAGACGCTTTCAACAGGCCCTTTATTATTTTACATATCGACCTAATCTCTCGCCCCAAACAAGGGTGGAGAGAGGTCATGGCAACTGTAGCGAGGGCAGACGCCGGGCGTCTGTCGTTCTGGGCGAAGATGGCGATCGGCATCTCGGCCTTTATTGTCATCGCATTTATACAGTTCGGGCTGCGTGGCATGGTCGATTATGTCCACGCGCCGATCGTCATGCACCTGCACGGCATGGCAATGGTGGCATGGCTCGGCCTGCTGGTGACACAGTCGGTCCTTGCC
This sequence comes from Novosphingobium mangrovisedimenti, assembly GCF_025153475.1. Classification (GTDB taxonomy): domain Bacteria; phylum Pseudomonadota; class Alphaproteobacteria; order Sphingomonadales; family Sphingomonadaceae; genus Novosphingobium; species Novosphingobium mangrovi_A. The sequence continues at coordinate 20,320 of NZ_JANZXA010000001.1, forward strand.
GGACGCGGCGGACTGGCGCTGCATCGCCGGATGGGCTGGGCGAGCGCGGTACTGGTGCCACTGATCGTCGTGCTGGCAAGCCTCACCTGCCTCGCGGCACTGCGTGGGAGATTCTTCCCGCCGTTCTTTACGCCCGCCTATTTCCTGGCCCTCATTCACATCAGTATCGTGATCTTCGCCGCCGTCGTCGCCATGGCCGTCATCCGGCGCGGGCAAGCGGACTGGCACAAGCGCCTGATGATCGGCGCGGCCGTGATACTGATGGAACCGGCGCTGGGACGCGTGCTGCCGATGCCCTTGCTCATGCCGTGGGGCGAATGGCTCTCGATGGTGATCCAGCTCGGCGTCGTCGGCCTGATCATGCGCCACGACCGCAGGGAACTCGGCCGCATTCACCCGGCGACCATGGCAGCCTTCATCGCCGTGGCGCTTGCCCACGTGCTGGTGGAACTGGTGGCCGTCATGCCCTGGTGGATCGCCTACACGGACCGCGTAATCGCCGCCTGACACGCAATTTCCCCTTGGGTCCTGCGCCCGCGATCCCTAGATAGGCCGCTCTTCCGGCAAAGGAGACCGGGAGCGCAGGACAAGAGGAAACACCATGACCGTTATGCCCGCCGATCTTTCCGGTATCGACGTGCGCGCCGAAATCGAGCGGCTGCGCAAGGAACGCAACGCGGTCATCCTCGCGCACTACTACCAGAAGCCCGAGATTCAGGACCTTGCCGACTTCGTGGGCGACAGCCTCGAACTCAGCCGCAAGGCGGCGGACACCGATGCCGAAGTGATCGCCTTTTGCGGCGTGAAGTTCATGGCCGATACCGCCAAGATCCTCAGCCCGAACAAGATCGTCGTCCTGCCCGACATGGAAGCCGGCTGCAGCCTCGAGGATTCGTGCCCGCCCGAAAAGTTCAAGGCTTTCCGCGAGGCGCACCCCGATCACATCGCGCTCACCTACATCAACTGCTCGACCGAGGTTAAGGCGCTGTCCGACGTGATCGTCACCAGCTCCAGCGCCGAAACAATCTTGCAGCAGATCCCCAAGGACCAGAAGATCATCTTCGGCCCCGACCGGCACCTGGGCGGCTACCTCAGCCGCAAGTTCAACCGCGAGATGCTGCTCTGGCCCGGCGTGTGCATCGTCCACGAGGCCTTCAGCGAGACCGAGCTGCTCAAGCTCAAGGCCAAGCACCCCGGCGCCCCGATCGCCGCGCACCCCGAATGCCCGCCGACCATCGTCGACCACGCGGACTACGTCGGCTCAACCAGCGGCATCCTGAACTATGCGAAGGAAATGCCGGGCGACACGCTGATCGTCGCCACCGAGCCGCACATCATCCACCAGATGGAACTGGCGCTGCCGAACAAGACCTTCATCGGCGCGCCAGGCGCGGACGGCAACTGCAACTGCAACATCTGCCCCTACATGGCGCTCAACACGCTGGAGAAGCTCTACCTCGCCCTGCGCGACCTGCAGCCGCGCATCGAGATCGACGAGGACCTGCGCCTCGCCGCGAAGAAGAGCCTCGACAAGATGCTGGAAATGGCGAGCGGGACCGTGGGCAAGGGGGATCTGGGCGCTCGGTAAGCGCCCCCTGCCCTTCAGCTCACGATATGAAAAAAGATCTTCACATGGACGATCGCCCGCTTGCCTGCGGGCAGGCCGGGAATCGGGTCAAGTGACTGGACCTTGCGCGCGACGCGGCTGATTTCCTTGTCCAGCACGGTGTGACCGGTCGATTGCTGGATGCCCCAGCTCAGCACTTTGCCGTCGCCGGTCACGACGACGTTCAGGGCGCCCACGCCTTCCAACCCGTCATCCAGCGCGCTTTGCGGATAGCGGATCAGCCTGGAATAGACCGCGGTCGACACCTGATCGTAGTGCGCGCCGGCCTGCACCGGCGCCGCCGTTTCGGGCGGCTTCGGTTTGGGGATATCCACCCCGGTGGCCGTTCCCGTCCCGACGCCTTTCCCGATACCACCACCGATACCGCCACCCATGCCACCACCGAAACCTGCGCCATAGCCGACCGGCGGCGGGCCTTCGGTGCGCACTACCGGCGCGCCTTCCACCGGCTCGATGAACTCGGGCGGCACCACGGGCGGCAGCGGTGCGGCGGGCGCCTTGAGCGGTTCGGGCGAGGCTATCGCGCCCCCGGCACCACCACCACCCGCACCTTCGGTCCGTTCCAGCAGCGGCGGCGGCGCCACGGCCCCCATGTCCAGTTCGACGGCCATTTCCGGGCGTTCGAGAAACTGGTCCCGGGCGACCGCCGCGACGGCAACCACGGCCAGCGCAAGCCCGGCATGGAGAACGGTCGCGCCCAGCACGCCCGCACTCCATTCGCTGCGATGCCAGTCCGGCGTTGCAGAGCTGGCCCAGCCTGACGGCACGCCCACAGCCGCATTCGTCATGCCCGCCTCCTCCTTGCCTGTCCCCTCCACACGGTCAGTTCGCCACCTTTTCCAGGCTGACCAGCGCCACGCGCCGGAAGCCCGCCGTGCGCAGGATGTCGAGCAGGTTCATGAGATCGCCGTAAGCCACCGACTTGTCTCCCCGCACGAAGATACGGGTATCGGTCTTGCCGCTGGTGGCGTCGTAAAGGACTTTGCCGAACGTGGCGGACGTCGTCGCGGTATCGCCCACGCTCACCACCAGATCGCGCGACAGCGTGACGTAGACCGGCTTTTCCGGCCGGTTCTGCGGCGGCGCCGCGGCTGTCGGCAAGTCGACCTTGATGTCGACGGTCGAGAGCGGCGCGGCAACCATGAAGATGATCAGCAGCACCAGCATGACGTCGATGAACGGCGTCACGTTGATCTCATGCATTTCGGCGAAATCGTCGGTGTCGCCACCGCCCAGGCTCATGGCCATGATGTTTGCCCCCTCAGTCCTGGAAAGCGGGTACGCGATCCGCGTCCCCGCCGGTGATGAGCCCCGCTTCACCCGAACCATTCGGGGCGCCCGGGCGGCGTTCGCGGGCCAGCAGTTCCAGTTCCCGCGAGGTCAGGCGGATGACCATAGCGCTGGCATCGCCCACCATCGCCTTGTAGCGGCCCACGTCACGCGTGAGGTGGTTGTAAATGATCACGGCCGGGATCGCGGCGACAAGGCCGCAGGCGGTGGCCAGCAGCGCCTCGGCAATGCCCGGCGCGACGACCGCGAGGTTGGTGGTGTGGGTCTTGGCGATGCCGACGAAGCTGTTCATGATGCCCCACACAGTGCCGAACAGGCCGACGAACGGCGCCGTCGAACCGATCGTCGCGACCGTACCGACTCCAAAGCCGACCTGGCGCGAATTGGCGGCAACGATGCGTTCCAGCCCTACCGCGACGCGCGCCTCTGCCTGATCGAGGATGTCCGCCTTCACCGAAGCCGCCAGTTCATCGCGCGCATCGGCCACCAGATTGCGCACCGCCTGCGACGGGAGTTCCTCGGGAACGCTTTGCAGGCGGGGCGCGGTCCGCAACATGCCGACCGAATCCCTCAGCCGCTTCACCTCGCGGCGCATCGCGAAGCCCTTTGCGAACAGGATCGTCCAGGTCACCAGCGATGCGAACACGAGTGCCCCCATCACGATCTGGACGATGGGATCCGCTCCCAGGAACATTCCCCAGGGCGAAAGCCCGGTATCGCCAATTCCTTCATTCATCGATCCCTCCTGCCAACGCTACCGGACCGGCCGGCGTCCCCTGAGAGGCATCGTATACCGATGTGACAGAAGTAAATTTGATGGTTATCAGAATTATAACCGTCAATAAAAGTTCACATTATTGAAACACTTAAGTTTCCATAATGCCGCCATAGAATACTAAAGCATTTTATTGGAAGGCATTTCCAAAAACCACACTGCAACTGCCCGATTTTTCCTCTCCAGCCCCAGAACAGCAATCTGGTGGCGAACCGACGGCCAGGCGGCCGAATCGCCGAATCAGGAGAGGCGGCCTGTCACGGCAATTTCCCGCCATTCCCCCGGCGCGATACCGTCGAGCGCCCAGTCACCGATGCGCCAGCGGACCAGCCGCAAGGTCGGATGGCCAACGGCGGCGGTCATGCGGCGGACCTGGCGGTTGCGGCCCTCTCGGATGGTCAGTTCGATCCAGCAATCGGGCACCGACTTGCGGAAACGCACCGGCGGGTTGCGCGGCCATAGGTCCGGCGGATCGATGCGGCTCACCTCGGCGGGGCGGGTCATGCCGTCTTTCAGCATGACGCCCTTGCGTAGGGCAGCGAGTGCGGCTTCGTCGGGCTCGCCCTCCACCTGCACAAGATAGGTCTTGGGCAGCTTGAACTTCGGATCGGCGATGCGCGCCTGCAAACGGCCGTCGTCGGTGAGGAGCAACAGCCCCTCGCTGTCACGATCGAGCCGGCCGGCGGGATAGACGCCGGGCACGTCGATGAAGTCCGAAAGCGTCGCGCGCGGGCTCGGCGATTTCGCGTCGGTGAACTGCGAGAGCACCTCGAAGGGCTTGTTGAACAGGATCAGGCGCGCCATCGGCTCAGCCCCTGTCGCCCAGCCGCGCCATCACCAGCGCGGCGGCGAGCAGCACCATGCCCAGCACGTCGAGCGGGGTCAGCGTCTCGCCGAAGGCCAGCCAGCCCATCGTCGAGGAGACCGCCGGCTGGGTCAGCAGCGCCAGGCCGATCATCAGCGGCGGGAAATGACGCAGCGAGTAGATCAGCAGCCCCTGCCCCACCAGCTGGCTTGAAAAAGCAAGCGCGATGAGCGGCGTCCAGTCCTGCGGCATGATCGTCTCGCCGCGCAGCGCCGCAATGCCCAGCATGACCGGCGCGCTGGCACAGACCGAGACAGCGAGGACCGAGAATTGCCCCAGCTTGGCCCGCGCCGAATTCAGCATCAGGATGTAGAAGGCATAGAAGAACCCGGCGAGCGCGCAGAACAGGTCGCCGATCAGGTTCGCCCGGCTGATCTCCAGCGATCCGCCCATCAGCAGCGCCGCGCCGCCCAGCGCAGAGGCAATCGCGGTGAGTTCCAGCATCCGGGGCGAGCGGCGCGCCGCGATCAGGCCCCAGGCCATCAGGATCACGCTGCCGCCATTGCCGAACAGCGAGGCGTTGCCGAGTTTGGTCGTCTCGATGCCGACGTGCCAGCTGGCAAGGTCGAGCGCGAAGAACACGCCGCCACCCAGCACCAGCGCCAGCGCGGCTCCGCGCACGCTGCGCTGCTCGATCGGTTCGCGCGAGGACAGCAGCAGCAACACCGGCAGGGCCAGGCCCAGCCGCCAGAACCCGGCCGCAACCGGCCCGGTATCGGCCAACCGCACCAGCCAGGGCCCCAGCGCCAGCGCGAAATTCGCCATGAGCAGCGCGGCAAGATGGCGCGCGGTCCATTCGTGACCGGGGCTGTGCGGGGCGGCGGGGGCATGGGCCATGGCCGCGCCCTAGCCGCAGCAGGCGCCTTGCGCATCAGCAAAGTGTGCATCAGCAAAGTTTCCAGGCCCTGCCCCGGCCCCCGGCACGGGCCGGCCTAGACTTCGGCCGGCCGTTCTCCGCGCGTCTTCCACAAGGACCAGCCGACGCCGCCCGCAATCAGCACCAGGGTAACGCCGAGGCTGATGAGCGGCGGGAACTTGGCGCCACCCAATGCGAAGTCCGCGATCAGGATCTTGCCGCCGATGAACACCAGAACCAGCGCCAGCGCATACTTGAGATAGTGGAACCGGTAGACCATCGCCGCCAGCGCGAAATAGAGCGCGCGCAGCCCCAGGATCGCCATGATGTTCGACGTATAGACGATGAAGGTGTCCCGCGTGATCGAGAAGATCGCCGGCACCGAGTCCACGGCGAAGACGATGTCGGCAAGGTTGATCACTACCAGCGCCAGGAACAATGGCGTCGCCGCCCAGACCAGCCGCCCGGAGGCATCTTTCTCCTTCACGAAGAAGTGCTGGTCGTGATGGACCTTCGTCACGCGCATGTGGCGGGAAATCCAGCGGATCACCGGATTCTTGCCGATGTCGGGCTCGTGGTCGCCGGCGGCCAGCATCTTCACGCCGGTGAAGATCAGGAAGGCCGCGAACACGTACATGATCCATTCGGCCTGCGCGACCAGCGCCGCACCGCCCGCGATCATGATCCCGCGCAGCACGATCACCGCCAGAATGCCCCACAGGAGCGCGCGGTACTGGTATTTGGGTGCAATCGCGAAGAAGCCGAAGATCATCGAGATCACGAAGACGTTGTCGATCGAAAGCGCCTTCTCGATGAAATAGCCGGTGAAGTATTCGATGCCGGGCCCGCTGCCCTTGGCCCACCATACCCAGCCGCCGAAGAGCATGGCGACGGCTATATAGAAGACCGAAAGCTTCAGCGATTCGGCAATGCCCATTTCCCGGTCGTCCTTGTGCAGGACGCCGAGGTCGAAGGCGGTGAGAACGAGGACGACGGCCACGAAGGCCAGCCAGAACCAGACCGGCGTACCCAGCCAGTCGGCGAACAGGAATTCCATGAGTGCTGTTTTCCGGATTGAAGAAACGGAAGGGTGCGCCGGCGCGCGATAGGGGACTGCGCGCCGGCGCGTAGGTTACAGGCTTGCCGCGCAGGCGGTCGGGGGGGCGAACAGCCGCGCCAGCCTGTTCCTGAGTCGTGTCTTCCGTTTCCTGAGTCCGGCAATTTCGGCCGGATCGGCAAAGCGCCGTGCCCTCGCCCTTGCAAGCAAGAGATCGAGCTTCTGATGGCGCTCAAGCAGTCGGAACATGCGTTCTGTCATTTTCAACTTCCCTATCGAACGTATTGGGTTCGATCGGGAGAGCCGATGCAAAGGCCCGGAAAAGCCGGAGCTTTGGGGGGATCCTCGGACGGCTTCCTTCCGGATCCTGCATCGGTCTCACCCGATGCGGTCCGACATCACGCCGCGCACGTCCTGACAGGAATCCCGTCCAGAAAATGCGCCGCGCCAGAGGGGCCCGGCCCGCGAGGATCCTTTTAAGACCGAATCGCTCCGGTTTCAAGTCCATTTGACTCCGGGGCGGCCCGGCCCAAGCCGGATCAGGGGCCAGACTCCCGCGCATCGTCCTTCGACACGTCTGGGACGAGCGACAGGAGATCGGCGTGCTCGTGAAGAACGGACACGGCGTGGACAGGATCGCCGCGTTGGCGGTGCTCATGCTGCTGACCGGCCTGTTCTGCTTATCGTCGCCAGTCGCACGCGCGGCCGCTGGAAGTGGTGGTGGGGCAAAAGGGACTGAGCCGCAACCGGCCCTCGAGCAGGCGCTATGCCTTGCGCGCCGTCACGAACGCCATGCTGCCATCGATCCGCGCTTCCACCGGCACCGCGAGCCCTGAATCCGGCGTGTTCAGCCGCGACACAAGTTCGGCGAAGGGCCTTGGCCGGGCCACTTCCCCGGCACGGTGCAAGGCCGCGAGATAACGCCTTGCCAGCCACCGTTCGGCGACAAGGCTGGTGGCGAAGATTGCCGCATCCGGCACCGCGACCCGCGCCAGTTCCCGCGTGATCGCCTCCACGTCCCCGAACAGGTGGAGCATGCCCGGAGAGAGCACGGCACCGAAGGCGCCGTCCCGAAACGGCAGGGCCTGCAAATCCGCCTGCAACAGCACCACGTGATCGGGCATGCGGCCGTGCAGCCTGACCAGCCTGTCTCTCGCAACCTTGAGCATGTCCGTCGACAGGTCGACCAGAACGGTGGGCCTGCGACTGCCTGCGTGCACCGCAGCGGTGGAAACCAGCGTGCCGCAACCGGCGTCGAGCAAGGTCCCCGATCCCGAGCGGGCCGCTTCCCCGGCAAATGCGGTATAGGCCTCAGGCGACGTGCCCCATGCCAGACGATTGTACACGCGATTGCCGATCAGCCAATCATACACCTTGGCTCGCCCGTCATAAGGTTGCGAAGGAGTACCCGCCGGCAGGACCGACCAGATTTCGTCCTCGACCGGTCGTATCGTGCAGTCACCGGCCAGCACATCCTCAAGTACGTTTTTTCCCCTCATGGCAAGCGACTTACTACCAGGAGTACCGGGCTAGAACAGTCGTGAATTCGTGACAGTATCCGTCATGCAGGACGCCTGCATGACCCGCGCCGCGCACAGCCAAGGTCTGGACATGCCACAAGGAAGCTGCATGCCCCCGATCGTCCACCGGGCGCGAGGCGTCGTTGACGAAAATATTACAAAATTTACATTTTATTAGGGTAACACTGGGATGGTTTATTTCCATCGTGAGATGTTGCGTTAATTTTGGGTTTCAAAGGCATCTAAGTTCCGAGCACACATACAAATTAAGGGGGCGCGCTCGAAATGGATCATCAGGGATTTGTACCCAGCCCTGACTGGGACAATGCTGAGAACTTTGATGACAAGCGCGCGCAGCCTCGCGTCGCGCTCCTTCTGCGCAGCGCCAAGCTGGTCGGGGCGAGAGGGGAATTCCTTTGCATCGTCCGCGACGTTTCCGAGAGCGGCGTAAAGCTGCGCCTCTTTCACCCGCTGGTGGACGTCGAGGACCTGTGGTTGGAAATCGCGACGGGCGAACGCTTTTCAATCGCGAAGATCTGGGAAAAGGAAGGCGAAGCGGGCTTCCGTTTCGTCGATGCCATCGATGTGGAGCGCTTCATCGCCGAAGCCGGGCCGCACCCCAAGCGTCCGCTGCGGATCGAGCTGGCCTATCCGGCGATATTGAGCTGTGCCGGCAGCACTTTCCGGGCCACGATCTGCGACCTCTCGCAACAAGGGGCTAAGATCGAGGCACCGCAACGGCTTGCCCTTGGCCAGTCCTTCCGGCTTGAGAGCGACATCCTGCCTGAATTCGACGCTACGGTACGCTGGCGGCGCGAACCGTTCTACGGGCTGGTGTTCCGCCAGCGCATGAGCATGAGCGAATTCGCCGAGCACGTACGCCAGCTGCAACTGAGCACATCGCAAGACTGACGCGTTTCGGACCGCAGCGCCGCGCGTTTACGCCTTGGCGAGGCGCGCACGTTAACGTGCCGCGCATGACCCGCTTCGACCGACTCGCGCTCACCTGCGCAGCACTCCTCTTCACCGCCCTTCCGGCGATGCACCCGATGGCCCGGAGCCCTTCAGGCCCCATGCCGTACACCGTCGTCGAAACCGGGCGCGGCTATGCCCGCCTGCAGGACGCGGTGGACGCGATCGGCAATGGACGCGGCACGATCCGCTTCGCGTCGATGCGCTTCGCCGACTGCGCGGTCCAGACCGGAGGCGATGTGACCTACGAAGCCGCGATTCCCGGCCGATCGGTGCTCGACGGCGTTGCCTGCGAGAACAAGGGCGCGCTGGTCCTGCGCGGTCGCAGCGCCCGGGTGCAGGGCCTCGTCTTCGCCAACATCCGCGTGCCCGACAAGAACGGCGCCGGCATCCGTCTGGAGCACGGCAACCTCGCCATCGCGCAAGCCTGGTTCCGCGACAGCGAGCAGGGCATCCTCACCGGCAACGACCCTGCCAGCACGATCGCCATCGACAAGTCCACCTTCACGCGGCTGGGCACTTGCGAGGGTTCGGGCTGCGCGCATTCGATCTACATCGGCAACTACGGCGCGCTGACCGTGACGCGCAGCCGTTTCGAGGCGGGTACCGGCGGCCACTACGTCAAGACCCGCGCCGCGCGCGTCGCCATCCTCAATTGCAGCTTCGACGATTCGCGCGGCCGCGCCACCAACTACATGATCGACCTTTCCGATGGCGCCACCGGTCGCATCGCCGGCAACTGGTTCGTCCAGGGCCGCGACAAGGAGAACTACTCCGCGTTCATCGCCGTCGCCGCCGAACACCGCAACCACCCCTCGGGCGGCCTCGTGGTGGAAGGGAACAATGCCCGTTTCGCACCCGGGCTGGACCGCCGCAGCGCCTTCGTCGCCGACTGGTCGGGCGATGCGGTGCGCCTTGGCGAGAATGCACTCGGCCCCGGGCTGGTGCGCTATGAAAAGCGCTAGGCCGCCTTGCGCCGTCGCCTCACCCCGAAGCGCTGCACTCTGACTCGGAAGCCTGCGCAAGCGGTCCGATCCGCGCATCCCGGTCGTAGATGTCCGGCATGACCACGAAGGACCCGTCGCCCAGCAGGCCTGCGGTGAAATAGGTGATGTAGACCGGCACCGGCCTGGGCAGGCTGACGGTGGTCGTCTTGCGGCTGGCAACGATGGCATCGACCTGCTCGCGACTTTCCTTCCCGTCCAGCAGCGTCGTCGCATAGTCGAGCGCGCCGCCGACACGGATGCAGCCGTGGCTGAAGGCCCTGACGTCCTTCTCGAACAGGGACTTCGAGGGCGTGTCGTGCATGTAGACACGGAACGGGTTGGGCATCACCAGCTTCATCTGCCCCAGCGCGTTGTTCGGCCCCGGCTTCTGGCGATAACGCCCTTCCGGCGTGCGCACGTAGCCCAGCCGCGCCGGGAACCGGCCTTTCTTCTCCCGCACGATGCTGGCCGGGATCTCCCACCAGGGATTGAAGACCACGCCCGTTATCGTCGTCGAGAAGACCGGGCTCGGCGTGGAACGCTTGCCGACAATCACCGGCCAGCTTCCGACCATCTTGCCGTCGCGCCACAGCCGGGCCTCGAACGTCGCGGTATTGACCAGGACATAGGACGATCCGAGCGACTGCGGCAGCCAGCGCCAGCGTTCCATGTTGCGGGCAATCGTCTCGCGCCGCGCCGGATCGGTCTCCGTGGCATAGGCCTGACGCAGAGCGGCATAATCCGGGTTCGAGGGGCGCAGCGCCGTGAAAAAGGCATCGATGCCGCCATCCGCGACGGCCTTCGTCAGCCGGGAAGCCAGATCGATCGACGCGTCGCTGTCCTCGATCCGCCAGCCGGTACGCTGGGCGGTCGTGGCAACGCCCAGCAGGTGCATGTGTGCAAGTTCGAGCGCGAGCGCGGTGGCGGCGCTGTCGATCGCGGCCTGATCGCCGTTCGCTATGGAGGCATCGAGTTCCCCGATGTCGGGCTCGGGCAAGGCATCTTCCGGCGCGGCATGCGCCCAGCGAAGAAGTTCGTCCAGTTCGGCCGAATTCCAGCCCTCCGCAGGCACTTGCGGAACGACAGTCGCGCTTTCTTCCGCAGTGCTGGAAGTATTTGTAGCACCACAAGAAACCAGTGCACCCAACAGAAACAGAACACTCCAGGGCGCGCTTGCGACACTGGAAACGTTGAAAACGGCCTTCATCTTCACCATAATCTCATCAAACACAATTCGGGATCGCATACCATGAATTTCAACAGGCGCCATTTTCTCGGTGCTGTTGCGGTGGGGTCTGCAGGTCTGGTTGCACCACGTGCATTCGCTTCGGTTCGCGCAAGCGCACCGCCAGCATTGCTTGGGCGCGCCAAGGCAGCTCTTGACGCACACGGCTCTTCCATCATCCATCGCGACGTGATGGGCATCGTCGATTTCGGCGTGTCCTCCGGACAGCCACGCTTCCACCTGATCGACATCCCCGGTGGGCGGGTAGCGGCAAGCTACTTCGTCGCGCATGGCCGGGGATCCGACCCGCAGAACAGCGGATGGCTGCAGCACTTCTCGAACCAGCCGGGGTCGAACGCGTCGAGCAAGGGCAGCTTCGTGATCGGCGAGACCTACTACGGCAAGCACGGCCGCTCACGCAGGATCAAGGGCCTCGACCCGGAAAACTCGCAGGCCGCCAGCCGTGCCATCGTCATCCACGGCGCTTCCTACGTCAGCCCGACCGGCGCCAGGCAGCATGGACGGGTCGGACGCAGCCTGGGCTGCTTCTCGGTCCCGACCAGGGACATCAACGAAGTGCTCGCGAACCTGGGCGAAGGCCGACTTCTGTTCGCCTGGAAATAAGGCCTGACGCCTGATTTCTAGAGAAGATGCCCGGTCCGGTCGCGCTTGGTTTCCAGATAGCGCGCATTGTGCGGATTGGGCGGAAGCTGGTGCGGCACGCGCTCGACGACGTCCACACCCACTGCCTGCAGCGCCTCGACCTTTGCCGGGTTGTTGGTCATCAGCCGGATGGCACGGACGCCGAGCAGGTCGAGCATGCGTGCCGCCACCGGAAAGTCGCGCGCCTCGGTCGGCAGGCCGAGGCGGTTGTTCGCGTCCACCGTATCGTAGCCGATGTCCTGCAGCCGATAGGCGCGCAGCTTGTTGACGAGGCCGATGCCCCGCCCTTCCTGTCGCAGATAGAGCAGCACGCCCCAGCCACCCTGCCTGGCCTCCTCGGCCATGGCACGCAGCGCGGCATCGAGCTGCGGCCCGCAATCGCATTTCAGACTGCCGAGGATGTCTCCGGTCAGGCATTCGGAATGGAGCCGCACCAGCGGCGGCCTGTCGCCATTCTGCTTGCCGATGACGAGCGCGACATGCTCGCGCAGGTCGTCGAGCGCGCGGAAGGCGACGATCTCGGCATCTTCGGCAGCCGCGACGGGCAGCCGCGCGCGCGAGGCGATCTGCAGGCGCCGGGTGTCCTTCCACTCGGCCAGATCGGCAGGCGAAACCTGCTGCGCGTCGCCCTCGAGCGCGGGCGCGGCGAGGAAGGCCGGAAGGATGCCTGCAAGCCGCGCCAGTTCCATGGCCGTGCCCGCGACCTCCCTATCCTCGATAGGCTCGGCGGCGAAGGGCCCCTTCATCGGGTGTGCCAGATCGAGCGCGGGATCGGCAACGGCGCGCGCGGTCTCCAGATCGAACGGCTCGGCCGCACGGATCAGCACTGGCGCCTCGGGCACGGCAGCCTCGCGCTGGTTGGCCAGCTTGAGCGTGACCGCACGAGCAGCCGAGATCAGCATGCGCGGGGCCGCGACACCCGGCGCGAAGCCGGTCTCGGCAGGCAGCAGCACATCGCCCTCCCCCACACGGACCGGCCAGCCGTGGCGCAGCGCATCGAGCGCCAGCGCGACCCGACGTGCACCGGGAGAAGGCAGGCCTACGCTCAGAGGTCGAACTCCGTAATCAACGGCACGTGGTCGCTGGGCTGCTCCCACCGCCGCGTTTCCTCGACGAAGCGGTGCGCCGTCGCCTTTTCCGCCAGATCGGGGGAGGCCCACATGTGGTCGAGCCGGCGCCCCTGGTCCTTCTGCCGCCAGTAGCTGCGGTAGGACCACCAGGAATAGTTGCGCTCGGGCGCCGGGATGAACCTGCGGCCCAGATCCACCCAATCGTGCGAATCCTTGAAACGGTTCAGCGTTTCCACCTCGATCGGGGTGTGGCTGACGACCTTGATCAGAGCCTTGTGATCGTAGACGTCGCAATCGAGCGGGGCGATGTTGAAGTCCCCCACGATCAGCGTGGGGCGGTCGACCTTTTCCCCCCACCGCGTCATGCGCTCGAGGAAGTCCAGCTTCTGCCCGAACTTGGGATTGACCTCGCGATCGGCCACATCGCCGCCCGCGGGGATATAGACGTTCTCGAGGATCATCCCCTTGCCCGCCCCTTGCAGTTCGACGCCGACATGGCGGGCCTCGCCGTTGTCCTGCCAGTCGTGGCGGCTGTACTCGGTGAAGGGCACTTTCGAGACGGTAGCGACACCGTGATAGCCCTTCTGCCCGTGGATCGCGCGGTGCGTGTACCCCAGCCGCTCGAACATCTCGTGCGGGAAGAGGTGCTCGGCAACCTTGATCTCCTGCAGGCACAGGACGTCCGGCGCATGTTCGGTCAGGAAACGCTCGACCTGATCGATGCGCAGGCGAACGGAATTGATGTTCCAGGTAGCGATCTTCATGCGGCTGGCTTTAGGCATGGCATCCACGAATTGCCAGAGGGCCATGCGAGAAGCGTCGCAATGAGCCCTGCAATGCGCCTTGCACTGAACGAAGCCTCAGGCCCAGAGAATCAGAAAACCCTCGAGCCGGGGGCAGAGGCTCGAGGGTTCCTGTAAGCGTTCGTCACGCTAGTTCAGTACGGCCGGTTCAGGAGGCGTGGGCAACAGGGGGGAAACCCGCCTCAAGCCGTACTGACAAGTTCAATTTAGGATCAGTTGCCTTGCTGGCAAGTGAACGGAATTCAGGAAACTGTCGCAATTTGTCGCTGCCCGAGCACAACCTGCGATGGACCGGTCACTTCTGTAGACGAGACTTGCGGCGCGGGTCGTTCCAACGGAAATCCCGGTCGCTGACAGGCACGCCGTAGCGCTGATTCGACAGCGCAATGGTGGTCCGCTGGTTCTGCGAGTCGAGCGCCACCCAGTAGGTCAGTTCCAGTCCGCCCGGAGCGGAAGCCTTGCGGGTGAAGATCAGCGTGATCACGCCATATTCGGGATGCGAGGTATCGCGCACCTCGACACTCACGACATTGGGATTTCCCGTCGGCAGGACCGTTCCGTACTTCGCAACGTCGCGGTGGGGATCGAGCAGTGCCCCCAGCGGGCTGTTCTTGATCGGCCAGCGCTGAACCTGATCGACCGCGTAATCGATCAGCGTGAGCGCCTTGCCATCGCTGACGATGAGCATCTGGGCGCTTTTCTCATACTGGAAGCGGATGCGCCCCGGACGCTTGAGCGTCAGCGTGCCGCGCACGCTCTGGCCCTTGCGGTCGGTCTGGACAAAGTCGGCCCGCATCGTCGAGATCCCGCGCAGCGCCGCGACCGCCTCGTCGAGCTGCTTCGAAGCGGCAGGGGGCGCGGCGATCGCCGGAGCAGACGGCAACAGGGCAGGAACACAAAGCGCGGCCAAAGCGGCCGCGCCAGCGCAGTTGCGAAAGGTCTTGGTCATGTTCTTCATGGCTGCGCGTCTAGGTACACAGCCTTGAACCGACCGTGAACCCTTACTTGATCTTGGCTTCCTTGAACTCGACGTGCTTGCGCGCGACGGGGTCGTACTTGCGGAAGCTCATCTTCTCGGTCGTGTTCCGGGGGTTCTTCTTGGTGACGTAGAAAAATCCGGTGTCGGCGGTCGAGACCAGACGAATCTTGACAGTTGCGGGCTTCGCCATGGCGGGTTCCTGTAATCTCTCGTTTCAGCCGCCCTGGCAGGCCGGCATATCCGTTGAAAAACATCGGGCGGCAACAGCGCGCCGCCCTTCAAGGCTGCGGCCCATGCGTCAGCAGGGCCGCAAAGTCAAGCGCAAGGCGCGCGCTCAGGGGATCGGAAACGGCTTGATCGGCTTGAGAACGCCGAATTTCTCTTTCTTCGGTCCATCCTCGAGCGGCGCCATTTCCAGTTCGGGAGGATCGATTCGCGTGTCCGGCAAGCGATCGAGCAGATCGCGAATCAGAGTGAGACGACCCTGCTTCTGGTCGTCGAAGTCGACGAGGGTCCACGGCGCATTGCGGGTATGGGTTGCCTCCAGCATGGCCTCGCGCGCCTTGGTGTAGTCCTTGTACTTCTCGCGCGCGGCCAGATCGACCGGCGAGAGCTTCCAGCGCTTCAGCGGATCGTCGAGCCGCTCGTGGAGGCGTTCCTCCTGCTTGTCCTGGTCGCAGGTCAGCCAGTACTTGAACAGCAGGATGCCATCGTCGGTCAGCAGCTTTTCGAAGACCGGCGTATGGCGCAGGAAGGCCTGCACCTGCGGCTCGGTCGCGTAGCCCATGACCTTCTCGACGCCCGCCCGATTGTACCAGGAGCGGTCGAACAGCACGATCTCCCCCGCTGCGGGAAGATGGGGCACGTAACGCTGGAAGTACCATTGCCCCTGCTCGCGCTCGCTGGGCGCAGGAAGCGCCACCGTGCGGCACTGGCGCGTATTGAGATGCTCGGAAATAGCGTGGATCGCGCCGCCCTTGCCGGCCGTGTCGCGGCCTTCGAACAACACCAGAATGCGCGCGCCGGTCTCCTTGGCCCAGCGCGCCATGCCAGCCAGCTCTTCCTGCATCGGTTCGAGCAGGTCCTCGTATTCCTTGCGTCCCAGACCGTTTCCCATGCTTCAGACTCGCGAGAGCAGGAACAGCGCCAGCACACCGGCGACAATGCGGTACCAGGCGAAGGGCGCAAAGCCGGAGCGGCTGACGAAGGCCATGAACGCCTTGATGACGACCAGGGCCACGACAAAAGACACAACGAAACCGATGGCGATCTCGTTCCAGCCAACGGGGCCGACACCCGCGGCAAGCTGTTCGCGCGCGCCCCACAGTTCCAGCGTGGTGGCGCCCATCATCGTCGGCACGGCCAGGAAAAAGCTGAATTCGGCCGCGGTGCGCCGCTCGACGCCCATCGCCAGCGCCCCCATGATCGTCGCGCCCGAACGGCTGACGCCCGGGACCATGGCCAGGCACTGTGCAATGCCCACGCCGATGCACTGGCGGGCCGGCAGTTCGGCGACCCCGGTCAGCGGCCCCTGCTTTGCGACTTTCTCGATCCCGAGAATGGCTATGCCGCCCACGATCAGCGCCCACGCCACGACCGAAGGCTGGCCGAGCAGCACATCGATGTAGTCCTTGAGCGCAAGGCCGATCACGGCCGAAGGCAGAAACGCCAGCAGCACGTTGCGCACGAACCGGATCGACGTGGGGTTGAGCTTCAGCAGCCCGGTGCCGACCGCCCAGAACGTGCGCCAGAACTGCACGATCACGGCCAGGATCGCACCCAGCTGGATGACGATGTTGAACGTCGCCCACTGGGATGCGTTGTAGCCGAACAGTTCGGTTGCGAGGATGAGGTGCCCGGTCGATGAGACCGGCAGGAACTCGGTGAGGCCCTCGACAATGCCGAGGAGGATCGCGGTAAAGGTCAGGTCCATCGGCGGCAGGTCATGCCCGACATGCCAGCCAAGTCAACCCGGTGCGTGCTGCACTGCGAAAAATGCAGGGTAGAAAAGCCCATGCCGCCATCCCGGGGCCGGCCCGGGTTGACGGTATGGGCGTCCGTTACAGGATTACCAGATCCGCACGCGTTGGGCGGGCGGCAGGTAGAGCTTGTCGCCCGGCTTGACGTCGAACGCCTTGTACCATTCATCGAAGTTCCGGACGATGCCGTCGATCCGGTAGTGCGGCGGCGAGTGCGGATCGATGATGAGGTACTTGCGCGCCTGCGCCTCGCGAACCTTGCTGCGCCAGACTTGCGCCCAGGCCATGAAGAAGCGCTGGTCGCCCGTGAAGCCGCCGATCACCGGCGCCTCCTTGCCGTCCAGCGAGAGCCTGTAGGCACGATAGGCCAGGCTGAGGCCCCCAAGATCGCCGATGTTCTCGCCCATGGTCAGCTTGCCATTGACGCAGGTCTTGCCGTCATCGAACGGGCAGAAGGCATCGTACTGCGCGCCCAGCTTGTCCTGCAGCTTCTCGAAGGCGGCCTTGTCGGCCGGAGTCCACCAGTTGCGCAAGTTGCCGGTGCCGTCCGACTTCGAACCCTGATCGTCGAAACCATGGCTCATCTCGTGCCCGATCACGGCGCCGATACCGCCGTAATTGACCGCCGGGTCCGCCGTGAGGTTGAAGAACGGCGGCTGCAGGATCGCGGCCGGGAAGACGATCTCGTTCATCGTCGAGTTGTAATAGGCATTCACCGTTTCCGGCAGCATGCCCCACTCGCCGCGATCGACCGTCTTGCCGATGCGGTTCATGTCGAAGTTCGTCTGCCAGGCGCCGGCACCGATCATGTTGCCGAGCGGATCGGTGGGCGAGAAGGTCAGCCCCTCGTATTCCTTGAACGTGTTGGGCGCACCGATCTTGGGCGTGAAGGCGTCGAGCTTAGCCTTGGCTTCCTCGCGCGTCTCGGGCCCCATCCATTTGAGGTCCTTGAGGTTCTCCGCCATGGCCTTGCGAAGGTTGGCGACCAGCTGGGTCATCGCGGCCTTCTGCTCGGGCGGATAGTATTTCTCGGCGTAGATCTTTCCGAGAAGTTCGCCCGCCCCGCTTTCCACCGC
This sequence comes from Novosphingobium mangrovisedimenti, assembly GCF_025153475.1. Lineage (GTDB taxonomy): Bacteria > Pseudomonadota > Alphaproteobacteria > Sphingomonadales > Sphingomonadaceae > Novosphingobium > Novosphingobium mangrovi_A. The sequence goes on from NZ_JANZXA010000001.1 coordinate 38,063, forward strand.
GCTGATGCCGCGCTTCCAGCGGGCGCGCTGCTCGGGCTGGCCGGACAGGCCCTTGCCGTAGAAATCGAAAGAGGTCGTATCGATGTCGCTGGGCAGGACCGCGGCGTGATCGCTCAGGAAGCGGGCCGCGAGATAGGCCTGCCAGGTCGCCACCGGCACCGTATCGAGCAACTTGGCGACGACAGGCATGCCACCGCCGAACAGGGTTTCGGCCGTGGCCGCATCGATGTTCGCCTCTTTCAGCTCTTCGGGCGTGGGCGGCATCTCGCCAACGATGACGTAGTCCGCCTTGGCGGCGCCCACGGTGTCGAGGAACGTCTTGACCAGCCCCGGCGAGCCGAGCCCTTCGAAATCGGCGACCGACAGCTTGTTGTAGGTCAGATCGGGGTTGCGCGCGCCGGCGCGGTCCCAGTCGGCCTGGGCAATGCGGGTCTCGAGCGACAGCACGGCCCTTGCGGCGCTGTCCGGATCGGCATAGCCGGCCTTGCCCAGCAGGAAGCCGAGGTAGGACAGATACTTGGCGCGAATGTCCTTCGAACGCTCGTCCTGTTTCAGGTAATAGTTGCGGTCGGGCAGGCCGAGACCGCCGATGTTGGCGTGCAGGGCATAGGTATCGCTCCGCTTCGAATCGGCATCGACCCACAGCACGACCGGCGAGGCGAAACCTGGTTCGCCGAACAGGCGAACGATGTCGACCGGCGCCCTGGCCGCGAAAATCTTGTCGAGGTAGGGCCGGACCGGGGCAAGTCCGGCCTTGTCGATCGCATCGGTATCCATGAAGGCCTTGTAGGCCGCCGCAACGCGTGCCGCGTCGGTGCCCGGAGCCGGGCTGGAAGCCAGCAGGCCGTCCATGATCGCATGGAGGCGCTGCTCCGACAGTTCGCGCAGTTCGATGAACGAGCCCCAGGACGTGCGATCGGCGGGAAGCTCCACCGAGGCAAGCCACTTGCCGTTGACGTATTCGTCGAAATCGTCGCCGGGCTTGGTGCCGGTATCCATCCACTGCGTCTGGACGCCGAAGGCACCCCAGTCGCTCGACGGAGCCAGCGCGCCGTCATCGGCGGCAGCGGGATTGGCGGAAAGCGAGAAGACAATGGCGGAAACGCTCGACGAAACAGCGAGAGCACGCCCCAGGAATTTGCGCATGTACGACCCCGTGATTGGGAACACCAAACAACCGGCCCCGGAATGGCCGGTCATAACAGCGCAACATAATTGCCCGACAAAGCAATGCCAGCGCGGAAATGTCGTTAGCCGAGCGACATCAGCCGTTCGTCGAACTGTAGCGACGCCAACCGCGCATAGAGCCCCCCGGCGCTGGACAGGCTTTCGTGCGTGCCCTGCTCGACGATGCGTCCGCTTTCCATCACGACGATGCGGTCGGCCTTGCGCACGGTCGCAAGGCGATGGGCGATGACCAGCGTCGTGCGGTTCGCCATCAGCGTTTCGAGCGCATCCTGCACCAGCCGCTCGCTTTCGGCATCGAGCGCGCTGGTCGCCTCGTCGAGCAGCAGGATCGGTGCATCGCGCAGCAATGCGCGCGCAATCGCGATGCGCTGGCGCTGGCCACCCGACAGGCGCGCGCCGTCCTCGCCCAGGAACGTATCAAGCCCCTCGGGCAGGTCGCGCAGGAAGGTCTCCGCATTGGCCGCGCGCGCCGCATCCCAGATCGCGGCATCATCCGCCTGCCAGCGGCCATAGCGCAGGTTGTCGCGGGCGCTGGCGGCAAAGAGCACGCCTTCCTGCGGCACCAGCGCGATGCGCTCGCGCACTTCCGCGGGATCGGCCGAAGTAAGCGGCACCCCGTCCACCTTGATGACCCCGCTCTGCGGATCGTAGAAACGCTCGGCAAGCTGGAACAGCGTCGACTTGCCCGCGCCCGACGGGCCAACGATCGCCACCGTCTCGCCCGGCTCGACCGTCAGGCTGAAATCGGCAAGCGCGGCGACCTCGGGGCGTGCGGGATAGCGGAAGGTCACGCGCTCGAAGGCGATCTTGCCGCGTGCGGGCCGGGGCAGCGCCTGCGGGCGCGCCGGTGCCGCAATCTGCGGCCGTTCGCCAAGCAGTTCGGCCAGCCGGCTCGCCGCGCCCGCACCGCGCACGAGATCGCCATAGACTTCGGTCAGCGAGCCGAACGCGCCCGCGACAATGCCCGCAGTCACCACGAAAGCCGCGATGGTACCACCGGTGATGGCCCCTTCGGCAACGCCGATCGCGCCACGCCACATGATCACGGTGATCGAACCGAAGATCAGGAACATGATCACCGCGGTCATGATCGCGCGGATGGTGATGCGGCGCTTGCCCGTCGCGAAGGTCCGCTCGACGGCTTCGGAAAAGCGCTGAAGTTCGCGGTCTTCCTGATTGAAGGCCTGGACCACCCTGAGCCCGCCCAGCACTTCCGCCGTCAGCGCGCCGATGTCGGCAACGCGGTCTTGGCTGGTGCGCGAAACCGCGCGCAGGCGGCGCCCGAAAGCGGCGATCGGCAAGATCACCACGGGAATAGCCACAATCAATCCTGCCGTCAGCATCGGCGCCAGCGCGAAGAGGTAGATCACCCCGCCCACCGCCATGATCGCATTGCGCAACGCGACGGAAACGGTCGTCCCCACCACCGTCTCGATGATCGCGGTATCCGCGGTCATGCGCGAGGCGATTTCCTTGGGGCTGTTTTCCTCGAAGAAACTGGGCGCGAGCGAGAGCAGATGGCTCTGCACCCGAAGGCGAATATCGGCAACGACGCGCTCGCCCAGCCACGACACCGAGTAGAAGCGGATAGCCGTCGCCACTGCCAGCACGATGACGACGCCAAGCAGCATGAGGAACCACGAACGGATCGCGCTCGGGTCCGCCCCCTCGGCAAAGCCCTGATCGATGATCTGCCTGAAACCATAAGGAATCGCGAGCGTGGACGTCGCCGTGGTAACGAGCGCGCAGCCTGCCGTTATCGCCCGCCCCGGATAATTGAACAGCTCGCGCCAGACCATGCGCAAGGGCCCAAGGCTCTTGCGGCGCGCCGCGGGAGCCTCGCTGGCATCGTTTGCATTCGCGGGCGGTGTGGCCGAGCCTGATTGGGCGTCCATGCCGGCGCCCTTACTACCTCCGGACGCCGAGGAAAAGGGCAAGCCTCCAATCGGCGGGCACAGCGCGCTTGATGCGATTCTCCGGGCCAATCGCAAGGACAATTTGGAAATGCCGCGTTGCACAATTGGCGTCCAGGGCCCAAATGTAGGACCATAGATTTCACACGGCCGCCCCTGCGGCCAGGAGATTCGTAGTGCTTTACAATGCATATGAACTGCAGCGCACCATGCTCAGCGGTGCCGCTGCCTGGGCTTCGGTCGGTGCAGAAATTCTGACAAATCCGAAACTTCCCATGGGGTATTTCGGCTTCGGACCGATCATGGCCTCGGCCCTCGACGTCTTCGCGCACGCCACCATGTCGCGCGGCAAGCCCGAATTCGACATCGAGGAAGTGAATGTCGGCGGCAAGGTCCACGGCGTGACCGAGTCGATCGTGCTCCACCGGCCTTTCGGCAACCTGTTGCGCTTCGATCATGCCGGCCTGCCCGCCGATGCGCCGAAGTTGCTGGTCGTCGCGCCGATGAGCGGCCACTACGCCACCCTGCTGCGCGGCACCGTGGCGCGCATGCTCCAGACCTGCGAAGTCTACATCACCGACTGGGCCGACGCGAAGATGGTTCCGGCCGATGCCGGCCACTTCGATCTCGACGACTACATCGACTACCTGATCGATTTCCTCCATCACATCGGCCCCGGCGCGCACGTGCTGGCGGTGTGTCAGCCCTCTGTCCCGGCCTTCGCGGCAGCCGCCGTGATGGGCAAGCACGAGGACCCGTGCCGCCCGGCCACGCTGACCATGATGGGCGGCCCGATCGACACGCGCGAGGCGCCCACCAGCGTCAACGACGTCGCCATGAACCAGCCGCTGTCGTGGTTCGAGAACAACGTCGTCGCCACCGTGCCGCTGACCTACCCGGGCGCGGGCCGCAAGGTCTATCCCGGGTTCCTGCAGCTCGCCGGCTTCATGGCGATGAACCTCGGCAGCCACATGATGAGCCACTACGGCATGTTCATGCACCTCGTCGAAGGCGCCGATGAAAACGCGGCGGCGACCAAGGCGTTCTACGACGAATACCGCAGCGTGTGCGACATGACCGCCGACTTCTACCTGCAGACGGTCGAGCACGTGTTCCAGCGCCACTCGCTGCCCAAGGGCGAATTCGTCCATCGTGGCGAAGTGATCGACCTTGCCGGAATCCACGACACCGCCCTGCTCGCGGTGGAAGGCGAAAAGGACGACATTTCAGGTCTCGGCCAGACCAAGGCTGCCTTGCACCTCGCCCACAACCTGCCCGACGAGCGCAAGAAGTACTACATGGCCGAAGGCGCGGGCCACTACGGCATCTTCAACGGCAGCAAGTGGCGCAACCGCATCGCGCCGGTGCTGGAAGACTGGATCCGCCAGCATCAGCGCAAGCCGCTCAAGATCGTTGCCTGAGATTCCGTTGGATTTCATGGCACTGTCCTGACCCCCCGGGTTCAGGACCTTCCTGCGACCAGCCGCCCCCGGCCTGAGACCATTGGCCGGCGGCCGCTGGTCTGGCGCGGAACCATGTGGTATTTTCGCCGTCATGAAGTGGTCGCTGGAACGCAGGACAGTTCTGAAGGGCGGATTGGCCGCAGGCATTGGCGTGAGCCTTCCCGTTCGCGCGCTTGCGAGCGAAACCATCGCCACTGGGGCCAGCGCCTCACCGCTCACCCCTTATGAACGGCGCATCCTCGATGTCGCCGCCAGTCAGGCGCAACGGGTCAATGGGAAGCTGTGGCGGGCCGATATCGTCGGCGTTGCGGACTTCGCCCAGCCGTCGTGGAAACCGCGGCTCCATTTCGCCAATCTCGAGGCGGGAACGGTGCGCTCCTTCCTGCTGGCCCACGGCAAGGGCTCCGACCCGGGGCATAGCGGCTGGCTTCAGCACTTCTCGAACGTGCCCGGTTCGGAGGCAACGTCTCGCGGGGCCTATCTCACCTGCGAGTGGTACAAGGGCAAGTACGGCACCTCGATCCGCCTCGTCGGGCTCGACAGCGACAATTCAGCAGCGCTCGACCGCGCAATCGTCATGCACCGGGCCTGGTATGTCGATAAGGCGATGATCGACAAATGGGGCAAGCTCGGGCGCAGCGAAGGCTGCTTTGCCATGAGCGAGGAAAATTTCGGGGAAGCGCTGCTGCACTTGTCCGGCGGGCGCCTGCTTTTCGCCGACCGCATCGGCGAGGGCTGATACCCTCCATCCTTCTCCCCGGAACACCCCGTTTTCGCGTCCGGGAATCGACACTCATGCGACACGATGATACGGAACGTGGATGGAGGGCCCCCTGACACCAACAAAGCGCGCCATGCCGACCGACGCGCGGCAAATCCGTTCACGCAAGGCATTGAATTCCGCGCTTCTTGCGCTGCTGGAGGAACGGTCGTTCGACCAGCTCACCATTCGCGAAATCACGGCCCGCGCAGGCACCGGCTATGCCACGTTCTTCCGACACTATCCAGACAAGGAAGCGCTGCTGAGCGACGTCGCGACCGACGAGATCGCCCACCTGCTCGCGATGACCACGCCGATTCTCTACGAATCCAACAGCTATGAATCGACGCTCGCGCTGTGCCGCTACGTCGCGGAGCACGCACGGCTCTGGTCGGCCCTGCTCACCGGCGGCGCCGCCGCGATCGTGCGCAACGAGTTCATCGACCAGGCCCGCGCCCTGGTAGAGGAGGCGCGCACCACGCCCGACTGGCTGCCGTCCGACCTCGGCGTCGTGCACGGCACCGGTTCCACGTTCGACATTCTCGCCTGGTGGCTGGGCGAGAAGAACGACCTGAAGGTGCAGGATGTCGCCACGATCCTCCACCGCCTCGTCATCGCGCCGCTCATCGGCGACAAGATTGAAAAACGCATCCCCACACCATAGCTGCAACGGGCAATGCAGCATTTTTCAGACTGGATAGTCAGGACTCCCGTGATGCGGCCGTCAAACGCGAGCGCGACCCTATGACCGGGGCCATCGAGAATGGCGACTGGCCGGTTTTCGGTTGGGTGGACGACATTCGTCCCGCGCTTGCCGAGGCGGTAGCCGCCGGAAAACAGGCAACGCTCGCCACGCTCTACAAGGTGGCAGGCAGTGCGCCGCGTGGCCCCGGTGCCCAGATGCTGTTCACGCGCGAGCCGAACGGCGACATCGCGGCCACCGGGTATTTCTCCGGCGACTGCATAGAAGGCGATGTCGCCAGCCACGCCGCACAAGTCCTCGATGATGGCCAGCCGCGCACGCTGCACTACGGGAACGGCAGTCCGTGGATCGACATTCGCCTGCGCTGCGGCGGTGCGCTGTTTGTAATGGTCGAGCGCATCGAACCCGATGAAGAGGCCGTGCACGACCTGCTGCGCCATGCCCGTGAACGCCGCTCCTGCATCTGGAACAGCGATGGCCTGACACGCGCGGTCAGCGAAGGGGCTGGCCCGCTGCTCGGCGTTCGCGAAGATCCCGTCCACCTCGCCAGACGCTATGATCCGCCGCGTCGCCTGATCGTTTCGGGCGGCGATCCCGGCGCCTTGGCGGCGGCACAGCTCGGCGCGCTGGGGCAATTCGAGACAATTCTCGTGCGCCCGCAGGGGCCGCAGCAACCCGCGCCCTTCGCGGTATCGCAGTATCTGCGCGAAGCCCCCGCCGCCGCGATCGCCCGGCTCGGCGTCGACCGCTGGACCGCCTATCTGGGCGCCACGCACGAGGACGAGCACGACCTTGGCGGCTGCCTCGCGGCGCTGCGCGGCGGAGCCGGCTATGTGGGCATGATCGGCGCCAAATCGCGTGCCCGGGGCAGGCTGGCCGCACTGGAAGCACTGGGGGCGACGAAGGACGAATTGTCCCGCCTGCACCTGTCCCCGGGCATCGTCGGCCTCGGCAAGTCCCCGTGGGAAGTGGCGACCGGGATCATCGCCGAGATCATGCAGGCGCTCAATCCGGCACGCGAGCGGGCATGACGCTTGCCGCGATCGTGCTCGCGGCGGGCCACGCCACGCGCTTCGGCAGCGACAAGCTCGGCGCTTTCCTCGAAGGCGAGCCGCTGCTTTTCCATGCGATCCGCGCCGCGCGCGCCGCACCGGTCGATCGCGTGATCGTTGTCACCCGCCCCGGTCTCGACACCGGCACCTGGACCGGCACACCGCCCGTGGACGTGATCCGGCTGGAAAGCACAGCGCTGTCGGAATCGCTCAAGGCCGGGATCGCCGCGGCAGCGGGGAGCGATGGCGCCTTCGTCTTCCTTGGCGACATGCCCACCGTTCCGCACGAAGAAGCCGCGCGCCTCGCCCGGCTGATCGGTTCGTCCTACGCGGCGCTGCCTCGCCGGGACGGCCGCCCAGGACATCCGGTCCTGCTTTCGGCCGCTGCCTTTGCCGACATCGCGACGCTCACCGGCGACGAAGGCGCGGGCCGCCTCCTGAAAGCCCGCGACGACGTGGCATTTGACGAGTGTACAAATCCCGCCATACATTTCGACGTGGACCGCCCCGAAGATCTCGGGTGGCTGGCGAGCAAGGGCCGGACCGAAAAGAACTGACTGTGTCGCGCGCCAGGGACCTCGCGGCACGAGGGAGAGCGTCCTTGACCGATTTCAGCCCACTGTTCACGCCGTTCCGGCTCGGCAAGTTCACCCTGCCCAACCGCATCGTCTTCCCGCCGATGGGCCTGCAGGTCTGCGAAGGCGGCGTTCCCGGCGAGGAAGCGGCGCAATACTACGCCCGGCGCGCCGAGGGCGGTGCCAGCCTCGTGATCACCGAAGGCGTCTACATCGACCATCCCTCGTCCGGCGACAATCCCCTGCTCGGCCGCTTCCATGGCGAGGACGCCTTCGCCGGATGGCGCAACGTCGCGGCCAGGGTCCATGCCAGTGGTGGCATCTGCGTACCCGAACTGTGGCACGTGGGGCTGATCTATTCCGGCCCGGACGTGCTCACCGGCGGCCCTCTCGCCTACCGCCCCGAACTCGGCCAGGTCAGCCCCTCAGGCTACATCGATCCGGCAAGCAAGGTCTGCGAGGGGATGACGCAGACCGAGATCGACGATGTCATCGCCGCCTATGCCCGCGGCGCGCACAAGGCGGTGGAACTGGGCTTCGACGGCATCGAACTGCACGGCGGCCACGGCTACCTGATCGACCAGTTCCTGTGGAAGGCGCTCAATCACCGCACCGACGGCTACGGCGGATCGCCGCGTGCCCGGGGGCAGTTCGTGGCGGACGTGATCCGCGCCTGCCGCGCCGAACTCGAGCCGGGCATGCCGCTGATCCTGCGCATCTCGCAATGGAAGATGGTCGATTACAACGCCCGGCTTGCCGAGACCCCGCAGGAACTGGAAGAGCTGCTCGGCCCGGCGGTCGAGGCCGGGGTCGACCTCATCGACTGCTCGCAGCGCCGTTTCTGGGAGCCGGCCTTCGACGACGGCTGCGACCTCAATCTGGCCGGGTGGGTCAGGAAAGTGACCGGCGTTCCCACCTGCACGATCGGCTCGGTCGGCCTCGACAGCGATTTCTTCGTCAACCTCGGCGAGGGAAAGACCTCGGGGCTCGACCTGGCGGGGTTGGACGAACTGATGCGGCGCTTCGATCGCGGCGACTTCGACCTTGTCGCCATCGGCCGCTCGATGATCGCCGAACCCGACTGGCCCAAGCTGGTGCGGGCGGGTCGCTTCGACCGGCTCCGCCCCTTTACCCCCAAGGCGCTCGACGATGCCCTGATGGCGCATGTGACACGGTAGGCTAGTCCCGCACCAGCCGCACCGCCTCGTCGATCCGCGCCCGGGCTTCGCCCAGACGGTCCTCGGCATCGCGCAGCAGGCGACGCAATTGCCCGGTATCGTTCCTGGCCGACATCGCCGCTTCATCGAGCACGCCATGCAGGAACAGCCGCACGCAATAGCGCGTGTGCCGCTTCACCGACTCCATCTCCATCTGCATGCCCCACGCCGCATTGCTGGCGGGGCCACCGACCACGATATTGAGAAAGGCCTGCGCGGCCTCTTCGGCTTCGGGAAATTCTCCGTTCTCGTCACCCAGCCGGCGCCGGAACAGGCCAGCCAGATAACGCAAGGTGGGCTCGGTGCCGCGCCGCACGTTCTCCTGCGAGATCTCCGGCATGGTCACCGATTCCGAGTTGGTCAGGCGCAGCAGGCGCAGGCCGGCGGGGCCGAGCACGTTGGACACCAGGATCTCGCCGATTCGCATCAGGCTCGTTTCCAAGTCCTCGCTCTCCTGCTCGCGCAGGCGCTCGATCGGCACGATCCAGTCGTCGATGGCGCGGGTCAGCGCGGCCTTGAACAGGCTTTCCTTGTCGCCATAGCGCGCATAGACCGTGCGCTTGGCCATGCTGGCTGCGGCACAGATCGCATCGATGCTGGTACCGGCGAAGCCCTTCTCCAGAAACAGATCGAGCGCCTTGTCGAGCAACTCCTCGTTGCTCAGCGAGGGCCGGCCCGGTCTCCTCCGTGCCGGTTCCTCGATTTCAGTCGGCTCTTGTTCGGCCACGGCGACGTTCCCTTATTGCTCCGCATTGCCCTGAAAGATCACCCTATCGCGTCACCGGGCCGGCCGCAAACCTATATAAAACTATATAGGTGTTAAAAAATAATCTTCAGGCATATATTCGCGTGACGGAGGCGCGAATCAGTGATATTAAAACGATACAGGTGACATTCAGGCGGAAGCGGCCCAGGCAACGAAACAACCGCAGCGCCTTCCCGGGAGTGGAAATGATGACCATACCTTCAGTGGACCTGACGCCGAGGATCGGGTCCGAACTCAAGCTGGACAAGGCCGCCCTGCTGAGCGGCGAGCACGCGGATGACATCCGCGCCCTGCTGGTCGCACGCGGTGCGCTGGTGGCGCGCGGCCTGTTTCTCAGCGACGAGGAACTGCGCACGGTCGCACGCACCCTTGGCGACTTGCGCATCGGCGCGTCCAAGCGCGGTACCGACGGCAAGACGCTGAACGAAGGCGAGGAAGGCGTCCTCAAGGTCAGCCTCGATCCGAAAGTGAACCCGGACTACGCCCGCTTCCTGCCCGGCAACCACCTCTGGCACATGGACGGCACCTACGAGGAAATCCCGCCCTTCGCGACGCTGTTCACGCCCTATCGCCTCTCCGAGCAAGGCGGCGACACCATGTTTGCCAGCACGTATGCCGCCTTCGAGGACCTGCCGGCGGACGAACAGGCCCGGCTCGAAACGCTGCGCGTCGTGCACTCGATGCAGGCCGCCCTGTTTCCCGTCATGCGCGACTGCACGCCGGAGGAATTCGCGGTCTGGTACAGCTATCCCCAGCGCTCGCATCCGCTCGTGTGGCAGCACAAGTCGGGCCGCAAGTCGCTCGTGCTCAGCACGTCCGCCGCCTACGTCGAGGGCATGCACCCGGCCGAAAGCCACGACCTGCTGGAGCGGCTGATGATCCATGCGACGCAGGACAAGTACGTCTATCGGCACAAGTGGCAACTGGGCGACCTGGCGATGTGGGACAACACCGGCGCCATGCACCGCGCCATGCCCTTCGAAGCGAACAGCAAGCGCGAATTCCATCGCTGCACCCTGAATGGCGAAGAGCCCGTGACAGCGCCCGAAAGAATGGCCGAAGCGGCGGCCTGAAGCCGTTTCAACCCGATAACACGACTTCAAGAGGAGAGGAATCAATGCAGGTAGGCGTACATTTGGGCTACCAGAACCTTCGCGGCGAAAGCGACATGGAATTCTTCCGCCGCGAAACGCAGCTGATGGTGGAAGCCGAGGCCATGGGCTTCGACTTCGCGGCCTGCGTCGAGCATCACTTCACCGACTATGCCGCCTGCCCCGATCCGCTGCAGGCGCTGAGCTATGTCGCAGCCAAGACCAAGACCATCAAGCTGATGCCGGCGGCGATCATCCTGCCGTGGAACGACCCGCTGCGCGTGGTCGAGAAGATGGCCATGCTAGACAGCCTGAGCGAGGGCCGCGCAGTCCTGGGCATGGGCCGCGGCGCCGCTCGCCGCGAGTTCAAGTCGTTCGGCCGTGACCTTGCCGACAGCCGCGAGATCTTCGACGAAGCCGCGCTGATCATCTTGGATGGCCTTGAAACCGGGGTGGTCAAGGCGGACACCAAGTGGTTCCAGATCCCCGAGACCGAAATCCGCCCTCGCCCCGAAGGCTGGACCCGTGAGCGCGCGGTGATGGTCTCGATGTCGCCGTCCTCCGCCGAAGTGGCGGCCGATTACGGCCTCAAGGCCCTGCGCTTCAGCCAGGGCGACTGGTCGAAGGCCCTACCCGAGATCAACAACTACCGCGACACCTTCAAGGCCAAGCACGGCAAGGCCGCCCCGCCCTTCATCATTTCGGACTTCATCGTCTGCTTCGATGGCAAGGACAAGGTGACCGAGTACACCGACAAGTACTTCTCGGCGCAGTTCCTGCAGGTCGCGAACCACTACGAGTTCATGAGCCCGCACTTCAAGGAACTGCCGAGCTACGCGACCTACGCCTACATGGGCGAGGCGGCCGAAGCACGCGGCGGCGCGCACAATGCCTACAAGGACTACATCGGCGGCAATCTGATCGGCACGCCCGAGGAGCTCTACGAGAAGCACCTGCAGCGCAAGGCCATGGTCGGTGACTACGAGATCATCGCCAACTTCAGCTTCGGCGGCATGCCCTACGAGGAAGTCTACAACCAGATGAAGCTCTTTGCCGACAAGGTCATGCCGAAGCTCAAGGAAGAAGAGCCCGTCATGGCATAATGACCTGACCACCCGCCGCGAAAGCGGCGGGGCGGCGGGGCCGGCTTTCGGGAGAGAGATCGAAAAAAGGGAAGTTGGCCGGCCCCGCCGCCACAGGCTCACGATACAGAACAATACGGGAGAAGAGCAGGCATGACCGAGATCGCAGGACGCACCGCCGTCGTCACAGGGGGCGGCAGTGGCATCGGCATGGGGCTGGCGAAGGAACTGGCCCGGCAAGGCGCGAAAGTGGCCGTCACCGACATCATGCTGGACAACGCCGAACGGGTAGCCAGCGCCATCCGGGACGTGGGCGGCGAAGCGATGGCGGTCGCATGCGATGTCTGCGAACGCCCTTCGATCGCGGCGATGCGCGATGCGGTCCATGACGCGTTCGGCCCGGTGCACCTGCTGTTCGCCAATGCCGGCGCGACCTCGTTCGAACCGCTGATGGACATGAGCGACGACGATGTCGACTGGATCCTGCAGGTGAACCTGCACGGGGTGATGAACACCACCCGCGCCTTCCTGCCGGACATGATCGCTGCCCGCGAAGGCCACGTCTGCGCCACTGCATCCATGGCGGGGCTGCTGCCGGGCTGGATCCCCGTCCACGCGCCCTACTCCGCCGCCAAGGCAGGGATCATCGGGCTGATGATGAACCTCGCCCTGGAGCTTCGCGAGCACAACGTCTTCACCACCAGCTACTGCCCGGGCGGTGTCGCCACCGGCATGAAGGACAACAACGCCCGCTATCGCCCGGCGAAGTTCGGCGGCCCGAGCACTGCGGAACTGCACGTCAGCGAGGCTTCGACCACCGCCAAGTCGATGGCGTTCTTTTCGCCCGACGCCGTGGCGCCGATGGTGCTCGATGCCGTCCGGAACAATCGTCCTTTCATCTTCGATCATCCCGAACAGCGCGACGCGTTCCGGCGTACCTATTCGGGGATTGTCGAGGCCTGCTACGATGCGGCAGACTCATGGCACGCACAGCACGGCACGCCAGATGCCAATCCGGAAGGTGCAAGGCTGGTGACGACCTGAACACGGGCGTCGCGGCAACGAAACGAGGAGAGGAACGATGGGCAAGCTCGACGTCCGGCCGCTGATCGAAGGCCGCGATTTCGGTGTCCGCATCCGCGGCATCACGCTCGAACAGACCAGGGACCCCGCCGTCCGCGACGAGGTCAACGACCTGTTCACCCGCCACGGCATGATCGTGTTCGAGGACGTCGAACCCAGCGGCGAGATGCACGTCGCGCTGTCCGACATCTTCGGCCCGCTCAAGGACCACCCGAGCAAGGCCGTCCCGCGTGTCGATGGCGATGCCTGGCCGGGCGTGATCGACATGGCCACGCAGGTGAACGAGGAAGGCGCGATGACCGTGGACGGGCGCACCGTGATCTCGTGGCTGCCCTGGCACTTCGACCATGCCTACAACAACGAGCTGAACCGCGCCGGCGTGCTGCGCGCGATCGACATTCCGCCCGAAGGCGGCCTCACCGGCTTCCTCGACGGGATCGAGCTCTACGAACGGCTCTCGCCCGAACTGCGCGAGAAGATCGAACATGCCAACGTGCTCTATCGCATGAACGTGATCATGGAGAACTTCCGCTTCGGCCGGCCCGCCGACTACACCGTTCATTCCGAGCGGCCGAGCGCCGATGCGGTGATGGAAGCGAGCAAGGACGTGCCCCGTTCGGTCCACCCGGCGGTCTGGACGCGCGAGACGGGCGAGAAGGTGCTGCACGTCTCGCCGTGGATGGCCGAAGGCATAGAGGGCAACGAAACGCCCGAGGGCGGCGCCCTGCTCGACGCCGTCAGCCGCGAAATCTTCGCGCTGGGCAAGGAGCTGGCCTACTGGCACGCGTGGAAGCCCACCGATATGCTGATCTGGGACAACTGGCGTGCGCTCCATGCCGTGAGCGGCCACGACCCGCGCTACAAGCGCCGCATGCAGCGCACCACGATCAAGGGCGACTACGGGCTGGGCTACTTCGAAGGCGGTGCCTCGAACGATAACAAGATTCTCGAACGCACGTACTGATCGCATGATCCTCGTGGTGGCCACCGTGCGCCTGCATGCCGGGCGGGAAGCCGAATACGAAGCCGCGATTGCCGGGATCATGCCCCGGGTGCGCGATGCGAACCCGGCGATCGTGTTCTATCACGCCGGCAAGTGCCGCGAGGAACCCGGCACCTACCGCGTGGTCGAAGCCTATGCCGATCAGGAAGCGATGGACCGCCACATCGCCAGCGAAAGCCTGCAGGCTTCGCTGGCGGGGCTCATGCCGATGATCGCGGATCTCGACATCCGCATCCACGACATGGTGGCCTGAAGATTCAGGCCCGCCCGGTTTCGGTGGACAGCAGCGCCGGGTCAATCCCCTCGGCCCGCCAGGTGGCCATCCAGCGGGCATCGACGGGGGTATCGAAGAGAATTTCCGGGTGCCCTTCGGCCGCGTACCAGCCGTGGTGGCGCATTTCACCTTCGAGCTGACCCGCGCCCCAGCCGGCATAGCCCAGCGCCATCAGCCAGTCCTTCGGCCCACGCCCTTCGGCAATCGCGCGCAGGATGTCCATCGAGGCGGAAAGCGCGCAAAGCGGCTGGACCTGGATGGTGTCCGCCCCGCCCCAGTCGGTGGAATGGAGGATGAAGCCGCGGCCAGGCTCGACCGGGCCACCGTTGAGCACCGCGCAATCGGGCGCAACGCCCGGATCGATCCCCAGTTCCTCGAGAACCTCGTGGAAACGCACACCCTCGCGGACTGCGCCTATGCCGATGCCCAGCGCGCCATGCTCGTCATGCACGCACATGACATTGACGGAACGTTCGAAACGCGGGTCGAACATGCCGGGCATGGCCAGCAGAATTCTTCCGGAAAGATACTGTTCGGCAGTCACCCTTGTGAATGTAGGCGCTCGGCAGGCGAGAGCAAGGTGAACTTCCCGCCCGCGGGACAGAGTGCTTTGCCAATGCGGCACACAGGCCTATGCACACCGCAAATCATGGAGAAAGCACCTGTGAGCCTGCTGTTCGAACTTCCCGAGACACCCTCCGTCGCGATCATCGGCGAAGAGACCCGCTTCCCGGTGCGACGCGTGTTCTGCGTAGGCCGCAACTACGAGGCCCACGCGCGCGAAATGGGCTTCGCCGCCAACCGCGAGGCACCGATCTGGTTCACCAAGACGCCCACGGCGCTCTGCCCGTCGGGCGCCACCATTCCCTATCCGCCGGGCACGGCCAATTGCCACTACGAGATGGAATTCGTTGTCGCGATCGACGCCCCGGCATTCAGGATCGCGGCCGAAGAGGCGATGGGCATCGTCATGGGCTATGCCTGTGGCTTCGACATGACCCGGCGCGACCTGCAGAACGCATCGCGCGACAAGGGCTATCCCTGGGATACCGGCAAGGACTTCGAGAACGCCGCCGTGATCGCGCCGATCACGCGTGCTGCCGCATTCGGCGAGATCGGCGGCCAGCGCATCACGCTTTCGCAGAACGGAACCACCAAGCAGGACGGGACGCTCGCGGAGATGATCTGGTCCGTACCCGAACTGATCGCGGACCTTTCCCGCATGTACCACCTCGCCCCCGGTGATCTGATCTACACCGGCACGCCGGCAGGGGTCGGGCCGGTTGCGGAAGGTGACGTGCTGGAAGGCAGGGTCGAAGGGCTGGAACCGGTGCGCCTTGCCATCGGACCTGCCGAATAGGCGGCCATGCGCACGGCGGTCTAACCCGCGCTCGGCGGCTTCTTCGAACTGGTGGCGATTTCCGAAGCCGTGGCAGTCCCCCTTCCGCAGACACTCCCGCTCGGCGCACTTCCGGCGACGATGGACCTGCTGCGCGGGCCGAATGCGGAAACCAAGGTCCACGTCGATCTGAACGCCTGACATCGGCAAACGCTCGCCCGGAGAGGGAAACGCCTGCTCTCTTCCCCCCAGAAGAGAGCAGGCGCCCGGGCTTCGCCGAAGGACGAAGCCTGGAATTCGTTTCCGGTCAGTACCTGAAAGTCAGCTGCACCGCCACCGTGCGCGGCAATGCCGGAGTACCGATGATGTCGGCCAGCGGCACGCACCCGGTGGGCGTACCGATGGCGGTGCAGCTGACCCCGTCGGTCCCCTTGGCGCCGCCCGTGCCGGTGCGATCGATGCCGTTGATCAGGTTGCGCTTGTTGGTGAGGTTGCGACCGATCACCGCCAGTTCCCACTTGTGATCGGCAGTGAACATGCGCCAGGTCGCATCCAGCTTCACGAAGGACTTCTGGACCGCCAGCGGCTGCAACTGGGTGCCGACGTTGTACTTGCCCGAATAGCTGCCGTCGGCCGAAAAGCTCATCATCAGCGCATCGCCCAGACCGAATTCGTAGTAGCCGCCGAACTGTGCGGTGAAGACCGGCGCCTTGCGCAGGCGGCGACCCGAAAGGTCCTGCGCCGTGAAGCGCATCAGCACGTCGTCATACTGCCTGTTGCAGCCCAGCGAGACCGTCTGCCCGGCATAGCAGTCGGCGAGATAGTCCTGGAATTTCGAATCGTTGAGCGCAGCCGCCGCATGCAGGCTGAACCCCGGAACCGCGTGGGGACTGAAGCTGGTTTCCATCTCCAGCCCCCTGATCCGCGCCTTGGCCGCGTTCTGCAGGCGGAAGGCACGGCTGGTGGTGTCGAAGACGGAAACCTGCAGCCCCTTGTAGTCGTACCAGTACCCGGTCAGGTTGAAGGTCACCTGCCGGTCCGCGAAGCGCGACTTGAGACCGGCCTCGAAGCCACTCACTTCCTCGGGATCGAAAGCCTGCCCGCGGGCCGGATCGAGAACGATGGCCCCGTTGGTGAAACCCGCGTCGAAGCCGCCGGACTTGAAACCCTCCTTGTAGGAGGCGAACAGCATGACGTCCTCGCCCGGCTTGTACTTGATCGTCACCTCTGGCGAGAAGTCATTGAATTTCAGCTTCGTCGAGGGATAGAGCGGGTTCGTCGTCACGTCGTAGGGCGTGCCGCCGTAAGGCGTGACCGTGAAGTCCAGCAGGTCCTTGACCTCATGGGTATAGCGTCCGCCCGCGGTGATCTGGATCTGATCTGTCGGGTTGAACAGCAACTGCCCGAACACGGAAGTCGATTTCTGGTCCTGATGCGTCGATTCGGTCGGCAGCGGATAGTTGATCACCGGGACCGCGATGAACGTCAGCGTGTAGAGCTTGCGGTCCTCGTAGAAGCCGCCCACCACGAAATCGAACATGCCGCCGAAGTCGGACGCTAGCCGCAGTTCCTGCGAATACTGGTCGTTGGTGAAGCGCACCCCGAAGCCGTTGTTGCTGGTGGGACCGTAGCCGCCGTTCGACGTCAGGGCCTCGCGCACACCGTAGTAGCCGGAAACGCTCGTCAGCTTCAGCGCATCGGTCATTTCCCAGTCGATCTGGCTGGTCACCAGATACTGCTTGTTGATCCGGCCGCCGTTGACACCGGAAAGATAGGGACTGAGCGCGAGAAACGAGGGATCGAACTGCGCGGTATATTCCACGCCGTCGTTCTTGCAGTTGCTGGCATCCTCGAACGGACGCTGGCCCACGCCATAGGGGCACGCGACGATGTCCGAGAAATACGATGAGCCACCGATGATTTCGGTGTCGGTATAAGTCCCCTTGAGGCGGACCTTGAGCCTGTCCGTGGGCTGGAGCACCAGCGTGCCGCGCACGAAGATCTCGTCGCGCTTGGGAAAGCGGTGCAGGTCAGTGGGGATCACGCCCGGCGGCGGGGCGTCCGTGCCCGGCGCATTCGGCGTGACAAGCCGGACGTAGCCCTTTTCCTTGGACCAGTGGGTCGCCAGCCGCAGGCCGATGCCTTCCGCGATCGGTGCCGAACCCGTCATGTCGACGTATTTCTGGCGCGACTTGAACTCGTAGCCGGTGCGGACCATCAGTTCCTGCGTATCACCGGGGTCGGCCGTGATCACCGAGATGATGCCGCCCGGGCTGTTCTTGCCGAAGAACAGCGACTGCGGCCCGCGCAGCACTTCGATCTGCTGCAGGTCCATCTGCGCCGCGCGCATGATCTGCGCACTGGAAATCGGCACGCCATCGACGTTGACCGAAACCGCCTGGTCGATGAAGGCCATGGACTCGCCCGAGCCGATGCCGCGCAACGAAATCGAGCCGCCCATCGAACCCGAGGATTCACCCGTGAGCAGGCCCGGCGTGAACTGCGCGATGGAATCGATGCCGGTCACGCCGTAGCGGTTGAGCAGTGCATCGCTCAGCACCGTCATCGGCACCGGCGCTTCCTGCGCCGTCTCGTCGCGGCGACGTGCGGTGACGATGATCTCGCTGCCGTAGACGTCGTCCTGCACGGGCTGTGCGCGTGCAGGCGCATCCTGCGCCATCGCGGGACCGCCGCACAGCGCCATGCCTCCGGCCAGAAACAGATTCGTGCAGGCAAGCAGCCATGCCTTCGATGCCTTCATGTCATCCCTCCTCCAATCGCCCGGCATGTGCCGGAACGAGTGCCGCCGACTTTCATCGGCTTGCCTGCGGGAGAAGGTTATCAGGGACTTGCCGCCCCCATTTTCATGCCCTGCTCCCTGCCGCTGCAATAGATTCAGTGCACTGGAATATCAACACTTGTAACTTTATTTCTAAACATATGTCTGCACTCCCCCCGGCGCCGCATCGCCGATGGGGGCCAAAAATTCCACGCGAGACAAGCCGCAGTTCCGCGCCGGACTCACCCCGCCGCCAGCTTCCGCGTTTGCCAGCGCACGAACTTTCCCTAAAGACCCTGCCATGACCCGTTCGAGAACCCGCGCCGCGCTGACCGGAACAGTCCTGATGCTCGGGACCTGCCTTGCCGCGCCCCCCGCCCTTGCCGACGAAGCCGATCCCTCCGCGATCCTGGTGACAGGACGAGGCCTCGAAGACGGCCCGGCTACGCCGGCCTACGACGTGACGATCATCGATCGCGACGCGGTAATCGCCAGCGCTTCGGGCCGGATCGAGGACGTGCTCTCCTCGGTCGCCGGCTTCCAGCTGTTCCGCCGGTCGGACAGCCGCGCTGCCAACCCTTCGGCACAAGGGGTGACGCTGCGCGCGCTGGGCGGAAATGCCTCCAGCCGCGCACTGGTGCTGCTCGACGGCGTGCCGGTCGCCAATCCGTTCTTCGGCTACATCCCGCTTTCCGCCCTAAACCCCGACCGGCTCGCCTCGGTCCGCGTCACGCGCGGCGGCGGCATGGGCGCGTTCGGCACCGGGGCCGTGTCCGGCACGATCGACCTCACCAGTGCCGGCCCCGACGAAATCGGCGCGCTGCAGGCTTCGGCCCTGGTCGACCAGCGCGGCGAGACGCAGCTTTCGGCCACGACCGCCCCGCGCCTTGGTGACGGCTTCCTCACGGCAAGCGTGCAATGGGACCGGGGCAAGGGCTTCTGGACGACACCGAAGGACCAGCGCGTACCCGCCTCGGTCCGTGCCCGGTACGAAAGCTGGTCCGGCAGCCTGCGCGCGGTGGCGCCGCTCAATGATACCGTCGAGATCCAGGCGTCCGGCCTTGTCTATGACGATGAACGGACACTGCGCTTCGACGGCGCCGATTCCACATCGTCGGGCCAGCAGGGGAGCCTGCGACTGGTCGGCAGGGGCGACTGGCAGTTCGACGTGCTCGGCTATGTCCAGGCGCAGGACTTCTCCAACATCGTCATCAGTTCGTCGCGCTTCACCAAGGTGCTCGATCAGGCGAAGACGCCGACGCTCGCCGTGGGCGGCAAGGCCGAGCTTCGCCCGCCGGTGGGCGATGCGCACGTGCTGCGACTGGGCGCCGACATCCGGCTTTCGCAAGGCCATCTGGTGGAAACGCCCTATTCGGCGTTCTCCGGCCAGGCGACAGCCTTTCGCCGCGCGGGCGGCGACCAGTCGGACCTGGGCCTCTATGCCGAGGACGACTGGACGCTGGGCGCCTTCGTCCTCACCGCCGGACTGCGCGCGGATCGCTGGACGATCCGCAACGGGTTCTACCGCGAAAGCAATCCCGACGGCGCGATCAGCGAGGACACGACCTTTGCCGATCGTTCCGGCTGGAACACCAATGTCCGTGGCGGCGTGGTCTGGAACGTGACCGAAACGGTATCACTGCGCGCCGCCGCCTACACCGGTATGCGTCTGCCGACACTCAACGAACTCTACCGCCCCTTCGTGGTCTTCCCGGTCACCACGCAGGCCAACGCCGCCCTCAAGCCCGAGAAGCTGCGCGGGTACGAGGCCGGCATCGAACTGCACCCCTCGGATGCGTTCACGCTGTCGCTTACCGCTTTCGACAACCGCCTGAAGGACGCGATCGCCAACGTCACCATCGCCACCAACCTGCGCCAGCGCCAGAACGTCAACGCCATCCGCGCACGCGGGATCGAGGCCTCCGCGGACCTGTCGCTGGGGCAGGTCAGCCTCACCGGCTCTCTGGCCTGGACCGATGCCAAGGTGGAGGCGAGCGGCATACAGTTCGCGCTCGACGGGATGCGGCCCTCGCAGGTCCCCAAGCTGGCCGCGAGCGCGACGCTGGCCTGGGCGCCCCGTTCCGGCTGGCGCCTTGCCGCCACGCTGCGCCACGTCGGCATGCAATACGAGGACGATCTCCAGACCGACATCCTGCCGGCCGCAACCACGCTCGACGCCTATGCGCAAATTCCTCTCGCGGGTCCGTTCTCCCTGGTGCTGCGCGGCGAGAATCTGACCGACGAGACCGTGATGACGCGCAACCAGTCCGGCTCGATCGACCTCGGCGCACCGCGCACGGTGTGGGCTGGGTTGCGGATAGGGCTGTAACGGCTCTGGCGAGGTCGGGCACATCGGCCTAAGGAACATGCGATGCCGCGCCTGACAGTCAACGATCGCCCGGTCGAGTTCGACATGGACCCGCAGACACCCCTGCTCTGGGCACTGCGCGATGCCGCGAACCTGACCGGCACCAAGTATGGCTGCGGCGAAGGCGATTGCGGGGCCTGCACGGTGCTGGTGGACGGGTCCGCGCTGCGATCCTGCCTTATCACGCTGGCCGAATGCGAGGGCCGCTTCGTCGTCACCATAGAGGGCCTGTCATCCGACCGCTCGCATCCGGTGCAGCAGGCAATGGTCGCCGAACAGGCCATCCAGTGCGGCTTCTGCACGCCGGGTATCGTCATCAACGGCGCGGCGCTGCTGGCGCGCAATTCCAATCCCAGCGAGGCGGAGATCCGGCAGGCAATCCCCAACTTGTGCCGCTGCGGCGTCTATCCCCGACTGGTGCGCGCGATCCAGCGCGCCGCCGCCGTGGCCCGCCGCGAGGAAACGATCAGCGCCGCTCCGGCGCCGGGCATCACCCGCGAGGATGCCGCAAGGGCCGTGCCGGCCATGACCCCCGAGCCGGACCCAGCCCCCGAACCAGTACCCACAGGACAATGAGGAGACAGCCATGAAGGCAACGATCTGGCACAACCCGAAGTGCGGCACTTCGCGCAAGACCCTGGCGATCCTCGAAGAGACGCCGGGCGTGGACGTGGAAGTCGTCGAATATCTCAAGACCCCGCCCAGCGCGGAAAAGCTCGGCCAGCTCTACAAGGATGCCGGAATCACCCCGCAGCAGGGCCTGCGCATGCGCGGCACCGATGCCACCGAGCGCGGCCTGCCGGAAGCCGACGATGCCACCGTGCTTGCCGCGATGGCCGCCGAACCGATCTTGATCGAACGTCCGCTGGTGGAAACCGACAAGGGCGCGCGGCTTTGTCGGCCCATGGAAAAGGTACACGAAATTCTGTGATGAACCGGTCGTTTATCTGGACAGTCCGTCCCGGCTGCCTTGCAATGCGGATGGTAATCTGCCACCGCATTGCACATTCGTGACACAGGGTAACAGTGCGAGAGCATCCGCGAGCATGACCAGTACAGAGCTTGCCCGAGAGGCATTGCCCCAGAGGATCAAGCGCAAAATCAAGCAAGGACTGGGCCCCTGGGGGGTCTTTTTCGAAGGCTTTCTGCGCAATCCGGTGATGGTCGGTTCGATCGTGCCGTCCTCGCGATTCACCATCAACCGCATGCTATCGCGGGTCGACTGGGACAACTGCAAGCTCTTCGTCGAGTATGGCCCGGGCGTCGGCACCTTCTGCCGCCCCGTACTCGACCGCATGAGCCGCGATGCGACCCTGCTGGTGATCGACACCAACCCCAGGTTTATCGAATACCTGCGCCGCACGATCACCGACAGCCGCTTCATCGCGGTGAACGGATCGGCCGCGGACGTCGAGGAGATCGTGCGCGCGCACGGGCATGAAAAGGCGGACTACGTGCTGTCGGGCCTGCCTTTCTCGACACTGCCCGAAGGCGTCGGCCCGGCCATCGCCTCGGCGACCTACCGCGTCATCCGCAAGGGCGGCGCGTTCCTGGTCTACCAGTTCACCCCCAAGGCCCGCACCTTCATGGCCCGGCACTTCAAGCGCATCGACGATGCCATAGAGCCGATCAACGTGCCGCCCTGCTTCATGTGGTGGGGCTGGAAGGACGAAGACGACAACGCCTGACCGGCGCCGGATCTTCTCCGCCCCGCCCGGGGTGGCTCTTTCCCTTATTCGAAAGTCTGCGAGATCGTCTCGGGCGCGGGGCCGGCGAGCTGGCGGTGCGTGTAGGCCAGCACCGCGGTCAGGATCACGCTCGCGACCGCGCCGATCACGCCGGAAACGACGCCCGTGAAGAACGTCAGCGCGTCACCCTCACCGAAGATCAGCGCCATCGGACCAACCAGAGCGATCGTCGCCATGAAGGCGACTGCCAGATAGCCTATCATCAGCAGCACAAAGAAGCCGAAGAGCCGCAGGCTGTTGTTGCGCGTAAGCCGCCACGAACGCATCAGCGCCGCGACGGGACTAACGAGGGCCTCGTTGATCACCACCGGCACCACGAGCGAGAGCTTGACCGAAAGGTAGGTGGCAAACGCCATCACTGCGAGCGCGATGATCAACGAAGCCACGCCCGTACCCGCGACGAGCCCGATCAGCCCGCCGGCGACCAGCCCCAGCACCGACGAGGCCATGAACAGGCCCAGTATGGTGAGCAATCCGGCACCGATCAGCGTGGGCAGGGCCCGAAGCGCGACAAGGATCGCCTCGCCAACGGTCGGGCGCCCACGGTCGCTCAACAGCGCCATGACCGTCAGATAGCCCACGCCCTGTACCAGCGTGCCGCCGATCCCGAAGCCGAGGAACAGCCCCATGTTCTCGGTAAAGATGCGCTCGACGGCTTCGGGATTGCCGACGGCCTCCAGCATCTGGGTCTGCACATCGGTGAGGAATACCGTGGAAAGCAGAGTCGGCAGCAGGAAGAAAACCCCGGCGACCGGCAGCAAGACCTGCCGGTTGGCTTTCACTGCGGCCATGGCGTCCAGCCAGGCGCTGTTGCTGTCGAACTTCATCACGTACTCCTGGTAGCCTGTCACGCAGGCTGTCTGAATATGCTTGATAACCGCAGGGAATGACGCCACGCAACGCGCCATGACGATTCCCCGCACTCTTCCCGGTGATATCGAGCTGCGCGTCTCGCAAAGCCCGGTACCCTATCGCGAGGCGCTGGAGGAAATGACCGCGCGCAACGCCGCCATCGCCACGGACGGCGCACGCGAGCTCATCTGGCTTCTCGAACACCCGCCGGTCTACACCGCCGGCACCAGCGCCGCATCGGCCGAGCTGCTCGATCCGCGTTTCGACGTGGTCGAAGCCGGGCGCGGCGGACGCTATACCTACCACGGGCCTGGACAGCGCGTATGCTACGTCCTGCTCGACCTGAAGAAGCGCGCCCGTGACGCGCGCGGCTTCGTCCATGCGCTGGAAGGCTGGGTGATCGATACCTTGCGCGATTTTGGCGTCGAGAGCTTCCGGTCCGAAGGACGCATCGGCATCTGGACCACGGATATCGACGGACGCGAAGCCAAGATCGGCGCCATCGGCGTGCGCATCCGCAAGTGGGTGACGATGCATGGCTTCGCGGTGAACATCCGGCCCGACCTGTCGCACTTTGCCGGGATCGTCCCCTGCGGTATCGAGGAGTTCGGCGTGACCAGTCTGGCGCGCCTCGGCCATGACGTCGACTTCGCCACCTGGGACGAAGCGCTCGTGGCCCGGGCCGGCAGCTTTCTGGCGGCTTTGGAAAACCGCTGCCCGCGTCCTTCCTCCCATCCGGAGACTGCCTGAATGAAAGCCCTTACCGCACCTGCCCGCGCAATATCCGCAGCGCTGGTGCTGACGCTCGCGATGGGCGGCTGCAACAAGGACAAGACGCCTGATCACGCCGCCGCCAAAGGCGAGATCCTGCCGCGCTCGGTCACCGACGACATGCTGCCTTACGATACCGTGCGCTCGCAGGCGCCGCTGGTCCACCCCGATACGGTCAAAGGCAGCACGGCCAGCCCCAGGGCAAACGCAACGGACAGCGCCGACGAGAGCGGTACAGCCGGCCCGAGCGAAGCGGCCGAAACCCCCGCACCAACGGCTGCGAGCGCTACGCCGGGCGCAGAATAGGCTTGCGCCGGGCTTCGGCGGCAGCAGCCTCCATATCGGCGAGCCCCGCCAGCCGCTGCGCCATCGCCAGATGCGAACGATCGACCATCCGTCCGCCAAAGGGCAGTGACCCGGCATGCGGACTTGACGCGAAGGCGGCAATGATCGCCCGCGCCTCTTCAAGCTCTTCCTCGCTCGGGGTGAAGGCCGCATTGATAACGCCGATCTGGCCGGGATGGATGGCGAACATGCCGGCAAAGCCATCGGCCCGCGAGCGGCGCGCGGCGCGGGCCGTGCCCTGCCCGTCCTCGAAATCCTCGAAAGCTGCATCGATCACGATGATCTGACTGGCATGCGCCGTCAGAAGCGCCTGCGCCCGAACGAAGCCGCAGGCGTCGCTCCAGCATCCGTTTTCCTCGCGCACGCCCGAAGCCCCGATCGACAGCGCAAGGCCGGTAGCACTCCAGGTCAGCCCGTGAAGGCGCTGGTGCCCCGAATCGAGATAGTCTCCGATCCGCATCGCGGCGCGCGGCGTATCGCCCACGACCGGCAGGATACGGGTCGTACTGGCGGGAATCGCATAGTGCTGTTCCAGCTCATAGATCTCGCTGGCAAGCTGGCGAACGGCGTCCGGGCCGGTGGCATTGGGCAGGATGATCCCGTCGGGCGCGCCGGCCATGACCGCAGCCAGATCCTCGCGCGAGTGGCCCGAATCGAGCGCATTGATACGCACCCAACGCCCCATGTCCCGATGTTCGAGCACGTTGGTGCGATAAGTCGCGAGCCACTCCGCGCCCAACGCGCGGGCGTGGCCCTTGCTGCCGTGTGGAACGGTATTCTCGAGATCGACGACGACGACATCCGCGCCCGTAGAGAACGCCGTGTCGAGCTGTGCGGCGTCATTGCCGGGTACGATGAACCAGGAACGGTACTTCATGGCCGTGAAACCCTTCCATCCGGAAATCCGGCGGAGAGGCTATCGGCAGCCGGTTAAGAATTTCTGGACCCGGTAAAGAAGGCTCTACAGCGCCTTCTCGTAGATCGCGTATTCGCGGTTCACCTTGCTGTCGATGGCATCGGCGATCGCGACCATTCCCTGGTTGTCCTCCAGAATCCAGCCGATCTCGCCCCGCTTCGCCCCGAACTTCGCCGTTGCGGAGCGGCGGATGTACTCGATCATCATGAAGGCGAGCTGGCTGGCAAGGCGCGACGCCTGCAGCTTCTTGCGCACGCCCATCAGCGGCACGCGCATGTCGGCGGGATAGGGCTTGCGCAGCCACAGCAGCAGCTTGATCAGGCCCAGGATGGACGGCTTGCCGTTACGCCCGTTCAGCCGCATCTGCACCTGATTGAGATCGGGCAGCGTCATCATGAAGGCCACGGGCTCGCCTTCGTATTCGGCAATGCGGATAAGCTCGGAATGAACCAGCGGCTTGAGGGCCTTGCCGGTATAGGCGATTTCCTCGGGCGTGAAGGGCACGAAACCCCAGTTGTCCGACCAGGCATCGTTGAGGATGTCGCAGATGATCCCCGCATCGCGATCGAAATGATTGAGATCGGCCCCGCGGATGCGGATCTTGGGGTTCTTCTCACCCGACGCGACAATGCGCTGGATCAGCGGCGGGAACTGCCTGGTCACGTCCAGATCGTAGGTATAGAGCGTCTTGACCCGGCCATAGCCCGCCCCTTCGATCCAGGCCTGATAGGCCGGATTGTGATGCGCCATCATCACCATCGGCGGATGATCGTGGCCTTGCACCTGCAACCCGGGCTCTTCCCATACCGACAGATTCATCGGTGCCAGAACGCGGCTCATGCCCTGCTCGCGCAGCCAGTTTTCCGCCGTCTCGATCAGGGCACGGGCAGTGTCCCCGTCCTCCGCCTCGATCGCCCCCCAGTTGCCGGTGCCCGGGCCCATGCCCTGCTCGACCGGCTGCTTCAGGGCCTGTTCGTCGATATGCGCGGAAATGCGCCCGACGATCCGGCCATCGCGGCGCGCCAGGAAGAGCTGGCAGCGTGCATGGGCGAAGAACGGATTCTTGCCGGGCGTGAACTTGGAAATTTCCTCCGAGCGCAGATTCGGCACCCAGTTTTGATCTGCCGCATTGAGCCGATAGGCGCAGTCCACGAAGGCGGCACGATCGGCCTTGCTGGATACGGGCGTGATGACTAGTTCGGAGTTGGCCATTATGCTGCCTTTGTTCCAGCTTATGGGACGGGTCGGAACGCGAAGTGCGGCGGCGCATGGTGACTTGTCAAGCAAGGCCGGGCTCTCCATTTCCACAGCCCCTGCCCCGGGTGCGATCCTGCCCGGACGATTTTGGAATTTGAACGCATGATTGCCCAGGACGTGATCGACCAATCCCGCAGCGCCCCGTCACCGGATTCGTCCGGCCGCACGGCGTCGACGTGGCATTCGCAAATGCCCGACGACAAGGAGATGCTGCGCGCCGCGGTCGAATTGACCCGCGACATCGCCGATGCCCGCGCCGCCATCTACTGGCCGGACATGCTGGGCTCGGCGACGCTGGGCTATGCGGCGCTGGCCGGCGCTATCCTGCTCGACAATCCGCTGGCCGCGCTCGCCTGCGGCCTGCTCGCCTCGCTGGCGCTCTATCGCGCCCTGCTGTTCATCCACGAGCTCACGCACATCCACAAGGATGCCCTGCCCGGCTTCCGTTTCGCATGGAACCTGCTGGTCGGCATCCCCCTGCTCATTCCCTCGTTCATGTACGAAGGCGTGCATACCCAGCACCATGCCCGCACGCGCTACGGCACCATCGACGATCCTGAGTACATGCCGCTGGCCTTGATGAAGCCCTGGAGCCTGCCGGTCTTCGCGCTCACCGCGATCCTGCTGCCGCCCGCACTGCTGGTGCGTTCCGCGGTGCTGGTGCCGCTGGGCGTCATCGTGCCGCCCGTGCGCAAGCTGGTATGGGAACGCGCGTCCGCGCTCTCGATCAATCCCCAGTACCGCCGCCGCAAGCCGGAAGGCGCATTCGCGCGCATGGTGTTCTGGCAGGAACTCGGCAGTTCGGTCTGGGCCATCGGGCTGGTCGCAGCCAGCTTCCTCTATGGCTGGCGCCCGCTCGTGATCGCGCTGTGCGTCGTTTCGCTTACCGCCTTCCTCAATCAGGTCCGCACCCTCGTGGCGCACCTGTGGGAAAACGACGGCGAGGCCATGACGGTGACCGCACAGTACCTCGATTCGGTGAATGTCCCGCCGCCCGCGCTGCTCTCTCCGCTGTGGGCACCGGTGGGCCTGCGCTATCATGCACTGCACCACCTGCTGCCTTCGATGCCCTATCACGCACTGGGCGAATGCCACCGCCGCCTGACGGCGCATCTCGGGCAGGACAGCACGTACACCCGCGCCAGCTACAAGGGGCTCATGCCGCTGCTGACCCGGCTGACGCGCAGCACGCTGCAGGCGAAGTAGTTCCGCGGGGCAGCGGGACTTCCCTGTCTTATTCCTCGGTTCTGATCAGAACCGTCTCGCCGATCAGGGCGAACAGCACGAAGGGCGCCCAGGCCGCGACGAACGGCGGGTAGCCACCGAAGTTGCCCATCGCCAGCGCCGCGTTGTCGAACACGAAATAGGCAAAGCCCAGCGCCATGCCGATCATCGCGCGGATCAGCAGCTGGCCCGAGCGCGCGAGGCCGAACGCGGCGACGGCCCCCAGAAGCGGCATCAGCGTGGAGGAAAGCGGCCCGGAAATCTTGTGCCACCAGGCCGCGTCGAGTTCGCTGGTGCGCCGCCCGGCGACCTTCAGCGCCTCGATCGAACTGGCGAGCGTGAAGATGTCCTGCGAATCCGCATCGACTTTCGAGAGCATGACCTTGCCGGGGGTGATGCCGGGGGCCACGACGGCCTCGGCCAGCCGCGAACTTTTCGTTCCCGCCACTTCGAAGCGTTCCGGGTTTTCGAGCTTCCAGCCGGGGTTGGCGAAGGTGGCGCGGGGGCTGCGCAACTGTTCGACGACCATGTCGTTGGCGTCGCGCCGGTAGAACGTCACCCCGGTCATGACCATGTCCTTGCCCCGGCCGTTCAGCGATTTCGCCAGCAGCATGTCGCGCCCGTCGGACAGGTAGAGGTTGGTTCGCACGCCCGAATCCTCCGGCACCGGCCCATAGTCGACCGAATGCCAGGCATCGAGCGTGGCCGTGGCGCGCGTCACCACCCGTTCGTTGAAGACGAAGCTCACGCCCGAAATCACCAGCGCCGTCAGCATCAGCGGCGCCAGCACCTGATGCGCTGACAGCCCCGCCGCCTTCATCGAGATCACTTCGCTGTTCTGATTCAGCGTGGCGAGCGTGATGATCGTCGCCAGCAGTACCGAATAGGGCAGGAACCGCGCGATCAGCTGCGGTATGCGCAAGGAGACGTAGTATAGCAACTGCCCCTCGCCATTGCCCGAATAGGCCAGAATGTCTCCGCTTTCGCCAAGCAGATCGAGCACCTGCAGCACCAGCACGAGCATCAGCAGCATCGCCAGGATACGGGTGATGAACAGGCGCGCGAGATAGAACGTCAGCGTGCGCGAGGGAAAGAATTCAAGCTGCATGTCAGGTCTGGTCCGCCGGTGTGGGCAGCAATGGGCCGCGGCGCGTGCGCCGCAGCAGCGACTTGAGGCGCTTGGCCACGCTGTTCGCGCCCTTCTCGAGCCAGCCGATGGCCTGTCCGCCCGGTACGTAGGCGACGCGCCAGTACATCCACAGGATCAGCAGGGCAAAGACGACGAACGGCCCCCACAGGCCCAGGATCGGATTGATCCGGCCCAGCGAGGCAACGTCGTTCGCGTACTGGTTCACCTTGTGATAGGCCACGATCATCACGATCGACACGATCAGGCCGAGCGCAGAGGTCGAACGCTTGGGGGGGATCGCCAGCGCCACCGCCAGCAGCGGCAAGAGCAGCATCATGAAGACTTCGACCATGCGATAGCTGAAATTGGCCTGGCTGGAAACGCGTCCCTCCTCGGGCTGGTTGTCGTTCCAGCCAAGCTTCATCAGCTCCGGCAGCAGGTATTCGCGCGCGGCACCGCCGCGCTGGCGGAACTTCTCGATCTGCGGCAGGTCGATCGGCAGGTCGTGCCGGGTGAACGTGAGCACACGCGACTTCTGGCCGGGCTCGTCCTGGATGATCTGCCCGTCCTCGAGCCGCAGGATGATCGTGTCGGGCGCTCCCTTGAGCGCCAGGAACCGGCCCTCGCGCGCGGAGATCGACAGCACCTGCCCCTTGCTGTTGGCCACGCGCGCGAAGATCCCCATGAGCCGCCGGCCTTCGTCCTGACTTTCGTCGATTTTCAGCGCGATGCGGTCCTTGAGCGACGTGAACTCGCCGACCTTGATCGACGCGCCGAGCGCCCCGGACTTGAGCTGGTAATTGAGCTGCTCGTAGGCATAGCGCGCAAGCGGCTGGAGATAGCCGACGTTGGCGAAGTTCAGCCCGACCATCACCAGCGTGATCAGATAGGGCACGCGCAACATACGGGTATAGCTGAGACCCACCGCCCGCATGACATCGAGCTCGCTGCTCGTCGCCAGCTTCCGGAAGGCGATCAGGATACCCAGCATCAGCCCCAGCGGAATCGCCAGGCTGGCATATTCGGGCAGCATGTTCCCCAGCATCTTGAACACGACGCCGATGGGACCGCCCTGGGTCGCCACGAAGTCAAAGAGCCGCAGCATCTTGTCGAGGACCAGCAACGAGGCCGCGAGCACGAATATCCCGAGCATCGGCATCATCACCAGGCGGAAGATGTAGCGGTCGATGGGGCTAATGAATTTCACGTGGGCCCATTCATCCAGGCGTCGTTACAGAACCGTCTTTCACTGGCCCTTAACGGACGGGCGGGCGAGGGCAAAGCGAATTGTCAGCCTCGGCCCGTGCAGTCCGCATCGACCCGTCCGGTCGCGCGGCGGGCGGCGGGCACGAAAACGGGAACCGCTCGACGCTCAACGGGCTTACGGGCCCGAATGGCGGAATGGAGAACCCGGGAGGAACGGAAGCGAGAAGGTCAGGCCTTTTCGAGCGTGCACTGGAGGGGGTGCTGATTCTGCCGGGCGAAGTCCATCACCTGGTTCACCTTTGTTTCGGCGATCTCGTAGGGAAAAATGCCGCAGACGCCGACGCCCTTCTGGTGGACGTGAAGCATGACCCGAGTCGCCTGTTCGAGGTCCATGTGGAAAACGCGCTTGAGGACCATCACCACGAATTCCATCGGGGTGTAGTCGTCGTTGAGCATCAGGACCTTGAACTGGCTGGGCTTTTTCGGCTTAGCGCGGGTCTTGGTAGCAAGACCGACCTGCTCGTCGTCGCCGGTGTTGTGGTCCGAATCGTTATCATCCCCGGCATGCACGGGCCTGGACAGGAAGCGTTCGGAATCGGCGATAGAGGCAATCATAGCTGGCAGAATATCGTACCGGGGCACCTATCTTCAAGATGCCCCGGTCGAGATTGTGAGACTTGCAGCTCTTCCGGCCGGACGAAACGAGTTCGTCCAGTCGGGCTGGCGCGCCTTACAGCGAGGCCGAACGCACCTTTTCCATCGCCATGCTGACGCGGCCCGAAATCGGGGCTATCGCGTCGCTGACGAGCTTGAGCATGGCTTCGCTGTTCTTCGAGCCGTAGGCGACGGCGCTGTCGAAGTTCTTGCGCATCATGTCGCTCTGGATCTTGAAGTAGTCGGTCGGCGACTTGGCGGCGGCGAGTTCCTTGATGTCGCCGGTCATGGTCTCGAACGCGCTGCGGCCTTCGGAAACGATTTCCGAACCCATGCTCTGCACGCCCTCGGCCAGGATCTTGCCTGATTCCATCACGGCTTCGACATTGCCCTTGGTGAAGTCACCGACTTCACCAAGCATCTTGGTGCTCTTTTCGAAAGCGTCCTTCGCCTTGGTCTGTGCTTCGGTCATGACATCCTGCAGACCGGAAAAATTAGCGCTCATGTCCATCTTAGTATCCTCGAGCATGAAGTTGGTGAAAAGTCCTGCGAACGCGGGTTCGGAGGCGGTCTTCGCCGCCTTTGGTTTGGCTGCCTTCGGGCTTGCGGCGGCGGGAGCCGGCATTTCCTTGACAACCTTGACAGCCGGTTTGGCCGCAGCCTTCACCGGAACAACTTTCTTCGCCGGCGTCGATGCAGGCTTGGAAACGGGTTTGGCCTTCGCAACCGTCTTGGCAGCGGGCGCCTTGGCCGCAGGCTTTGCCTTCGCTACTGCCTTGACGGGCGCGGGCGCGGGCGCTTCGGGAGCAGCTTCGGCCTTGACCGGAGCCGGCTTGGCCTTGGCAGCCCTGGTCTTCGAAAGGGCCTTGGGAGCAGCCGCCTTGCCTTTGGCGACCTTCGCTGCCGGTGCCGCAGCAACCGGCTTTTCAGGTACAGCCTCGACAGCGGCCTGATAGGCCTTGTCGGCGCCAGCAATATCCTTCGGGTCTTCGTTTGCGGCCATATCGACTTGTCCAGCTACCGAAATATGCAGTGAAACGTCTCGCCGGGATCGCCCGGGGTCTTGCCCGACTTATGATCCAAGCCGACTCAATCGTTGCTGCAATGCAAAATAGGTTTCCGCACAAGCGAAGTCAACAGATTTTTTGCTGCGGTGCACAATTTATGTTGCAGTGCACAATCGGCGCCCGGCGTCCATGCGCCACACGTCATGGCCCGCCTGTTCAGGGCCATGCCTCCCCACCTTGCCGGCATACTAACGCAGCCGACATTGCAACGTAACCCCGTAAAGAACCGGAAGAAAGTGCCCGATCGCGATCAGCGCGTCGCGACGTAGCGCCCCGGCGCATCCTCGATCACGCGGTCACCGCGCCCGCCCGGCCGCCGCTTGCCGCGGGCAGGGACCTGCGCCGGATCGAGCGCCCCGATCCAGGCCCGCCAGTGCGGCCACCAGCTTCCGGGATGCTCGCTGGCTCCGGCGACGAAATCCTCGAGCGTCTCGGGCGAGGCATCGTTGGTCCAGTACTGGTACTTGCCCGAGGATGGCGGATTGACCACCCCCGCGATGTGCCCCGAACCAGCCAGCAGGAACGTCCAGGGACCAGACAGGTAGTGCGTCAGTTTCCACACGCTTTGCGGCGGTGCAATGTGATCCTCGCGCCCGGCCTGGATATAGACGGGGGTCGCGATCCGCCGCAGGTCGATCGGCGCCCCGCAGGCCTGGAGCGAATCCGCCACGACGAGCCGGTTGTCACGGTAGAGATCGCGCAAGTAGTCGCGGTGCCAGCACGCAGGCAGGTTGGTGACGTCGCCATTCCAGTGCAGCAGGTCGAACGCCGGGTAGTCCTCACCCTTGAGGTAATTCTTCTCGACGTAGCTCCAGATCAGGTCGTTCCCGCGCAGGATATTGAAGGTCGCGGCCAGATAGCGGCCGTCGAGATACCCTTCGGGCGAGAGCTTGCCCACCGTCTCGATCTGCTGGTCGTCGACGAAGTGCTTGAGGTCCCCCGCCTCCTCGAAATCGACCTGGGCCGTGAAGAACGTGGCACTGGCGACCTTGTCCGCCTCGCCCTTGCGCGCCAGAACGGCCAGCGTCGCAGCCAGGGTCGTGCCAGCCACGCAGTAGCCGACGGTGTGAACCGAAGGCACCCGTAACCGTTCGCGCACATGGTCGATCGCCTCGATCTGCGCGGCGATGTAGTCGTCCCACACGAGGCCGGCCATCGAGGCATCCGCCGACTTCCACGAGACCATGAACACGGTGATACCCTGCTCCACCGCCCAACGCACGAAGCTCTTCTTCGCATTGAGATCGAGGATGTAGAAGCGATTGATCCACGGCGGGAAGATCACCAGCGGCGTCTTGAGCACCTTGTCGGTGGTCGGCGTGTACTGGATCAGCTGGAACAGCGGCGTCTCGTAGATCACCTTGCCCGGCGTCACGGCAATGTTCTCGCCCAGCACGAAGGCATCGGTGCGCGTGTGCGTGAGCTGGCCCTTGCGCAAGTCATCCAGCATGTTCTCGAAGCCGCGCACGAGGCTTTCGCCCTTCGTCTCGGTCGCCTTCTCCAGCGCCACCGGGTTGGTGAGCGGGCAATTCGCCGGGCTGAGCGCGTCGATCACCGCACGGGCAGCAAAGACGAGCTGCGCCTTCCGGGCCGGTTCGAGCCCCTCGCTCGCCTCGACCATGCCCATCACCTTCTCGCTCACGAGCAGGTAGAGCTGGTGCAGCAGCGCGAAGAACGGCTGGCGACGCCACTCGGGAGCGGCAAAGCGGCGATCGTGGCGCGGCAGTTCCGGCTCCTCGGCCCGCCCTTCCGAACCGCGCGGGCCGAGCCCGTATTCGCCGAGCACGGCATTCGCGAGCGCGATGCCTTCTTCCCAGAGGTCCTGCTGCACCTGCGGGCTGGCCAGCGGCAGTTGCCGGAACACCGCCTCGGCCGTGGCGATCCACTTCACCGGGTCGGCATAGTGCGGCGGATTGTCCTTGGCCTTGCCCAGCTGCTCGAGCTGATATTCGGTCCAGATCGATTGCATGCGGGCGGCAATCTGCGCCCACTGCACCGCCGTTTCCGCCTTGGGCACGCCATCGGCGGGCGCAAGGGCTCCGAACAGGGTCGTAAGGCTTTCGGTCTGGCTGCGCAGGACGTCGTTGAGCAGGTCGCTGGCGTCACTCGCCATGGGCAATCGAACTCCATTGGTGTGCGATGCCGGTTTGCCGTCCCGCGAGCGCCGTGTCGAGTCCCGACCGGGCACCACTCCCCACAAGCCGCGTTATAATCTTTGCAACGAAGAGCCATTTGCGCAACGAGCGTAATCCCCTACAGGGACGATGCGGCGCTGGTGCCGCTACACATATGGATTCAAAGAGGTCATGGAAGACGAGTTCTACCGCATCAAGCGACTGCCGCCCTATGTCATCGCCGAAGTCAACGCGATGCGCCACGCGGCACGTCAGGCGGGCAGGGACATCATCGACCTCGGCATGGGCAACCCCGACCTGCCCCCGCCCCAGCACGTGATCGACAAGCTGTGCGAAGTCGCCCGCAAGCCGGACGCCCACGGCTATTCGCAGTCCAAGGGCATTCCGGGCCTGCGCCGCGCCCAGGCGAACTACTATGCGGGCCGTTTCGGCGTCGAAGTGGATCCGGAGAGCGAAGTCGTCGTGACGATGGGCTCGAAGGAAGGCCTTGCCAGCCTGGCGACCGCGATCACCGCGCCGGGCGACGTGGTGCTGGCCCCCAATCCCAGCTACCCGATCCACACCTTCGGCTTCATCATTGCCGGCGCGACGATTCGCTCGGTGCCGACCACGCCGAACGAGGACTACTGGCGCTCGCTCGACCGGGCGATGGCCTTCACCGTGCCGCGCCCCTCGATCCTGGTGGTGAACTATCCGTCGAACCCGACGGCAGAGACGGTGGACCTCGCCTTCTACGAACGCCTCGTCGCCTGGGCGAAGGAGAACAAGGTCTGGGTCCTGTCCGACCTTGCCTATTCCGAGCTTTACTATGACGGCAACCCGACCCGCTCGATCCTCGAAGTGCCGGGTGCCAAGGACGTGGCGGTCGAGTTCACCTCGATGAGCAAGACCTATTCGATGGCCGGCTGGCGCATGGGCTTCGCCGTGGGCAACCAGCGGCTGATCGCGGCGATGACGCGCGTGAAGTCCTATCTGGACTACGGCGCCTTCACCCCGATCCAGGCGGCTGCCTGCGCCGCGCTCAACGGTCCGCAGGACATCGTCGAACGCAACCGCCAGCTCTACCAGAAGCGCCGCGACGTCATGGTCGAGGCCTTCGGCCGCGCCGGATGGGAGATCCCGAGCCCCAAGGCGTCGATGTTCGCCTGGGCTCCCCTTCCGCCCGCGCTCAAGGACATGGGCAGCCTGGAATTTTCCAAGCAGCTTCTCACCCATGCCGATGTCGCCGTGGCGCCGGGCGTTGGCTATGGCGAGGACGGCGAGGGCTTCGTGCGCATCGCCATGGTCGAAAACGAACAGCGCCTGCGCCAGGCCGCACGCAACGTGAAGCGCTACCTGACGTCCATGGGGGTGAATACCCCCACAAACTAACAGGCAAACCGCCAAATATAGGGAAAAACCACAGGTCTTCCCTGTAAGATTTTGCGAGTTGTTCGAAAGGGCACCCGGGCCGATCCTTTTCCCCACGACCTTGCCGCAAGGCACCAATGGGGGGACTAATGGACGCTTCGAATCAGCGCGAGCGTGATTCATTCCGGTTTCGCTGGATCGGCCCGGAGCCGGTGCCGACCGGTTTCGACTTGCGCCGCTGTGGCTGGCTTCTGGACGACGGACAGGAGCCGGACACCGACTGCGTCAGCATGATCGATACGCAGGGGCTCGACAGTGTCGCGTGGATGAAAGTCCTCGCCGCCTACTCGCCCGAAGTGCGGCGCTTCATCGTGGTCACCGGAATCAGGCGCGCGCATGAGCGCGCCACCCTTCTGCAAATCGGTTTCGGCGACGCGGTTTCGGACGAGATCGACATCGAGGAGCTCGGGGCCCGTGTCGGCCGCACCGTCGAGACAACGCACTGGCTGCCCCGCCAGCGCCGTTTCGGCGCACTCGAACTCGACCTGCTCGCCCGCGAGGCCTACGGTCACGGCAGGCCCGTCAACCTGAACCCGCGCGAATTCGCCCTGCTCTGGCGACTGGCAGACAACCCCAACGAAGCCGTCAGCAAGGAAACGCTCATCCAGGATGTCTGGCGGATGGGCTTCGTGCCGGAAACCAACAGCATCGCCGTCCACATGTCGCGGTTGCGGCGCAAGCTGGCATTCGCTGGACTGGAAGGCATCATCGAAACGGCATCGCAGGGCGGCTACCGCCTGCAAATCGCGAACGGGCGCGACGCCCCCCTCACGAGCATGCCTGCCACCATGCGCGTTTCACGCCCCGCCGCCGGCCGCACATCCGGAAACGGACGCGCGGAACCGAGCCTCAGCGTGGACCTGAAATCGCAGCGAGGTCTCCGGGTGTATTGATATTCGGGACGGCAGACGCAATCTGCACCCGGCGTGCACCGATCGTTTCGGCGAACCGAAGCATCGAATGGCGCTGATCGCTGTGCAGCAGCGCTTCCAGCTCAGGCGCGGCTGCCGCCGGCCATAGCCCGATCACCGGCTGCGAGGCCAGGCAGGAAGGCCCGGGCGAAAGCCGTTCGAGCAGATCGTCGGGCAGGTATGCGGCATCCACACCGCATGTAAGCACCGTTTCGTATCCCTCGTCGAGCGCGTGATGCAAAGCCGCCGCCAGCCCTCCCAGCGGCCCCATGCCCGGCCGCGGCCAATCGGGAAGCGTCGGTGCGGGCGCTGTCTCGCGCCCCACCACGATCACGTGCTCGCACCAGCCTGCAAGGGCGTCCACGGCCAGCGCGATCAAGGTTCGCCCATCGAGTTCCGCCAGCGCCTTGTCGCTGCCGAAGCGGGCCGACATCCCCCCGGCGAGGACAGCTCCTAGAATCATGGGCGATACTCCTCGACGAAAGGAAAACGACACGCTGCACTATAGCTACAGGAATGCGGCCGAAGAAAGGGCCGCCATCTGCCCAGCCCCGTTGGGCGCAAAACGCCGGCAAGCTCCGGGCGCCGCACCGCTCCAGTGGGAATTGCCGCAGAACGCACGAATCTGAGTTGCGCCCCGCCCGATCCGTTGCTAGGCGCGCATTCCTCCACACGGGCGGCCCGATGGCGGAGTGGTGACGCAGCGGACTGCAAATCCGTATACGCCGGTTCGATTCCGGCTCGGGCCTCCAACCTTTTCATTTTTCTTCTTAATTTCAAATATTTGCGAAGAAAAATGTCTAACTTGATGTCTAACTCCCTCCAAGGTTAGACATTTTCCACGCCGATAGAGCCGATTTTGCGGCCTCTGCGAGCGCATCTTCCTTTTCTGTTTCAGGCAATTTTTCCCAGTCGGAGACTCGGGCGATAGCGGCTGCGGCAAGACGTCTCTGCTCAGCGCCACGGACATAGATTGCCACCTCTTCATCGCGGCTGTGACCTGATACCGACTTGAGGCCTTGCTGGCTCGTCTCAACGTCCGCCAAGCGCCGCATCATCGCCTTTCGCAGGCCGTGTGCAGTGCACTTATGCAATCCGGCCTCGTCGCATCGATCTCGAAACCAATTCCCAAATCCGGCATTGGTGAACGGGCGGCCCAGTTCGTTCAGAAGGAAACATTCCGCACCCTCCGGTAATGGAGGCATGGCGACAATTGCTTCGAGAAGCTGAGGTGCGACGGGTAAACCCAGGACCTTCCCCCCCTTGGATTGGCTGAGTTCAATACGCCCGGTCGCTACGTGCCTGGGACCAAGGTGGATTGCATCAATCCGACGCTGCCCAGTCCACAACATCAATTCCATCGCAAGCCGAGCGCGAGATCCCAGAGGATGGCATTCGCGATACTGGTCTATGTCGCTCTCAGTCCAACTGTAATAGCCTTTGGAACGTTCGCCCGGAGCGATCTTGATACGGTCGGCCAAAGCTGCGGGATTGCGATCTATCATCCGGGATTTGACGGCGAAATCGAACAGGCGGACCAATTCCTTTCGGAGCTTGCGAGCGGCCTCAACGCCGCCTTCGATTCGCGAGCCGACCTTCCGCCGTTCCATTTTGCGCTGCAAGATGGCCTCAACATGTTCAAATTCCAGATCCGCAACAGTGCGATGCCCATGCACCTTTCTGAATTTCTCTAGGATGCCGCGAATTTTTCGCTGGGTCATTTCAGTCGGACCTAGCCGTGACGGCAAAGAGCAATATCGTGCCACGAGGTCATCAATAGTCCCCGGAGCGCTGCGCTTGACCTTCACTGGTGCGGCAACTTCCCGACCATCCAGGCATGCCCGATATTCCTGACGGAACGCCTCGGTTCCCAGCTCGGATTTGAAATAGTGGCTTTCGAATCCGGTGCGCCGAAAGCGCAAACGCTCCTTGCCGTGGCGGTCGATAAACGCCGTTACGTATTTGGGCAAAAATCGGCGTCTCATCGCAATAGATCGTCCCAGCTGCTCTCACGCCGAGGCATCGCCGTTCCGGAGGCCGTAACTGCATGGAGAACGATACGCCCGTTGGGATCAATTTCGATCCGGCCGACGTGCATGCCAGCGGCCTCGACCGCCTTGATGGCGCGAGTAAGGTCTGACTGTTTGAAACGGGATGGCTGCGTCATCGCCGAACCAGTCTCAGTTCCGCGATTGGCACTTTCCGTCCGCTCAGACCTCTGAGACTCCCTCCCCTTCCTCCCTCGTCCTTTTGCACGACATAGAACCAAGTGCTTTGCGTGAGGTTGATGTGCGACAAGCGGAAGCGTCCGGCAAAACGCGCCCGGCATTTCGCCAATGTCGCGCCTACCAAGCGGGCCAATGCCGACAAACTTAATGTTACGACTGCTCGTTTAAAGGGAAATGGATCGGCTTGTACCGCAGCGATCCCTACACTTCGCAGCGCGTAGCAGCACGGCCAACGATCACGTCTGCGGCTGCACAGGCCAGAAATCTCTAGAGAATGGATGACATCCAAGTTGCGGGTTCCTCACGGATTGCCCGACACGGTGTCATGAAGCACCCTAATGCTATACGAATTACGATAGCGATGGAATGAGGAATGAGTATTCTCTACCATTTTGGATGGCTTCGATCCAAACTTTGAGGACAAAGGGCAATTATGGAGAATGCGAATTTAACGATTCCCCTTTAGTCTCTTTTTCCGCCTCGTAGCCGCAGTATTTTGCCCACGCCTCCATCAGCTTTCTACGCTTATTGAAGAGATCGCCTCGCCGGTAGGCAGCCTCGGCTTTGCCTGGAATTGTATGGGCAAGAGCCATCTCGCACACTTCACTCGGAAAATTGGTTGTCTCCGATGCCCAGTCTCGAAACGTGGAGCGAAATCCGTGCACAGTCTCTACGATGTTCATCCGGCGCAATAGCATCGGCATCGCCATAATGCTGAGCGGAACGCCTTTGCTGTTGCGCTCAAAGATCAAACCGGTCCGAAACTTTGGGGGTGTCGCCTTCAAGATAGCAATTGCCGGCTCGGTCAGAGGTACCCGATGCTCGCGCTCAGCCTTCATCCGATCAGCTGGAATAATCCAGATACGTTGGCGAAGATCAATCTCTTCCCAATCCGCATTGAGAACCTCTCCAGTGCGCGCGGCGGTGAGAATCAGGAATTCAAGTGCCCGCGCAGCAACAGCGGGACGGTTCCTGAGCGCCCGGATGAACCGCTTGATGCGGTTGAAGGGCAGCGCTGCATGATGGCTCTGCGAGGACTTGCGCCTACGCGGGAGGAGTTGGTCAAGGTGACCACGCCATCGCGCAGGGTTCTCACCTTCCCGAAGTCCGTTTGCTTTGGCAGCATCCAACACATTCTCAATTCGACCGCGAAGCCGATCGGCAGTCTCGGGAACCCGGCTCCAATGTGGTCGCAGCACTTGTAGGACATCATCAGTTTCAATCTCATGCAACAACAGTGGGCGGATCGGTGCGGCATAGACTGTCAGCGTCATCTTCCACTGAGCGATGTGCTTCGCGTTTTTCCACGATGGCGACATAGTCTCGACAAAGCTGTCCGCGTACTCGCCGAAAGTGACGGATCGGTTTGCCTTAGCTCGTTCAACCTTAGGATTTTTGCCTTCGCTAAGCATGGCGCGATACTCTGCTGCCTTCTCCCGAGCCTTGGCCAAGGAGAGGGACCGGGCACTGCCGAGGCCAAGCTCTTTCTTGGCACCGCGCCAGGTGTATCGGAACAGCCAGCGACGGCGAGTGGCGTCGACAAACAGGAACAGGCCGCCACCGTCCGCGTAGCGGCCTGGTTCTTTGATACCGGCAACGCGAGTGGCGGTGAGGCGGTTAAGGGCATGACTGGTCACGATCTCGAACTCCTGTTCAAGACCCCTTCCCGCCATGGGTCAAAGGTTGCTGTGGTATGTCGGCCCCGGATCGGGACCCTCTTTGGGACCCTCTTTTGCGGCGCGCTCAAAGGATCCGGCGCAAGATTACCTGAGACGCCGAAATCTCGCAACCAACAGATTTTAAATGATTTTATGGACGTCTTGAGACGTTGTGAGCCTGCTTGAAAAAGCGTGGCTGGCGGAGCGGGAGGGATTCGAACCCTCGATACGGGGTTACCGTATACACACTTTCCAGGCGTGCGCCTTCGACCACTCGGCCACCGCTCCGCATCGCTGGTGAGCGCGCGCCCTAGCGCGGGTTGCGGGGTTTCGCAAGCGGTCAGGGCATGGCATCTAACAGGACATGCGCAAAATTCTTCAGGGCCTTGTGGCCACCCTGCTGGCATCGGCCGGCTCTGCCCTTCCGGCCATGGCCCAAGAGCAGCCTTTATTGCAGACGCCGGACCAGATCGTCGTGGCTGCGCCGGCCGCGGACTGGGTACGGATTGCCCCCTCCGACCTCATGGTCATGGATCTGGCCCCCGACGCCGCCGGCCGGCCGCGGCGCGTGGTAATCCAGCTCGTGCCCGCGCCCTTCTCGCAAGGATGGGTGGAGAACATCCGCAGGCTTGTCTCCGAACACTGGTACGACGGGATCGCGGTGGTGCGGGTGCAGGACAATTATGTCGTGCAGTGGGGCGATCCCGATGGCGAAGTTCCGGAAAAGGCCAAGCCGCTGCCCGAGGGGCTGAACGTCGTGCCGGAAAGCGAATATGCCACCACTGTCAAAGGCGTCGAGGCTCTCATCAGGCCCGGGGCGAACGGAACGAGTGAGCGGGGAACGTTGCTGACGAAGACAGGCAAGCGATCCGTCACTTTTCTCTCCACAGACCACGACGCCTACGCGAATGTAACTGGATTCGTGGATGGCTGGCCTTTCGCTTACGGGGTCTCAAACGAGCAGGGCCTGTTCCCGACGCACGGGTTTGCCTGGCCCGTCCATTGCTACGGCATGGTCGGTGTCGGCCGCAATGTCTCGCCCGACACCGGCACGGGGGCCGAGCTCTATGCCGTGATCGGGCACGCGCCACGTCAGCTCGATCGCAACATCGCGCTGGTCGGGCGCGTGATCGCGGGGATCGAGCACTTGTCCTCGCTGCCGCGCGGCACGGGGGAACTCAGCTTCTACGAGACTCCCGAAGAGCGCACGCCGATCGTTTCGGTGCGCATGGGCGACGACGTTTCCGGCCTGCCCGCCTACGCATACCTCTCGACCGAAAGCGCCAGCTTTGCCGCCTATGCCGACAAGCGGGCCAAC
Source organism: Novosphingobium mangrovisedimenti (assembly GCF_025153475.1). Taxonomy (GTDB): domain Bacteria; phylum Pseudomonadota; class Alphaproteobacteria; order Sphingomonadales; family Sphingomonadaceae; genus Novosphingobium; species Novosphingobium mangrovi_A. The sequence goes on from NZ_JANZXA010000001.1 coordinate 79,548, forward strand.
CGGAAGGACGCCTTCTACATCCAGCCGGCGGGCGGCGTCGACGTGTGCAACGTGCCGGTGCCGATCCGGGCGGTGAAGCCGTGACCCTTCACACCGAGCACCTCTCACACACCGGCGCCTTGTGGCGCTGGACCGGCGCTTCGGGCAGCGGCACCTGGCACTTCGTGACCATCGACGGCGCGGCGGGCGAGGCGCTGTCCGGAACCGCGCTGATGCGCAAGCTGGAAGGCAATGCGCGCGGCTTCGGTTCGCTCAAGGTCAAGGCGCGGATTGGCGACACCTCCTTTGCGACTTCGGTCTTTCCCAGCAAGTCGGACGGGGGCTGGCTGCTGCCGGTCAAGGCTTCGGTCCGCCGCGCCGAGGATCTGTCGGCCGGCGACGAAGTGGAGATATTTCTGGAGGTCTGACGGGAACGCCTGTCAGAGGCGCTCCGCCTCGGCCACGGCCTCGCTGGCGCGCAGCGCGCCGACGATCCGCGTCAGGTGCGCGAGATCGGCGACCTCGAGATCGACTTCATAGGTGCCGAAGGGCTCGTCGCGCTGGATCATGTTGAGGCTCGAGACATTGGCCCGGTTGGACGCGAAGATCTGTGTCACTTCCGCCAGCGTGCCCGGCCGGTTGTAGAGCACCAGACGCAGGCGGCCGGTCGCACCGGTGGTGCGCGAGCCCCATGACAGGTCGAGCCAGTCGGCATCGACGCCGTTCGCCAGAGTCAGGCAGTCGATGGTGTGGACTTCCACTTTCTTGTCAGGCCGGCGCAGGCCGACGATGCGGTCGCCCGGCACCGGGTGGCAGCACTCGGCCAGTTCGAAGCCCATGCCCGGAGTGAGGCCCTTGATGGAGATCGCCTTCTCGGCGCGCGTCCATTCCGGATCCTCGGGCAATTCGGCCGTGCTGCCGGGAACCAGCGCCTCCATCACCTGCCGGTCGCTCAGCCGGCCAGAGCCGATGGCGAACATCAGGTCTTCCTCGTCGCGCAGTTCCAGCCGCTTGATGGCGCTGTCGATCGCCTTCTTGCCGATGCGCTGCTGCAGGCGGTCGACGATCTCGGCGAACAGCTTGGAGCCGATCTCGGCGACTTCGGAGCGTTCCTTGGCCCGTACCGCGCGACGGATAGCGGCGCGCGCCTTGCCGGTGACGACGAAGCCAAGCCAGGAAAGCTGCGGCTCCGAATTGGCGCTCTTGATAACCTCGACGACGTCGCCGTTCGACAGCCGCGTGCGCAGCGGCACGTGACGACCGTTGATCTTGGCTCCCACCGCGGCATTGCCGAGATCCGTGTGCACGGCATAGGCGAAGTCGACCGCGGTCGAGCCTTTGGGCAGCTGATGCAGCGCCCCCTTGGGCGTGAAGGCGAAGATGCGGTCCTGATAGATCGCCAGCTTGGTATGCTCGAGCAGTTCCTCGGCGTCGTGACTGGTATCGACGATCTCGATCAGGTCGCGCAGCCAGCCGACCTGCCCGTCGGGACGCGAACCGCCCTGCTTGTAGGCCCAGTGCGCGGCAAGGCCGAATTCGTTGAGGCGGTGCATCTCGCGCGTGCGGATCTGCACTTCCATGCGCATCGAGTTTTCATAGATCAGCGCGGTATGCAGCGACTGGTAGCCGTTCGACTTGGGCGTCGAGATGTAGTCCTTGAAGCGGCCGGGAATCATCTGCCAGGTCTGATGCAGCACGCCGAGCGCGCGGTAGCAGTCGTCCGGCGTGTCGGTGAGCACGCGGAACGCCATGATGTCGGTGATCTGCTCGAACGTGACATGGCGCTCGGCCATCTTGCGCCAGATAGAATAGGGGTGCTTCTCACGCCCCGTCACCTCAACGTTAATGTCCGCCTCTGCCAGCGCCTGCTTGATCGCCAGGGCAATCGCATCGACCTGGCCGCCTTCCTGGCTGCGGATCTGCGCCAGACGGCCGGTAATGGTCGCATAAGCCTCGGGTTCGATCTGCTCGAAGGCCAGCAATTGCATTTCGCGCATGTATTCGTACATACCCACGCGCTCGGCCAGCGGGGCATAGATGTCCATGGTCTCGCGGGCGATGCGCTGGCGCTTTTCCGGGTTCTTGATGAAGTGCAGCGTGCGCATGTTGTGCAGGCGGTCCGCCAGCTTCACGAGCAGGACGCGCAAGTCCTCGCTCATCGCCAGCAGGAACTTGCGCAGGTTTTCCGCCGCACGCTCGCTCTCGGTCATGACCTCGATCTTCGAGAGTTTGGTCACGCCGTCGACCAGCCGCGCGACATCGGGGCCGAACAGCTTCTCGATCTCGTCGATCGTGGCGAGCGTGTCCTCGACCGTATCGTGGAGCAGCGCGGTGATGATCGTCTGCTGGTCGAGCTTGAGTTCGGTCATCAGGCCCGCGACTTCGACCGGGTGGCTGAAGTAGGGATCGCCGCTCGCCCGCTTCTGCGTGCCGTGCTTCTGCACGGTATAGACGTAGGCGCGATTCAACAGGGCCTCGTCGGCCTCGGGCGCGTATTCCTTGACGCGTTCTACAAGTTCGTACTGGCGCAACATGCCAGTCTCTCATGTCAGCATTTTCTGCGCTGCGACAAGAGGGAAGCAGTCAAGATGCAGATTTTGCAACCGCTTTTCTTCTGGAACCGCAAAACCCGCCGCGGCGCGCGCTGCCCTCAGGTCACAACATCCCTGATCTCGTCCCAGTGCCTGTCGACCGCTTCGCGACCGGCCGCCATGGCCCGGCGGATCTTGGCGGGATCGAATTCGAGCGTGTCGGAATAGTCTTCCGTCGGCTCGATCATGCGCACGGGGACCAGCCGGTACCGGGCCACCGTGGCATCGAGCGGCGCCAGCAGTCGCTCGACTTCGGCAGGTGAATTGCCCGCCGCGGTCAGCTCTGCCCACATCCTGTCGCGCGCGGCGAGCAGGTCGTTGATCAGGCCGGTATTCGCCAGATCGTTGCGCGACACTTCCGCCTGGAGGATGCCCACCGAACGCAGCCCGATCGATATCAGGTTGCCGAAGTCCTCGTCCTTCACCGATCCGGGCGGGGGTGAAGCGCGGATCACGAGCACGCCGGTGGGGTTCTCCTTCATCGCCGCGCCGATCGGCGTCACATCACGCACGCCGCCGTCCACCCACTGGCCGCCGTCGCTGGTCCCGAGCGGATCGAAATAGACCGGCATCGCGCAGCTCGCATAGACCCAGTCGTCGATCCCCGGCATGGTCTCGTCGATCGCCTGGAACTGGCCCGACTGCAGGTTCACCACGCCCAGCCGCAAGGCAATGCCCGATGCAGCCAGCCGCGCGGGGCTGTAGAGCCCGGCGAGCAGCTTGCGCAGCGGCCGCGCGTTGTAGATGGCATCGGCTCCCGTAATCGCGGCGATCGGCAGGCAGCGCTTCTTATAGATGTCGCTGTCTTTCCTCAGGCCGAGCCAGAAATCCTTAAGCCGGTCAATATCGCCCTGCGCCACGCCCAGCGCCTGGATCGCGCCGGTGGAGGTGCCGACGACGATCTGCGGCTTAACCCGGTGCTTGCCCAGCAGCGCGTCGAGCACGCCGACCTGGAAGGCCCCCTTGGCGCCACCGCCGCTCAGAACGATGGCCAGTCTCTTGCTCACGGCGTGCCCTTTCATGGTACCGGTGACGCGCACGCGGCGCGCCGTGCGATCATCACATGACCGCGATTTTTCAGACAGTTAACTTGTCGAAACTGCGTCTGAGGGCAGCAGTGTGCAACGCCAGCGTGACGGTCGTGGGACTCAGCTCCAGGTCGCCTCGGGCGGCAAGCTCATCAGAATCGCATCGATATTGCCGCCGGTCTTGAGGCCAAACAGCGTGCCGCGGTCGTAGACGAGGTTGAACTCGGCATAGCGACCGCGCCATTCGAGCTGCCGGGCCTTGTCCGCCGGCGTGAAATCCATGCCCATGCGCCGGCGGACGATGCGCGGAAATACCGCCAGGAACGCTTCGCCTACCGCCTTGGTGAATGCGAAATTCGCTTCCCATGCGGCTTCATCCGCGCATTCCAGGTGGTCGTAGAAGATACCGCCGACCCCGCGATGGACCTTGCGGTGGGGGATATAGAAATACTCGTCGGCCCAGGCTTTGAAACGCTCGTAGTAATCGGCGCCGTGGGCATTGCAGGCGGCCTTGAACTCGGCGTGGAATTCGACCGTGTCCTCGTCGTAGGGCAGCGGCGGGTTGAGATCGGCGCCGCCGCCGAACCACGCCTTGGTCGTCGTCAGGAAGCGGGTGTTCATGTGGACGGCGGGCACGTGCGGGTTGGCCATGTGCGCAACCAGGCTGATGCCCGTCGCCGAAAACGCGTTCTGATCGGCCGACGCACCGTTGATAGTGGCGGCAAAGTCCTTTTCCAGCCCGCCAGCGACCGTCGAGATGTTGACCCCGACCTTCTCGAAGACCTTGCCTTTCATCAGCCCCCGCGTACCGCCGCCGGTATCGCCTTCACCGCCTTCAACGGCCGCGCGCTTCCACGGGGTGTATTCGAAGGCGGCATCCGAGCCCGCCTCGCGTTCGATCGCTTCGAATTCGGCACAGATCGCATCGCGCAGGGATTGGAACCATTCGCTGGCGCGGGCGGAATAAGGGGTCCAGTCGGTCATCGTGCGCGCTTGCCAAATCGCACGCCCTGCGGCAAGGAAAAGCCATGGTTCCCTTTTCGTTCCGAACGCACGAAATGCATCTCGTCTCCGGGGAGCCGGGCCGCGCCTGCGCGCTGTTCTGGCCGCGTGAGCAGGCGTTGCTGGTGGCGGACCTCCATCTGGAGAAAGGCAGCCACTTCGCGCGCGGCGGGCAGATGCTGCCGCCCTACGACAGCCGCGAAACGCTCAACCGGCTTGCCGAGGCCGTGCGCCGCACCGGCGCGCGGCGCGTCTTCGCGCTGGGCGACAACTTCCACGACAGCCTTGGACCGGAGCGACTCGAACCGCATGCCGCCGGCATGCTGGCAGCGCTCACCCGTGCGCTCGACTGGGTGTGGATCACCGGGAACCATGATCCAGAACTGGGTACGAGCGCCGGAGGAACCTGCCTCGAGGAACTGGAGATCGGCGGCCTGATGCTGCGCCACATGGCCCGCCCGGGCACGAGCAAGCCCGAGCTTTCCGGCCACTTCCACCCGCGCCTGGTAGTCGCGGCACGCGGGCGGCGCATTGCCCGTCCCTGCGTGGTGCGAAGCGAAAACAGGCTGGTCCTGCCCGCTTTCGGAGCGCTGACCGGCGGCATGAATGCCGCCGACCCGATCATCCTTTCCGCACTGCAACCGGCGGACGCGATCGACGCCCTGCTGCCCGCGCAGGAAAAGCTGGTTCACTATCCCCTCTGGCGAAAGGCCGCATAAAGGCCCATATTAAGAACAAGGCCGGTCGCACCGGCTGGGGCAATCTTAACGAATCATGCGTGAAATCCTGCTTTGCGTGCAGGCGCGATTCGCATTAATGACCCCCGAATCCGAGCCATAGACGATAACGAGTCAGGAGAACGCTTATAGCACCCCCACCCCGGCGCATGATGACACCGCCCGTCAAGAGCGGACCGCGCTACAATAACATGATCCAGTCCGACAAGGTCCGCGTCATCGACGAGAACGGCGAAAACCTTGGCGTGATGTACACCCGAGAGGCGATCGAACAGGCAGCTGACGTGGGTCTGGACCTCGTCGAGGTTTCCCCGAACGCCGACCCGCCGGTGTGCAAGTTCCTCGATGTCGGCAAGTACCGGTATGAGGCCCAGAAAAAGGCCAATGCCGCGCGCAAGACGCAGAAGACGCAAGAGATCAAAGAGATCAAGATGCGTCCGAACATCGACGATCATGATTATGAAACCAAGATGCGCAACGTGAACCGCTTCATCGGCGACGGTGACAAGGTGAAGGTTACCCTGCGTTTTCGTGGCCGCGAACTCTCGCACCAGCAGCTCGGCATGAACCTGCTGCGCCGCGTCCAGGAAGACGTGGCCGAGATCGCCAAGGTCGAAGCCTATCCGCGCATGGAAGGCCGCCAGATGCTGATGGTGCTGGCGCCCAAGTAAGGCGCCACGGCACATCGCCAATGGCAAGCAAAGGGCGCTCCGGCAGGAGCGCCCTTTGTTCATTCCAGTCCGTTCGTCAGTGGCCGAGACTGGGGAAAGGCCGCGCCTCGGGATCGAAGGCGAACTCGACATCGGTCAGTTTACCCGGAAACGGCACGTCGACGGCCGCACCGGCGAGAACCGGCGAGCCGTTGTCCACGCCCACCCCGAACGTCTCGGACAGGCCGAAGTACCAGGGCAGGGCAAAGCGCACCGGCTTGTCGACCAGCACCGCGTCGCCCGAACGGATGGTGACCTGATAAGTGGAAAGTCCATCCGCCCCCCGTTCGCCCTTCGCAAGATCGAGTTCGAGAGCGGAAGCCCCCGAGGGAACCGGCTTATCGGCAAGCACGGACACGCCCGAACCATCCACCGCCCTGAGCAGCAATTCCGGCCGGCCCTCGTTGAGATAGAGCGCGATGCCGCCCATCTGGCCGCCCGACGAAAACACCGGCGCCGTCACCTTCGCGTCCGGCAGGTCCAGCTTCGCGGTCATCGTGAAGCCCAGCATGCTGATGGGCGGCGCCACCGTGCTCGGGATATTCCCGACCGGCCCGGGGAAATGCCACTTGCCCTTGCGGCGCCTGAAGTCGGCCAGCGCCTTGCCCATCGATTCGGCCGCCGTGTCGCTAAGATTGTGGATCGGATAGACGTGGTAGCGCCGTGCCTGTTCATCGAACTCACGCGCCATGGCCGCCACACGCTCGGGCTGGCTTGACGCAAGGTCCGTGGTCTCGCCCGGATCGGTGACGAGATCGTAGAGTTCCCATGGCTCGTCGAAGGTCCTGGCCGTGTTCCAGTCCCAGGTGCGGGTGCGGTGCGTGGTAACGATCGACCAGCCCTTCTCCCACAGCCCCTTGTTGCCGTAGAGTTCGACATATTGCGCCCGCCCGTCGCGCGGGTTGCCTGGCTGCGTGAAACTGGCCGCCACACTGGCGCCTTCCATCGGCGCCTGCGCGACATTGTTGACGGTCGGCGCCAGCGGCACGTGCAGCGCATCGAGGATCGTCGGCGCAATGTCGGCGACATGGACGAAGTTCTGCCGCACCTGCCCCTGCGCCTTGATGCGATCGGGCCAGGCGATCACCAGCGGCACGCGCGTACCGCCCTCGTGCGTGGTCTGCTTCCAGTACCGGAACGGCGTATCGCCCGCGAGCGCCCAGCCGTAGGCATAGTGCGGATATGTCTTCGGCCCGCCCCAGTCGTCGTAGAAGCGCATGTTGCTGGCGATGCTGGGCGGCTGCCCGCCGGTCACCTGCGCCTCGTTGAACAGGCCGTTGGGCCCGCCTTCGGCGCTCGCGCCATTGTCGGAGACGATGACGATCATCGTGTTGTCGAGTTCGCCCATGGCTTGCAGGTGGTCGAGGATACGGCCGAACTGGGCATCGGCATAGGCAAGCGAGGCAGCGAAGACCTCCATCTGCCGCGCGTAGAGCTTCTGCGCCTCGGGCGAGAGGCTGTCCCACGCAGGCATGCCTTCGGGCGGCGGGGCCATCTTCGTCCCCTCGGGAACGAGTCCTTGCGCGATTTCGCGGGCCAGAACCTGTTCGCGCACCTTGTCCCAGCCCTGATCGAACTTGCCCTTGTATTTCGCGATCCATTCCGGGGGCGCGTGGTGCGGCGCATGCGCGGCGCCGGTCGCCCAGTACATGAAGAACGGGCGAGCCGGATCGCGCGCGTGGCTGACATCGATCATCCCGATCGCCTTGTCGGCCAGATCCGCGCTGAGGTGATAATCGGGCGTTCGCGGCCGTGCCACGGGGGTCAGGTCATTCACCAGGATCGGGTTGAAGTTGTCGGCATCGGCGGCAAGGAAGCCGTAGAAGCGATCGAAACCCTGTCCCAGCGCCCAATGCGTGTAGGGGCCGGCCGGGGTCGCTTCCTCGGTCGGCAGGTGATCCCATTTGCCCACTGCGAACGTGGCATAGCCCGCCGCATGGAGGTTGGCCGCGATCGTGCCGTCCTCCGCCGGGATCTTCGCATCGTAGCCGGGAGAGGCCGTCGCACCCGCCGCATGCCCGCCGACATGGATGGTATGCGGCATGCGCCCGGTGAGGAACGAGGCGCGCGCCGCCGAGCAAATCGGCGCCGTATGGTAGTTGGCATAGCGCAGCCCCATGCTGGCGACGCGATCGATGTTGGGCGTATCGACAAGACCGCCGAAGCTGGAGATCTGCCCGAAGCCGACATCGTCCACCATCCATACCAGGACGTTCGGCGCCTGCCGGGCCTGAACCTCGCCGGATTGCGCAGGCGCGGTATCGCGCGCTCCCGCAGGTGGCTGCGCAACCAGGCATGCTCCCAGCATCGTGCCCGCCAGCGCCAGCATGCGCAGTGCCGATCTACGCTTCGTGCCCGTCATGACTTCCCTCCTCGTTTCTGTCCGACGCAGGCTAGGAAGCGAAATAGGTGGCGTCCAATGCATAGTAATGGCCCTATCGATACATAAAAGTAATGCCCGGGGCTCATCGGGCTGCAGGCGGAAAGCCACGCACGCTTCCCTCGCAAATGGACAACTCTCGCTTTCCTCACGGTTTTGTGTGTAACCTCTGGAAAGGGCAAAGGGGGGAACAACGGGCATGAATGCCAGGACGATCGGGTTCGTTACCGGACTCGTACTGTTGACCGCGACAATCGTACTGCCACCGCCGACGGGCATGTCGGCACAGGCCTGGATCATCGCCGGGCTGGTCGGGCTGATGGCGACCTGGTGGATGACCGAGGCGATACCGCTGACCGCCACGGCGCTGATGCCCTTCGTGGTCCTGCCGTTCGCCGGGATCATGACGGCGAAGGAAACGGCCGCAACATACTATTCGCCCACGCTGTTCCTGATCCTGGGCGGCGCCTTCCTCGCCCTTGCCATCGAAAGGACCGGGCTGCACCGGCGGCTGGCGCTGGCGCTGCTGGAAGGGCTGGGCTCGACAGGCGGCGCGTCACGCCTGCTGTTCGCATTCATGATGGCCGCCGCGATCCTGTCCATGGCGATCTCGAACACCTCTACCACGCTGATCATGATGCCCATGGCCATCGCCGTGATCGAGGCGGGAGGCATTGCCAAGGGTGATCGCAAGGGACTGGCCGGCGCGCTGCCGATGGGGATCGCCTTTGCCGCATCGATCGGCGGCCTTGGAACGATCGTCGGCTCGCCCACCAATGCCATCGCCGTCGCCCTGCTCGATACGACCATCGGCGTGCACGTAAGCTTCGCGCAATGGAGCATGATCGGCGTTCCGGTCGTCCTGGCCGGCGTCCCGCTGGCGACCTGGATCATCGCCCGCACCCAGGCCGTCGCGGCCCATCCCTTCGACATCGACGGCGCGCGCCGCGCCATTCACGTGCACCCGCGCTGGAGCGAACCGGAAAAGCGGCTGATGCCGCTGGTCGTGGTCGCCTTTGCCCTGTGGATGGGAAGCCGCGCCCTCGCCCCGTTCCTGCCCGAAGACTCGCTGACCGACGGCACCGTCGCCATCGGCGTGAGCCTCCTGCTGTTCATGCTCCCCGATGGCACGGGCCGCAGGCTGCTGACCTGGGAAGAGGCGAACCGCGCGCCGTGGGACGTCATCATGATGTTCGGCGGCGGTCTGGCGCTGGCGGCGGGCATGGGCCGGTCGGGGCTCGCCGAATGGCTGGGTCAATCGCTGCTACCGCTTTCAGCCGTACCGCTGCCGCTGGTGGCCCTCGCGATCACCGCGATGGTGATCCTCGTCACCGAATTCGCCAGCAATGTCGCCACCGCCAGCGGGATCATGCCGGTGATAGCCAGCCTGACCGTGGCGCTGGGCGTCGATCCCCTGCTGCTCGCCATGCCGGCCGCGCTCGCCGCAAGCTGGGGTTTCATGCTGCCTGCCGGGACCGGCCCCAATGCCATCGCCTGGGCAACCGGGCGCATCGAACTGCCGCGCATGATCCGCGCCGGTTTCCTGCTGGACGTGGCCGGGGCGCCGATGATCGTCGCGGTGGTGTGGATAATGGCGACGTTGGCAGGACGCGGCTAGCCGCTAAGGCGCGCTACCCTTTCCACTCCCGCCGCTCTTCCGCCGCGCGCAGGACTTCATAGGCGAGCTGGTAGGTCTGAAACGCCTTGGCGGCATCGGCGTCGCCCGGACGCACGTCGGGGTGCACTTCCTTGGCCTTGGTCCGCCAAGCCTTGCGCACCGCATCGAAGTCGGCATCAGGTTCGAGGCCAAGTGCCTCCAGCGCGCGCAGTTCGTCGCGGCTGCGGGTGCCGTCGCCCGAGCTTGCCCAGCCGTAATGCGCAGATTCCTGATAGCCGGCGCTCTCGGACCGCTCTTGCGCCTCGCGCTCCGCAGCGGCTTCCTTGTCCAGTCCGGCGAAATAGTCCCACCCGGCATTGTATTCGGCCGCGTGCTTCTGACAGAAGTACCAGCGGTCCGGGCTGTTGGGACTCTTGGGCGCGGGGCAATCGCCCGTCTCATTGCAGCCGTGACGGTCGCACAGGCGCACCTTCGCCGCCTCGCGCGAGCTGCCATAGCCGCGCCAGCGCGGGAATCCCCAGTCATTGGATCGGCGTGCGCGGCTCATCCGATTGCCGATAAGCTGCGAATCGAACCCGATGCAAGCCTTGCGGGGCGCCGGGAGCCCATAAATCGGCTGCCGGCGCCCCGCGGGTTCTGTCGAACCTGGCAGATCAATCGATAGTAATCGTGACCGCGCGGCGGTTCTGCGCCCAGGCCTGCTCGTTCGAGCCGAGCGCCACCGGACGTTCCTTGCCGTAACTGATCGTCGAAAGCCGGGAGGGATCGACGCCGAGGCTCACGAGGTAGTTCTTCGTGGCATTGGCCCGGCGCTCGCCCAGCGCCAGGTTGTATTCGCGTGTGCCGCGCTCGTCGCAGTGACCCTCGATCGTGGCGCGCTTGCCCGGATATTGCATCAGCCACTGCGCCTGCTTGCCAAGCGCGGCCTGATCCATCGAGTCGATGTTGTACTTGTCGGTGTCGAAATAGATCGTGTCCGCGCCCATCATCCTGGCGACGAAGTCGGCCTGGCTGCCCGCCTCGGGACCAAGCGGCTGGGTCGGCGCCGTCGTCGTGGTCGTTGCCGGCCCGGGCTCGGGCGGCAGTTCCTTGGGCGCCTTGGTGGCACAGGCAGAAACCGCAAGGGCACCCCCGAGAAGGAGCAACATCGCGCTGTTCCTGGCGTGTCGGGACATCTGGTGGGAAGAAGACATGATGCAATCTCCTGTGCTGCACAGCCTGCGATAACGGCTGGCAAGGGGTGAGGTTCCGTTCATTCGCTGGCGAAGTCAACCTGAACGCACAGCGGTGCGCTCAGGCTGGTTGCCTCAGGGTCGTATCGGCCCCCAGGCGGGATCGGACGCGCCCACCGGAGTGGGCAGCTTGCGCTCGTTGCGTCCGGTCAGGTCGACCTGCCAGATCGAGGCGTTGCCGGTGTTCTTCTCGGTCCGGAAGAACTGCACGATACGCCCGTTGGGCGACCATGTCGGGGCCTCGTCCTGCCAGGAATTGGTAAGATAGCGCATGTGGCGCCCATCGGGCGTCATCACCGCGATGCGCAGGTCGCCCGCGATATGAGTGAAGGCGATCTGGTCTCCGCGCGGGCTCCATTCGGGCGTGGCCGAGCGGCCGCCGAAGAAGCTGATGCGGTGCTGGTTGCTGCCATCCGCGTTCATCACGTAGACTTGCTGGCTGCCGGAACGGTCGCTCTCGAACACGATCCTGCTGCCGTCCGGCGAGAAGCTGCCGCCGATGTCGATGCCCGGGCTGTCCGTCAGCTTCACCGCCTGACCGCCACCCGAGGGGATCTTGTAGATGTCGGTATTGCCCGCGATCGCCATCGAATAGAGCACCCACTTCCCGTCGGGCGACCAGCGCGGCGCGAACGTGGAATTCTTGCTGCGCACGAGCAGCTTCTGCGTGTTCGTATTCAGGTCGTAGATATAGATGCTCGGCTCTCCGTTGAGGTAGGAGAGATAGAGCAGCTGCGAATAGTCGGGCGAATAGCGCGGGGTCAGCGCGGTCGCCTGACCGCTGGTCAGATAGCGCATGTTCGCCCCGTCCGAATCCATCACGGCAAGGCGCTTGGTGCGGTGTCCCTTCGGGCCGGTCTCGGCAATGTAGGCGATGCGGGAATCGAAGAACGGACTTTCGCCCGACAGACGCGAATAGACCATGTCGGCGCACTTGTGCGCGGCCCGGCGCCACTCCACCGGAGCGACTTTCCAGCCGGCCTTGGCAAGCTGTTGCTTGAGCGCGACGTCGTAGAGGTAGCAGCCCACCGTGAGACTGCCGTCGGAATTGGCGTGTACATAGCCCTGCACCAGCATCTCGGCGCTGCGGAACGCCCATACCGGATAGTTGGGTGCCCGGACCTCGCCGAAGGAAGGCTGCGGCAGCCCGATCGGGCCCGCCGGCTTGAACAGCCCGTTATCCTTGAGATCGGCCGCGACCACGGTCGAGAGCGCGCGGCCCAGCGCGGCAGTCGAGCCGGCATTGGTGCGCGTGGGCACGTCCGCATCGGTGGCGAAGACGGTGATCGCGATGCCCAGGTCCTGCCAGGCGCCGTCCGCCGAGACCGAGCCCGTCAGCCCGCCGTCCTCGGGCTCCTGATCGGCCTGCGCCGCGGTGTCGGGTACGCTGGCGGGAGCCTGGGCTGCCAGCGGCGCAGCGCCCGCAAGGGCGAAGGCCAGAACGAACGGGAACGAACGGGCGGTCATTGGGATAGCCTCACGTCAAAGCGGAACGACGAAACGCGCTTCCACGCATCGTAGTACTCCGAGGGAAGATTAAAAGGTGAAGCAAGCTGAACAGCACGGATCGCCTGCTCGGCGTGCCGGCTCGCCTGGGCCGAATTGGCGGCGGTAATGCCAAGCTGGCGCACGACCTGCGGCCGTCCATCGAGGCTGCCGTCCGGATTGAGGTTGAACGAAAGGATCGTCACCAGCTTCTCCGAATCGACGCCTTCGGGCGGGCTCCAGTGCGGCTTGAGCTGCCGCGTGATCGCCGCCGAAAGGGACGAGCGGACTTGCGGTCCGAGCTGTGACGCGGGCATGCCGTGGCCGGAATCCGACGTGGCACCGGGAAGCCCGCTTTCGAATGCCTGGGCAAACGTGCTGCTGCCCGCCTTCCTCGGCGTGGTGCTGCTCCGGCTCGTCGCAGCGGAAGAACTGGCGCGGCTGGGCTTCGACACGATGTCGTCTATCGCGCTGGTCTTGCGGCTGGAGGACTTCGATGCTGTCTTCGGGGCCGGCTTGGGCCGCTGCGTGGCCCTGGGTGCGGGTTTCTCCGCGGGCTTGGGTTCCGCGCGTGATGGTCGGGGTTCCTCGGCGCGAGCCGCCGGCTGCGGTTCTGGCTCGGGCACGATCTCTGGAACGAGCGCCGGTTGCGGCACGGGTTCGCCCAGCACCGGCCCACGGTCGGGAGCGGCCTTGCTGAATGGATCGGGCGAAGTCGACGTGCGCCCGAAGAGATCGCTGATCGTCACTTCGATGCGCTGGGGCGGCGTGACGACGGCATGGTGCGGAGGACGGATCAACAGCGCCGCCAGCACGGCCGCATGAAGCGCAACCGCGACGGCGAGACCGATGCTTTCGTCCTTCCTGAGGCCGATGGATGCCATCCGCGCGATCCTAGCTCAGCTGCCTGAACCGCCGCTGACGTCGGTCACGAGCGAAATCGACGTGAAGCCCGCACGGTTGAGTTCGCCCATCACGTCCATGACCCGGCCATAATCGAGCGCCTTGTCCGCGCGCAGCGTCACCAGTGGCAGCTTGCCGTCGGGCCCGCGCCGCACGGATGCAAGCCGTTCGGGCAGCTCGCCGGGAGCCAGGGGCGAAGTCTCGAAGAAGATCGTGCCATCGCGGCGAACGCTGATGGTCAGCTGGTCCGCTTCCTCGCTCATCGCCTTGGCGCGGCTTTCGGGAAGCTCGATCGGCACGGCCGCCTTGAGCAGCGGCGCGGTGACCATGAAGATGATCAGCAGCACCAGCATCACGTCGACCAGCGGCGTCACGTTGATCTCCGCCATCGGCGCGCGGCTGCGCCCGCCGCGCCGTCCCCTGCCGCCGTCGGAGGAGTGCAGGCCCATGGCCATCAACGCGACTCCAGCTGTCGGGTCAGGGCGGCGTGCAGCTTGTCGGCGAAGCGCTGCAGACGCGTCTCGAAGGTGTTCACCCGGTGCGAGAAGCGGTTGTAGGCGATCACCGCCGGGATTGCCGCGAACAGGCCGATGGCCGTGGCGAACAGCGCCTCCGAAATACCCGGCGCGACCACGGCCAGCGACGAGTTCTGCTGCTGCCCGATCTGGAAGAAGCTGTTCATGATGCCCCAGACAGTGCCGAACAGGCCCACGAACGGAGCCACCGAACCCACCGTCGCGAGGAAATTGAGACGGGTCGCCAGCTTGTCCGCCTCTTCGCCGACCGCCGAATTCATGGCCATCGCGATGCGCTGGCGCGCGCCTTCATGGTCGACGCTGCGCATGGTGGCGTTGTGGCGCCATTCGGCCAGTCCGGCGCCGGCGACCTTGCCCAGCGGCACGTCCCCGCGTCTCCGGCCCTTCTGATAGGCTTCGAAGTTCTCCGCTTCCCAGAAGCCTTCCTCGTACTCGTTGCAGCGGCGCGTGACGCTGCCCATGCGCAGGAGGAACGTGACGATGATCGTCCAGACCCAGATGCTGGCAAGGATCAGCCCGAGCATGATCGCCTGCACCACGATGTCTGCATCGAGGAACAGCCTGACCGGGTTGAGCCGGCCCGTGTCGCCAGCGAAATTCAGGGTGGAAGCGAGCAGATCCAGTGTCATTCTTGTCCTTCCGGGCCGGTCCGTCGGCCAGAATCGGGCGTTCCCAGGAGCAATGCGAAAGCGTCTCGCCAGGCGGCGGGTTGTCGGCGTGGTCGTCCGTCAGGACCGATGAACCCGACCTTTACGGTTGCCTCGGCCAGACGGACGCCGCCGCGCAGCGCCGCCTGGCGCAACGTGCAGCTGACGCGGCCGACCTGGCAGGCGGTGGTCTCTAGCACCACGGTGTCCCCCAGACGGGCGGGCGAAAGATAGCGGATCGTGAGTTCGGCGACAGTGTAGACACCTTCTCCCGATTCCAGCGAAGCGCGCTGGTCAATGCCCAGCAGCTCGACCAGATCGGATCGCGCGCGCTCGAACCAGCGCAGGTAGTTCGCGTGATAGACCACGCCGCCTGCGTCGGTATCTTCGTAGAACACGCGCAGGGCGTAACGGTGCGTGTCACCATCGATCACGCCTTTGTCGGGTTGGGGGAAAGCCGTCATGCGGCGGGTTGTGTAACGAGGCTACGCTGCGCTGCAAAGCCGCTAAGGCCGCCTCGCCGCACGTCCGGGCCGCCTTACACCCAAATTTCCGGTGAATAGTGCTTCCGGATCGCTCAATCGGCGATCATCTGGAAGAACTGGCGCCCGCCGAAGATGTGGACATGCAGGTGCGGCACTTCCTGATGGCCTGCGGTGCCCATGTTCACCATCAGGCGATACCCCGGCCCATCCAGCTCGAGCTGACGCGTGACGTTGCCCACCGATCGCATGAAGCCCGCGATTTCGGCATCGGAAGCCTTGGCGGTAAAATCATCCCACGAGACGTAGGCACCCTTCGGGATCACCAGCACGTGAACCGGCGCCTGCGGACGGATATCGTGGAAGGCCAGCGCGTGCTCGTCTTCATAGACCTTGTTGCAGGGCAGTTCGCCCCGCAGGATCTTCGCGAAGATATTGTTCTCGTCGTAGGGCAGCTTGGGATCGATGGGCATCGGTCTCTCCGAAGTGGACGGGATCAGTCCCTGGGACGCGAAGCCTTCTCGGCAATGCCGGAAGTGCCCTCGCGGCGGTCGAGTTCGGCGAGGACTTCGGCCAGCGGCACGTCCTTCGCACCGAGCAGGACCATGAGGTGGAAGATCAGGTCGGCGGCCTCGCCCACCAGCTCCTTGCGGTCCTGCGTCAGCGCGGCGATCACCGTTTCGGTGGCCTCTTCGCCCAGCTTCTGCGCAATCTTGCCGAGGCCCCTGGCATTGAGCTTCGCCACATAGCTGGAATCGGGATCGGCACCGCGGCGCGCGGCAATCGTGGCTTCGAGACGGGCGAGACTGTCGGGACTGCTCATGATGCGCCTGCCATGCGGCGCAGGCCGCGCGCGGTCAAGCCGTCAGCTTGCGGCCAGCGCTTATTCCGAGCCCTTCCTGGACGAAAAATGCCGGCCGAGAACGACGCCGGTGATGCCCATGGCCAGCAGGAACAGGCCGCTGGGCTCAGGCAAGGCAATGCCTCCCGAAGCATGGGCCGGAGAAGCTGCAAGAAGCACCGGAAGCGAGGCCGGCAGGTATCTGAAGAAAGGCACGCGAAGACCCCAACGAGTCGAAACTTGCCTGCTCCATCCTACTGCCGCCGCATTGCTGCAACAGCGCTTCCCCACCTGTCCCGATACGGATCACCCCCCGGAAATACCTTATCCGCGCGCAGGCAGGCCCGCCGCACGCAACGCGGCATGCGCGTCCGCGATCGAATAGGTGCCGAAGTGGAAGATCGAAGCGGCCAGCACCGCACTGGCATGGCCCTGCGTAACGCCTGCCACGAGATGGTCGAGCGTGCCGACGCCCCCCGAAGCGATCACCGGAACCGACACCGCATCGGCAATCGTGCGCGTCAGTTCAAGGTCATAGCCCTTTTGGGTGCCGTCCCCATCCATCGACGTGACCAGCAATTCCCCCGCGCCGTAATCGGCCAGCTTCACGGCATGTTCCAGCGCATCGATCCCGGTCGCCTTGCGCCCGCCGTGCGTGAAGATTTCCCACTTGCCCGGTGCCGTGCGCCGGGCATCGACCGAGGCGACGATGCACTGCGAGCCGAATTTCTCGGCAATGTCCGCCACGACTTCGGGCCGCGAGACGGCCGCGGAATTGACCGCGACCTTGTCCGCACCCGCGAGCAGCAGCGCGCGGGCATCCTCGGCGGTGCGCACGCCGCCTCCCACGGTCAGCGGCATGAAACAGACTTCCGCGGTGCGCTGGACGATGTCGAGCAGCGTGCCGCGCGCCTCGTGGCTCGCGGTGATGTCGAGGAAGCACAGTTCGTCCGCCCCTGCCGCGTCGTAAGCGCGCGCCTGCTCGACCGGATCGCCCGCGTCCTTGAGATCCACGAAGTTGACACCCTTGACCACGCGGCCATTGGCAACGTCCAGACAGGGGATGACGCGGATGCGCACGGTCATGGCTTCACCATCAGAAAAACGCCGCCCGCCAGCATGAGCGCGAACAGCAAGGCATTGAACCCGGTATAGGCCCAGAAACGGCGGGGATCACTGTCACGCGAGACAGGTTCGGAACTGCGCCGACGGCTAAACAGCGTCATGCGCGCGGTACCGCCGCGATAATCGCCCCAGGCCCAGGCCAGGCCCGGCAGGGTCACCAGCACCAGCAACAGGCCGACGAGGCGATTGTCGCTCATCACGCGCGCCCGGCGATGCCAATGGCAGCGGTCAGGTCCAGCCGTCCGTCATAGAGCGCGCGGCCGGTAATCACCCCTTCGATACCATCGGCTGCGTGCAGCGCCAGCATGTGGATGTCGTCGAGCCCCTTCACGCCGCCGCTGGCGATCACCGGAAGGTCGGTCTGGCGGGCCAGATCGACCGTCGCCTGCACGTTGCAGCCCTTGAGCAGGCCATCGCGGCCGATGTCGGTGAACAGCAGGCTGGCAACGCCCGCGTCCTCGAAGCGGCGCGCCATGTCGACGATCGAGACGTCCGAGACTTCCGCCCAGCCTTCGGTGGCGACCATGCCGTCGCGCGCATCGACGGCCACGACGATACCGCCGGGGTATTCCTTCGCCATGTCCTTGACGAACTGCGGGTCCTTGAGCGCCGCCGTGCCCATCACCACGCGGCTGACGCCCAGCTCGAACCAGCCCGCCACCGCCTCGGGCGTGCGGATGCCGCCGCCCAGCTGCACGTGCCCGGGAAAGACCTCCAGAATACCTTCCACCGCCTCGCGGTTTTCCGCCCTGCCGGCGAAAGAGCCGTCGAGATCGACGACGTGGAGGAACTGCGACCCGGCCTCGGCGAACAGCATCGCCTGCGCGGCGGGATTGTCGCCATAGACGGTGGCGCGCGCCATATCGCCTTCGGCGAGGCGCACGACCTGGCCCTGCTTCAGGTCGATGGCGGGAAATACGATCATGGTATCAAGGGTTCCATTCGAGGAAGCGGGAGAGGAGCGACAGCCCGTAAGCCTGGCTCTTTTCGGGGTGGAACTGCACGCCCACGACATTGTCCCTGGCCACCGCAGCGACCAAACCGCCGCCATGGTCGGTCATCGCGGCGACCGTATGCCCGTCCTCGGGCACGATGTGATAGGAATGCAGGAAATAGGCCTCGCCCGGCTCGATCAGCCCACTCGCCGGGTCGTGGAGGCCCAGCGCGACGTCGTTCCAGCCCATGTGCGGGATCTTGATGGCGGGATCGGTCCGCTCAATCATCTGCACCTCGCCCGCAATCCAGCCGAGCCCCTTGGTCACGCCGTGCTCCAGCCCGCGGGTGGCGAGAAGCTGCATGCCCACGCAAATGCCGAGGAACGGCGCCCCGCCCACGTGGACACGCTCGGTCATGGCTTCGACCATGCCGTGAATGCCCCAAAGCCCTGCGGCACAGGCCTTGAACGAGCCGACGCCGGGCAAGACGATCCGGTCCGCCGCGCGCACCACCTCGGGGTCTGCCGTCACGGCCACGTTGCCGGCACCCGCTGCTTTCAGCGCATTGGCGACCGAGTGGAGATTGCCTGCGCCGTAATCGATAAGAGCCAGAACTTCCGCCATCGCTCGTTCAGCCTCCGAGCTGTCCCTTGGTCGAGGGAATCGCGCCACCCTTGCGCGGATCGAGCTCCACGGCCGAGCGCATGGCGCGGGCGAAGCCTTTGAAAATGCCTTCGCAAATATGGTGGTTGTTGGTGCCGTAAAGCTGCTCGATGTGCAGCGTGATCCCCACTGCCTGCGAAATCGAGTGGAACCAGTGCTCGACCAGTTCGGTGTCGAACTCACCCAGTTTTTCCTGCGTGAAAGCCGCCTTCCACACGAAGTAGGGCCGCCCGGAAATATCGAGCACCACGCGCGAGAGCGCCTCGTCCATCGGCGAATGCGCTTCGCCGTAGCGGCCGATCCCTGCCTTGTCGCCCAAGGCCTGGCTGATGGCCTGGCCGATGGCGATGGCGCTGTCCTCGGTCGTGTGGTGCTGGTCCACGTGGAGGTCGCCTTCGATCCTGCACGTGATGTCGATCAGCGAATGGCGCGAGAACTGCTCGATCATGTGATCGAGAAAGCCGATACCGGTCGAGACGTCATAGGTCCCGGTGCCATCGAGGTTCACTTCGACGGAAATGTCGGTTTCGTGAGTCTTGCGGGCGATTGAAGCGGTACGCATGAAAAGCGCCTATAGACCTGTGCGTGCGGGAATCAATTGCATGGTTTCGGGCCTGCAGACGGGCGATCTTCGGCAACCGCAAGGCAATTTCCTTGGTAAAAACGGCTGAATGGGCGTAAAATCACGCCAGTGATGGCTTGACCCTCCCTTTAACCATGCGCACGTAGGGCGCGATGAACGATACGCCGCCAGACAGTCTGATCCCCTATGACGAAATCGTGCAGGAGGCCCTGCGCGCTGTCGTCGGGCGTGTGCTCGGCCAGGTGGAAGCCTCCAATGGCATCCTCCCGGGCACCCACCACTTCTACATCACCTTCAAGACGAGTGCGCCCGGGGTGAACATCCCGCCGGAGCTAAAGGCCCGTTTTCCCGACGAAATGACCATCGTCCTGCAGAACAAGTTCTGGGACCTCAACGTGTCGGACGAGGGTTTTTCGGTCAGCCTGAGCTTCAACCAGGTGCCGGCCAAGCTGATCGTTCCGTTCTCCGCGATCACCGCCTTCGTCGATCCGGCGGTGGATTTCGGCCTGCAGTTCCAGGCCATGGCGGAAGACGAGGACAGCGACATCTCCGGCCCTGCCGGCAACGACGAGGCGGATCGCGACCTCGCATCGCGCGTCACGCCCAGCGAAGATGGCTCGAACGTCGTTTCGGTGGATTTCGGCAAGAAAAAGTGAACCGGCGCACACTTCCCGCCCAACCCCTGGGGTAACCGTCCATGGCCACGAAGGAACTGCAGGACGACGCTGACGAGACCGCGAAGGCGGTCGGGAAGCCCGCCCGCAAGGCCCCTTCCCGCATGACCAGGCCCCGAATTTCGGCGGACGAACTGCACGGGCCCAGCCCGAACGTGGCGACCAACCTTGCCATTGCCGACATCGCCCTGCGCGGCAGCACCCTGCTGGCCCGCCAGGCCGTCGAACGGGCCCTGCTCGGCCGACAATATACCGCCAGCAAGGCGCTGAAGATCCTGAAGGGCCGCACCATGGGCGAATCCCTTCTGCACACGGCACTGGCGAAAGTGGCCCTCCGTTCCATCCCCGGCGCGATCGTGGTGGGCGGCGCTCTTGTCGCCAAGACGCTCTACGACCGCACCAAGGCGCGCGACGCGCAACGCAAGGGAGAAGCCGCGCTCGAGGAGATGGCCCGGAACGGGGAAGCGGACGAAACGGGGCAGAGCGGGGCCTGACGTCCGTTTTCCCACATGCCGCGGATCGGCCCGGGTTGATTTGATCGGTTCGCCCCGCCATCGGGAAAGCCATGTCCAAGTCCGCACCCAAGACCACCCAGATGCACTCGCCCGAGCCAGACGACACGCTTGCCCGACGCGGCCTCATGTTCATCATGTCCTCGCCCTCCGGCGCGGGCAAGACGACGATCTCACGCATGCTGCTGGAGCATGATCCGCACATCTGCATTTCGGTATCGTGCACGACCCGCCCGCCCCGGCCCGGCGAAGTGGACGGCAAGGACTATCACTTCGTCAGCCGCGCCGAGTTCGATCGCATGGTCGAAAACGACGAGTTCCTGGAATGGGCGCAAGTCTTCGGCCATTGCTACGGTACCCCCAAGGCCCAGGTGAAGGCCGGACTGAAGGACGGGCAGGACTATCTCTTCGACATCGACTGGCAGGGCACCCAGCAGCTCTACCAGAAGCTGGAACGCGACGTCGTGCGCGTGTTCCTGCTGCCGCCCAGCATCGAGGAACTGCGCCGGCGCCTGACCGGGCGCGGTACCGACAGTACCGAGGTCATCGCCGGACGCATGGCACGCGCGCGCTCGGAAATCAGCCACTGGGATGGCTACGACTATGTCGTGGTCAACGATGACATCCGGACCTGCTTCGAGAAGGTCACCGAGATCCTTGCCGCCGAGCGCATGCGCCGCGCCCGCCAGACCGGGCTGATCGGCTTCGTCCGCGAACTGATGCGCCCCGAAGAGGGCGATGCGACCGAAGCGCCCTGAGCGAATCCCCCTTTTGCTTGTCCTTCACGCCGTAGCGCGATAGGCGCCCCGGCACGAAACTGACTCTATTCGGAGACTTCCAGCAATGTCCGGACTCGAAGCCGCCATCGAAGCCGCGTTTGATGCGCGCGACACCGTCACCCCCGCCAGCGACGATGTGCGCAAGATCGTCAACGAAGCGCTCGACCTGCTCGATTCGGGCAAGGCGCGCGTTGCCGAGAAGGTGGATGGCGAATGGGTCGTCAACCAGTGGCTCAAGAAGGCGGTGCTGCTCAGCTTCCGCCTCGCCGACAATGCGGTGATGGAATACGGTGCGGCCGGCGCCCCCGCCTTCGACAAGGTGCCGCTCAAGTTCGACGGCTGGGACGATGCCCGGTTCAAGGCAGCCGGCTTCCGCGTGGTTCCCGGCGCGGTCGTGCGCCGCAGCGCCCATATCGCCAAGGGCGTGGTGCTGATGCCGAGCTTCGTCAATCTCGGCGCCTATGTCGGCGAAGGTACCATGGTCGATACCTGGGCGACCGTCGGCTCCTGCGCGCAGATCGGCAAGAACGTGCACCTGTCCGGCGGCGCTGGCATCGGCGGCGTGCTGGAACCGCTGCAGGCGGGCCCGGTCATCATCGAGGACAACTGCTTCATCGGCGCCCGTTCCGAGGTCGCCGAAGGCGTCGTCGTGGGTGAAGGCGCGGTGCTGTCGATGGGCGTGTACCTCGGTGCCTCGACCAAGATCATCGACCGTGCCACCGGCAAGGTCCACATCGGCCGCGTGCCGCCCTACTCGGTCGTGGTTCCCGGCGCGCTGCCCGGCAAGCCGCTGCCCGACGGCACCCCCGGACCTTCGCTGTACTGCGCGGTAATTGTCAAAACCGTCGACGCCCAGACCCGCTCCAAGACCGGCATCAACGACCTCCTGCGCGACTGAGGCGGGCAGCGAAAGCTCCCGCCATGCCCGGCCTCGACCGCTTCGTCGATGCGCAGCGCGACACATATGCCGCTGCGCTTGACGAAATCGGGGCCGGGACCAAGCGCAGTCACTGGATGTGGTTCGTCTTCCCGCAGATCGCGGGCCTCGGCCGCAGTCCGACCGCCCAGTACTATGCGATCGCCGACCTTGGCGAAGCGCGGGCCTACCTCGCCCATCCGGTGCTGGGCAGGCGCCTTGCCGAATGCACCGACCGGATGCTGGACTGGGGCGGAAAACGAAGCGCCGCGTCCATTCTCGGTGGAATAGACGCGCTCAAGTTCCGCAGTTCGATGACCCTGTTCGAAGCGGCCGCGCGCGACCCTGCACAGGGCGCCCGCTTCGCGCGGGCTCTCGACGCATTCTGCCAGAGCCACCGCGACGAGCGCACGCTGCAGCGCCTCGATTCGGCGGACGGCTGACCGCGCGGCACCGGCACCCCGGAACTTTTCGACAGCGGCACGCGTTCTTCTCATGACCCGGTGGAAAGACGTGGTCCCCAGGCCACCGCCGGGCCAACGGGAGAGCCACAATGCAACGTATTGGTGAAGAGATTCATCTCGACAGCGACGAGGCACGCGGGGGCAGCACACCGAACATCGTCCGGTATGTCCTGATAGCGAGCCTGCTTCTCGCGATTCTCGCAATGTCGGCCATCTGGATAACGCGTGCGATTTCCGACAAGCCATCGCAAGGCGGTCCTGTCACGGCGGTAGAACACGCGCTGGGCGGCTGATTTCGCTTCGGAAGCGACGGAAAAGGGAGGAAAGAGCCGCCGACGAAGGCGGTAGCCGAACACGCTCGTAGAAGCGCGAACCCGCCCTAGAAGACTGATCGCCCCCCGACGATCAAGTCTGTCCCCGAGCGTCGGCGGCTCTTGTCAAATCTGACGACAATGTCGCCATCCCCTGTGCCACCTAGAGCTAGGTACAATGGATTGCTAAATTCTTAACGCCCCGGAAAACTGCGTAATACCGCAGTACGCGCCACGTCCCGCGCGAAGTGTAACCATTTCCGACGCCAAGGCGGTGTCCTCGCCGGTCAATCCGGGCGACTGTTCCATTTGAGTTCCGCCATCTTGCGCAGGGCCCGGTTCATGCCCTCCAGCCCCATTCCGACCTTGTGCCCCATGGCCCGAAAGATCACGGCGCCGACGGGACCACCCATGATCTCGGCATTGGTGACCGCACAGCGCGTGGGCGAAAGTTCCTCGACCTCGACGAAACGGAATGCCTTCACGAGACCACCGAAGCTCGTCATCACATATTCGAGCAGTTCGTTCGGCCGCATCGTCACCACGCGCGCCCCCCCCTTCTGCGGCTTGAGCCCCTCAAGCTTCACCGTGAAGCGAATCTCCTCGCCAGGTTCGGCCCGCCCGCTGGTCTCGACATAGAGCGGGCTCCATCCGCCCCACCCCTCGAAGTCCGCGATGAAATCCCACACCAGCTCGGGCGGCGCGTCGATCTCTATCCGGTGGCCGACGCAGCGCCCCTTGGTCCGTCCGGGGGCATCGCTCGCACCGGACAATTCGTAGCTGGCCTGAGCGCTGCTCACAGCAGCGCCGCTGCAAGACGGCTCCATAGCGGCAGCAGGACATCGAACCCGGCCCCACGTGGCCCGCCGATCACCTGCATGCAGACATGATCCGCACCGGCATCGAGGTGCGCCTGCACCCGTGCCGCCGCCTTCTCGACACCACCGACGGCGAAGAGTGCGTCGATCAGCCCGTCATCGCAGGCATCGATCTGGTCTTCGGTGAAGCCGAGCCGCAGCCAGTTGTTCCTGTAGTTGGGGAGCATGCGATAATGTTCGAGCGCCCCAAGGGCCAGCTCGCGCGCGCGGGCCGGATCTTCCTCCAGGATCACCCCCTGTTCCGGCGCGAGCAGCTTGCCCGGGCCGAGGATCTCGCGCGCACCGGCCGTGTGTTCGGGCGTGACGAGATAGGGATGCGCACCGGCCGTGCGCTCGCCCGAAAGCGCAATCATCTTCGGCCCGAGTCCGGCAAGGCACAGATTGTCTCGCGGCATCCCGGCAGCGTCGAGGCCATCGAGGAAGCGGCGCATCACCGAAAGCGGCTTGCCCCATTGTTCGCCGATGATCGGGCCGTGGCTCACGCCGATGCCAAGCAGCGTGCGGGCCTTTTCCGCCGCGCCCAGCCCTGCGAACCAGGCCGCCAGTTCGGCGGGTTCATGCTTCCAGACATTGAGGATGCCGGTGGCGATGGTCGTCCGCTTCGTCATGCCCAGCAGGCGCTCCACGTCGGCTGGCGCGCCGCTGTCGATCCCGCCGGGGATCCAGAGCGCGCCATAGCCCAGTTCGTCAAGCTCGGCGGCGGCCTCGTTAGCCTGTCCCTTGTCGCCGAAGCGCAGTTCCAGCGACCACAGGCCGACCTTGCCGATTGCAGGTACCGTCACCGCTCTCTCCTCTCCTCTTCCCATGCCCTGTCCCGGCAATCTTGGAATGCCGCCCGTGGTGCTTCAAGGGCTTTGCGCATTGCGCCTTGCGGCATCGCCCGAGCGCGCCATCGCGGCAGCGGCCACGTCTGCCACGACTTGATTGCCGGTGCGCGGCGGCCTAGCCGAATGACATGGACGATTTCGACTTCATCGTTGTGGGCGGCGGCAGCGCCGGGTGCGTTCTCGCCAACCGGCTCAGCGCCGATCCGCGCAACCGCGTGCTGCTGCTGGAAGCGGGCGGCAAGGACGACTACATCTGGATCAAGGTACCGGTGGGCTACCTCTATTGCATCGGCAACCCGCGTACGGACTGGTGCATGTCGACCGAATCGGAAGACGGCCTCAACGGCCGCGCGCTGAAGTATCCGCGCGGGCGCGTGCTAGGCGGCTGCTCCTCGATCAACGGCATGATCTACATGCGCGGGCAGGCAGCGGACTACGACGGCTGGCGCCAAGCCGGAAATCCCGGTTGGGGCTGGGACGACGTGCTGCCCTATTTCAAGCGCGCGGAGGACCACTACGACGGCCCCGGCGAATTCCACGGCAGCGGCGGCGAAATTCGCGTGGAGCGCCAGCGCCTGCGCTGGGACATCCTGGAAGCCTTTCGCCTGGCCTGCGGACAGGCCGGCATGCCGCTGATCGACGACTTCAACACAGGCGACAACGAAGGCGCCAGCTTCTTTCAGGTCACCCAGCGCCGGGGCTGGCGCTGGAGCGCCTCGGACGCCTTCCTCAAGCCGGTGCGCAGCCGCACCAACCTGAAAGTCGTCACCGGAGCGCTGGTCGACAAGGTCGTCATCGAGCACGGCCGCGCGGTCGGCATCGCCTATACGCTCGGCAATGTACAGCGGGTCGCCCGTGCACGCGGCGAAGTGCTGCTGGCAGCCGGCGCGATCGGCTCACCTGCCATCCTCGAACGCAGCGGCATCGGCGACCCAGCGCACCTTTCCACGCTGGGCATCGAAACCGTGCTCGATGCGCCGCACGTCGGCGCCAACCTGCAGGACCACCTGCAACTACGCTGCGCCTGGCGCGTTTCGGGCGTCTCCACGCTCAACCAGCGCGCGGCGAACCTGTTCGGCAAGGCGCTGATCGGGATGGAATATATCCTGAAGCGCACGGGGCCGATGGCAATGGCCCCCAGCCAACTCGGCGTCTTCTCCAAAAGCGACGCGCGGTATGCCACCGCCAACCTGGAATACCATGTCCAGCCGCTCAGCCTCGAAGCCTTCGGCGGCGCGCTCGACCCGTTCCCCGCCTTTACCGCAAGCGTGTGCAACCTGCGCCCGGAGAGCCGGGGCACGAGCCGCGTGACCAGCCGGGACGCGGCCGTCGCACCGAGCATCCGGCCCAACTATCTCGCGACCGAGGAAGACCGCCGCGTTGCCGCCGCCGCGATCCGTCAGGCGCGCGGCATCGTCGCACAACCTGCGCTCGCCCGCTTCGACCCTCAGGAAGTGCGCCCCGGCCTCGAAGCACAAAGCGAAGAGGAGCTTCAGCGCGTCGCCGGCAACATCGGCACCACCATCTTCCACCCGGTGGGTACTGCCGCGATGGGCTCTGTCGTCGATCACCAGCTTCGGGTAACGGGCATCGAGGCCCTGCGCGTCATCGACGCTTCGGTGATGCCGACGATCACGTCGGGCAATACCAATGCTCCGACGATGATGATCGCCGAAAAGGGGGCGGAAATGGTTCTCCAGGCCGCGCGGCGCTAGGCCATCAGTTCGCGCGTCTTCATCACGATCTCGGCCACGCATTCCACCGCCGGACGGCCGCTTTCGGCCTGCGCCATCAACGGGACTTCGAGCCCCAGCGTCTGGCCGCGCGGCAGGGCATCGATGAACTCGCGCAAGGGTAGCTCGCCCTCGCCCGGGATCATCCGGCCCGACATCGCCTCCTGCATGTAGTCGCCGGCACTCTTGCGGGGCGCGTCGCTGAGCTGGACGTGGCCGATAAGCGCGGGATCGAGTTCGGCAATCTGCGCCACGGTCCCGCCGGAGCGGAAGAAGTGCATCGAATCGATAAGCACGGTGGCGCGCCCTTCACCGATATGGCGGACGGCGGCCAGCGCCTCGGGCAGGCTGCGGATCGTGAAGACCGGGCAGAACTCTATCGAGAAATCCATGCCGCGTTCGCCGGCCATCTCGCACAGCTTCGCCAGCTGCTCGAAGGCGCGATCGCGCTCGACACCCATGTCGACCGAATTGACCCTGAGCGCGCCGAGTTCGGCGAACAGATCCATGTCGGCCGCGTGCCGGGAAGCGTCCAGATCCGCAGAGACGCCCATTCCCTCGGCTATCGAGATCGACACACCCCGTTCGCGCATCACCGCCTTGAGTTCGCGCCGCAAGGCCGGATCTTCCCGCAGCGACCATGCCGGGTAACCGTACGGATTGAAGGGTAACTGCGTCAGCCCCATCGACACCGCGGTGCAACCGAGGTCCGCCGCCAGCGTGACATGCTCCACCGGCCCCATTCCCAGGACTGTGAGCAGCTCGATACCGAGCGGATGTGGCATGACCCGATTCCTCTCCTGTTCGCAATCGTTATACAGGACACCGTCGCGCCGGACACCGGCAATTGCCGATAGGAACGTGAGACCATGCAGACAGACCGTGACGAAGCCGCCGCCATCGTCGCCCGCCTCGACCTCTCGCCGCATCCCGAGGGCGGCTGGTATCGCGAGACCTGGAAAGCCGAGGCAAGATCAGGCACGCGGCCGGATGCAACCGCGATCCACTTCCTGCTCGAGGCACATCAGCGATCGCACTGGCACCGGGTCGATGCCTGCGAGATCTGGCTGTGGCACGCCGGCAGCCCGATCACCTTGTCGATCGCGCCCGATCAAACAGGACCGGTCTCGCGGCAGGTGCTGGGCGGCGATGTGCTGGCCGGGCAAGCGCCGCAACTGATCGTGCCCACCGGCCACTGGCAGGCTGCCGAGCCGCTCGGTGGCTGGGCTCTGGTAAGCTGCGTGGTTTCTCCCGGATTCGATTTCGCCGGCTTCGAACTGGCCCCGCCCGGCTGGGCGCCCGCGAAGTGATCCAGACGCTGGACAAGTGCCGCGCCCGCGCGCAGGTTCCGCGCCGGGGATAATGGGGTAATTGCTGCCGATGGCCGGTGAGTACGAGAGGATTGACAACGCGGCAGGCCGGGTATTGGGCTCACCGCTCCAGAACCTGGCGCGCGCGGCGGCCTTCGTGATGGCGGTCTTCGTCCTGTCCACCGCCGGGTTCGTCGCCGAAGGCTGGAGCCTGGGCGATGCGGCCTACATGGTCACGCTCACGATCTTCTCGGTCGGCTATGGCGAGGTCCACCCCATCGACACGACATGGCTGCGCACGCTCGACATGGCGACGATCGTCCTGGGCTGCACCGGCATGATCTTCTTCACTGGTGCCCTCGTCCAGGTTTTCGCCCACTACCAGATTCGCAACATTCTCGGGATCGACCGCATGCAAAGCCAGATCGACCGCCTGACCAACCACGCCATCATCTGCGGCTACGGCCGGATCGGCAAGCAACTCGCCCACGAACTGCAGCGAGCCCGATCACCCTACATCATCCTCGACCGCAACCCGGCCAAGCTTGCCGAGGCGGAGGGTTGCGGGCACCTCACCCACCAGGGCGACGCCACCGACGAAGCCACCCTGCGCGCCGTGGGCATCGAACGCGCTCGGGTGCTGGCAACCGTGCTTCCCGACGACGCGCTAAACGTCTTCATCACGCTCTCGGCCCGCAATCTCAATGCGCACCTGGAGATCATCGCCCGCGGCGAATACCCGAGCACAGAGGGCAAGCTGATCCACGCGGGCGCGGACAAGGTGGTGCTGCCCACCCATATCGGCGCCGAACGCATCGCCGAACTGATCCTTTACCCGACGACGTCCCGCTTCCTCGGCGAGGCCCCGCAAGTGCGCGACCTCAAACGCGAACTGCACGAGTTCGGGCTGGAAATCGAGGCGGTGACAGTGCCCGAACACTCGGCGCTGGCCGGCGCCACTGTCGGCGAAGCCGAGCGGCGCGGCGACGGGGCCTTCTTCCTCGTCCAGATCGACCGGCCCAACGGGCAGAGTTACGTCCATCCCTCGGAAGACGTCAAGATCGACGCCGGCGACACCGTCGTCCTCGTCCTGCGCAGCACGCGCGTGACGGCAGGCTCGATCTTCAACGAGACACGGCAGGCGATAAAGCTGGGCCGCAGCTACCGCTAGGCCGAAACCGCCTCAGATCTCCACGTAGATATCGCCGTCCATCTGCTTGACCGGGTAAGTCGCAAGGTCGGACTTGGCCTTCATCTCGATGAACAGCAGCTTGGGATCACGTTCGATCTGCCCGGTCTTGAGATCGAACTTGGCCTTGTGCAGCGGGCAGACCACGGATTCACCTTCCAGCTTGCCCTTGCACAAGTTGAATCCCAGGTGGGGGCACTTGCGCTGGGCCGCGTAGTAGGTGCCCCCTACCTTGGTCAGCAACAGCTTCTGGCCTGCCGCCTCGACCGGAACGAGCGTACCTTCGGCAACCTGCGCCTCGCTCGCAACCTTCACGTAGTCCATGAATGTCCCCTGCTGTTACGAGCCGGATTATGCGCATGCCGGGATCGCCGTGTCCAGAGCCGCTCCAACGCGCGCCCAACGCAAGAGCAACAAGGCGCGGCGGTTATCCCGCCACGCCTTGCACTTCTCCCTTCCCTCGGCCCTCTGCGCGTCCCGAATGGCTCCCCAGGAATACGTCAGGCCAGCTTGCGCTGCAGCCTGACAAGAGCTCTGTCGATTTCGTCCTTTGCGGAGGCGTCGATCTCGCCCTTGACCACCCGGTAGACGATCCGCCCGTTTTCCAGCGAATAGGCCACAGTCGCCATGCCGTCGTTGAAACTGGCAAGGTAGAGTGCAGGCTTGCGCTGAATCAGGGCGAGATCGTCCGCTCGGGGAACCAAGGTGGCGCGCATGTAGTAAGCACCGGTCATCGCACCGGGGTCGACCTTGTAGTCGTTTGCCCAACCCGTGCCAGACATTGCCATCGCAAACAGAACAAGGCCTGCCTGCAATGCTGTCAGGAATTTCTTCATGACACCATCCTCTACCCTGGCAGTACCTTTTGAACGGCCCGCCTTTTTTGTGTGCACAGTTGTAACACTTGAGCCTCCTGACAGGAAGCAAACAATACTCAAGAAGCTTAGGATTCCGCCATTTTTGCGCTGCAATGCGATTGGCGTACCGTCTGGTATTTCTATTTCTCCAGCATTCGCGGGGGGCGTTGGGTTCTGACGCGAAGCCCCCTTTCGCCAATGCTGCATGTGCGGCGGCGCCAGATGCGCCGAAAAAGCCCTGAGGGACTAGCCAGACGGCCATGCGCCTGCCATGGCGAAGCCCTTCAGCAAAGGACATTTCTATGGCGGATACCCAGGACAACGGGGACGAGGATTACGTCTACGACGAGGAAAGCGGCGAGTGGATGCCGGCATCCGAACTCGCGGCCAAGCAGGCGGCGGCCGGCCAGGTCGTCGTGTACGATGCGGTCGGCAACGTGCTGGCCGACGGCGACCAGGTCACCCTGATCAAGGACCTTCAGGTCAAGGGCGCCGGCCAGACGCTCAAGCAGGGCACCCTGATCAAGTCGATCCGCCTGACCGGCGATCCGCAGGAGATCGACTGCAAGTATCCCGGCATCAAGGGCCTCGTCCTGCGCGCCGAGTTCGTGAAGAAGCGCTGAGCGGTCGGGAGCCCGGATCCGCCCGCAGCGCGATCAGCCCACCGGGCTCCGTCCACCTTCAGTGCGAGGCTGCCGCTCGGTCCAGGCACAGCCCTGGCGCAGGTCCTCGCCGAGCCGGAGCGTGGCCACGAACGGATACGTCCGATCCGACATCCCGTCCGAACAATCGCCCGGCGTCACTGCCAGCGTAAGCGACTGGCCGGCCAGCTCTCCGGAAAACGACAAGCCGCCGCGGCCGGCAAAACGCGAAACGGGCACGATCGTGCCCTGGGGATTGTCGGGCGTCGTGTAGGTTAGCCGCCCATCCGCCACCTCGCCGCCCCAGAACGGCTCGGTGCCCGTGAAACGAACTGCCTCGCTTTCCGCAATGGCGCCGAACGGCGTGTGGTCGTCGCTGTCTCCGGGCATGCCGCTGCCGCCCGTGCCATGACAGGCACCCGCCAGCATGGCGAGAGACAAAGCCAGGAAAACGCGTCGGCCGATCATGCCCCCCGCGTTACCCCCGGACCGGCGCGCCAGCAAGGCCACGCGCGCTTTGACCCGTGGCTAACGGACGGTTCCGCGCCTCTTTTTTCGTGCGTACCGCCGAAGCGCTATCGTCCGGCAAAGCCGCGAACAGCCTGAAACACGGCGGAAATTTCGGGTAGTTGCAATTCTTGCAACAAGTGGTCGAAGTTTTGAAATTGCACTGCACCGCAACATTCGCCCATGCTGCAACGCAACAAAACAACAAGAGATGCCCGAGGCAATCTCCTGCATCCCAACTAAGGATATTGCCATGTTCAAGACTGTATTCGTCGCCGCTGCCGCCACTCTCGCCGTCGTGCCCGCGGTGGCCCAGGCCAGCGAAGCCCGCGAGTTCTCGCACGAAGGCGTGGACTACACCTACACGACCCGCCAGAAGGGCAACGTCACGCTGATCACCGGCCACACCTCGACCGGCGAACCGTTCCGCCTCTACGTCAAGGGCGAGCGCGTGACCGGCACCTACAACAACCGTTCGGTCAGCTTCACCACCGCCGACGTGACGAGCCCGCTGACCAGCAACTGATGCGTAGCGAGTACGCGGGCGGGTAAGATCCTCTCTCTCCCATCACCCGGACGCGTACCGCGGCTTGCGAGGGGCGTCATCCTTCTGGGATGACGCCCTTTTTGCATGCGCGGCGTCAGTGGACGCGCTGCAGGCGGCTCTGGCTCTGGACGAGGCGCACCTGCAGCACGCTGTCGTCTTCCTCGACGCCATGTATTTCGCGGATTTCGGCCATGCGCAGCGAGATCGCTTCCTCGTCGGCCCCGTTGGGCACCACGTAGCGCGCGATCACCATGTCATCGAGCGTGTCGATCACACAGAAGTGGCTGGTGCGCGCCGCGCCGGCGAGCGCGTCGAGATCGAATCCCTCGGCCAGATCCCACCGTCCGCCGTCGCGCGAACGGATCGGGCGCTGGCAATAGCGACACGTGCAATGCACAACCCCGCCCTCCTCGCGCCGACGCCGGCCCGCGGGCACGTGGCGCCGCAGATACCAGCACTGGGCAAGGGTTGCCGAAGGGTTGATCTTGCTGAGCATGGCTCCACCTGTCCTCGTGAGTTCTCTGGTCTGACGCCCCGCGCGCGGATCGCCGCCTTGATCCTCAAAACGGATTTTAACCCTGAAACTTAAGCCCTGCCGGGCAGACCGCGCGCCCTCAGCCCAACGTCGCGTAGATCTCCGCGACGATCACCCATTCGCCCAGCACTTCGCGCCACTTGGCCGAATAGTCGCCCGAAGCGAGCGCCTTGCCCGATCGCGCCTCCACGCCCTGCCAGTGCCCGGTTTCCAGCGCAACTGGCTCGACTCGCGATACCGCCACGCTGGTGGGCGTGCGCGTGTAGACCGCCCGCGCCGGACTGGCGAACTCGCGCCGCCAGACCTTGATCTGCGCATTGCGCCCCGAAACGATCGCGCTGTCGCTGCCTGTCATCATCACCACGTCGCGCCCGAGCAAAGGCTGGATCGCGGCCACGTCGCCCTCGGCGATGGCGCGGTTGAACGCGGCGCGGCGCGTGCGGATGGCGATTTCGACGGCGGACTTGTTCATGCTTTCCTCGGGCGGCCCCTCTGCCCGTTGCATACCGGTTTATCCGGGCAGTGCAATTTACGCCGTTCGGCAATCCTGCGGACAAGTGCCGTCAGGGCAACCCCACCTGCGAGTCTGCAGGAAACGGCCGGGCTAGCAGGGGAAGTACGCTTCACCACGTTGATCGCCCCAGACGATCACAGAGTGCACCTTAGCCGGCTTATTATTGCGATCGACTCGCATTAATAATGCATACGGAAAGGACGAACCGATGTCTCACGATCTTGCCAAGACCACCAGCTTCCTGGCCTTGCACTTGCTGGTCGGCTTCACGGTTGCCTTTGCCGTGACCGGTTCGGCGATGATGGCCGGAGGCATCGCGCTGATCGAACCGCTGGTGAATGCCGTAGTGTTCTTCTTCCACGAGCGCGCGTGGAACGGAGACCTGCGCCTCACGGATGCGCTGCTGCACAACCATGCCGCCGCCTGAATAGCCGCAGAAGAACGAGAGGCCCGGGCCGCCGCCATAACGGAGCGGAGCGGCCCGGAGCCGAATGCAGCGCCGGCCTTAAGCGGCAGCGATGTTGACCGCGGATTCCTTACCATTGCGGCCGCGCTCGACCTCATAGGAAACGCGCTGGTCACGCTCGAGCGTCATCATGCCCGCCGCCTGGACGGCAGAGATGTGCACGAAGCTGTCGGGGCCGCCGTCTTCGGGCTGGATGAAGCCGTAACCCTTGTCGGTATTGAAGAATTTGACTGTGCCGATAGGCATGGGAAATGTCCTTCCAATAGAAATCGCCCTCACCGCGACATGCGGAAAGGGGCACGCGTCGAGGCCGTCAATCCAAAGGAAGTCGTCGTCCGCCTTGCGCCCTTTCCCCCCGATGTCCGGAAGGGTTCGAGCGCTCGTCAACCGGCAAAGTCCGTCGCAAAATTCGACATTCAGCGCGACGCTTGTAACACACGGGGCCGGGATCGCCTAACGGTGAAGCGGCGGGAAGGAGGCTGATGTCGCTTACTCGGCCGGTGCAGCGCTCCCCCAGCCCTCCAGCAAACCCTACTCCGCAAATGCCGCCGCAGGCCAGCGGATCAGCATTGCGCCACGCATATCGCCCGGTTTGAAGCCGGTGGCCTTGTCGTTCGGGTAGAGTTCCTGGATTCGCGCGGCGAGATCGGGGGAGACGTCGATGCCGTGGCAGACGGTGCAGGGTTTTTCCTGCATCGGGATCGCGCGCAGCACGTTGATGGTCGCGTCGTCTCCGGTGCCGGTGCGCCAGATGCGGCTGGCGGGTTTACCGTCGACGAGCGGGGCGCTGGCGAGCTCTGTGTAGTGGGGGCGCAGTTCGTCGCTCAGCCCTCCGGCGGGGCTGCGGTTGCGCTCCGCCACGCGGCTGACCAGAGCGCCGCTGCGTTCCGATTCCTGTGCCGCGATCAGCGGCGCGGCATCGTGGCAGACGGTGACGGCCAGCATCGGCCCACCTGCCGCTAGCGCGGTCTTGAGTTGCCCCTGCAGCGTGCTCTGGAAGCGGCCGGCCACGGCGTCGGAGCGAGCGAGGACCGCCGCTTCATCAAGCGGCGGCTCTTCCTGCGCGCAGGCGGCGCACAGCGTGGTGAGCGCCGCTGCCGCCAGCCACGCCCTGCCCGTGCCGCGCCCCGCGCCGTGCATTGTCAGTCCTCCGCCGGCAGGTAGAGTTCGTTGCCCTTTTCCTTGTAGACCTTGGACATCTCTTCCATGCCTTTCTCCGCCTCTTCCGCGGCGACAAAGGTTTCCACGGGCTGGTTCTGCTTGGCCGCGAAGTCGCGCACTTCCTGGCTGATCTTCATCGAGCAGAACTTGGGACCGCACATCGAGCAGAAGTGCGCGGTCTTGGCGCCTTCGGCCGGAAGCGTCTGGTCGTGGTACTGCTCGGCCGTATCCGGATCGAGCGACAGGTTGAACTGGTCGCGCCAGCGGAACTCGAAGCGGGCCTTGCTGAGGGCATCGTCGCGCACCTGCGCGGCGGGATGGCCCTTGGCTAGGTCGGCAGCGTGAGCGGCGAGCTTGTACGTCACCACGCCGACCTTCACGTCGTCACGGTCGGGCAGGCCCAGGTGTTCCTTGGGCGTGACGTAGCAGAGCATCGCCGTGCCGTACCAGCCGATCTGGGCGGCGCCGATGCCGCTGGTGATGTGGTCGTAGCCCGGCGCGATGTCGGTGGTGAGCGGCCCGAGGGTGTAGAACGGGGCCTCGCCGCAGCTTTCCAGCTGCTTTTCCATGTTCTCCTTGATCTTGTGCATCGGCACGTGGCCGGGGCCCTCGATCATCACCTGCACGTCCTGTTCCCAGGCCTTCTTGGTCAGTTCGCCCAGCGTGTAGAGCTCGGCGAACTGCGCCTCGTCGTTGGCGTCGTAGATCGAGCCGGGGCGCAGGCCATCGCCCAGCGAGTAGGCGATGTCATAGGCCTTCATGATCTCGGTGATCTCGTCGAAGTGTTCGTAGAGGAACGACTCCTTGTGGTGGGCAAGGCACCACTTGGCCATGATCGAGCCGCCGCGCGAGACGATGCCGGTCATGCGCTTGGCCGCCAGCGGGATGTAAGGCAAGCGCACGCCCGCGTGGATGGTGAAGTAGTCGACGCCCTGCTCGGCCTGTTCGATCAGCGTGTCGCGGAAGATGTCCCACGTCAGATCCTCGGCAATGCCGCCGACCTTTTCCAGCGCCTGATAGATCGGCACGGTGCCGATCGGCACGGGCGAGTTGCGGATGATCCATTCGCGCGTGTCATGGATGTTGCGGCCGGTGGACAGGTCCATCACGGTGTCCGCGCCCCAGCGGATCGACCAGACCATCTTGTCGACTTCGCTGGCGACGTCCGAGGCGACCGCCGAGTTGCCGATGTTGGCGTTGATCTTCACCAGGAAGTTGCGGCCGATCGCCATCGGCTCTGATTCGGGGTGGTTGACGTTGCTGGGGATGATCGCCCGGCCCCGGGCGACTTCATCGCGCACGAATTCGGGCGTGACGTAGTCGGGGATCGCGGCGCCGAAGCTTTCGCCCGAGCGGTTGTATTCGGCAAGGCGCGCGCGGCCCAGGTTCTCGCGCTCGGCGACGTATTCCATCTCCGGCGTGATGATGCCCTGCTTCGCGTAGTGCATCTGCGAGATGTTCTTGCCCGCCTTGGCGCGCAGGGGCCTCCGCAGCGCGGTGGGGAACGGGGGCACGCCGCCCGAACGGTCCGGGCCGAGCTGGCCGTTGTCTTCCGGCTTCACTTCGCGCGGTTCGTATTCCTCCACGTCGCCGCGCGAAAGCTGCCATTCGCGGCGCAGCGCGGGCAGGCCGGCGGAAATGTCGATCGCCGCGTCGGGATCGGTGTAGGGGCCCGAGGTGTCGTAGACGCGCACCGGCGGCTCGCCGCTGGTGGGCTCCAGATGAATTTCGCGCATGGCGACCTTGATCGACGGGTTCGACTGGGCCGGGACGTAGATCTTCTTCGATCCGCGAATGGGGCCGGTGGTGACGCCGATCTCAAGCTTGCTGTTGATGTCAGCCATATGCGCTTCTCTCCATGGGCGGATGAAAAGCGGATATACCGGTGGCGGCAGATCCACTCCCTCCGCCCGTGCTAACGGGTTCAGGTTCGACGGGTCGTGTGGAGCATACCCACACCTCTCAGGCTATTTTAGCCCCACATTCGAAACATCGATGTGGGGTGCTGCCTCCCCGGGGTTGAGCGCGACAATAGACGTGTGGAGGGCGGGCGTCTAGAGGCCGGGGTCGATGCCGATGCTCTATCGCCTGGATGCTGCCGCTGCTGCGGTGGGCCGCTCCTTCGGCGCGCGCGTGGGGGACGATCCCTGGGCCGGCGGGCATGTCTCGCCCGGGCAATTCGCCCCGGTGATCACCGCGGGCCGCGAGTTCATCGCCGGACCGCGCCCGGCCGGGCGCCCGCTGGAAACGCGCATGATCCCGCGCCTGTGGGGCGTGCCGCCACCGCCCTCGGTCCACGACGCGCCGCGTCACGGCATCCTGACGGTGCGCAACCTCGAAAGCCCGTTCTGGATCGGCAACCTCAAGAACAGCGAGTTCCGCTGTCTGGTCCCCGCCACCGCCTTCATGGAGTGGGGCCGCCCCTCACCCACCGACGGCAAACGGCGACAATGCTGGTTTTCCTGCGCCGACCAGCCGGTCTTCGCGATGGCGGCGGTGTGGAAGGACAGCGAGATCCCCGGCTTCGCCCTCCTCGCCTGCGAGGCCAATGCCGCGCTGAAAGCCGAAGGGCGCGAGACGATGCCGGTGATCCTGCCGCCCGATCCGGCCGCGCGCGACTTGTGGCTGCACGGCGGGTGGGACCGGGCGAAAGCGCTGGTCCAGCCCTATTCCTCGTCGCTTATGTCAAAGCGGTGAGCATGCCCGAGAAGTGCAGCATGCTCACCACGATCAGGGCAAGGCCGATCACGATCGAGCAGCAGCACCACAGCTTTGAAAGCGGACCGAAGCGGCGCACCCAGAACGCCATGTAGACGTCCGAAAAGGCCAGCACCATCAGCGCCTCTATGCACATCAGGCCGCCCACCACGCTGAGCGCGCTCGACAGCCAGTCGGGCGAGGCCCAGGGATTGGCGATGTAGATCACCGCGCCCAGGAACAGTTCAAGCAGCCCGGTAGCCAGTTGCAGCGCGGGCGAGGCGACGATTTCCTCGATCAGCGTCTGCCAGTGCCCCGGCTTCCTGAACTCGCCGATCCCGGCAAAAAACGCGAAAAGCCCCAGAAACAGCGCCGTCCAGGCTGGTGCCAGCGTCACGTCAGGCATGTATTCCCTCCATTCCCCCAAGTTCCGGGATGCAGGATGGACTGGGGAAGGTGCAACGTAAAGGCGCATTTGCAGTGCATATTGCCGATGCCTTGCACCCGCGCCTGTGCAGGGCCATCTCCCGGTGATGGCTGCTGCCCTGAATACGCTGCTCGAGGACATCCGCGCCTGCCGCCTGTGCGAAGCGACACTGCCGCACGATCCGCGCCCGGTCGTGCAGGCCGGCGAAGGCGCGCGCGTGCTCGTCATCGGCCAGGCACCGGGCAGTAAGGTCCACGCCAGCGGCAAGGCCTGGGACGACGACAGCGGCGACCGCCTGCGCGAATGGACCGGACTTTCGAGCGAGGAATTCTACGATCCCGCCAGCGTCGCCCACATGCCCAGCGGCTTCTGCTATCCGGGAAAGGGCAACGGCGGCGACCTGCCGCCCCGGCCCGAATGCGCGCCGCGCTGGCACGCCCCCTTGCGCACGGTGCTGCCGAACGTGCGGCTCACGCTGCTGGTGGGACAATACGCCCAGAAACGCTACCTGCCGCGCGGCTTTGCCGCCAACCTGACCGAAGCGGTCCGCCGCTGGCGCGAAGCGCCCGAAGGAACGATCCCCCTGCCCCATCCGGCCTGGCGCAGCCGGCTATGGATGGCGAAGCATCCCTGGTTCGAGGCGGAACTGCTGCCGGACCTGCGCGAACGCGTGCGCGCGGCGCTTCAGAAGGTATAGGCCACGCCCAGGCCGCCGGTCCACTGATCGGCATCGCCGCGAAGCGCGGTATAGGGCGTATCCTTCCCGTCGTTGAGCATGCGCGCATAGCTGCCCATGGCGAAGAGTGCGAAGCCGCCGTCGCGCAAGTCGCCCGAGAGGTCCCAACCGACCAGCAGCCCGGCGTTGACGCTGTCCCAGCCCGCCTTCGCCCGGTATTCGGGCAGCCCGCTCGCGGCGCTCTGGGCCGGGGTCACCGAATAGTAATAGCGCGCATAGTTGCCGTCCGCGTGGTGCGCCCCGGCATAGATCCCGACGAGCACCGCCTTGCTGACAGGACTGACGTAGTTGATCGAGGGCGCCCAGGTCATGCCGCTGTAGGCCCCGGCGACATCCCACTTCACATCGACCGAAAGCGACAGCGAATCGTAGTCGTGCAACAGCTTGTAGGCCACGACGCCCGCGTTCACGCCCAGTTCCACCGCCAC
This sequence comes from Novosphingobium mangrovisedimenti, assembly GCF_025153475.1. Classification (GTDB taxonomy): domain Bacteria; phylum Pseudomonadota; class Alphaproteobacteria; order Sphingomonadales; family Sphingomonadaceae; genus Novosphingobium; species Novosphingobium mangrovi_A. The sequence goes on from NZ_JANZXA010000001.1 coordinate 118,134, forward strand.
GTCGAGCTTTCCGGCGGCCCTGACCACCGGGTCCTTGATATTGGCGTTGCGGTTGAAGGTGATCGACCCCACCGGACCGAGCGAGACGCCGAACCGCGCCCCCTTGTCTTCGGGAATCAGGTCCAGCGCGAGGCCCGATGGACGGGGGCTGATATAGATGCCGCCGATCCGGCCCATGACGCCGGGATAGGGGGAGAGGACATTCTCGTCCGAACCGTCGTAGCTCGGGCCGTAGAAACCGCCCACGCCCACCGTGATATGGTCACCTTCGAGCAGGTTTTCCGCCGGCGCCTCCTGTGCGAAGGCAGGCGCCGCGCAGACCAGCGCCAACGCCGCCACGAAGCCGGACAACGAAAAGCGGAATTTGCGCATCGAAGCTCCTCTCGCCCTGCCTGCCCGCGGCTAGGCCCCTGCTTCCTGCAGTTCGTCGGGCAATGTCTCATTACCCGATCCCAGCTGGCGCTGCATCAGGAATACGTCGATCCACTGCCCGTGCTTCCACCCCGCGCCCGACAGCGTTCCCACCGGACGATAGCCGGCACGGGCGTGGAGGACCACCGAAGCCGGTTCGGATGCCGCGATGACCGCGAAGGCCTGGCGATACCCGCTCTTTTCGCAGGCCTCGACGAGCACGTTCAGCAGAGTTCCGCCGACCCCGCGCCCGACGCAGTCGGACCGGACGTAGATCGTCGTCTCGACGCTGTAACGATAGCCGTTACGAGGACCGTAACGATGCGCGAAGCCGAACGCGAGCACGCGGCCGGTGCTGTCACGCGTGACCAGAAAGGGATAACCCGCGCCGGTCGTATCGCTTATCCGCCGGCGGACTTCCGCCTCGTCCGGTGGCTCGGTCTCGAACGTCGCGGAGCTCTTCAGCACATAGTGCGCATAGATTTCCGCAACGGCTGCGGCGTCGTCCAGGGACGCATCGCAGACGATAAGGTCTTCTGTCATCCATGTGACAATGCCGCAAAGCAGCATCGAAGCCAAGTTGCAGCATTCACGAGCCATCCCTAAACGGGACGACGATGCAATCGGAACGCTGTGATCTCGCCGTACTGGGCGGCGGCCTGAGTGGCGGCCTCGTGGCGCTCGCCATGGCGCGGCACCGACCCGATCTGCGCGTCATTCTGATCGAGCGCGGCGAGAAACTGGGCGGCGATCACGTCTGGTCGTTCTTTGCCAGCGACCTTCCCCCGGGTGGCGAGGAGCTCGTCGAGCCCCTGATCGCGGCGCGCTGGCCGGGGTACGACGTGCACTTCCCGGGCCGATCGCGCCGCTTGTCGACGCCCTATCGCAGCGCGACCAGCATGAAACTCGATGCCGCCGTGCGCGCGGCCCTGCCCGGCGAATGCATCGTGACCGGGGCAGAAGTCTGCGCCGCGACGCCGACATCCGTCGTTCTCGCAGGCGGGCGCACGATCGCGGCCGGGGCCGTGATCGACGCGCGCGGCACCCACGGCATGGCGCATATGACGGGCGGCTGGCAAAAATTCATGGGACAGACCCTGCGCCTGTCCGCCCCGCACGGCCTCTCGCTGCCGGTGGTGATGGACGCCCGGGTGGAGCAGGTGGACGGCTATCGCTTCGTCTATTGCCTGCCGTTCTCGCCTACCGAGGTCTTCGTCGAGGACACCTACTATGCCGACACGCCCGCGCTCGACCTGCCCGTGCTGCGGCGCCGTCTCGCAGACTATGCCGCGCAGCACGGCTGGCGGGTCGAGGCGGTCGCCTACGAGGAGGCGGGCGTGCTGCCGGTGATCGCGGCGGGCGATTTCGACGCCTTCTGGCAGGCAGGCGACAGCGGAGCCGCGCGCGCCGGAACCGCTGCCGCACTCATCCATCCACTGACCTCCTATTCGTTTCCCGATGCTGTAAAATTCGCCCTCTACCTTAGCGCTCTCGACAACCTCTCGGGCGCGAGCCTAGAAAGGGCCAGTCATGCATGGGCCGCAGATCACTGGCGCCGGGGGCGCTTCTACCGGATGTTGAGCCGCATGCTGTTCGGCGCGGCGCGCCCCGAGGCACGCTGGCGCGTGCTCAAACGCTTCTACGGTCTGCCCCGGCCGCTGATCGAACGCTTCTATGCCGGGCGCTCCGGCCTTGCCGACAAGGCCCGCATTCTCGCCGGAAAACCGCCGGTTCCGATCAGCGCGGCGCTGGCGAGTCTGGCGGGACGCGGGCGGCCGCTCGCAGACCTGGCAACCGACGGAAGGGATCCGGCATGAAGAAAGCCTGCGTGATCGGCGCCGGTTTCGGCGGCCTCGCCCTCGCCATCCGCCTGCAGAGCGCGGGGGTTCCCACCACGCTGGTAGAGGCGCGCGACAAGGTGGGCGGACGCGCCTATGTCTGGGAGCGCGAAGGCTTCACCTTCGATGCCGGGCCCACGGTTGTCACCGATCCCGATGCCCTGCGCGAACTGTGGGCGCTTTCGGGCAACGACATGGCCGACGACGTCGAACTGATGCCGGTCATGCCGTTCTACCGCCTCAACTGGACCAACGGCACCGTGTTCGACTATTCGAACGACGAGCCCGCGCTACGCCGCGAGATCGCCCGGATCGCACCGCACGACCTTGCCGGCTACGAGGACTTCGTGCGCTATTCCGCCGGGGTCTGGCAGGAAGGCTACGTCAAGCTGGGCCACGAGGCCTTCCTCACCTTCACCAGCATGCTGAAAGCCGCCCCGGCGCTGGCCCGCTATCAGGCTTGGCGCTCGGTCTATTCGATGGTTTCCAGCTTCGTGAAGGACGAAAGGCTGCGCGAGGCGCTGTCGTTCCACACGCTGCTGGTCGGCGGCAATCCGATGACCACCAGCGCGATCTACGCCCTGATCCACAAGCTGGAAAAGGACGGCGGCGTGTGGTGGACCAAAGGCGGCACCAACAAGCTGGCCCGCGGCATGGCGAACCTGTTCGAACGGCTGGGCGGCGAACTTCGCCTCGGCGACAAGGTCACGCGCATCCATACGCTGGGCGACCATGTCACGGAGGTCGAGACCGAAAGCGGCTGGAAGCAGCGTTTCGCTGCCATCGCCAGCAACGGCGACCTGATGCACACGTATGGCGATCTGCTGGGCGACAACGCGCGCGGACGGGAAGTGGCGCACAAGCTGGCGCACAAGCGCTTCTCGCCAAGCCTGTTCGTCGTCCATTTCGGGCTCGAGGGCACCTGGCCCGGCATCCCGCATCACACGATCCTGTTCGGCCCGCGCTACAAGGGCCTGCTCGACGACATCTTCGAGCACGGCGTGCTGCCGCGCGACTTCTCGATCTATCTCCACCACCCGACCGTCACCGATCCCTCGATGGCACCGCCGGGCAAGAGCACGTTCTACGCGCTGGTGCCGGTCGCGCACATGGGCAAGCTGCCGATCGACTGGGACGAAGTGGGGCCCGAACTGGAGCGGCGCGTGCTCGCCGAGGTCGAAAGGCGGCTAATCCCCGACATCGCGGACCGCATCGTCACCAAGTTCCACTATGCCCCGCCCGACTTCGAGGCCGATCTGGGGGCCTACAAGGGCAATGCCTTCAGCCTCGAGCCGCTGCTGACGCAAAGCGCCTGGCTGCGCGCCCACAACCGCGACGACAAGCTGAAGAACCTCTATCTGGTCGGCGCTGGAACCCATCCCGGGGCAGGCATTCCCGGCGTGGTCGGCAGCGCCAAGGCGACCGCCAAGCTGATGCTGGAGGAACTGCGGTGAACCGCGTCCTGCAGGCGCTGCGGCGCGACTGGGGCTGGACCGGCGTGACATTCGCGGAAATCGTCGCGGCCAGCCGCATGGGGCACCTGCTGGTCGCCGACGCGGATGGCACGATCCACTACCTCGATCCAGAGACCCGCGAACTGATCCGGCTCGGAGGCGAGGAACAGGCGGCGCAATACATGGCCGATCCCGAAGTCGCGCTCGTGTGGCGCGCCGATGCGCTGGTCGAGGCGGCGCGAGAACGGCTCGGCGCGCCCGGCGACGGCGAAGTCTACACGCTCGCGCCCCATGCCCTGCTCGCCGGGAACTACGCGCACGAGAACCTGGTCCTCCAGCCGCTCGCGGACCTCATTTCCTTTGCCGGGCAAGTCGCCTGCCAGACCCGCGATCTGCCCGAGGGCACCCCCATCCAACTGAAGGTCATGGACTGAAATGAAACGCCTTGCCGTCTACTGCGGCTCCGCCACTCCCGCCGATCCCCGCTACATCGAGCTGGCCCGCGAGGTCGGCAGCACGCTGGCCCGGCAGGGCATCGGCGTCGTCTACGGCGGCGGCCGGCTCGGCCTGATGGGCGCGATCGCGGGCTCGGCCATGCTGGCGGGCGGTGAAGTGATCGGCGTGATCCCGCAGGCGCTGGTGAAGGGCGAAGTGGCGAATTACGACTGCGAACTGACCATCGTGTCCGACATGCACGAGCGCAAGGCCGCCTTCACGCGCCTGTCCGACGGGTTCCTGGTCCTGCCGGGCGGCGTCGGCACCATGGACGAGCTGTGGGAAGCGGTAAGTTGGGCACAGCTGGGCTATCACAACAAGCCGGTGGGCATTCTCAATGCCTTCGGCTTCTACGACGGCCTTCTGGCCTTCAACCGCCACATGGCCGAAGTCGGCTTCGTGCGCCCCGCGCATCAGGGCATCATCATGGCCGAAAGCGAGCTCGACCTGCTGCTGCAGCGCATGCACGCGCATGAGCCGATCACGCCGATCGTGAAGATGGACCCGGACGCACTGTGATGCGCGCGCCCTGCCATGTCCAGGAAGACGCAGAGCCGACGCCGCACCGTTCCGGCAGGGCCCTGCCTTCGCGAACATGACAAGGGGGAACTACGACCGCGCCACCCTTGTCGAATCGGCGCGCCGCTCGATCCGCCGGGGATCGAAGAGCTTTGCCGCCGCCAGCCGCCTGTTCGACCGCGAAACGCGCGAGCGGGTCTGGCTGCTCTACGCCTGGTGCCGTGCCTGCGACGACATCGCCGACGAACAGGACCACGGCCGGGCGATGGTGCACGGGCCGGTGGGCACGCGTCTCGCCCCCGAAGACCGCCTCGCCACTATCCGCACGCTGACCGAGCTGGCCATGGCCGGTGAGGAAACCGGCGCCCCCGCCTTCAACGCGCTGGGCCTGCTGATGCGCGAAGTCCCCCTGACCCGGGCGATGGTCGAGGACGTGCTCGCCGGTTTCGCGCTCGATGCCGCCCAATGGCGCCCGCGCAGCGAAGCCGACATGCTGCGCTACTGCTATCACGTGGCCGGCGCAGTGGGCGTGATGATGGCCAGCGTCATGGGCGTTTCCCCCGACGACGAGGACACGCTGGACCGGGCCAGCGATCTTGGCGTGGCCTTCCAGCTCGGCAACATCGTGCGCGACGTGTGGGAAGACGACGCGCATGGCCGCTGCTACCTGCCGGTCGAATGGCTCGCCGAAGCCGACATTCCGCCGGGCGAGGTGACCAAGCCGCATTACCGCCCCGCACTGGTCCCGCTGATCGCGCGCGCCTGCGCCCTTGCCCGCCAGTACGAGGCCTCGGCCCGCGTCGGCGCCGCGCGGCTGGCCTTCCGCCAGCGCTGGGCAGTGCTGTCCGCCGCCAACATCTATGGCGCGATCGCCTGCGAGGTGGAGCGTCTGGGCAGCCATGCCTGGGATCACCGCGTACGCACCGGCAGGATCGCGAAACTGCGTCTCGCCGCCGCCGCACTGGGCGAGGCCCGGCACGACCCCGCTCCCGCGCCAAGGCCAGCGCTTTCACGCCGCGAGCTGGCGGCGCTGGGCCGCGCGGCGAGTCCCGGCAAGCCTGCCGCTTCGGGTTAGGTCGTCCTCACAATCGCGCCCGCCGGCAGGTTCAATGCACGGTGGGCGGAGGCATGTTCTTGTAGAAGCCGGGCGGATTGACGCGGCGGAACAACTGGCCCCTTTCGGAATAAAGCACCAGGATCAGCGCGGTGGCCCCGCAGGCCGCCATGGTCGCCAGGATCGGCCGCGCCGTGCCGTCGTAGGCCTGCCCGATCAAGGCTCCCAGAACCGAGCCGCCCACCGTCCGCACGAACGACATGATCGAAGCCGCCGCCCCGCCGATGCGCAGGAAGGGCTGGAGCGAGATCGACTGGAAGTTCGCGCCGATGAAACTCATCATGCACATGCTGAGCGTCATCAGCGGAATAAAGATCCACAGGTCCTCGCCGCTCCAAGCCAGGGCCAGGTGGAGCACGGCCAGCGCGATATACGTGATCAGCGCCGTATGCGAGACGCGGCGGGCGCCGAAGCGCTCGACGATCCGGGAATTGACGAAGTTGGTGCTCGCCATCACGAGCGCCATGCATCCGAAAATCAGGGGGAACAGCTCTCCGGCACCGAAGTGTTCGGCCACCAGCTGCTGCGCACTGTTGATGTAGCCGAACAGCGCCCCCTGCACGAACGCCGCGCCAACGAAATAGCCCAGCGACGCGCGCTCGCGCAGTGCCATCACCATATTGCCGGCGATGACCTTCGGCGCGATCGACTGGCGGTGCTCCGGGTCCAGCGTTTCGGGCAGACGCAGCCAGACCCAGGCGAACACCAGCGCGCCCATCGTCGCGGTAATACCGAAGATCCAGCGCCAGCCGGCGAACAGCAGCACCGTCTGCCCCAGCATCGGCGCTAGCATCGGCGCGACCATGAAGGTCATCGCGATCATCGACTGGGTGCGCGCCATCCGGTCGCCTTCGAAACGATCGCGCAGGATCGCCATCGGCAACACCAGCATCGCCGAGGTGAACACGCCCGCGATCCCGCGTGCGATCAGCAGCAGCGTGAAGCTCCCCGAAATCGCGCAAACGATCGAGAGCAGGACATAGGCCGTAATGGCAGTCAGCAGGACCGGCCGCCGGCCGAACCGGTCGGCAATCGCGCCGGGAAACAGCGATCCAAGCCCCGAGCAGATCAGGAACACGCCGATGACGAGCTGGCGCTGGTTCGGGTCGCGAACGCCCAGATCGTCGGAGATGATGCCGAGCGCAGGCAGCATGACGTCGATCGAAATCGCCATCAGTGCCTGGACGGAGGCCATCATCGCCACGAATTCCACTTCCCCCATCGGGAAGCGGTCTTCGGCATGGGGGGAAGGCGCATCGGGGGAATGCATGGCGCTGCGCATGCCGCAACTGCGAATTGCGCGCCAGCAAATTCATGCGGGCGATGGCGCTTTTCATCCTGTCGGGCCTATAGTCACGGCATGTCGCCGCCAGACGGACAATCGGAGCAGGAGGAAGAGGCCGACGGGCTTCGCAAGGTAATCCATGTCGACATGGACGCCTTCTATGCCAGCGTCGAGCAGCGCGACGATCCATCGATCCGGGGCAAGCCCGTAGCGGTCGGCGGATCGGCGGGGCGCGGCGTGGTGGCGGCCGCCAGCTACGAGGCACGCGCGTTCGGCGTCCGTTCGGCCATGCCTTCTGTACGGGCCACGCGGCTGTGCCCGAACCTGATCTTCCGCAAGCCGCGCTTCGACGTCTACCGCGCGGTCAGCCAGGAGATTCGCGCGATCTTCCTCGACTATACGCCGCTGGTCGAGCCGCTCTCGCTAGACGAGGCCTATCTGGACGTGACCGCCGATATCAAGGGCATGGGCTCGGCCACCCGCATCGCCGAGGAAATCCGCAGGCGCATCAAGGCCGAAACGGGCCTCACCGCCAGCGCGGGCGTATCCTACAACAAGTTCCTGGCCAAGATCGCGAGCGACCAGAACAAACCCGATGGCCTGTGCGTGATTCGTCCGGGAGAAGGCGCCGCTTTCGTGGCCACGCTGCCGGTGCGCCGCTTCCACGGCGTCGGCCCGCGCGGGGCGGAAAAGATGGCGCGGCTCGGCATCGAGAACGGCGCGGACCTCGCAACGAAGGACCTTGCCTTCCTGCGCGCGCATTTCGGCAGCTTCGCCGAATATCTCTACCGCGCCGCGCGCGGCGTGGACCTCAGGCAGGTCCGCCCCAACCGCCCTAGGAAGTCGGTAGGAGGCGAGCGCACTTTCTCCGAGGACATCAAGGAACCCGAAGCCCTGCGCGAAACGATGGACCACATCGTCGACATCGTCTGGGAACGCATCGAACGCGCCGGAACGCGCGGGCGCACGGTGACGCTGAAACTGCGCTACGCTGATTTCCAGACACTGACGCGTGCGCGCTCGCTACACCATTTCGTGGCCGACAAGGCGGAGTTTTCGCAGATCGGACACGCCCTGCTGGAAGAACTGATGCCGCTGCCCCAACCGATCCGGCTGATGGGACTGACCCTGTCGGCACTGGAACGCGGCGAGGACGAAACGCCGCGCGCGAAGGACGGTCAGCTCTCGCTGCTGTAGGCCTGCCAGGCGGCGATCCATTCCCCGATACCACCACGCAGCCCGCGAGGCATGCGCTCGGGCAGGCTGTCGATGGCGAAGAAGCGCGCCTCGACGATCTCGCGCCGATCCGGCCGAGGCACACTCTCGGTGCGTCCCACGACGATATGAACCTCGTTGCTGGCCCCGTGGAGATCCTCGTCGATCACCGCCACCAGCCTTGCCCCGGTGAGCGTGCATCCGGTCTCCTCGGCCAGTTCGCGCATGGCCGCGGGCACCGGGTCCTCGCCCGCCTTGATGCCGCCGCCAGACGGCATCCACTTGTCCGAGCCATAGGAGTGGCGCACGAGCAGCACCCGCCCTTGCGAATCGAACGCCAGAACGCGAACACCCTTCACGGCCGGGCGCCGCAGCCTCCACACCTGCCGCCGGGCAAAGTGCGCAAGCCGGTATAGCGCCCGGTGCAGCGGCGCTGGCAGCAGCTTCAGCAGAAACACGTGACCTTGTGCCGCGCGGCCTTGAGCAGGCGGGCGACGGGCAGGTCATGCTCCCCCTTCACCGCCGCATCGAAGACCGCGCGCTTGTCGGCGCCGCGGATCACGAACACGATCTCGTCGCTGTCGGTAAGCGCGGGGATGGTCAGGCTGAGGCGGTCGAACGGAGCCTCGGGCGGCAGCGGATCGGGCGTCAGGCGGCGCACCGGGTGCGGATCGTCCGTCCTTGGATCGGTGTTGGGAAACAGCGAGGCGATGTGTCCGTCTCCGCCCATCCCGAGCCAGGCGATGGCGAAATGCGGTGGCTGCGCGTCTTCGGCAAGCGGCACGATATGCGCGCCGGCCGGCTCTAGCCGCGCGCGGATCTTGCCGACGTTGCTGGCCGGATGATCCTCGTCGACGATGCGATCGTCTCCCGGCCAGACCGAAATCCGATTCCACGGCAGGTCTGCCTTCGCGAGAAGGTCGAAGATCGGAAACGGCGTCGAGCCGCCGGGCACGGTCACCGCGATTTCCGGCGCGGTTGCAAGCGCCGCCCGCAGCCGGTCGGCGAGCCATGCGGCGATGACGCCATCCCCCGCGCCTTCGATCATTTCGAGTTTGGGCATGGGAGCAGTTCTAGCACTCCCCCCGGCCGCACGAAATGGCTCAGGCCAGAATTTCGCGCAGGAACCAGGCGCGCTGTTCGGTCTGGTCGGTCCAGTCATCGATCATGCCGTCGGTGGCATTGTCGCCCGCCTCTCCGGCGAGTTCCTTGATCGCCTTGAGCGTGCCGACGAAAGCGGTGTTGTCCTCGAACAGCTGCCTGACCATCGCCATGGCATCGAGGCTGGTGTCGTCCTCGTCCGCGATCGTGGTCCTCGCCGCAATCGAACCGATCGAGGTCATCGTCTTGCCGCCCAGCTTGCGCACCCGCTCGGCCACGAGATCGGTCATGGCGAAAACCTCGGTGGCATGGGTATCGAACAGCAGATGCAGGTCGTGGAACTGCGGGCCGCGCACGTGCCAGTGGAAGTTCTTGGTCTTGAGATAGAGCGCGAAACTGTCCGCCAGCAGGCCATTGAGGCTATCGATCAGCGCGGCTTTCGAATTGTCCTTGGACGTCATGGTCGTTCCCTCCTTGTTGCGTTGCACAGGATGTCGTTATTGGGAACGTAGATTACAGGACTTTGTTCTATCGGAATTACCGATCACAGAATCCCGAATTCCGACAGGAACATTGTCAGGGCCACGACCGTTAGCAAGGCACCCACAATGCGCCTTGTCCAGCGCGCGGCGGCCGTGTCCAGGAGGTGCGGCCAGAACCACGCGAAAGCCACCAGCACGCATCCCCCCAGCGCGCCCGCGACACCCGAGGCGATGGGCGCGGCGAAACCCACGCCCATGCCGAACACGAGAAAGCGGGCCGCATCGGTAACCTGGTGCATGACCAACACCAGCAACAGCGCGCCGAGCGAATTGGTCGGCTCGCGCGGGTTGCGACGCGGCACCAGCAGGAGCGATTCGACCCCGGCCATGCCCAGCGCAATGGCGGCAAAGATCGTGCGCGCCGGCGGGGGCAGCTCGGCCAGCACGATGCCGGCCGCCCAGGCCGCGAACCCGGCGGTAGCGATCGCAGAAAGCAGCGCCACGATCAGGGCGCCGGGGCGCTGTCCCTGTCTGATCGAAAGGCTGGCGACCGTGATCTGGTCGCGCGCGCCGATCCCGGCGAGCAGGACCGCGATCAGCGTGAGATAGAATGCGGGCATGGGCCCTGCGTGCGCCCTACCCCGCCTTCTGGCAAGCGACGATGGCGCTGATCACATTGGCGGTGTCACCCGGATCGCGCACGCAGACGGTATCGAGCCCCATGGCCTTGGCCGGATAGTCGTTGCCGCCCGGGAAGATCGCATCGCCGATGAACAGCATGTCGGCTTCGGCCACGCCGCTGTGCTCGGCAAGGCGCCTGAGGCCCCAGGCCTTGTCGACGCCGGGCTGGGTCACGTCGACCGAGGTCGCCCCGCCCAGGTTGACCGAAACGCCCGGCAGGCGTTTGACGAGATCGGCCTGGATCACCTTGCGCTTGGCGAAATCGGGGTCCCAGACTTCCTTGGCGTGAAGCGGGGCCTGCTGGCCGAGCGCGGAAAAGGTGATCTGGCTGCCGCGATCCTCGATCCGTTCGCCCCAGACTTCCTCGGGCGTGAAGCCCGTGGCCTCCAGCGAGGCATCGAAGGCCTCGAGAATCTGGCGCTTCTGCTCCTCGGTGAACAGTTCGGCATAGACCGGCGTCCAGTCGCCCTCGCGGTGAATGTAGAGCTTCGCGCCGCTGGTGGGCATCATCCACAGGCGCGAGACATCGGCATAGTCGGGCAGGCGGCTGGCCACCTGCTTGTCGAACTGCGGCCAGTCGCCGCCCGAAATCACGGCCACCTGCGCAACGGTGAGAAGCTGCGCCATGAGCTCGGCCATCTCGTCGGTCAACGGCTGCTTGCTCAGCGCCAGAGTACCGTCGAGATCGAACGCCACGATTTTCTTCATTCAAAACCTTTCGCACTGGCACGCCGAGGCGCCCTTCCGCCTGCGGGCCTGCCGATCTGTCCCCGGATGAGGAACGGCCGGGCCGATACTCTTCATTGGCGGCACCAGATGTCACGCCTATTGCGATTGCACAACCTTCGTCCGGTGCGGGAAGCCATCTGAGGGACCACCTCCCCGCCTTCCGCCGCGGCCTTGCCACCACGCCGCGATTTCGCACCTGCGGCATTTTCGGGGCCAACAGGGGTGGCCTTTCCGTGTCGAAGGTGCAAGACTGACCGCAATGACCGACCCGAGCGATAGCCTCTCGCTGGCGGAACAGGGCGCCAAAGCGCGCGATCTTCCCCAGCCGCCTCCCCTGCGAATTTCTCCGCAGACTGCACTTTTCCTCGACTTCGACGGCACGCTTGTCGACATTGCCGACCATCCCGACAGCGTCGAGGTTGCCCATTCGCTACCGCCGCTCATCGAAGCCCTTTCGCGCCAGCTCGAAGGACGCCTCGCGCTTGTGAGCGGACGGTCGCTCGCTGCACTCGATGCACTGCTGGGGCCGCTCGACGTGGCCATGGCCGGATCGCACGGCGGTGAATTCCGCCCCACCATCGGCGGCGAAGTCCATCCCCTGGCCGATCCCATTCCCGCCGACGTGGTGGATGAACTGTCACGCTTCGCCGATGCCAACGGCGGCCTGCTGGTCGAGCCCAAGCCCTTCAGCGTCGCCGTCCATTACCGCCATCACCCGCATGCCCGCGACGGCCTGCTCGCCTGCGCGCAGGACATCGCCGCCCGGCACGACCTCGGGATCAAGCACGGCAAGCAGGTGGTCGAGCTGGTCATGCCCGGCTCGGACAAAGGCAGCGCCGTCTCGCGTTTCATGGAACTGGGCGATTTCACCGGCACTGCGCCGCTGTTCGTCGGCGACGACGTGACCGACGAGGATGCCTTCCGCGCGGTCGGGCAGTTCGGCGGAAACGGTGTGCTGGTCGGCCCTTTGCGGCAGACCGCCGCGCGCTGGCGACTTGAGAGTGTCGCCGCAGTTCACGAATGGCTCGCATCGGCGCTTGACGGAAAGGCCCACGCATGAGTTCGCCCGATCCCACTCCCTCCGACCACAGCTCTCTGGAACTCTGGCCGATCGGCAACTGCCAGGTCAGCGGCCTGATCGACGAACGCGGCGCCATCGTCTGGGGCTGCGTGCCCCGCGTCGACGGCGACCCCACCTTCTGTGCGCTGATGCGCGGCGCAGAGGGACAGGATGCGGGCACCTGGCGCTTCGAACTCGAGAATCAGGTTTCGGCCACCCAGCACTACCAGCGCAACACGCCCATTCTCGTCACCCGGCTCAAGGACGCCAGCGGGGGCGCGGTCGACATCGTCGACTTCTGCCCGCGTTACGAACGCACGGGCCGCATGTACCGCCCGGTCGCCTACGCGCGCATCGTCCGTCCGGTGGCCGGATCGCCGCGGATCCGCACGGTCCTGACACCGATGAGCGGCTACGGCGCACAGCTTGCCCAGATCACCCACGGCTCCAACCACATCCGCTATCTGGTCGAACGCAACACCCTGCGCCTGACCACCGATGCGCCGGTGGGCTATGTGCTCGACGAACGCTTCTTCCGGCTGGAAAAGCCATTGCACTTCTTCCTCGGCCCCGACGAGCCCTTCAACGGCAATGTCGAGCATGATCTCGAGACCATGCTCCACCTGACCGGCAATTACTGGCGGCAATGGGTCCGCAGCCTCGCCACCCCGCTCGACTGGCAGGACGCGGTGATCCGCGCCGCGATCACGCTCAAGCTGTGCCAGCACGAGGAAACCGGCGCCATCGTCGCCGCGCTCACCACATCGATCCCCGAAGCTCCACACTCGCAGCGCAACTGGGACTACCGCTACTGCTGGATCCGCGACGCCTACTATACCGTGCAGGCGCTCAACGACCTCGGCGCGCTCGACGTGCTGGAAAAGTACCTCGCCTACCTGCGCAACATCGTCGACGATGCCGAAGGCGGGGCCATCCAGCCACTCTACGCGGTGAGCGGCGCCCGGGAAATCATCGAGTGGGAGGCCAAGGAGCTTGCCGGCTATCGCGGCATGGGGCCCGTGCGCGTGGGCAACGCGGCCTACTTCCAGGTGCAGAACGACTGCTATGGCCAGATCGTCCTGCCTTCGATCCAGGCCTTTTCCGACAAGCGCCTGCTGCGTATCGCCAACATGGACGATTTCGCCAGCCTGGAAGAAGTCGGCGAAATGGCATGGAAGACCCACGACCAGCCCGACGCGGGCCTGTGGGAGCTGCGCACCCGCACGGCCGTCCATACCTATTCGAGCGTGATGAGCTGGGCAGCCTGCGACCGTCTTGCCAATGCCGCCGACTACCTCGGGCTCGAAGATCGCGCGAAGCTCTGGCGCGAACGCGCCGACACGGTGCGCAAGAACATCGACGAAGGCGCCTGGCACGAAGTGGAAGGCCCCGACCTCGACGACGGCGGGGCCGGCGGACACTACGCCGCCAGCTTCGGCGGATCACAGCTCGACGCCAGCCTGCTGCAGATGGTAGAACTGCGCTACGTCCAGGCAGAGGATCCGAAGTTCAAGGCCACGCTCAAGGCGGTGCAGAAGGCGCTGCGGCGCGGCGAACACATGCTGCGCTACGATAACGAGGACGATTTCGGGCTGCCCGAAACCGCCTTCAACATCTGCACTTTCTGGCTGATCGAGGCCCTGCACCGCAGCGGCGAGGATGCGGAAGCGCGGCGTCTTTTCGATGCGATGCTGGAGCATCGCACGGAATCGGGGCTCCTCTCGGAGGACATGGATTTCGAAACCGGCGAACTGTGGGGCAATTTCCCCCAGACGTACTCGCTCGTCGGTATCATCAATTGCGCCGGGCAGCTGTCCCGGTCGTGGCGGGACTGGCGCTAACACGCGCCGTTTCGGGGATGCCATAGCGGGCATCACAGGGGATGTAACAATGAGCAGGCTGATCGTCATTTCCAACCGCGTCTCGGTGCCCAAGGCGGCAGGCGCCGCGGGGGCCCAGGGCGGGCTCGCGATCGCCCTCAACTCGGCGCTGCGCGAGCATCGCGGCATCTGGTTCGGCTGGTCGGGGCAGGAAACCGAGGAGTTCACCGGCCACCTCGACATGCAACGCAACGAGGGCGTCACCACCGCCACCATCGACCTCGAGCCGCAGGACATCGACGAGTACTACAACGGCTACGCCAACCGCACGCTGTGGCCGCTGTTCCACTACCGCATCGACCTGACCGAATACGATCGCAGCTTCGGCGAAGGCTACGAGCGCGTGAATGCGCGCTTCGCGGACTCGGTGACGCCGCTGATCGAACCCGACGATCTCGTCTGGGTCCACGACTACCACCTGCTGCCGATTGGCTCGATGCTTCGCCAGAAGGGCGTGAAGAACCGCATGGGCCTGTTCCTGCACACGCCCTGGCCGCCGACCCGACTGCTCGTCTCGCTGCCGTTCCACGAGCGGCTGGTCGGCTCCATGCTCGAATTCGACGTCATCGGCTTCCAGACCGAGGAATGGCTGGGCAGCTTCCTGCACTATGTCGAAAAGGAAATGGGCCTCGACATCAACGAGGACGGCACCATCGACTACCGCGGCCGCAAGATCGTAGCGCGCGCCTTTCCAATCGGCATCGACTACACCGAATTCGTCGAAGGCGCGAAGAGCGACGAGGCCAGGGAAGCGCACGATCACCTCAAGGCCAGCGTGCGCGGCCGCAAGATGCTGATCGGCGTCGACCGTCTCGACTATTCGAAAGGCCTTGGCGAACGCTTCGAAAGCTTCGGCCGGTTCCTGACCGACAATCCCGATCAGGCCAGCAAGGTCGTGCTGCTGCAGATCGCCCCGCCATCGCGCGGAGACGTCGCCAGCTACCAGCAGATCCGCGAGGATCTGGAGCGCAAGACCGGCCACATCAACGGCGCCCACGCCGACGTCGCCTTCGTGCCGATCCGCTACGTCAACCGCGGCTACCCGCGCCGCCAGCTTGCCGGATTCTATCGCGCTGCCGACATCGGTCTCGTCACCCCGTTGCGCGACGGCATGAACCTCGTCGCCAAGGAATATGTCGCCGCGCAGGATCCGGAAGACCCCGGCGTCCTGATCCTCTCGCAGTTCGCCGGCGCGGCGCTGCAGTTGACCGACGCGCTGCTGGTGAACCCGCATTCCATCGAGCATGTCAGCGAAACCATCAAGCTGGCCCTGGAAATGCCCCTCGCCGAACGGCGCAGGCGCCACGAAAAGCTGCTCGCCTCGGTCCGCGACGAAGACGTGGTCCACTGGCGCGACGAGTTCGTCAAAGCCCTGTTCGGAAAGGACGGCGAAGGCGCCCGCGACGAGGCGGCGTGATGCATCGTTTCGCCGGAAACGACGGTGCATTTGCCGCTTCGGGAACGCCATAAAGGCGGCAGCAATCAATCGTCACGTAATCAACACTCGCCTGAAACCGTTCTGACCCTTAAGACGGCTACAGGAGTGGATGCGAGGCAACGCCCTCGCCGGCCAGACGGCACAAGCCGCGATGGTCGAGGAAAGATGAAGGACCCGGAGAGCATGCTCCCCGGGCGGCGTGAACGGACTATGACGGCTATTCTCTACGGCGAATGTGTTGGCACACGCGAGACTGCGGCAGTGCGCATTTCCAACCTGGCCGACGAAGGCTGCCACCTGGAAACCGACAGCGGCGCATCCGTCACCGACGGCGACGTCTCGCTGTGGATCGGCGCGATCGGCCCCCTTGCTGCGACCGCAACGCGGGAAAGCTCCAGCCACCTGGCCTTGCGATTCAAGGAACCGCTGGACGGGCGGATCTTGGAGCATTTCCGGGCGGCGTAACTTCTGGTCGGTTAGCACACGTTCCATATCCGTCAACAGCGACCTGCACCGCGGGCAGGATGCAAAACGGGCCTATATGTTCATTACGCTAGTTCGGATGTGCTAGGTTCTTTGTGATGCAGTTGCACTGTCAGTATCGGCTGTCGCACTGCCGATACACATACCTGTCCACGAGACGCCGGAAAACGTGGTTAATCACGCTCCCTTCAACTTTCGCCCCCTCCACCCAACCCAATGTTTTTCTTAAATATTATTTCAAATAAGGTTAATTTCATTCATCTTGCCAACCGAACATCCGCAAGCACAACCAGCCTGCCGAAATTTGGTTGCACCGCAGCGAACACTTCGCTAGCTCATAGGCCAAGTCGAATGTCCCACCAGACTTCACAATACTACTTGGAATACAGACACAAAGTTACCCGCAGATTTTTGACATTAAATAAGTTAGTCAAAAATTTGAAGATACAACAAATAGGGATTTCTATGGCATGAAAAGCGCTCTAGTTCTCGGAGCCGGTGGCTTTATAGGAGGTCATCTCGTCAAACACCTTAAGAAAGAGGGTTTTTGGGTACGTGGTGTAGACCTGAAATTCCACGAACATGCTGAAACACATGCCGATGACTTCGTGATCGGCGACTTGCGCGAGCAGGATTTCTGTCGCTCGGTCATCGATCGCGGCTTTGATGAAGTCTACCAGCTGGCCGCAGACATGGGCGGTGCCGGATACATCTTCACCGGCGAGCACGATGCCGACATCATGCACAACTCCGCGACCATCAATCTCAACGTCGCCGACATTGCACACAAGCGCAACATCAAGCGCACTTTCTATTCGTCGTCCGCGTGCATGTATCCCGCCTACAACCAGGAAGATCCCGACAACCCGAATTGCAGGGAGGAGTCGGCTTATCCTGCAGCTCCTGACAGCGAATACGGGTGGGAAAAGCTCTTTTCCGAACGCCTGTTCCTTGCCTACAATCGCAACTACGGCTTGAACAACCGCGTCGCACGCTATCACAACATCTTCGGCCCCGAGGGCACTTGGGATGGAGGAAAGGAAAAGGCACCGGCTGCGATCTGCCGCAAGGTTGCCAAGGTCACTTCAGGCGATGCCATAGAAATCTGGGGCGACGGCCTTCAGACACGCTCCTTTCTCTACGTCGACGAATGCGTGGAAGGCACTTTGCGCCTGACCCGATCCGACTTCGAAGGCCCGGTGAACATTGGCTCTGAAGAGATGGTCACGATCAACCAGCTGGTTGATATCGTGGCCGACATTGCCGGCAAGAAAATCGAAAAAAATCACATCCCGGGACCGACTGGCGTACGCGGCCGCAATTCCGAGAATTCCCTGATCCAGGAGAAGCTCGGCTGGGCACCATCGCAGACTCTCCGCGCGGGCCTTGAAAAGACCTACGAGTGGATCGAGTGGCAAGTGCGACGCAACGCGGCATAATATCTTTTGTAGGCTGTGCCGCCGCACAACAGGGCGGCACAGCCTGCCAATTACGAGTGGAAACCATATGGAACGGGACCATGTGCCTGTGGATCGGTAATGGACATCGAGACTCAGCGGCGTAACCCACAAGCCCCCCAAAAGGTCTGGGTCGCGGGCCACAGTGGAATGCTGGGCTCTGCCCTTGTGCGACGGCTAACCCGAGAGGCAGTCAACGTAATCACTGTCGAACGCCAGGAAGTCGATCTAGAAGACCAGTCCGCCGTACTGGGCTGGCTGCGCGCCACGAAGCCGAGCGAGATCTATGTGGCTGCAGCAAAAGTAGGAGGCATCGTTGCCAACCGCGACCTCCCAGCCGAATTCATCTATCGCAACCTGATGATCGCCACCAATATTATAAACGCCGCAAGAGAAACGGATGTCGACAAACTGGTTCACGTCGCCTCCTCCGCCATCTATCCGCGCAACGCTCCGCAACCAATTGTCGAGGATGCACTGATGACGGGCCCAATCGACTCCGAGCACCTGCCCTATGCGGTTGCCAAGATCGCCGGCATCACGATGTGCCAAGCCTACCGCCGCCAGTATGGATGCAATTTCATCAGCGCCGCCCCCACCAACATCTACGGACCAGGCGATGATTTTGACCTGACCTCGGGCCATGTCGTTCCCGCAATCATCCGCAAAGTCCACGAGGCGAAGCTAGCCGATGCTCCACAAATAACAGTCTGGGGTACCGGGAAACCCATGCGCGAATTCCTTCACGTCGACGACGTGGCCGATGCCCTTGTCTTCTTGATGAAGACCTATTCCGATGAGGAACATGTCAACGTCGGCTGTGGAGAGGAAATTTCCATACTCGATCTTACCCGCATGGTGTGCGAAACGGTGGAGTATGAGGGGAAAATCGTACAGGACATCTCCAAGCCCGATGGCATGGCGCGCAAGCTTATGAATTCTGCAAAACTGCAGTCGCTCGGTTGGGCACCGAAGATCGGAATCCGCGAGGGCATCAAACAGACGTATGACTGGTACAGGGGCACACTCCAGTGAACATTCCGGACAAGCTGCCGACATATGACGTGCTTGGGGTGCCGGTTACGATAACCACCCCGGTTCACGCAGCCCAGACAATAGAGGAATGGTCCAAAGACGATATTGGGCGCTTCGTTTGCATCAGGGACGTCCCCAGCCTGATGACCATCAACAACGATCCCGCCATCCGCGACCTACATCTGGAAGCCGCAATGATTACGCCGGACAGCTCCTATATTGCCAAGATAGGTCGATTGCGCGGTCTCCCAGTCCAGCAGACATGCGGCCCGGATCTGATCGACCTTGTCGCAAAGCGCTCGGTCCAGAGAGGTTTGTCGCACTACTTCTATGGCGGACAGGAAGGAATTGCAGAGCAACTCGCAGAGGTTTTCAAGGCACGCTATCCGGGATTCCAGGTCGCCGGCACAGAGTGCCCTCCATTTCGTGCGTTGACCAAGGAAGAAGATGACGCCGTTGTGGAGCGTATCAAAGCGTCGGGCGCGGACATTGTTTGGGTCGGGATTTCCAGCCCCAAGCAAGATGTCTGGATGCGCGATCACTACAAGCACTTGCCGCAAACCCTGATCGGCGTAGGCGCTGCCTTTGACTTTCAGACAGGCAATGTCAAACGCGCGCCCAAGTGGATGCGCAAAGTCATGCTCGAATGGCTGTTCCGCCTCGCAAGCGACCCAAGACGCTTGTGGAAGCGGTACTTGATTCTTGCCCCGCGCTTCGTGTGGAAGGTAACGACGACGCCCGCAACAGAACAAGTGGCGCGAAGTCGTTAACGAGCAATGGCCGTTGGCAGAATCTTGGATCTGGGGATCCAGCGGTACCGGACCGCCCGCGAACCATTCTGGGCATTGGCAAGCCAACTCGTAACGAGCGGCGCCAATTTTGCTACGTCGGTAATCATCATTCACGGAGCCAACTTGGCCATATTTGGCCGCTATAGTCTGTGCTTCCTTCTAGTCATGATGATACGAAAGTTCCTAATCGGCGTCGTTTTGACTCCGATGTCGAGCATCATGCCAACGATAGACAGCGGTCGATCAAGAGAATATCGCTTATTTCTTATAATTTATGCTGCCGTATTTGCAATTTTCTCTGGCTTATTTGTCTGGACGATATCACATCCCCTTGCCATATTATTTTCGACACCATGGCTTCCATCCATCGCGATACCTTTGTTCTTTGCAAATAGTGCCGTCAACTACGCGGATTTTCTGCGCCGATTGCATCTGGACAGCTTGCGGCCAATTCAATCGTTCATGGTCGACGCAACCCGCTTCACAATTCAAATCGGGATACTTTTGGGGCTTGCTGTATTTCAACCGGAGGATCTCACGGCAAAGGCGGCGCTATGGATCTGGGGCGGATCCGCGCTGCTGGGCTGCGGCGCAGGACTCTATCGCATAGGCCAGCTAAAATTTGCCATAAATGCATTCAAGGATTTCTGGATTCGGCATCGCGCGTTTGTCGGCTGGATGAGCAGCTCCATGCTTCTGGACGCGATCCAGAACAATCTACCTATGTTCATCGCCACGTCGCTGGTAGGCGAATCCGCGCTCGGCGCCTTGCGAGCACTTCAACAATTCGCAAACCTGCTGAATTTGCCGTTCAACGCCCTGATGCAGGTCATGCCTTCAATGGCAGCACAACGCTATGCCGCGAGCGGCATTGCGCGGATGAGAGATTTCCTTGTCAGAATGACGGCCGTCAGCGTCCTGGCAATTACCCTGCTTGCACTCGCTATTGTTCTGGTATCGGACCTCATAATCAATCAGGCTCTCGGCCTTCACGGTAATGACGTCGTGCCCATCTTCATTGCCTTTGTTTGCCTGAACATTCTAACGCTGGTTCGCCTCCCGTTCTTTGTCGCCTTTAGCACGATCGGCAAACTGCGCCCCCTGACCACGTCCAATCTTGCGAGCGCATTCATAGCGATCATTGGAACAGCGCTCTGGGTCAGAGACATGGGCCCTATTGCCGTACCCGCATTCATGACCATAGGCCATTTGCTAAGCATGGTATTTTTGCTGTTTACTCGCGATGCAATGGCTTTGAGAACGGTAAAATGACATCCGCGCGATGCGCGACATCACGAAAGCACGTTTGCAAATGAGCAAAACGCACTTGAAGAATCTGATTACTCGAAATGCCACTGTGAAGGCGGCTGCCACCTACCTTCATTATGGCCGCGAGACCCTCGGGCGGCACGTACTTCGCCCCGATCCTA
This sequence comes from Novosphingobium mangrovisedimenti, assembly GCF_025153475.1. Classification (GTDB taxonomy): domain Bacteria; phylum Pseudomonadota; class Alphaproteobacteria; order Sphingomonadales; family Sphingomonadaceae; genus Novosphingobium; species Novosphingobium mangrovi_A. Next base: position 139,032 of record NZ_JANZXA010000001.1, read on the forward strand.
CAGCGACAGGACCGCTGCTGTTCACGATCGAAAAGTGTGCCAGCACATACATTTCAAAGGCGCTGGCTCTAATCGAGGCGCGATACGGCCAATACCGCGTTTACAACTACGCAGGGCATTACTGGAACACCGGGGAATTGGATGTCTACGCCGCGATACAGCGCGATGCATCACGCATTTTCTCCATGAAAAATGCCATGTACGGCCCATTGCGCCGGTACGTTGCTGCTTCCAATATGGACAATCGCCGCATACTGCTCATTCTGCGCGACCCACGCGACGTACTCGTCAGTATGTATTATTCCGTGGGCTATAGCCATGCCCTGCCCGGCGGGCGCAAGTCGCGCGCGCAATACGAAGCGCGGCGCCGTGAAGCGCGAGCCATGACGATTGACGAGTATGTAGAGCATGAACTTCCGATCATTCGCTCCACTTACAAAGAATATGCTGAGCACCTGCTGGGGAAGCCCAACGTCACCTTCCTCACCTACGAACAACTGATCAATGCCCCCTCGACATGGGCGGCAGCCTTCATCGAAGCACTGGGCCTCGAGCCCAGGCAATCCGTAGTTGACGAACTGACGGGAATTTATGAGCACGGACTGCCGAAAGGCGATGGCGATCGTAAGATGGAACACCGGCGCAGCGGGAAGGCCGGGCAATATGCACAAGCCCTTAAAGCCGAAACGATAGCTTTCATCGACCAAGCGATGAACCTAGATCTGGCAAGGTTTGGAGTCTGGGAACTATGATCACACCTCCCCTGACATCGAACACCCCCATCAATAGAAGGATGGTCGCCAAGACCATGAACGCTGCCCGCACAAAATATACTTATAAGAAATTTGCAAACGCCACCCCATTAGTGACAATTTCAATATTTGCATTTTGTCTCGTAACTATCATCGCAGACGTTTTTATATTTTTTCGTCCACTTTACAACGCCATACCAATGTTTATTATTGTAGAATGCTGGATTAAATCAAAAGTTGAATTTAATAAGTATTTTATATTGCTTTTATTATTGTGGGCGTTTTGGTGTTCACTGGCACTAATTACCAGTGGACAATTCAATAGCGAGTTTATCTTCGTTATAATGTCCATTGCCACCGTGTCGATCGCATTCCGTACGCGTCAAAGTGCAATCCAAATACTTCTAGCCGCTCAAGTTATGGCACTTATTTTATTAGCAACTACAAGGGGTGGGTTTGATATTAACTTTGCATCGCAGTATAGTTATCGAGCCACACAGAGCGACACCGAATCTTCAATTGGCCTAGCATCGGCTCTCATTTTTCTAACCGCATATTCTCGCAAGTGGCCGAAGACCATGGCCATAGCCTTTATTGTTACATTATTATTCGGGAAGAGAATCGCATTGGTAGGGATAATAGTCGCCTTGACTGCAGATAGCGCGAAGTACTTCCTACCTTTACCCATAATCACCCGTTACCGCGTTGTTACAATTATTGCCTATTGCGCCATTGCCGCCGCAATAGGTGTCTTTGCGAGCACTTTTTATACATGGATTGCCGATTATTTGAATCAATATTGGCGAGCGAACGTATCCCCCAATTATCTCTCATCTGGACGATATAGCGGCATAAGTTCATTTACTAATTTTATGATTCCTCGTAATAATATTATTCACACAATAATTGGGCATGGAACAGGTTTTACAGACTCAATGCTGAGCAAAGCTGTAAGCCTTCGTCAGTCAGTAACTTACAAGTTATTACACGACGACTGGCTCCGAATGCTGACAGACTACGGCCTTATTGGAACCATTTTGATGGTCATTTTTTTAAGCGTCTTGGCAAAGAAGAGTCGACTAGGATTTCTAATAGCAATGTACACCGCCACGATCTTCACGTCCGACAACGCCATGACTTATACCTTTTACTGGATAACTCTGGCCATTTGCCTGAATCTATCCCCCCGCGAGATCAATAAATTAGATAATAGAAAATTTCTTTAAAGAAATGCTTTATGAAAAATCAAGTAGAGAGAAAATCGCCCAATGCACTAGCCAGGTGCGCGCACTGGATATTCCAAGACTGGGGTTGCAATACCGGAGGTCTTAGAATTAGGATTCTACTTGCACTTTATCGCTTAATTCACCCTCTTTCAGATGCACGTAGATCGATAAAGTTAATTGCCTCACCCCTAATCGTTCTCTACAAATTCTATTCCCAATGGATCATCGGCATAGAGCTTCATTGGAAATGCAGCTTGGGCGCCAAGACATCCATCTACCACGGATACGGGCTTGTGGTGCACAGCGACACGAAAATCGGTTCCAATGTTCACCTGCGCAACGGCGTGACGATCGGCATGAAGCACACCACCGACGGCCCAAAGGTCCCCCGCATTGGGAACAATGTGGATATAGGCGCGCACGCAATCATATTGGGAGATATCGTCATCGGCGACAACTGCACCATTGGCGCTGGCGCTGTAGTCGTGAAAGACGTTCCGGCGGGTTCCACAGTGGTAGGCAACCCTGGCAGGATCCTGCCACCCAAGAGACAGATTTGAACCTGGCGGCAGCTCTTCAAACGCATCGCATACAACGCGAGAAAACAAGCCGTCTTGCGGCTTTGGGTATTGCGAAAAGGGAAGGTTAGCGGATTGTGACAAGTCCTGAGACATCTAATGGGCGGTCTGCCATCGTCACCGGAGGGCGAGGCTTCATAGGTACTCACCTCGTCGACCTCTTGCTGCAGGAGGGCTGTTCCGTAATTTCTATCGACACCGTGGCACCAAACCACTCGCCTGATCCCCTACTTCAGGAGATTCAGGCTGACCTTCGCGATCGTTCGGCAATGGAAGCCGTGTTCGCCGACAACGACATCTGGTGCGTTTATGACCTGGCATCGTTCACCGAAGTCGATTTGGACCGCACCGCCTATCGCCGTAACGTCGAGGCAACCGAGGCAATGGTGAGCTATGTGTCGAAGCGACCAGGAATTAAGTACATTTTCTATTCGACCCAGTTCGTCCACCGCGTGCCGGATACTCTGCCGTCCAACGACACCGACTACAGACCGATTGAAGCCTACGGGGAATCCAAGGTTCTGTCGGAAAAAGAGATTTATAGAGTCCTACCGCGGGACCAGTTCCTGATCCTTCGCCCGACCTATGTATGGGGACCAGGTCTCGCACGCTTTCGCGACGGCCTCATCAAGAACCTGCGCAAGGGCCGCATGCTGATTTCATCGTCGCGCACCCTCAAGCGCAGTTACGGCTATGTGGAAACCGTTGCGCGCCAGACGTTCGAATTTTCGAAGCTCAATTTCGCAAGCTTGCCGCACAAGGCCTACTACGTCACGGATGCACCGATCGAGATGTCGACATTCTCCGATCATCTCATCGACGCGATAGGCGAAGGCAAGTATCACAAGGTACCGGTCCCCCTGATCCGCCTGCTTGGGTCCGTTGGTAACGTCATGAAGAGATTTGGCCTTCCCGCCCCTGTCAACGCGACCCAGGCGCGCGAGTTGACAACGGACTTCCCCGTTCCCTCGCAACGGACTTTCGAGTTGACCTCTGCCCAAACAGATTATGCGGTCGCCGCAGCCAAAACCGTCAGTTGGGCCGGAGAAGCGCATTGAACAAAGCCCAGGACAAGGTCCGCATACGACCAAAGATACTGGCAGCCGGCATGATGCCGCCACCCATCGGCGGCCAGGCGCTAATGTTCGAGACCGCTGTCAAAGCACTCGACACTCGGGCAGATGTGTGGACCGTGGACTTACAAGTGCAGGGAAACATCGGCGAGGCAGGATTACTGTCGTTGCCGAAACTGCGAAGGTTCGCAGCCATTGTCGGCCGCATTCTTTTGTGTGCGGCGCGCGGCGCACCGTTCGACGTACTCTACTATTGTCCTTCTGGACCCAGCAAGATCGGCGCGATCAAGGACATCATTTGTCTGGCGTTGCTACGGCCCGTGTGCCGGAAAACAGTATACCATTTCCACGCGACAGGAGGCGTGCAGTACCTACTCGATTCCAACCCCATAATAGCCAAACTCGCTCGCAAGTCTCTATGGAAACCAGATATTTCAATTCGTTGCGCACTGGTTTCTCCCGATGACGCCGCGTTGTGCGAAAGTCGTGTAACAAAAATCGTAGTCAACGGAATTCCCGATCCGCTAGACCTCTATCCCGACGGTTGGCAGTGGCGACGGCCGGACAGCCTCATACTCACCTTCGTCGGGGCCATGACGGAAGAAAAAGGGATCTTCGATATCGTCGAACTGGCCAGATTGTTGCAAAGCAAAGGTTTAGACCCAGATGTACGCTGCATTGGCGAAGGGACTTACGAAGAAGTATCGAAATTCGACAAGTTGGTACGAGAACACGGACTTGAAAACAACGTGCGCCGCCTCGGAGTGCGAAATGGTCGAGAAAAGTTCGACCTCATCGGGTCTTCGGCATTTTTCATATTTCCAACGTTCTTTCGTGCCGAGACGCAGCCCCTGGCCGTGATCGAAGCCTCCGCAATGGGCGTGCCTTCGGTGGTATCCGATTGGCGCGGCCTGCGGAGCATTGTCGAAGATGGCGTCAATGGCTATGTCCTGCCCGTTCGCGACATGAGCGCCACAGCCGATTGCATCGCACAAGCTTGGACTTGCGGTGATCTGGAAAGCCTGTCTGCAAAGGCTAGGCAGAAATTCGAGACGAGCTTCAAGCTTGACGTCTTCGAGGAGAATATCAGTCGCGCAATCCTAGATACTGCAGATGAGTCATGACTAAAGCCAACATATCCACTCGGCTCACACTTGATGATGCGATTCTGGAGACTGTTGCATTAAAGACCATCTTTGAAATCGAGGTGACCTGCCACGGGACTTTCATCCAGTAGCGATTAGAGCCGTCGCGGTTATTTATGGTTATGCCTTTCGGCGCGTTATTTGCAATGGGTTCAGGCAAGGTCGAGGCTGTGGAACAACGTCTCGTTCAGTAGTTCATCCCGCATCCGTCCGTTGAAGGATTTAACATAGCCGTTCTGCATGGGCTTGCCTGGCGCGATGTAGTACCACTCGATCTCGTGATCCTTACACTAGGCCAGGATCGCATTGGCGGTGAACTCGGCCCCATGATCGCTGACGATCATCCCCGGCTTGCCGCGCCATGCGATGATGTCGGTCAGTTCGCGCGCCACTCGGCGCCTCGAGATCTGCGTGTCGGGGATCGCGACGAGGCACTCCCTGGTCACATCATCGACGATGTTGAGCACTCGGAACCGCCTGACACAGGCGAACTGGTCATGGACGAAGTTCAGGCTCCAGCGAGCATTGGGCCGAGCCTCGACACGGATCGGAGCCCGGGTACCGAGAGCCCTGCGCCGTGCCCGACGCTTGCGCACGCCAACCCCTTCTTCCCGATAGAGCCGGTTGATGCCAGATGGCGCGCCCTCGCACCGCAGCAGGATGTGTACCGGCGATAGCCGAACCGGCGGCGCTCGTTGGCAAGTTCGCGCAGGCGCCTCCGGCGGTGGCCGGGACTGGTAGCGAACGCTCGCGCGGTCAGCATCTATGACACGGCACGCCCGCCGCTCGCTCATCCCGTGATGATCTGCGAGATGAGCGACTGCTCTGCATCTGGCAGCGGGCGTCACCAGTTTCTTTTGCGAGAAGATCCTTCAACGCAGCGTTGTCCAGCATCGTATCTGCCAACAGTCGCCTCAGCTTGGCGTTCTCTTCCTCGAGCGAACGAAGCCGCTTCGCCTCCGAAACTTCCATGCCGCCGTACTTCGCCTTCCAGTTGTAGATCGTCGCCTCGGATATGCCGTGCCGCCGCGCCAGGTCAGCGGTCTTCACGCTGGCCTCAGCTTCCTTCAACACCCCGATGATCTGCTCTTCCGTGAACCTCCTCTTGCGCTTCATCTCGTCCGTCCTTCCGAAGGCCGGACTCTAATCGCTACTGGAGGAAATTACCCGTGGCAGGTCAGAGGGCACCCGCAGCAAGGCGTAAGGCAACCGATCGTTTCCATCATCTTCCCAGCAAGAATAAGCGAGGAGTCCAGCAGAGCTTACAAGAACTCTTGCAATCAACTCCCGTAGCGTAAAAGCATCTACGCAAATAATATTCATAAAGAGAAATTTTACTCAAAAAAGTTATAATATACAATAATATAATATAACAACAATGAACTACAACACTTCCCCAGATAAGAACTTTAACACTTCTCAATCGATAATCACGCGAAGCCCCTTTGCGCTGGCCTTTGCCACTCGCAATTCAATAGTCTGGACTGGGCAGCTATTTGCAGGAATCTGCACATCAATCGTATCATTTCGGGAATCCGCCGTGATTGGACGGAAAACAGCGTTCGCCTCAGACCCCCGGCATGCAAAATACACCAAGATCGGTCGAGCCTCGTTGGTTTGCAGGTCCGTTGTAACGACGTTGATGTGGTGTGGGCCCGCACCCAAGGCTAAATACTTTTGAGCAACCACCCGCCGCAGGAGATCCGTGTTTTCGAAATTGAGACTCGAAGGATTTGTGGCTGCGTCAACTTCCACAGTCAATCCCGCAGCGGATGGATAGGTCCAAGAAAATGGATCCTGTGGCTTGGCCGAACTGGGGTTGTCAAAAGCCAAATTGCCTCTTGTCGAAGTAGCGCCCGCAGCACACGCGTTGCGCCACAAGCGTTCCGCAAGCAACAACGCACCTTGATCGAGCAGCGACCGGGCTATCCCGCTCAACTGCTCGCACGGCAATTGCGCTCCCGCTTTACCGGCCCCCTCGATCGTTTCAACAAACGATTCAGAATCAAGGTTGCGGACTGCCCAGCCAATAAAGTCAGGCAGCCACACCGTCTGGCCAACAAGCCGTGCAGCAAAATGCGATCGAATCTCGGGATTTTCGAGCAACAAGCCGGAAGTCTCCCGCGTTTCTGGGCTGTCGGAGGATGTTTTCCATAGCGCGGTCAAACGATCAGCCGCGATTTCCCATTCCTCAGATTGCGCTGCAGCTACAGCAACGGCACGCTGGGCAAAAGGCTCGCGCCATCCCCTTCCAGCAGCAAGCATCAGTGCCCTTGAACCACCCTCCTGATGCCCGTTCTGTAATTCCGCTACCGCCAATATTGTAAGATTCTCGGCCGGCACCGGATGCACGAAGAGCAACCTTCTTGCATCAGCCAACGCCTTTTTCGACGAACCATTCTGAACCTCGTTCGCCGCCTTGCGAATAAGCGCGAAATTAGCGAACCGTGATGGAACAAATTTCGCGTATGCAGGAACTTCATGCGAATGACGATCAACCTGCACAACCGCCACGACTACAGCGACGAACGCAAGCACAAAGTACCACACCACGCGGCGCATTACAGTCTATCCATATCAGGCGTCTGCGCTGGAGCGATCAGATCCGTAAGAGTAATAATTGTAGCCATAATAGGCATAGTCGCCGTTAGCAGATCTAGCATCAAACTTGGTTACGACCGCGCCGATAATCTTGGCGTTCACCATCGACAAGCGCCGAAGAGCGGACTTGACCGCCCCTCGATGGAAGCGGGATGCATCGATCACGAACAGGACGCCGTCTGTCAAGCTGGCAATGGAAGCCGTATCGGACAGGCCCAACATCGGCGCCGAGTCAACTACAACCACATCAAAGCGCGCCGTAGCCTCTTCAATCACCCGAGGCAGTCGATCACCGCCGAGCAGCAATGACGGTTCGGGAGGAATCGGCAGACCGGTCATGTAAGTAAGATGATCAAAACCAGAAGGATGGAGCACGGCATCAAAGCTGGCATCACCAACAAGAAGTTCGGTCAAGCCCGGAACGTTCTTCTCGGCCATGCGGCGGTGCAGCGTCGGCCGGCGAAGGTCTGCGTCGATTAGCAACACGGACTTACCCAAGCGCGCAAGATCGACCGCGACTGAATGTGCTGACGTTGTCTTGCCTTCCGATTCGTTGGTACTGGTCACCACCAGCACACGAGGAAAACCATTAGAGGTCGAGAAACGAAGGTTTGCCACCAACGAGTGGTAGGCTTCCGAAAGCGACGACTTCACATCATCCGCCGCAGCGGCCGCTTCACCTTCCGGTACTGCTGGAATAAGGCCCAGCAAAGGCAGCCCCAGCTTCGCTTCGACGTCTTCCGGCGACCGAACAGTATCATCAAAGTGCTCACGCAGCAGGACGAAGAGACCTGCACCGCCGAGGCCAAGAACGAGCGCCACAAACAAATTGAGAATCAGGCTCGGTGACGACGGTTCCCGCGGGACATCGGCCCTATCGACCAAAGTTACGTTGTTTGATGTGGAACCAGCAGTGGCATTCAGTTGATTGTAGCGCTCAAGCAGCGTGTCATAGAGCGCACGATCAGTCTCGGCCACCCGCTTTAGAACCGCATAACCCACGCCACGTTCTTGTTCTCCCATGGCGTCATCGCGCAACTTCTCGACTTGCGTCTTGAGCGAGTCCTCACGCGCGCGTGAGGACGAAAATTCAAGGTAGATGGACCGTTTAATACCACCGCCGATCGTATTGATACGTTTATTAAGCTCACTAATTTGAGCCTTGAGCACTTTGACGCTTGGATAGTCATCAAGGTGACGACTTTGCTCATCAGCGAGCTGAGCCTCCAAAGTTGCCTTCTGCTTCAGAATATCCTGTATTGCTGCATTTTCAATAACCTGCGGAATGGAAAGAACGGGCTCTTTGGCAATAGTATTCCAGCGATCTTCTGCCGCAAGACGGTCAGCGGTCGCTGCAGCTGCCGCGCTGTTTACTTGCACGAGTGAATTGTTGGTCACCGATAGCGTCGTCTCGCGGTCAGCGTTCTGGCCTTGTCCGGAAATACGGATCAGGCCGGCAGCACGAGAATACTGGTTGAGCTCCCGCTCCGAGGCCTCGACTTTCGATCGAGCCTCCGCCAGTTGGTTTGCAAGAAACTGCCGTGCATAGGCGGAACTTTCAAACTTCCGCTTAAGATTCGATTCCAAATAGTTTTCAGCATAGAGATTTGCGATCTGCGCCGAAGTGGCAGCATCAGTGGATTCGAACTGAATCTTTATAACGCGACTGTCGACCGGCAACACGACGGAGAGGTGCTCCTGCAGAAGTTCTACGACCGTATCGAGACGCAAATCAGCAAGCTCGGACTTTGTCGGGTTCGCACCGTCGAGGTCCTCCATTTGGGGCATTGCCTCGCCCATCGCATCGTAAAAGGCCTGCCTGTCCACAAGCTTCGCGCTTTGCGCCACGCGTTCGGCAAGTGAACGACTGCGAATGATATCAACTTGGGTCTCGAGGAAGCGCTCGGCATCGAACTGCTGGTTTGCGGTATCCTGAAGCTCGCTTCCTTCTATGATCGTATCGGTGGTTTGCTCCACGAGAACTTGCGCGGTCGCAATGTAGCGGGGCACCATCAGGAGCGTCACCAGGAAGCCGGCAATCAGAACGCCAATCACGATCAGCGCTATCCATTTGACGTTGCGGCGTACTGCGGACAGGATCTGCTTGAGATCTATCCCCAGAAGCTGATCCCGCTCTTCGAAAGAGCCAACATAGCTTCCTTCATCGCCATTCATCATGACACCGTCGGTCAATGTATTCCCCGTCATTGGATAATCGTTTTCATTGTGCCGCAAACTCGATGTCGCGACGTGGTGAACCCTGTCGACAGATCGAAGCGCTAGCGCACCTTATACACAAAGCCAAGCAGTCAGCGCATGTTACGCACGTCAGGCAAAAGCAAGGAGGTGCGATCTGCAAATCCCTCAATAAATGGTAAAAAATCGAGCCTATTCGCACACTATTTATTCAAATCCTTTTTGGACGCTGCGTGCACAAGCAACGACAAAAAAGAAGCAGCGACACAAAGAATCGCCTGATTTCTTAGTGGGTAATCAATAGACGATTGCATTCCGATGACCGCAAGCCCAGAAACAGCCGCCACCCCTTGCCAGCGCCGCTCTCCTTGCCAGGCACGCAACCCCGCCCAGGCAATCCAAACAAGCCATGCAACAATCAGGATCACCCCAACCACACCGCCTTCCTGCGCGATTTCCAGATAATCGTTGTGGGCGCGACCCGCGTGGAATGCCCACACATGCTCGAGAGTCTCATCGACCTCAAAAACTTCCGGAAATGTAGAAATGCCACTCCCCACAGGCCAAAACCTTTCGGCTGAAGTAATGGTGTCTTCCCATATCGCAGGGCGCACGTCGTCAAGGCGCTCGAAACGGTCGAAGCTGCTGCCAAAGCGCGTACCTGCTTGCAGGCCGATCAACGCACCCGCAGCAACCAACACGCCCAGCACCAGAAACGTCATCTTGCGAGTTCTGGATACATCCATGCGGTACAGATAGCCAAAAGCAGCCACCATTATGACCATCAGCAGCACGCCTATGCTGGAACGCGATTGTGTCAAGACAACCGCGACGGCCAGCAACACCGCAACACCAACCCGCACCCAAGGCTGGAACCACCGGCCCCCATGTCGCCGTGCGCGCGCCATGCCCCCTCCAATCAGGCCCAGCAACCCAGTAATCGCAAGGACGAAAAAGAGCCCTGCGCTGTTGTGGTTAGCAAAAGTCCCATAGAGATATCCGGCATGGACGTGCTCGCGGTACAAAAGAAGGACACGATTGCCGCCCAGCATCTGAACGCCGCCAAGAGCCATCGCGGCCAACCCCAGCAGGACTAGCGTATACAGTACGCGCTCCCATTCGCTGCGGTCGAAACGCCATGAAAGAACGAACACGGCGAACATTGGGATGAGTGAAAAAAACGCAATAAGGGTCCGCGATGGCGCCAGCGAAATGGAATACCAAGCGTCCGAGCGATTGATCAGCCCCAGACTTTCGGACAGAAGATCGCGCCCTGGAAGCCGCCCCCACAAGGACGGCGGTAGCGGCACCAACTGCGCCAGCGGCAACGCCACTGTCAGCCCACAAAGGACAACAAAGAAACGCGGCGCATCACGAAGGAAATCCATCACTCGCTCAGGATGCAACGCCAATACCAGCAGCGCCGCCAACTGAACCATGAGGTTATTTATGCCGTAGGCGGATCCCCCTCCACCAAACAGCAATGCCAGAACCAGCAAAGCTTGTAGCTGAAATTCTGGCTGGCGCCACAGCGCAACACCTGCCTGCCTAAAACGCAGCCCCGACTGGAGAAACCTCGTCAAAACCGCACCCTGCAGGATACCCACATCAGAAAAACAATGAGGCCCGACATCGCATTAACGCGCGCCGGACCCCAAAAAATCAGCAGAAATCAGCTACCGCTCGAACCGTTGTCGTCCGCAGCGATAATCACACCACCAACAACGGCGGCGAGAGCAAGGCCGCCAATCAGGAGGCCCGAAGTGGCCTTCTGCTTCTTGGCGACCGAAGTGGAATTGCGCGCGCCTTCGGATGCGATCGACACACCGGCCGACGGAACCGAAGCAGCTGCCTTGGTGCCCGCCTGGGCAGCCACGGGAGCAAGCACGAGCCCAGCAGCAGCAACTGCCGGCAGGACGTTACGAAGGTTCATGAATGGGTTCTCCTGTTGATTGCCCGACACTGGACGAAAGTCCGGTATACTCATATACCGCAACGCACAATGTCCTGCAAACCTAAATATGCTGTTAAATTCATGTTATTGCGAGCACTAGTGCGGCTGATCGCCATTGTTGCACCGTTCGCCTTCGGTCCCTCGGCCATACTCGCCACAGCCGAGCCTCAGCCTTGGCCGATAGCGATCCGAACCCAAATAGACCGAATCGGCGCAGTGGAGTTTTCCTTGCGGAAGTCGTCCGGACACCTCTGCGGGTCGACCAGCACAGCCACCGGCATAAAGATAGACTCCATCATGGCATATGCCATGCAGGACCGCCCCCTCGTCCGCGACCTTACCGGACTAGGAGATTTACCCCAGGTAATCGCCGTCGCTCCGGAAAGTCCCGCGCAGGTTGCAGGAATTCGCCCCGGAGATGATATTCTGTCCGTGAACGCCACTCCGGTTTCCGAAATTGTTGCGAAAGACCCCGAAGCCGGATCGCTTGCGGACCATTTGGAAGAATTGCTCGCCGCAACACCCGAAGGCGAGGACATCACCCTGGAGCTGGAACGTGGCGGGCATACTCTGACTATAAGCTTCCGCGGAGAGCAACTGTGCGCAACGCGATTCATTCTAAAAACCGGAAAGGGCGTTACCGCTTACAGCGATGGACAGAACGTCGCCCTGAGCGCCAAGCTCGTCGATTTTGCGCAAAATGCAGACGAACTGGCCGTGTTCGCATCGCATGAGCTGGCACACGTTGTGGCCCGCGACGGCAAAGCCAAAGGCCTGCGCGAACGACGCGCGATGGAAGATCGCGCCGACACTCTGGGGGCAGATCTGATGCGTTGCGCAGGTTACAACGTCGAGCGAGGGCTTGAAATCTGGCATCGCTACAACCAGCGCGATATACTGCGCTGGCTACGCGACCCGAGTCATCGCAACATCCCCGAACGAGTCCGCCGCATCGAAGCCCATATTGCAAGCACTCCCGAGACGTGCCCGCCCCCAGGAGTGCCAGAGCTTGAGGACTGAAAGTCCTCACCCAATGGGATTGCCAAGCAAGATCAGGCCAAGGGACTTGGTACAGCAGATCGTCATCGATTTGCACCGTTCTGTCGCTATCCTGACGACAGATCGGGCACTTCGACGAAATCTGACGTTCCCTGGAAAGCCGGACACCCAATTAAAGATGCGCGACAGTACGGAGCGACTTTCCTACTACGCAGACAACCATCATGTTTCGGCCTAGCCACGCAGCTATGCGCTCGATATGGCGGACACGCCCAAGGTTATGGAGACATTCGATAATGCTCAGTTCTCGTAGAAGCCTCGGCCTCGCCACCTTGTTTGCGAACCTCGCGCTAGTGGCAGGCTGTACTTCGGTAACGGAGAATCCGAACCTGCCAGTCGGTCAGGCTGCTTACGATGTCATTCCAGCGACGGTAGAAGCCCCCACTGCCTATACGATCGACCCGGCCGATTCCGTCTCTGTCAACGTCTTCGGTGAACCTGATCTCACGTTTGACAAGCTACTTGTGGACAATGCTGGCTTTATCCAGATGCCACTTATCGGGCAAATCAAGGCAGCTGGACAAACTCCCGCCGAGGTGTCCGGTGAAATTGCGACCCTGCTCGGCAGGCAGTACCTCGTAGACCCGCAGGTCACCGTCTCGGTTGTCGAAGCCGCGCCGCGATACGTCTCGGTGGAAGGCGAAGTGAACAAACCCGGCGTGTACGAAATCGACTACGACACGACCCTGCTCTCTGCCATCGCGCGCGCCGAGAGCCCCACTTATACCGCCAAGCTTAGCGAGGTCGTGATCTTTCGCACGATCAATGGGCAGCGCATGGCCGGGCGCTTCAACCTCAAGGATATTCGAGGCGGTGTGAGCCCCGATCCGATCGTCAAGGATGGGGACATCGTGATGATAGGCTATTCCGGCAAACGCGGGCTTTGGCAGGATATCCTGAAAGCCGCGCCGATTTTCAACGCCTTCGCCGTGGTCAGTCGCAACTTCTGAGCCTGGCGGCGGCAACATCGCCTGGTCGGGGCGTCAGCAAGACATTACGCGTTCCGGGAATTCATTTCCGACGAATTCCCGGAACGCGTCGGCACAGCGATGCCCATTCGTGTTCATGACCGGTCAAGTCTGGCTGTCGGCACAGGCGATTACAAACTCAATCGGCCGCGCCGTGCATAACTGGACGATGCGTTTCGAAGTTAGGCAAACGGTCAGAATTCCATATTATCAAGCTGCACTGTCTGAAACAGCCATCCGGAAAACATGACCAGCAAAGTCCCCGTCCTCGTTACCGGCGGCGCCGGCTACATCGGCAGTCATGCCGTTCTCGCCCTCAAGGACGCCGGCTGGCCGGTCGCCGTGGTCGACAACCTAACCACCGGCTTTCGCTTCGCGGTGCCCGAGGGCGTGCCGCTCTATGAAGGCGATATCGAGGATGCCGATCTGTTGGCGCGCATATTTGCCGAGCAGGGAATCGGGGCGATCATGCATTTCGCCGGGTCGATCATCGTGCCCGAGTCGGTGGAGAACCCGCTCAAGTACTATCACAACAACACCGCCAAGAGCCGCGCGCTCATCGAAGCGGCAGTAAAGGCCGGGATCCACCACTTCATCTTCAGTTCGACGGCAGCGACTTACGGCATCCCGGAAGTCTCGCCGGTAACGGAGGACAGCCCCAAGCTGCCGATCAATCCCTACGGCATGTCGAAACTGATGACCGAAATCATGCTGGGCGATGTATCGAAGGCGCATCCGTTCAATTACTGCGCGCTGCGCTATTTCAATGTCGCGGGGGCCGATCCGCAGGCACGGACCGGGCAATCGACCGCAGGCGCGACGCATCTCATCAAGGTCGCCGTCGAAGCCGCCCTCGGCAAGCGCAGCCACGTCGCGGTGTTCGGTACCGATTTCGACACGCCCGACGGCACCGGGGTGCGCGACTACATCCATGTCTCCGATCTCGCCAATGCCCATGTCCTCGCGCTTGAGGCGCTGATCGACAACCCCGGGCAGTCGTTGACGATGAACTGCGGGTACGGCCGCGGTTTCTCGGTGCTCGAAGTGCTCGATGCAGTCGACCGGGTCACCAACCAGAAAATCGACCGGCGCATGGAAGGCCGGCGCGCCGGCGATCCGGATTCGCTGATTTCCGACAACAACCGGATCAAGGCCACGCTGCCCTGGGTTCCGCGCTATGCGGACCTTGCCACGATCGTCGAACATGCGCTCGCATGGGAACGCAAGCTGACAGAGATTCGCCGACAATAATCTTCGCACGCCCCAAGCTTGGGAAGAGCGGGGAAACGCCCCGAACCCACAGCACAGCCGGGTTCCGTTGGTTCGCCAGCACTTCCCGATGCCCCGGCTTCGCCGTGCGTCCGGCAATGGGACAAGGCCCGCGGCCAGCGACCAAAAAGTGAAACAGGTCCATGCTACTCGCGCCGCGCAGCCCGAAACGGGCAACGTAATCCGGCGCGATGCATGCCCGTGATCCGCATGCGTCAAGCCTGCTCCGAGGTGACCGTTCCCGCTTCCTGCCTTCGGGCCGGCAGCGGGAACGCGGAGTGGGCACAGGAGAGGCGTGTCCCTCTCTCCTGTGCCCACTCCGCAATTCCGGTTCGGCGCGGTATCAGCCAGGCGCATCGTTCCGGTCCGCCTCTGGCGAGACAATCCGTTATATTCTAGTGCATCTTTTCCATCTAAGGCGCCCCGCAAGGCCGCCAATCGGCAAGACGACCGCAGGAGCTTTGGAAACTTCATGGACTGGCAGGATTCGACAGTGCTGGTGACGGGCGCGGCGGGTTTCATCGGCGCCGCCGTTTCCGAAGCGCTGATGGCACGCGGACAGCCGGTCGTCGGCATCGACAACATGAACGATTACTACCCGGTCTCGCTCAAGCAGGCGCGGATCGACAGGCTGTCCACGCGCGACAACAACCTGTTCCAGTTCCGCCAGGTCGACTTTTCCGACATGGCAGCGTTGAACGGCGCGCTGGAGCAAACCCGCTTTGCCGCGATCGTGCATCTGGGAGCGCAGGCGGGCGTGCGCTATTCGCTCGAGAACCCGCAGGCCTATGCCGCCTCCAACCTGACCGGGCATGTCAACATGCTCGAACTGGCGCGCGCCCGCGACGTCGCGCACATGGTCTATGCCAGCTCCAGTTCGGTCTATGGCGGTAATGCCAAGCTGCCCTTCTCGGTGGAGGACCGCGCCGACCACCCCGTCTCGCTCTATGCCGCTACCAAGAAGGCCGACGAGCTGATGAGCGAGACTTACGCTCACCTGTTTCGCATCCCGCTCACCGGCCTGCGCTTCTTCACGGTCTACGGCCCCTGGGGGCGGCCCGACATGGCCATGTGGAAATTCGCCGAGCGCATCCTCTCGGACCGGCCGATCGACGTCTACAACCACGGCGAGATGCAGCGCGACTTCACGTATATCGACGACATCGTCTCGGGCGTCCTGGCCTGCCTCGACCGTCCGCCTCTCGACGACGGCGAGGAGAAACCGGGCGGCAGCGTCAAGCCGCACGCGCTCTACAACATCGGCAACAACCGCCCCGAGCACCTGATGCGCCTGATCGAACTGCTCGAGGAATCCTGCGGTCGCAAGGCACAGCTCAACCTGCTGCCGATGCAGCCCGGCGACGTGCCGGCGACCTATGCCGACATCACTGCCCTGACCCGTGACACCGGCTACGCCCCGACGACCTCGCTCGAAGCGGGCGTACCGCTCTTCGTGAACTGGTTTAGGAAATACCATTCCTTGTGAACCATTCATTGTAACTATGCCGCTATGGCGTTGGACTTTGCTGAGCCTGGCCCTAAAGGCCGGGCGAATTTCGACCGGATGAGGTTCGTATGAAGATTGCAATGGTAGGCTCGGGCTATGTCGGGCTGGTTTCGGGTGCCTGCTTCGCCGATTTCGGCCACGACGTTGTCTGCATCGACAAGGACCAGTCGAAGATCGACCGCCTCCACGAAGGGGTAATGCCGATCTACGAGCCGGGCCTCGACGCTCTCGTGGCCAGCAACGTCAAGGCGGGCCGACTCACCTTCACCACCGACCTTGCCGAGGGCATCAAGGATGCCAGTGCCATCTTCATCGCAGTGGGCACGCCTTCACGTCGCGGTGACGGGCATGCGGACCTCTCGTTCGTCTATGCCGTCGCGCGCGAAGTGGGCGAGAGCCTTTCGAACGATGCCGTCGTGGTCACCAAGTCGACCGTGCCGGTCGGCACCGGCGATGAGGTCGAGCGCATTCTCAAGGAAAGCGGCACGCCGCATCAGGTCGCCGTGGTCTCCAATCCAGAATTCCTGCGCGAGGGCGCGGCGATCGGCGACTTCAAGCGCCCCGACCGTATCGTCATCGGCGCCGAGGACGAGTTCGGACGCGAGGTGATGCGCGAAGTCTACCGCCCGCTGTTCCTCAACGAATCCCCGATCCTGTTCACGTCGCGCCGCTCGTCGGAACTCATCAAGTACGCCGCCAACGCCTTCCTCGCGACCAAGATCACGTTCATCAACGAGATCGCGGACCTGTGCGAGAAAGTGGGCGGCAACGTCCAGGACGTGGCCCGCGGCATCGGGCTGGACGGCCGCATCGGAGGCAAGTTCCTCCACGCCGGTCCTGGCTACGGCGGCTCGTGCTTCCCCAAGGATACGCTGGCGCTGCTCAAGACCGCCGAGGACTATGAAAGCCCGGTGCGGATCGTCGAGGCGGTTGCCAAGGTCAACGACCTGCGCAAGCGCGCCATGGGCCGCAAGGTCGTGGAAGCACTCGGCGGTGCGGACGCGGCGCGCGGGAAGCGCGTGGCGATGCTCGGCCTGACCTTCAAGCCCAACACCGACGACATGCGCGATTCCCCGGCAATCGCCGTTGCCCAGACGCTCGACGATGCCGGCGTCTCGGTTGCCGCCTACGATCCCGAAGGCATGGAACTGGCAAAGCCGCTGATGCCCGAAGTGGAAATGGCGGCCGATCCCTATACCGCGATCGAAGGGGCCGATGCCGTGGTGATCGTGACCGAATGGGACGCATTCCGCGCTCTCGACCTGGAGCGCGTGAAGGCGCTCGCCAATGCGCCCGTTCTGGTCGACCTGCGCAACATCTACCAGCCCGACGCCATGCGCGAGGCTGGCTTCGCCTACTCGTCCATCGGCCGCGTCTGAAGCAAGGTTTGCCTGTCCTGGCCGGGCGTGCCTAGCCGCGCCCGGCTGACCGGACCGGAGCCGATCCCGTCTCGATACCCTGACGACCACAGGGTTCATCGGGCATGGCAGCAGCGCCCATGCCATTGGCAAGGGCAGAACGGGCAGCTTCCAGGGCCGTCGCCGCATGCACCGCCGGCACCATCAGACCAAGCCTGTCATATAGCGAGACGATCTCGTCCAGAGCATCGATCGATGCGCGAAGCGCGTCTTTGCGAGAGGCAGCGTTTGGGTACATCTATTCCATTCCAGATTCGAATCGGCCGCCCTCGGCCTACTTAGCCCACCACGGGTAAGAACCTAACGGATTTCCCAGGGTTCCCGGACGGCACAAAAATTTCAAACGCTTACATTCCCCTAGTGAAGAAAATTTTATTCCAAAATGGAGTAAACAATGTTTACTAATCTGCGCGGCAGCAGGGCTGCATCAAGGGGCGCAAATGCAACAGAATACCAACAGGGAACGTGAAAGTTCTAGCCTGTTCGAAAAACTCGGCCTGGATCTTAACATCGACTTGAGAACCAGAAATTCCACGGCTTGCAACGACACGACCGACGGCGGCACAAATATCGCCGAAATACTATTCAAAATTCGGCGAAAAAGAGATGAGGTTCTAGGATCCGGAATATTCCATGATCCTGCCTGGGATATTTTACTAAGCCTGTATTGCGCAGAAGCTGACCAGAAGCCGATACACATTAGCAGTGCATGTCTGGCCGCCGGCGTCCCCGCCTCGACCGGAGCGCGGTGGGCGGCAATCCTGATCCAGAATGGACATGTCGAGCAACACAACGACCCTGCAGATGCGGGCCAGTCGCTGCTCAGCCTGACACCGTCGGCCCGCAAGGCGCTCGACAGCCTGTTCGCGCCTTTCGAAAGCAGATAGCCGGAAACGGACCGATCGGGACGCGACGGGAATTCCTCCGGCTCGGCTGATCGCCGGACCAACCGCCGCGACACGACGGACGACCCGTTTCTTTCGCCGGCAGGAGTGATAGAAGGTATCTATCGAAAGCTGCCGGGAAGGTGCATGCAACTACGCGCGCTGCGCTATTTCGTGACCCTGGCGCGCGAAGAACACTTCGCGCGCGCCGCAGATATATGCGGGGTCGCGCAACCGACGCTGTCCTCCGCACTGAACTCGCTCGAAACCCAGCTCGGCAAGCGCCTCGTCGAACGCGACAGACGCTACATCGGATTGACCGAAGAAGGCCGCGCCATGCTGCCCTGGGCGCAGCAGCTGCTCGCCGCGCATGAGGCCATGGTCCATGCGGTCGAGGCGCTCGGTGGACCACTGCGCGGCGAGTTCCGGCTCGGTGCGATTCCCGCGGCCATGCCCAGCGTCGGGCAGTTCACGCAGGCACTGCTGCGGCAACATCCCGGCATGACGCTCTCGGTCCGCTCGCAGACCTCGCGCGAAATCATGCGGGCCATCGAAGCCTTCGAGATCGACGCTGGCGTGACCTATCTCGACCACGAGAGCCCTTCGAACGTAATCAGCGTGCCGCTCTACGCCGAACGCTACGTTTTCGTCACCGCCGAAGCCGGCACGCAGCGCGAATCCGGCGCCGTTTCATGGCAAGAGGTCGCTCGCCATCCACTATGCCTGCTTCACCAGGGCATGCAGAACCGGCGCATTCTCGACGGACTGCTCGACGCGCACGGCCTTTCGGCCACCCCGCGTGCAACGGCGGACAGCTACATCGCCCTGCTCGCCATGGTCCAGTCCGGCGGCCTCGCGACGGTCATGCCCGAACGATACGTGGACCTGATCGAAGGGACGGACTGGGCGCATGTCCGCCCCCTCGCCATGGATGCCGCCATCAGCCGCATCGGCCTCGTCGTCGGCGACCGGGGCCCGCTCGATCCCGTGGCGGCGGCGGCGCTCAACTGCGCACGGCGCATTGCCGGGGAATCGATGCGTGATTGAATTTTTCTATCACGCATCACCCTAATCAATTTGACCGTCCGGCCCCGATACCGCAGCGTGATGCCCAAGAGAGAGGCACCATGACGCAAACCGCCCAGATCCAGTCCATCATCGACCGCTTCGTGCACAGCGACCAGCGCGGCGCACTGCTCCCCCTCCTTCACGAAATACAGGAAGAGCTCGGCTTCATCGCCCCCGGGGCCGTGCCGCTGATCGCCGATGCGCTGCTCATCAGCCGCGCAGAAGTACACGGGGTAATCAGCTTCTACCCCGACTTCCGCACCGAGCCGCCCGCCCGCCACGTAATCAAGCTGTGCCGTGCGGAGAGCTGCCAGGCGCGCGGAGGCGCGGCGATAGAGGCCGAGCTGTCCCATCATCTCGGCGTCGCCATGGGCCATGCCCGCAAGGACGGGCAGGTCGCGCTCGAACCCGTATATTGCCTGGGCCTTTGCGCCATAGGCCCCAATGCCATGGTCGACGACCGGCCGGTGGCGCGCATCGACAGCGCGGCCATCGGCAGGATCGCGGGCGAGGTGGAAGCATGATGCGGATCTTCGTCAGCAAGGACATGGCCTCTGTTGCCCTCGGTGCCGACAGCCTGGCCGAAGCCTTCGCCAGCGCCGGCTGCGAGGTGGTGCGCACCGGATCACGCGGGCTCTTCGCCATCGAGCCGCTGGCCGAGGTCGAGACCGACGAAGGCCGCATTGCCTATGGCCCCGTCGGCCCGAACGATGTCTCGGCCGTGCTGGACGGGAGCCATCCGGCCCGCATCGGCAGGATCGAGGACCATCCCTTCTTCTCCGGCCAGCAGCGCTTTACTTTCGCGCGTTGCGGCGTGACCGATCCGCTCAGCCTGTCCGACTATGCCGCGCACGGCGGATGGAAAGGGCTGGAGACGGCCCTCGGACTTTCGCCGCAGGCCGTGGTGGACGCCGTCAAGGCCTCGGGCCTGCGCGGCCGGGGCGGGGCGGGCTTTCCTACCGGCATCAAATGGCAGACGGTGCTCGATGCCGCAGCGGACGAGAAGTTCATCATCTGCAACGCCGACGAAGGCGACAGCGGCACTTTCGCGGACCGCATGCTGATCGAAGGCGATCCCTTTTGCCTGATCGAGGGCATGGCAATCGCCAGCCACGCCGTGGGCGCCAGCCACGGCTACATCTACATCCGCAGCGAATATCCCTCCGCTATCGCCGCCATGCGCGAGGCGATTGCCCGTTCGGCCACGAAGATCGCGCCCTTCACGCTGGAAGTACGCGTCGGCGCGGGCACTTACGTCTGCGGCGAGGAAACCGCGCTGCTCGAATCCATAGAAGGCAAACGCGGAGAGGTCCGCGCGAAGCCCCCGCTGCCGGCTGTCGAGGGCCTGTTCGGCAGGCCAACCGTCATCAACAACGTACTCAGCCTTGCTGCCGTGCCGTTCATCCTTGCCGAGGGCGCGCAGGCTTATGCCGAGGTCGGCTTCGGTCGGTCGCGCGGCACCATGCCGGTGCAGATCGCCGGCAACGTGAAGAACGGCGGGCTCTACGAGATCGGTTTCGGCGTGACGCTGGGCGAACTCGTCAACCAGATCGGCGGCGGCACCGCCAGCGGCCGTCCGGTGCGCGCGGTACAGGTCGGCGGGCCGCTCGGCGCCTATTTCCCGCCCTCGATGTTCCACCTGCCTTTCGACTACGAGGCCTTTGCCGAGGCAGGCGGGCTGATCGGCCATGCCGGGATCACCGTGTTCGACGACACCGTCGACATGGCCCACATGGCCCGCTTCGCCATGGAGTTCTGCGCGGTCGAGAGTTGCGGGAAGTGCACGCCCTGCCGCATCGGCTCGACGCGCGGCACCGAACTGATCGACCGCATCGTCGCCAAGGCCCCACGCGCGGCGGGCACGCTCGAAACCCTGCCGCAGATGCGCAACGCTCGCACTGCGGCGCGCTCGCACGAGGAGGAAATCGACCTGCTGCGCGACTTGTGCGACACCATGAAACACGGCTCACTCTGCGCCCTGGGCGGCTTCACGCCCTATCCCGTGCTGAGCGCGCTCGATCACTTCCCCGAGGATTTCGGCAGCGGCCATGCGCTGACCGAAGCGGCGGAGTAACACGATATGACATTCACCCGCGAAAAGGATTTCGGCACACCGGAAGCGACCGGCGAGGCCGTATCGCTCACCATCGACGGCCAGCAGGTCTCCGTCCCCGCCGGCACCTCGATCATGCGCGCCGCCGCCATGGTCGAAACCGCGATCCCCAAGCTCTGCGCCACCGACAGTCTCGAAAGCTTCGGCTCTTGCCGCATGTGCCTAGTCGAAATCGAGGGCCGCAAGGGTTACCCCGCCTCCTGCACCACCCCCGTCGCGTCCGGCATGGTCGTGCGCACCGAGACCGACAAGTTGCGCAAGCTACGGCGCGGGGTGATGGAGCTCTATATCTCCGACCACCCGCTCGACTGCCTCACCTGCAGCGCCAACGGCGATTGCGAGCTGCAGGACATGGCGGGCGCGGTGGGCCTGCGCGATGTGCGTTTCGGCTTCGAGGGCGCCAACCACCTCGAAGGCTGCAAGGACGAATCCAACCCTTATTTCACTTTCGATCCGGCCAAGTGCATCGTCTGCTCGCGCTGCGTGCGCGCCTGCGACGAGGTGCAGGGCACGCTGGCTCTCACCGTCGACGGACGCGGCTTTGCCAGCAAGATTTCCGCGAGCCAGGGCGAGGGCTTCCTTGCCTCCGAATGCGTCTCCTGCGGCGCGTGCGTGCAGGCCTGCCCGACCTCAGCGCTGATCGAGAACACGGTGATCGAAAAGGGCACGCCGGACCGTGCCGTCGTCACCACCTGCGCCTATTGCGGCGTCGGCTGCACCTTCCGCGCCGAGATGCGCGGCGAGGAACTGGTGCGCATGGTGCCGTGGAAGGAAGGCAAGGCCAACCACGGCCACTCCTGCGTGAAGGGCCGCTTCGCCTGGGGCTATGCCCAGCACCGCGACCGCATCCTCAATCCGATGGTCCGCAATTCGGTGGATGAGCCTTGGCGCGAGGTTTCGTGGGATGAGGCCATTGTCCACGTCGCCTCCGAATTCCGCCGCATCCAGAACAGCTACGGCACCCGCGCGATCGGCGGCATCACCTCCAGCCGCTGCACCAACGAGGAGACCTTCCTCGTCCAGAAGCTGATCCGGCAGGGCTTCGGCAACAACAATGTCGATACCTGCGCACGCGTGTGCCACTCGCCGACCGGATACGGCCTCAAGACCACGTTTGGCACTTCGGCCGGAACGCAGGACTTCGACAGCGTCGAGCAGGCCGATGTCGTTCTCGTCATCGGCGCCAACCCGACCGACGGCCATCCCGTCTTCGGCAGCCGCCTGAAGAAGCGCCTGCGTGAAGGCGCGAAGCTGATCGTCATCGACCCGCGCCGAATCGACCTCGTGCGCTCGCCGCATGTCGAGGCGGCACACCACCTGCCGCTGCGTCCGGGCACCAATGTCGCCCTGCTCACTGCCATGGCGCACGTCATCGTCACCGAGGGGCTGGTGGACGAGACCTATGTGCGCGAGCGTTGCGATACCGAGGCCTATGGCGAATGGGCCGCGTTCGTTTCCGATCCCGCCCGCTCGCCCGAGGCGATCGAGGAACTGACCGGCGTTCCCGCCGCCGACGTGTGCGCCGCCGCGCGGCTCTATGCCACCGGGGGCAATGGCGCGATCTACTACGGCCTTGGCGTCACGGAACACTCACAGGGCTCGTCGACGGTCATGGCCATCGCCAACCTCGCCATGGCCACCGGCAATGTCGGCAAGCCCGGCGCCGGCGTGAATCCCCTGCGCGGGCAGAACAACGTGCAGGGATCGTGCGACATGGGCAGCTTCCCGCACGAACTGCCCGGCTACCGCCATGTCTCGGACAGCGTCGCGCGCGCGCAGTTCGAACAGGACTGGGGTGTCACGCTCGATGCCGAACCGGGCCTGCGCATCAACAACATGCTCGATGCGGCGACCGACGGCACGTTCAAGGGCATTTTCATCCAGGGCGAGGACATCCTGCAGTCGGATCCCAACACCACTCATGTGGCGGCGGGATTGGCCGCGATGGAATGCGTGGTCGTGCAGGACCTCTTCCTCAACGAGACCGCCAACTACGCGCACGTCTTCCTGCCGGGGTCGACCTTCCTCGAAAAGGACGGGACTTTCACCAATGCCGAACGCCGCATCCAGCGCGTGCGCAAGGTGATGGAGCCAAAGAACGGCTACGCCGACTGGGAAGTGGTGCAGCTCGTCGCCAATGCGATGGGGCTGGGCTGGACCTATACCCATCCCTCGCAGGTAATGAATGAGATCGCGCGCCTCACGCCGACCTTCGCGGGTGTGACCTACGACGTGCTGGATCAGCGCGGTTCGGTCCAGTGGCCGGTGAACGAGGCCGCGCCCGATGGCACGCCGACCATGCACATCGACCACTTCGTGCGCGGCAAGGGCCTGTTCGTCGTCACCGACTATGTGCCGACCGACGAGCGCACCGGCCCGCGCTTCCCGCTGCTGCTCACCACCGGGCGCATCCTCAGCCAGTACAACGTCGGCGCGCAGACGCGGCGCACGCCGAACGAGGCCTGGCATGCCGAGGACCGGCTGGAGATCCACCCGCACGATGCCGAAAACCGGGGCATACGCGACGGCGATTGGGTGGCGCTGCGCAGCCGCGCGGGCGAGACCACCTTGCGCGCGCTCATCACCGACCGGGTAGCGCCCGGCGTGGTCTATACCACTTTCCACCACCCCGACACGCAAGCCAACGTCATCACCACGGACTTTTCCGACTGGGCGACCAACTGCCCCGAATACAAGGTGACTGCCGTCCAGGTCGCGCCGTCCAACGGACCTTCCGACTGGCAAAGGCGTTATCGTGCGCAGGCGGACCAGAGCCGCCGCATCGAGACGGCCGAACCTGCGGAGTGACCAGAGCCATGATGAGCACCGACGAGCGCCTTGCCTACATGGCCGACCAGATTCTGCGCAATTTCGCCTCCAGGGGGCAGGAAGCCGCCATCGCGGCTACTCTGGACCATATCGGCCAGTTCTGGGACCCCGGCATGAAATCGCGCGCAGCAGCCATGCCCGATGCGCCCGGCGTCGTTCTGTCGGATGGCGTGCGCGCCACGTTCATGCGGCTGCGCGACAGCCAGCCGGCAAGCTGATCGCGCTCCCGTAACCCACCGTGGGCGATGACAGGCGCCGCCGATGGCGCTAACGCAAGCATCAAATGCCCGAGCTTCCAGAAGTCGAAACCACCGTACGCGGCCTCGCCCGCTTTCTCGACGGCGAGCGAATCGCGCACGTGCAGGTCAACCGGCCGGACTTGCGCCGCCCCTTCCCGCCCGATCTCGTCCAGACGCTTACCGGCGCACGGGTCACGTCGATGGGTCGCCGTGCCAAGTACGGCCTGATCCATACCGACCGCGAGCGCACCATGGTCTTCCACCTCGGCATGTCAGGGCGGTGGCGGATCGAGCCCGAGCAGCCCGAAAAGCACGATCACCTCGTGCTGGAAACCGAATCGGGGCACGTCCTGGCGCTCAACGACGCACGGCGGTTCGGATCGGTCGATCTGGTGGCCACCGCGGACCTCGATACCTGGGCCCCCTTCGCCGGCCTCGGCCCCGAACCGCTCGGTCCCGGACTGACCCCGCAGCACCTCAGGCGCGCGTTCAGGGACCGCACGGCACCGATCAAGCAACTGCTGCTCGATCAGGCTATCGTGGCGGGACTCGGCAACATCTACGTGTGCGAGGCGCTGTTTCGCTCCGGCATCCGACCCGACAAGGCGGCCGGACGCGTCTCGCTGCCCTCGCTGGGCCGGCTGGTGCCCGCGATTCAGGACGTCCTTGCCGAATCGATCGCGGCAGGCGGCTCGACCATCCGCGACTATGCGCAGCCTTCAGGCGAGCTGGGATACTTCGCGGCCTCCTGGCAGGTCTATGGGCGCGAGGGGCAGGCCTGCGCCTGTGGCGCCCCGATACTGCGCTTCGTGCAAGGCGGGCGCAGCACGTTCTGGTGCCGTAAATGCCAGAAATAGGCGGGTTAGCGCGCCTTCTCCGGCTTGACGGAAGCCGGCACCACCGCTAAGGGGCGCGCTTTCCGGCGAGTCCGCTCGCCATACGCAGATTCGTTAGGTAGGGGCCGTACGTCGGCCAGACAGAGGAAATTCGATGGCCAATACGCCGCAAGCCCGCAAGCGCATCCGTCGCAACGAGCGCCGCGCCCTGATCAATACCAACCGCATGAGCCGCATCCGTACTTTCGTGAAGAAGGTGGAAGCAGCGATTGCCGGCGGCGACAAGGCTGCCGCTACCGAAGCGCTCAAGGCTGCCCAGCCCGAGCTGGCGCGCGGCGTCGCGCGCGGCGTGCTTCACAAGAATACGGCCGCGCGCAAGATGTCGCGCCTGACCAAGCGCGTCGGAGCGCTCTGACGCGAGAGCCGATTCGGTCTTTCAAGGCAGGCATTAGACGTCTGCCTTGGCACGAAACAGGAACGGAGCCAGAGATAAAATCTCTGGCTCCGTTTCATTTTCTGCTGCGCTGCAACGGATGAAAACCTAAACCCCCGAAAACACGCGATTCGCTTGCGCTGCATCGCGTAACGCACTGATTTAAATTAAAAATATGCCTTTCATGACGGAAATTGGGCACTCCCGCCCCTGTCAACCGGCATTATTTTTTATATTTCCCCGCACCCGTATTGCGCGCTGGCCAAACCCCTCCTTAAAAGGGTTTCCGGCCGTTGCGGAACTGGCCGGGGATAAATCGAAAGCAGGCAGATCAGGAGCCGCAAACAGGCGTTTGCGGCTGAGGGGCCTTTTTTGCCGGTGTCTCGATGGATGGTCGGTTCCGTTGCGGACATATCGGGGTCACGCGAACACGGGGAGTTGAGCGGGTGTCAGGTTCTTCATCGGGTGCGGGCGGCAACCAATCACACAGAAAAGCGAAGGCGGTAAAAGTTGCGATGGAAGAGGATCAGGAAGCCGTGAATCTGGCGGCCGACTGGGCAGACATCAGCCAAGGCCTGCGCAAGGATCTGGGGTATCAGGTTCACAGCCAGTGGATCAAACCGATCCAGCCGGGCACCTACTGCGCGGAGACCGGTACTCTCGATCTCTATCTCCCCACCGAATTCTCCGCGAACTGGGTCACGGACCGGTTTGCCGATCGCCTTTCGCTGGCATGGAAGATCGCGCGCCCTGACGTGCGTCATGTACGCATCCTCGTGCATCCTGGCCGCCGCCAGCTGCCCGAACTGCGTCTGGGCAGCGGCGGACGGCCGAGCAGCGCGCCAGCCAACGATTCGGCGCACGGTTCGGCCGATGCACTTTCGGCCGCGCTAACCGGCGAATCGTTCGCCTCGCTCGGACAGGGCCCGGCGGGCATCGATGCCTCGCAGACTTTCGCGACTTTCGTGACGGGCACGGCGAACGTGCTGGCATTCAATGCCGCCCAACGCATGTCGGCGAACGAGAAGCCGCAGTTCTCGCCGCTCTACCTCAAAGCCGCGACCGGCCAAGGCAAGACGCACCTGCTGCACGCGATTGGCCATGCCTATCTGGCCAGCCACCCGCATGCGCGGATCTTCTACTGCTCGGCCGAGCGCTTCATGGTCGAGTTCGTCCAGGCGCTGCGCCAGAACCAGATGATCGAATTCAAGGCGCGCCTACGCGGCTTCGACCTGCTGCTGGTGGACGACATCCAGTTCATCATCGGCAAGGCTTCGGCGCAGGAAGAGCTGCTCTACACGATCGATGCCCTGCTCGCCGAGGGCAAGCGGCTGGTCTTCGCCGCCGACCGTGCCCCGCAGGCGCTCGACGGCGTCGAACCGCGCCTGCTCTCGCGCCTGTCGATGGGCCTTGTCGCGGACATCCAGCCCGCCGACATCGAACTGCGCCGCTCGATCCTCGAGAACCGCCTGCAGCGCTTCGCCTCGATCGAAGTGCCCGCCGACGTCATCGAGTTCCTCGCGCGCACCATCAATCGCAACGTGCGCGAACTGGTGGGCGGTCTCAACAAGCTGATCGCCTATGCCCAGCTGACCGGCCAGCAGGTCTCCCTGCAGCTTGCCGAAGAGCAGCTCACCGATATCCTCTCGGCCAACCGCCGCCGCATCACGATCGACGAGATCCAGCGCACGGTCTGCCAGTTCTACCGGATCGACCGGACCGAGATGAGCTCCAAGCGCCGCGCCCGCGCCGTGGTACGCCCGCGCCAGGTGGCGATGTACCTCGCCAAGGTGCTGACGCCGCGCTCCTACCCGGAGATCGGTCGCAAGTTCGGCGGACGCGATCACTCGACGGTGATCCACGCGGTTCGCCTGATCGAGGAGCTGCGCACCCGCGATGCCGACATGGACGGTGACGTCCGCTCGCTGCTGCGCCAACTCGAGAGCTGACAGCCCTCCCGGACCGCCCCCGGGACACTCCAGGCTTTCACCGAAGCCTGCAGATCGAAAGGCCTGCGAAGCGGCATCCGCTCTCGCAGGCCTTTTCACGTGGGCTCGTGCGAACGGAATATCCGGCACCTTAGGTTAACGACGGCTGTCAGCGCGGTGTTTACCCGAAGGCGGAAATGCAAACGATATTCCCCAGAAATCCAGGATTTCCGCGGTCATAACTTAACACTTTGCTAAGCGCCGCCCCTTAGCTTCATGGTGAAGGTCCCACGGCTGAAACGTGGCGACCAGATCACTGGAAGAGGCACCCCCCCATGCGCTTCTACAGGGCGACAGCCTTTTTGTTCCCACATCACTTCGAACGCAGAGTCCTGCTGTTGTGTCTCTGTGCCATTCTCGTACCGCTGGTCGCGTGCCTCACGCTGCAGGCGACGACCGGCGAATGGCATGCCCCGACGCTTGCGGCGCTGCTGGGCGGCACGCTGCTCGGCGCCGTGTTCGGGCTCGCGACGATCCATGCCCTGCTCAGGCCGATCGCCCGTGCCGCAGACATGCTCGGCGCCGTCCAGAACGGGGAGCCCGTTGCGCGCATCCCCGTCGCCGGAGATGACCTCGTCGGCCGCCTGCTGCGCGGGGTGACAACGGCCGCGAACGAATCCGCCTTGCGGATCGAGGCGCTGATAGAGACCGCCGAACGCGATCCGCTGACCGGCGTGCGCAACCGCAATGGCTTTCTGGATTCGGCAAAAGGCCTCCTGCGCGACGAAGGCACTGCGGTGCTGGCCCTTGTCGAGATCGACCATTTCGCGCTGATCACCGAACGGTTCGGCGAATCGGCGAGCGAAAACCTGGTCAAGGCAATCGCCCGTCGGCTCGAGGCCGGGCTGCGCCGCACCGACATCGTGGGCCGCTGGGACAGCATCCAGTTCTCGGTCCTGCTGCCGCAGACCCTGCTCGACGAAGCTCGCCAGATCATGGAACGCCTGCGGGCATCCGTGGCGCTCGACGAGAGCCTGAGCGGACAGGGCTGGCCGGTGACCTTCTCCTGTGGCCTTGCACCGGTTCGCGCGTTTTCGGAGTTCCACGATTCCCTGCGCCAGGCAGATGCCATGCTGGACGAAGCCAGGAACAGCGGCCGCAACAAGGTTCTCGCCCTGACGCACTGACGTTTCACCCTCGATGCCTGGCGAGCCTCTTCCGGCACGTTGCGCATCGCGGGGCTTTTGCGGCTTCACCCACCGGCGTCCATGCTGTACGCGGACGGACATGATTCCCGCCACATTTGCTCAAGCCGCCTTGCGCGGCATCCGCGGCAAGTGCCCGCGCTGCGGCGAAGGTCGCCTGTTCGGCAAGTGGCTCAAGCCGCTTGAGCATTGTCCGGTCTGCACCCTGGACCTTACCCCGCAGCGGGCGGATGATTTTCCCGCCTACATCGCGATCCTCGTCACCGGCCACCTGATGGCACCACTGATCATCATGCTCAGCCTCGATTTCGAGCTGGAGCCGCTGGCCATGGTCCTGATCCTGGTACCGCTGGCCCTCGTCATGATGCTGGGAATGCTGCAGCCGGCCAAGGGCGCGGTCATCGCGGCGCAGTGGTGGTTCGGGCTGCACGGCTTCGTGAAGGAGCGC
Organism: Novosphingobium mangrovisedimenti; assembly: GCF_025153475.1. Taxonomy (GTDB): domain Bacteria; phylum Pseudomonadota; class Alphaproteobacteria; order Sphingomonadales; family Sphingomonadaceae; genus Novosphingobium; species Novosphingobium mangrovi_A. Next base: position 168,761 of record NZ_JANZXA010000001.1, read on the forward strand.
CTGCCCGAGGACAACGCCTCGGATTCGATGTGAAGCGCATCGCGCAATGAGCATTTCTCCCGACCGGCTCAATCGTTTCGCACGCCATATCGTCCTGCCCGAAGTGGGCGGAGCGGGTCAGGTGGCGCTGGCTGAATCGCATGTCGTGCTTGTCGGCTGCGGCGGGATTGGCAGTCCTGCACTGCAATATCTCGCCGCAGCCGGCATAGGGCGCCTGACTCTGGTCGATGATGACGTCGTCGACGTCAGCAACCTCCAGCGCCAGACGATTTACACGCCGTCTGATGTCGGCAAGCCCAAGGCGGAAACGGCAGCCGAATGGGTGCGGCGTTTTGATCTTGGCCTCGAGGTCAATGCAAACGTCACGCGGGTGGGGGGTGACAACGCTGCCCAGATCCTCTCCGGCGCGAGTCTCGTATTGGACGGGTGTGACAACTTCGCGACTCGGCTGACCGTGTCAGATTCCTGTGTAAAACTGGGAATTCCGCTGACCAGCGCCGCGATCGGCCGCTTTCAGGGGCAGGTCGCCAACTTCGCGGGACACCTGCCCGACCAGCCCTGCTACCGTTGTTTCGTGGGCGATGCCTTCGACGCCGAGGATTGCGACACCTGCGCCGCCGACGGCGTGCTCGGCGCCATGGTCGGCATGGTCGGCACTTTCGCGGTCATGCATGCGATTCGCGTTCTGCTCGCCGGGCACGCAGCCTTCGGCGATCCCCAGTTCGGCACGCTGCACCTGATCGATGGCATGGCCCCCTCGATGCGCCCGCTGCGAGTCGCCAAGGACCCGGCCTGCAAGGGGTGCGGCAGCACCTGACGCGAGGGACCTGTCCCACCGCGCCTTTTGCCTGGAACTTCTCAGGTACGTCCGGCCAGCATCGTCTCCACCCACGCCGGCACCAGTTCGGTGGCCGGACCATGGCGGGCCTCTTCGAACCACAGGCTCCCCTGCGAAGGTTCGAGATTGAGTTCGAGCGTGGCCGCGCCAAGATCGCGTGCATTGCGCACGAAACCGGCCGCCGGATAGACCGCGCCGGACGTGCCGATCGAGACGAACAGGTTTGCCTCCCGCAGCGCCGAGAAGATCTCCTCCATGTGATAGGGGACCTCGCCGAACCAGACGACATCGGGCCGCAGAGCCGTGTCGCCGCATGCCGGGCACGCCGGACGGTCGATCAGCGGCCCAGTCCATGGCGAACGAACATCGCAGCTGGTGCACCAGGCATTGAGGTGCTCGCCATGCATGTGCAGCACGCGCTTCGCCCCGGCCCGCTCGTGCAGGTCGTCCACGTTCTGGGTCACGATGAGGAGATTCCCCGGCCATTCCCGGTCCAGCCGCGCCAATGCATGATGCGCCGCATTCGGCTCCTTGGTCTGGATCGCTTCGCGCCGCATGTCGTAGAAGCGCAGGACCAGATCCGGATCGCGCGTGAAGGCCTCGGGCGTGGCCACGTCTTCCACGGCTTGACCCTCCCAAAGCCCGCCCGCACCGCGAAAAGTGTCGATCCCGCTTTCAGCGGAAACGCCTGCGCCTGTGAGGATCAAAATGTTTCTGATCGTTGTCATGGGGTGCGAGTATGGCTGATGTGCATCACATGGCCAATGATGGAGCGTGGCTACGGCAGCAATATGGCGATCTGTGTAAATTGCCCGAATGCCGTGAAGCGTTGGAAAGTAGACGGTGCCACTCTACCGCGAAGTGCGGCTCGCGAAACGGTATAGTAAAAAGATTATCGAGACGGTAGCCGCGATCCCAATGCAATCGGACGACAGCTTTGCGATCCCAAATCCCTGAGAAACTTCTGAAACTCCGAAACCTGTGACGGCGGCGAAGATTGGGAAAGTCCAAGTCGGGATGAACTGCAGCAGACGCGTCATCAAACCATCATGTCCTAGCTCCGCGGTGTCCGCAATGGGGTGCTTGCAGAACGGCAGCTTTGACAGAAAATACCTGCATTGCAGCCTGTCATTCTGATCAACCTTCAGGGTACAACTCTATACTGGGTGTCCACGCGGTGCTGCTCCCACAGGCCGCCCGCGTCGCGGAAGGTGTCGATGCCGCTTTCGGCGCTTACGCCCGCGCCGGTGAGGATCACGATGTTGGAGATTCGGCTCATGATCCGACAATACCGTCGGCGCTGAACTTGTCGAAGCGCGTTGTTTGGGCCATGCGGTCGACGAAACGACATCACATTGAACAGGCTCGGGCCGAGCGGGGAACTGATAGTGAGCAGAATCGGAATCATCGGCAGCAACGGACGCATGGGCCGGGCAATCGCGGAGGCCGTCGAAGCAGCGGGCGAGGAACTGGCCGGCGGCATCGACAAGGATGGCGACGTCGCGGCGCTGGCAGCACAAGCCGATGTCCTGATCGACTTCTCCAGCCCGGCGGCGCTGGAAGGCAATCTGGATGCCGCGGTGGCGACAGGCCTGCCGATCGTCATCGGCACCACCGGCCTCGAGGAACGCCACCACTGGCTGATCGACAAGGCCGCCGAGACGATCCCCGTCCTGCAGACCGGCAACACCTCCCTGGGCGTCACCCTGCTCGCGCACCTCGTGCGCGAGGCGGCCGGCCGGCTTGGCGAGGACTGGGACATCGAGATCGTCGAAACCCACCACCGCATGAAAGTGGATGCCCCTTCCGGCACGGCGCTGCTGCTGGGCGAAGCGGCCGCCGATGGACGGGGCGTCGATCTTGCCGACAATTCCGTGCGCGGCCGCGATGGCATCACCGGCAAGCGCGAGACCGGCACGATCGGGTTCGCCGCGCTGCGCGGCGGCACCGTTGCCGGCGACCACACCATCCATTTCCTGGCCGACAACGAACGCCTGTCCCTGTCGCACATGGCCGAAAACCGGGGAATCTTCGCCAGGGGCGCGCTCAGGGCAGCACAGTGGCTGCGGGACAAGCCCGCCGGCCGCTACACCATGCCCCAGGTGCTGGGGCTCTGAATGGTGGCTTTGCGCAAGCAAGTCTATCAACAACTCTTCGCGCGGGCGGACGCGACCCACGGCCTGACCCTGTTTAACAAGGCCATCATCATCGTCATCCTCGCCGCGGTCGGGGTGACGATCATTGCCACCGAACCCGCCATGTTCCAGCCGCACCGCGAATTCTTCATCGGGCTGGAAATGCTGTTCGGCGTGATCTTCGGCGTGGAATACCTCGGGCGCGTGTGGAGCATCGTGGAGGAAGCGGACGGACAGCCCGCCTGGAAAGTCCGCCTCCATTTCGTGTTCACGCCACTGGCGCTGATCGACCTTGTCGTCGTGGTTGCCTCGCTTATGCCGTTCTTCTTCAGCGACGTCGCCCTGCTGCGCGTCGTCCGGCTCATCAGGCTCGCCGCCCTCGCCAAGTTCGGACGCTTCTCCACGGCCTTGCGTGAACTGGTCCGGGCGCTGCTCGCACGACGCTACGAACTGCTGGTGACGATGGCACTGGCGGCCTGCCTGCTGCTGTTCGGCGCCAGCTCGCTCTATTGGGCCGAGCGCCACGTCCAGCCCGAGGCCTTCGGCTCGATCCCGCGCGCGCTGTGGTGGGCGATCATCACGCTAACCACTGTCGGCTACGGCGACGTCTCGCCGATCACACCGCTGGGCAAGCTCCTCGCATCGGTCGTGGCGCTGGGCGGCATAGGCCTTGTCGCCATGCCTACCGGCATCATGGCCTCAGCCTTCAGCGACGCCATGCAGCGGCAACGCGACGCCGCGAACAAGGACGGTCCGGACGCATGAAAAAAGATCAGATCTTCGAGTTCTTCCGCCGCCTTGCCGAACTGAACCCCTCGCCCGAGACGGAGCTCGAATTCGGCAACACCTACCAACTTCTGGTGGCCGTGGTGCTGTCCGCGCAGGCGACCGACGTCGGCGTGAACAAGGCCACGCGCGCGCTGTTTCGCGAGGTGAAGACTCCCCGGCAGATGCTGGACCTCGGCGAGGAAGGGCTGAAGACGCACATAAAGACGATCGGCCTGTTCAATTCCAAGGCGAAGAACGTCATCGCCCTGTCCGAAATTCTCGTGCGCGACTACGGCGGAGAAGTGCCCGCCGATCGCGACGCGCTGGTCGAGCTTCCGGGGGTCGGGCGCAAGACCGCCAACGTGGTGATGAACTGTGCCTTCGGGGCCGAGACTTTTGCGGTCGATACCCATATCTTCCGCGTCGGCAACCGTACTGGCCTTGCCAAGGGCAAGACGCCGCTGGCGGTCGAGAAGCAGCTCGAAAAGAAAGTCCCGGCGCCGTTTCGCGTCGGCGCGCACCACTGGCTGATCCTGCACGGGCGTTACATCTGCAAGGCGCGAACGCCGGAATGCTGGCGCTGCCCGGTCGTTGACTTGTGCGGCTACAAGCCCAAGATCATGGAAAAAGGGACCGGGAAAGCAAAATCCGGGACCAAGGCCTGAAACCCGGATCTGAGGCTAAAGCCCGAGGTCTCCGTCTTTAAGAAGATGGCAACAAGGGGACGAGCGTGCATCTCGTCCCGGATGGGCCGGACAGAGGAGAAGGTTACCATGAAAACTGCTTATTTGCCGTTGGTCCTGACGTCGCTCGCGCTTGCCGCCTGTTCGCAAGGCGAACCGCGCAAGGCGCCGCCGGTTACGCCCGCAGCCGAAGCCATCGGCCCCGCGCGGGATTGCCTTCCCATCACGCAGTTTTCGAACACCCGCATTCGCGACGACTGGACGATCGACTTCATCGGCGGCGCCGGCAGCAAGGTCTGGCGCGTCACACTGCCCAATCGCTGCAACGGCCTGAAGTCTGCCGACAGCTTCACATACGAGACCTCGCTGTCGCAGCTATGCAAGCACGACATCATCTATCCGCTGCTGCAGTACGGCGGCAGGCCGCAGCGCGGCGCGGGCTGCGGCATGGGGCCCTTCGTGCCGGTCAAGCTCAAGCGCTGACGACGGCACGCCCCTAGCCAGACCGACCGGCGCCGACGCTAGATGTCGTCGGCGCTGATCATTTCCTCGCGGTCGATCTCGTTGGTCATGACCGCGACCGTGGTTGCCACCGCCGCGTCGCCGCTGACGTTGGTGACGGTACGCATCATGTCCATGATCCGGTCGACGCCGGCGACGAACGCGATCGTCTCCAGCGGCACGCCGACTGCACCGAAGACGAGCGCCATCATGATCAGGCCCGCGCCGGGAATGCCCGCCGCGCCGACCGCCCCGAGGGTCGAGAGAATCGAGATCAGGAAGTAGTCGCCCCAGGACAGATGCACGCCGAAGACCTGGGCGCCGAACAGCGTGGCCAGGCCCAGGTACATGGCCGTGCCGTTCATGTTGATCGTCGCGCCCAGCGAAACCACGAAGCTGGCCACCGAATTGCTGACGCCCAGGTTGCGTTCGGTACAACGCATCGTCACCGGCAGCGTGGCGTTCGACGAAGCCGTCGAATAGCTCACCGCCATGGCATCGATGATACCGCGGAAGAAATCGTGCACCGGCAGCTTGGCCAGGAAATGGATCATCGCCGAGTACAACACGAAGATGATCAGCAGGCAGCCCACGTAGTTGAGCACGACGAGCTTGGCGAGCGCGATCAGGGCGTCCTGCCCGAGCGTTCCGGCGACCCAGGCCATGAGCGCGAAGACGCCGAACGGGGTCAGCTCCATCACGATCATCGTCACCTTCTGCATGACGACTGAGCCGCTATCGAAGACCTTTGCCGCAGGCTCGCCCTCCTTGCCGGCCATCAGGATGCCGATGCCCATCAGCATGGCGAAGACGATCAGCGGCAGCACCTGCGCATCGGCCATGACCTTCACCGGGCTTTCCGGCACCATCGACAGGATCATGTCGACCGCCGTGGTCCTGTTCGGCTCGGGCGTGATGCCGAGTTCGATCGCACTGGCATCGATGCCCTGCCCCGGCTTGAAGAAGGAGCCCAGCGCCAGCCCCAGCCAGACCGCGATCTGGCCGGTCACCACGAACAGCAGCATCGCGCGGCCACCGACCGCACCCAGCTTGCGCAAATCCCCGATCGCCGCGACGCCGGAAACCAGCGAGAAGAAGATCAGCGGGACCACCAGCATCTTCACCGACTTGATGAAGAAGTCGCCGATCCACTTGATCGATTCCGCGTCGGGTCCCCAAAACAGGCCTGTCAGCGTGCCCAGCACAAGGGCTCCGATCACACGCTGCCAGAGAGGAATGGTGAACCAGAAACGAACCATCGACTACCCCTTCAAAACGGCAGCAGGGCAAATTGCCCCCTACACGGCATCAGCGTCATGCTTGAGGTAGAGCACCCGGCCCTGGGTCATGACCGCTACGAAACCGGCCATGACCGCGGCCCTCGGCCGACGGCCGTGCACCCCAGCAGGAAAATTACACTCAAAACTAACACCCGGACCTGTCGGGTCAATGTCACGGCGGGCCGGAAATTGTCAGAAAACTGAAAGAGCTGCTTCCGTGATGCGCCGATAAATACGTGAAAGTGCGGCCAAATCGTCCATCGCCACGGCCTCGTCCCGCTTGTGCATGGTGGCATTGCACAGGCCGAATTCGATCACCGGGCACAGATCCTTGAGGAACCGCGCGTCCGAGGTACCACCGCTGGTCGACAGTTCAGGTTCGACTCCGGTCTCGGTCCTAATCGCCTCTGCCAGCAAGGTGGAGAACATGCCGGGCGCGGTAAGGAAGGATTCGCCGGAAATCACCGACCTTGCCGTGCCGCCGTGCTTTTCGGCGATCTCCGTGACGCGCGCGCCCAGTTCGGTTCCGGTATGCAGATCATTGAAGCGGATCGAGATGCGCGCGCTCGCCCTGGCCGGAATCACGTTGTGCGCCGGATTGCCGACTGTGAGATCGGTGATCTCGAGATTGCTGGGCTGGAACCAGTCGGTCCCCTCATCCAGCACCAGCGCATCGAGTTCGGCCAGCATGGCGACCAGCCTGGTGATGGGGTTGTCCGCAAGATGCGGATAGGCGACATGGCCCTGCACGCCCTCGACATCGAGGAAGATGTTCACCGAGCCGCGGCGGCCGATCTTCATCATGTCACCCAGACGGTTCACCGAGGTCGGCTCGCCGACAAGGCACAGGTCGGGAATCTCGCCGCGTTCGCGCATGAGGTCGATCAGTGCGCGCGTGCCATAGACAGCCGGGCCTTCCTCGTCGCCGGTGATGATGAAGCTCAGCGTGCCCGCCTCGGCGGGGATGTCGCGCACGGCGGCGACCATCGCCGCGATCGAGCCCTTCATGTCCACCGCGCCGCGTCCGTAGAGCAGCTCTCCGCGCCGCTCGGGCAGGAACGGCGCGGTGGTCCAGCCCTCGCCCGGCGGCACAACGTCGAGGTGCCCGGCAAAGGCGAAGTGCCGCGATCCTTCGGGGCCCCGGCGAATGGCGAAGAGGTTCTCGACCGGCCCGTCCGGCGCCTCGCCGGCAACGAAGCGCACAACCTCGAAGCCGAACGGCGCAAGCTGCTGCTCCAGGCAATCGAACACCATGCCCGTGGCCGGCGTGACGCTGGGACAGGCGATCAGGGCTTCGGCAAGATCGGTGACGCTTGAAGTGGAAGGCACAGTCTGGGACATAGTGCGCCCATCGCACAAGCCCGCCGCGAAGACCATAGGGAGGAGAACGCCCGCCATGCCCAAGCTCGACATCGAAACGATCCCCCAGTCCAACAAGACCGGCTATCCGGCCCCCTTCGATGCGGCGGTCGCGGGCCGCTGGTGGCGCCGTCTTGCCCCGGTGGGAGGGTTGACGGAGATGGGGGCAAGCCATGTCGTGCTTCAGCCCGGCGCCTGGTCCAGCCAGCGCCACTGGCACAACGACGAGGACGAACTGCTGGTCATGCTGACCGGCGAAGCGGTGCTGGTCGAAGACGACGGCCGTACCGTGCTGAGGCCCGGCGACGTCTGCGCCTGGCCCAAGGGTGCAACCAACGGCCACCACCTGATCAACGAAAGCGATGCGCCCTGCAGCTTCATCGCCATCAGCGCCGGCAACCGGAGCGGGACGGGCGCCTATTCGGACATCGACATGAAGTTCGACGCCGCCGGATACTACCGCAAGGACGGTACGCCCTATCCGACGGAACGGATGAAGTAAGAAGGCCCGGCCAGACCGTCGATTACTACGTACAACTTCTGATCGACCGATGTAACCGCGATCAACCCCGATCCGGTATCCCGTAAATCACAAGACAAGCCGCAAACGCGGCACCGGGGTGAAATTTCTACTCCAGAAACGAGGATGACCTGCAGGCATGGGCACTGCCAACATGTCGGAGTAGGAGTTGCATGCAAGATCAGATCATCGACCTCGCGCTCGAACTGACAAAGGTCACCAAGGCGAAAATCGCCGATCTCGACCAGATCATGTTGCGCACCCAGATCCTGTCGATGAACGCTCGCCTCGAAGCCGCCCGCGCCGGTGAGGCCGGCAAGAGCTTCACGATCGTCGCGCAGGAAATGGGCTCTGTCTCGCAGGAGGTCACCGCCCTCTCCGCGTCGCTGAACGCCGCGATCACGGAGAATGCCGCGCGCATCCAGAACGCGGGCAACGACATGTCGATCACCTTCAGGGGCAGCCGCTACGCGGACCTCGCCCGCAACGCCGTCGAGATCATGGACCGCAACCTCTACGAGCGCTCCTGCGACGTGCGCTGGTGGGCGACCGACAGTGCCGTGGTGGACGCGGTGCAAAGCCCCGGTGCGGATGCCGCCGCGCACGCCACGTCCCGCCTCGCCACGATCCTGCGGTCCTATACCGTGTACCTCGATCTGTGGATCGCCGACCGCTCGGGCCGGGTCATCGCCAACGGCCGCCCCGAGCGTTACCGCGACGTGGTGGGCGCAGATGTCTCGCGCGAGGACTGGTTCCGCCGCGGCCTCCAGACCGCCGATGGCGACAGCTTCGTCGTGTGCGATGTGGAAACCGCGCCACGCCTGGGCGGCGCCCAGGTCGCGACTTATGCAACGGCCATTCGCGCAGGCGGCGCGACGCGGGGAGAGGCGGCCGGCGTCCTCGGGATATTCTTCGACTGGGAACCCCAGGCCAGGGCCATCGTCGACGGCATTTCGCTATCTCGGGAGGAACGCGCCTGCAGCAAGGTCATGCTGCTGGATTCACGCTTCCGCGTGATCGCCTCAAACGAGCCGCAGGCTTTCGGGCAGCCCTACGCCCTCGATCCCCGCGATGAATGGGGCCATACAGTGCGCAACGACAAGATCGTCGCTTATGGACTGACGCCGGGCTACGAGACCTATCGCGGGCTGGGCTGGTTCGGGTGCATCGAAAGCCCGGCACACCTGGCCAGCTGAAACGGGCTGCGCGGCGCGGGTCAGTCGAGCGCCGCGTCCAGCATCTTCGCGAGACGGATCCCCGCGCGCTCGATGCGCTCGTCGACGATGGGGATTGCCTTCTCGATCGCCGCATCAGTCCAGACGACATGCCCGGCTTCCGGACCGTCGCATGGAAGCTTGCCGAAGGCCGCCGGGTAGAGGAAGTCGCGCGAGACCTGCCAGGACTCTCTGGCCCAGTCGGTCACCGAGCCGGTGGCAAGGCGTGCCTTTTCCCCGGCGCTGTAACGGCGCACCAGCGGCGGGCTGGCCGATGAAATGGCCCGCTCCGCTTCGGGGCCGTCCCAAATCCGGTGAAGATTGAGGTCCGGCGCAATGCCATAGTCGGCCTTGACCCGGTTGCCCCCCAGATCACCGTTCTCGCCCACGTGCAGCGGCTGGTGAAGATCGCCGACGAGATGCGTGACGAACATCAGCGACCTGAGACGCTGCTCGGCCGAGAGCCGGCGATCGGCCAGCAGGCGTTCGTGACGGTCGATCTGCGCCGAGACACAATTGCCGTAGAGGCAGTTGGCCTTGATGTCGAAAGGCTTGCAGATCGAGATGTTCTGGTAGTGCCAGGGGAAAGTGTAGCCCCAGCGCCAGCTCTCGCGCCGCACGCAGTCGGGCCAGACGGAAGCGTCCTCCAGGCTCTGCACCGGGCATTCGGGCGTTACCAGTTCGGGTGCGGCGTGCAGCAGCTTGCGGATTTCGGCACGCGTGCGCGGCGTGACGTTCTCCATCGCGATCGCGGCAATCGTGCGGTGCCCATAGTCACCCCAGGCAAGCGCGGGCGAGGCGACGAAAGCAACAATCGCCGCCAGCAGACATGCAAACACGCGCATCAGTCGGCCACCGGCATTTCGTATTGCTCGATCACCCATTCCTCCGCTTCCGCGGCGGCAATCCACTGCTGCATCCACTCGTGCTCCCAGACGGCCTCCATGTAGGCCTGGGCAAAGCCGGGCACGCCGATGCCATAAGTCAGGAAGCGGCTCACGACCGGGGCGTAGATGATGTCCGCGGCGCTGAAAGTGCCGAACAGGAACGGCCCGCCCTTGCCGAAACGGGCCCGCGCCTCGGCCCACAGCGTGAGGATGCGCACGATATCGGCGCGCACGTCCTCGTCGATCTGCACGTTCTCGACCCGCGCCCGGATGTTCATCGGGCACGAGCGGCGCAGCGGCAGGTAGCTCGAATGCATCTCGGCCACCATCGAGCGCGCCATGGCGCGGGCATCGTCGGCCTTGGGCCAGAACCGGTCGCGCCCGACCTTGTCGGCAAGGTATTCGATGATCGCGAGGCTGTCCCACACCACCGCCTCGCCGTCCCACAGGATCGGCACCTTGCCGTGGCTGGGGGCAAGATCGTCGGAGCTTTGCTTGATGTGCGCCCAGTCCTCACCGAACAGCGGGACGGTGAGTTCGTCGAAATGCAGGCCGGATTGCTTGGCCGCAAGCCAGCCGCGCAGCGACCAACTGGAATAGTTCTTGTTGCCGATGATGAGCTTCACGGGCGATGGTCCCTCTGGCTTGAAGGGTGGACCTAGAGACTGAAACGCGGCCTGTCGAGTTGGAAGGATGCGCTTGCCCGATGGACTTGCGATCCATGAAGGCTCATAATTGAGCCATGCAAAGACTCGCGCTGCTTCTGGCCCTTCCCTTCCTGATCGGCGCCGGCCCGGCCGGCGCGCCGGTGGAAGTGGCCGTTACCGGCATCGCGACCGCCAGGGGCCGCGTCCACGTCGACATCTGCCCCGAGTCCCGCTTCACGCGAAAGGACTGCCCCTGGTCCGCCGAGGCCCCTGCCCGCGCAGGAACGACGACCGTCACCGTGCCCGGGGTGCCGCCCGGCCGCTATGCCGCGCAAGCCTATTGGGATGCCAACGACAATGGCAAGGCAGACCGCAACTTCATCGGCATGCCGCTCGAACCCGTGGGATTTTCCAACGACGTGCGGGTGAAATTGTCCCGGCCCAAATTCGCGGCAGCCGCCTTCGAGCATGGCAATGCGAAAACGCCGATCACGTTCGCGGTTCACAAGATTCCCTGATCCGCGCCCGGAAACGCCTTCCCGGCGCGCCAGCCGCCGTGCAGCCCGTCAGAGTTCGGCGTCACCCAGAACGGCCGCGCGCAATTCCTCTATGCCCATGCCCTTTTCCGAACTCGTGACATGGACCTCGGGAAATGCCGCCGGATGCTTGCGCGCCTCGGCCACCGTTGCCGCATGCACCTTTTCCAGCTCGCTCGCCTTGATCTTGTCCGCCTTGGTCAGGACGATGCGATAGCCCACCGCCGCCTCGTCGAGCATCTTCATCATCTCGGCATCGACGGGCTTCACCCCGTGACGGCTGTCCACCAGCAGCAACGTGCGCTTGAGCACCACCCGTCCGCGCAGGAAATCGCGCACCAGCCGCCGCCATTTCTCGACGACCGCCGGAGGCGCCTTCGCGAAACCGTAGCCGGGCATGTCGACGAGGCGGAACTGCAGGGGTTCACCCACGTCGAAGAAGTTGAGCTCCTGCGTGCGCCCCGGCGTCACCGAGGTGCGTGCAATCGCCTTCCGGCCGGTCAGCGCATTGAGCAACGAGGACTTGCCCACGTTGGAACGCCCGCAGAAGGCGATCTCCGGCACTTCGGGCTCGGGCAGGAACTTGAGCGCGGGCGCGCTCTTCAGGAACGTGACCGGCCCCGAGAACAGCTTGCGCGCGCGCTCGAGCAGTTCGCTGGCGCCCAGATCCTCCGGTGTATCGTCCACTTCAGGCCTTGCTGTTCTCGCGCTCACGCGCGCGCTGCTTGTCCTGTGCTTCCTTCTCGGCCTGCACCTTGAGCTGCGGATGGCGGCTGTAGAGGTACTTCTGCTGGGCGATGGTGAGCAGGTTGGACGTAATCCAGTAGACCAGCAGGCCCGAGGCGAAAGGCGCCATGATGAACATCATGAACCAGGGCATGATCGAGAAGATCTGCTGCTGGGTCGGGTCCATCTGCGCGGGGTTGAGCTTGAACTGGAAGAACATCGTCACACCCAGCAGCAGCGCCAGCAGGCCGATCGCAAGGAAGCCCGGCGGATCGAACGGCAGCAGCCCGAACAGGTTCAGGATGTGCAGCGGATCGGGCGCGGAAAGGTCCTTGATCCACAGCACGAAGGGCTGGTGGCGCATCTCGATCGCCAGCATCAGCGTCTTGTAGAGCGCGAAGAACACCGGGATCTGGAGGAACATCGGGAGGCAGCCCGCGAGCGGGTTCACGCCTTCCTTCTTGTACAGCTCCATGACCTCCTGCTGCTGCTTCTGCTTGTCGTCCTTGTAGCGGTCCTGGATCGCCTTCATCTTCGGCTGGATCGCACGCATCGCGGCCATCGAGGCGAACTGGCGCTGGGCGATCGGGAACATGATCCCGCGCACGATCACCGTCAGCAGGATGATCGCGACGCCGAAGTTGCCAGTGTACTTGAACAGCGAGGTGAGCAGCCAGAAGATCGGCTTCTCGAACCAGCGGAACCAGCCCCAGTCGATGGCGAGGCCGAAGTTGGCAATGCCCTGCTGCTCGTAGGCGTCGAGCACGGTGTGCTCCTTGGCGCCGGCGAAGAGCTTGGTTTCGCGCGTCAGCGTCTTGCCGGGCTGGACGATCTCCTGGTCGTAGACGAGATCGGCGCGGAAGATGTTGTCGCCAAGCGAGCGGAACGTGCCCTGCGCCCGGGCGCCCACGGGCGCCAGCGTCGACATCCAGTAGACGTCGGTGAAGCCGATCCAGTCGGCATTGCCGCTTTCCTTGATGGTCCGTGCATCGGCGACGTCGCTGTAGTTGGTGCCGAAGGTCACCGAACCGTCGAACGCGCCGATCGGGCCGGAATGGACGTTCCAGGTATCGAGGCTGGCGGTCTGGTCGGTGCGGTTGACCAGGCCAAAGGGCTGCACGGTAACGGGCGCCGAACCCTTGTTCGCAACGCTCTGGTCGACGGTGATCATATAGTCATCGTCGATCTTGAAGGTGATCGCGTAAGTCTGGCCCTTGCCGTTATCCCAAGTCAGCGTCACCGGGCTGGACGGCGTGAGCTTCGAACCGGCAGGTGCGCTCCAGACCGTGCCGGCCCGGGGCGTATCGGCCCCTTCGCCGACCCAGCCGAACTGCGCGAACTGCTGCGCGGGCGTGCCGGTCGGCGAATAGAAACGGACCGGCCCGGAATCCTTCTTGACCGTTTCCTTGTGCCTGTTGAGCACCAGATCGTCGATCAGCGCGCCGGTCAGGTTGATCGAGCCGGACAGCCCCGGCGCCGCAACCGGCACGCGGCCGCCAGTGGTCAGCGCGGTCTTGAGGTCCTGCTTTTCCAGCGCCACTTCGGCGGCATCGCGCAGCCCGCCCTCACGGGTCGGCTTGATCTTGGCGGCAGCCTGATCGGCAGCCTGGGTCTGTTCGACCACCGGCGGCTTGTTCGCATGCGGATAGAAGTACCCGACGCCTGCTTCCCATCCGAAAAGGACAAGAGCGGTCAGCACGACCGCCAGGATGATGTTGCGCTGATTATCCACGAAGGCTTTTCCTGTCGTATTCCCGTCAGCCGCGGCACCAGTGGCCGGCCGCTTCTCGTCGATCGTTATGTTCAGTCCGGTACGGGGTCATGACCGTGCCCGCCCCAAGGTTGGCAGCGCAATAGACGCCATATCGCCAGGCATCCACCCTTAATCGCACCATGCTTCCTGACCGCTTCGATCGCGTATTGCGAGCAGGACGGGGTATAACGGCAGGTAGGCGGCATCAGGCGCGAAGGGCCGAGTTGCCACGCCCGCGCGATGCCGATCAGCAGCAGGCCGGGCAGCGAAACGATGAAGGCCAGTACGCGTTTCACTTGCGCTTCCTTCTGGACGGGCCCTTCCGCCGCGCGGGGTCCCCCTTGCCCGCGCGGGCATGGCCGAGCGCGGCGACCAGTTCCTCGCGAAGCAGGCCGAAATCGCGCTCCACGCCGTTCTCGCGCCCGATCAGCACGTGATCGGTATCGGCGAGCCCATGCCCCGGAAGCACGTCGCGCAGCAATGCGCGGAAGCGGCGCTTCATGCGGTTGCGCACTACGGCGTTGCCGATCTTCTTGGTTACGGTGATCCCGACGCGCTGTCCCTGTCCGCCATTGGCGTTGGCCAGCAGCACGAAGCCGGGCCGTGCGACTCGCAGGCCGCGATTGGCGGCGAGAAAATCGGACCGGCGCGTCAGGATCGCATAGGGAACCGTCATGAGCGAAGGTCTACCGCCAACGGGATGCCGGGGGAACCGGCAACACCGATTCGCAGGCCCGGCACCGCGCAAGTCCTCCGGCTACCGCAAACGGCGGCGGCCCGCGCCGCTACCCCAGCTCCCCGCGACATAGCGCTGTGGGAGTTCGGATAGCCGCGCGGGCCGATGCCGCGTCCAGCCGTGAGGCTGGAAAAGATTACGCCGAGAGCTTCTTGCGGCCGCGGGCGCGGCGAGCGCGAAGCACCTTGCGGCCGCCAACGGTGGCCGTGCGGGCGCGGAAGCCGTGACGGCGGGCGCGAACAAGACGGCTGGGCTGGAAAGTGCGCTTCATGTCGGTCCTCGAAAATTCCATTGGCCCCGAAGGACCCGAACAAAAAGGCCGCCCGCTACGGACGACCGATTACAGACGCGCGCCGTTACTGGAGCGGGGAGCCAGAGTCAAGGACGTGGCGCCCTGAAATCCCGCGTCCGCGGCCGGATCGCGGTCCAGATTGACCCACAACCCCATGACTCCCGTGCCGAACCATTTCGCCGATTCGAAGGGAACCGAGTTGGTCATGTCGTAGAACGCCTGCGCCTCGAGCGGGCTCATCCCCATCTGGCGGTAGTAATCGATGTAGCGCCGGTTCTCCGGAGCGCTCGCAGCATAGTCGTCGGGCTCGAGCCCGGTGTCGTCGATCCACGAATGCACCGCGAACTCGGCGCCGGGATCGGCGAAGCGGCGCGCGCCCGCCAGGAACAGCTCGACGCCGCCCGAGCGTACCGAACCGCCATCGGGGACATGTGTCGCGATGCCCTTCTCGCGGATCATCCGGCCAAGCCTCAGGTTGGCGAGATCATCCTCGGTGCCGGGGCAATCGATCATTTCGATCTCGGCAATGCCCGGATAATCGCGGAGCATCGCGGCGAACTGGGCGGGACTGGCACTGTCGGTCACGTCGACCAGCGCGGCACGCGCGCCGTCCAGCACCCGAAACGGGCCATAGACGGCAACTCCGGCCGGAAGCGGCGTGACAGACGCCCACTGCGTAGGCAGGTTGCGCTCGCCACCGTCGACGAATTGATCGGCATCCAATTCGACGTCCTCGTAGCTTATGGTCTGGGCCGACAGGGGGGACGCGGCAAACAGACCGAGCAGACCAAGGAGTACGGCGGACGAGCGCATGCCCGCAGGATGCGATCCGGCGCCTTACCCAAGTGATGAGGAACGCGGTTAAAACGCTGTAAGGGATGAATTACCTGCCTGCTTTTACAATGCATTCCTGTAGTAAATATTCTCCTAAACGCAGTAATTCTCGCAAATAAGGGGGCAATTAGGTGGTCGCGCTGGTTTCGACCGTGGCCTATCTCGGGCTTGAGGCCCGGGCCGTCGAAGTACAATGCCAGATCGCCCCCGGCCTGCCGGCCTTCGCGCTCGTCGGCTTGCCCGACAAGGCGGTGAGCGAGAGTCGCCAGCGGGTATCGGCCGCGCTCACAGCGATGGGGCTGGCATTGCCGCCCAAGCGCATTACCGTGAACCTCTCGCCGGCGGACCTGCCCAAGGACGGATCGCACTACGACCTGCCGATCGCGCTGGCACTGCTGAGCGCGATGGGGATCGTCGATGTCGAGCAGATGGCCGATTTCGTGGCCGTAGGCGAACTCGCGCTCGACGGGCGGGTGATCCCGTCACCCGGCGTGCTGCTCGCCGCGCTCCATGCAAGCGCGGCGGACAAGGGCCTGATCTGCCCCGCAGCGCAGGGTAGCGAGGCCGGCTGGGCCAGTAACGTGCCGATTGTCGCGACACCCAACCTCATCAGCCTGCTCAACCATCTCAAGGGGACGCAGGTCCTGCGGCCCCCCGCACCCGGCCACGTCGATCCGCCCTCGCGCGGGCCGGACCTGAAGCAGGTGAAGGGGCAGGAGACCGCCCGGCGCGCGCTGGAGATCGCGGCTGCCGGCGCGCACAACCTGCTGATGATCGGCCCGCCGGGCGCCGGCAAGTCGCTGCTGGCCTCGTGCCTGCCCGGCGTGCTGCCCGACCTGACCCCGGCCGAGGCGCTGGAAGTCTCGATGGTGGCCTCGGTCGCGGGCACGCTGGAGGACGGCCGCATCAGCCGTGCCCGCCCCTACCGCGCGCCGCACCATTCGGCCTCCATCGCCGCGCTGACCGGCGGCGGCCTGAAAGTGCGACCCGGCGAAGTCTCGATGGCGCACCTGGGCGTGCTGTTCCTCGACGAGCTGCCCGAGTTCCAGCGCCAGACACTGGACTCGCTGCGCCAGCCGCTGGAAACGGGCGAAGTCACCGTCGCGCGCGCCAATGCCCACGTCACCTATCCGGCGCGCGTCCAGCTTGTCGCCGCCATGAACCCCTGCCGCTGCGGCCATCTGGGCGATCCTGCTCTGGCCTGCTCGCGCGCACCGAAATGCGCGGCCGACTACCAGAGCAAGGTCTCCGGCCCGCTGCTCGACCGGATCGACCTGCACGTCGAAGTCGACCCCGTACGCGCCGCCGACCTTGCCCTGCCGCCCCCGGCGGAGGGCAGCGCGGAAGTCGCCGCCCGGGTGGCCCACGCCCGGCAGATCCAGACCGCGCGGCTGGACGGCACGGGCAAGCGCACCAATGCCGACCTCGACGGCGACTTGCTGGAACTGCACGCCACCCCCGAAGAGGCCGGCCGCAAGCTCCTCATGCAGGCGGCCGAGGCCATGCGCCTCTCGGCCCGTGGCTACACCCGCATCCTGCGCGTGGCCCGCACCATTGCCGACCTTGCCGGCGCGAAGGACATAGGCCGCATCCACGTGGCCGAAGCGCTCAGCTATCGCAGGCAGCCCCCGCGCGCGTGAACTTCGAACTTCACCCACAGCGGCCATGGCGAATTTCATAAAGTCGCATGTTTACAACATGTTGGTTCATTCAGAATTTCACACGCGACCAGAACGCAAACCGACGGTTCAAAGAGCAGGGCAAACGGAAGCCGCACGCAGGGTGACAGGCGAAGCGCCAGTAGGAAAGCGGATCGGCGCTTTTCAGGCCCGGACATCATGATCGACCCCTTGACTCTAACATGATGTCAAGGTCCATATAGCGCAGCGTCACGTGCAGGAGACACCCGATGACGCAGTGCCATCACGATCACCATGCCCACGCTGTCCATACCGACGGAGCCGCGCGCGATCTGGTATGCGGCATGAAAGTCGACCCCGCGACGGCCAGGTACCGCGCGGAACATGAGGGACAGGACTTCTTCTTCTGCAGCGCCGGTTGCCGCACGAAATTCGAGGCCGATCCCGAACGCTACCTGAATCCGATGGACGAACCGGAACAGGCGGTGGCGCCCGGCACCCTGTGGACCTGCCCCATGCACCCCGAGATCCGGCAGGATCATCCCGGCGCCTGCCCGATCTGCGGCATGGCGCTGGAGCCGGAAACGGTATCTCTCGATGCCGGCCCGAGCGAGGAACTGACCGACATGAGCCGCCGCTTCCGGGTCGCGCTGGTGCTGGCGCTGCCGGTTTTCCTGCTGGAAATGGGCGGGCATTTCATTCCCGCCATCCATCATCTCGTTCCAGACCGGACATCGGTATGGATACAACTCGTTCTGGCCACGCCGGTCGTGCTCTGGGCGGGTGCCCCGTTCTTCGCGCGCGGCTGGGCGTCGCTGAAGTCGCGCAACCTCAACATGTTCACGCTGATCGCCATGGGCACCGGCGTAGCCTGGGCCTACAGCATGATCGCCGCGCTCGCGCCCGGCCTGTTCCCGCCATCCTTTCGCGGCGCGGACGGAACGGTCTCGGTCTATTTCGAGGCCGCGGCCGTCATCACCGTCCTCGTCCTGCTCGGGCAGGTTCTCGAACTGCGCGCGCGGGAACGCACGTCGGGCGCGATCAAGGCGCTGCTCGAACTCGCGCCCAGGACCGCGCGCCGGATCGCCGATGACGGCAGCGAGGCCGAGGTCCCGCTCGAAGACGTCGAGGTCGGAGACCGCCTGCGCATAAGGCCCGGCGAGAAAGTGCCGGTCGACGCCGTGGTCGAAGACGGCCGCTCCGCGCTCGATGAAGCGATGATCACCGGCGAGGCGATGCCGGTCGCCAAGGCGGCGGGCGACACGGTCATTGGCGGCACGATCAACCAGACCGGTGCGCTCGTCGTGCGCGCCGAGAAGATCGGCCGCGACACGATGCTCTCGCGCATCGTCCAGATGGTAGCGGAGGCACAGCGCTCGCGCGCGCCGATCCAGGGGCTGGCGGACCGCGTGGCGGGTTGGTTCGTGCCCGCCGTGCTGCTGGTGTCCGTGATCGCCTTTGCCGCGTGGTCGTTGTGGGGGCCGGAGCCGCGCTTCGCCCATGCCCTGATCGCCGCCGTATCCGTGCTCATCATCGCCTGCCCTTGCGCGCTCGGGCTGGCCACGCCGATGTCGATCATGGTCGGCGTCGGCCGCGGCGCGGGGCTTGGCGTGCTGATCCGCAATGCCGAAGCGCTCGAACGGCTGGAAAAAATCGACACCCTCGTCGTCGACAAGACCGGCACGCTGACCGAAGGCAAGCCGAGAGTGACGCAGGTCGTGGCTGCCGGGGCATGGAGTGAAAACGAACTGTTGCGCCTCGCAGCAGCCGTCGAGCGCGCCTCGGAGCACCCTCTTGCCGCAGCCATCGTGGCCGAGGCCGAAAGCAGAAAACTTGCCCTGCCCCCGGTGGGCGATTTCGATTCCCCCACCGGCAAGGGCGCGCTCGGCACCGTGGAAGGCGCAGCAATCGTGCTGGGCAGCGCCCGCTTTCTCGGCGAGCGAGGCATCGACGCCGCTCCCCTGCGCGAGCAGGCCGATACGCTGCGCGAACAGGGCGCCACGGCGATCTATGCCGGCATCGGCGGAAAGGTGGCCGGAATCATCGCCATCGCCGATCCGGTCAAATCAACGACGCCCGAAGCGCTTGCCGCGCTGCGGGAGGACGGCATCCGCGTCGTCATGCTGACAGGCGACAACCGCACCACTGCCGATGCCGTCGCCCGGCAGCTCGGAATCAGTGAAGTGGAAGCAGAAGTCCTGCCCGACCAGAAAAGCGCCGTGGTCGCCCGCCTCAAGGCTGAAGGCCGCACCGTCGCCATGGCCGGGGACGGCGTGAACGACGCGCCGGCACTCGCCGCGGCGGATGTCGGGATTGCCATGGGCTCGGGCACCGATGTCGCCATCGAAAGCGCCGGCGTGACGCTGCTCAAGGGCGACCTGACCGGCATCGTCCGCGCCCGCCGCCTGAGCCAGGCGACCATGCGCAACATCCGCCAGAACCTGTTCTTCGCGTTCGCCTACAATTCCGCCGGCGTGCCGATCGCGGCGGGCCTGCTCTATCCCGTGTTCGGCATCCTGCTCTCGCCGGTCATCGCGGCGGCGGCCATGTCGCTGTCCTCGGTGAGCGTGGTCAGCAATGCGCTGCGGCTCAACCGGGTATCGCTGTGAACATCGGGCTTGCCTCGACCAGGAGCGGCGTCTCGCAGCGCATGATCCGCCACTACGAGCGGATCGGCCTCGTCCCGCCGCCCGCGCGGCGTGACAGCGGCTACCGCGACTACGACGAGCGCGACGTCCATCGCCTGCGCTTCATCGCCAATGCCCGCGACCTCGGCTTCTCCGTGGCGGAAATCGCCACGCTGCTCGGCTTGTGGGAGGACCGCGAGCGGGCCAGCGCGGAGGTGAAGCACCTGGCGCTGGAACACATCGAGGCCCTCGACGAGAAAATCGCCAAGCTGCAGGCCATGCGCGCAACGCTGAACGAACTCGCGGAGCGCTGCCACGGCGACGAACGCCCCGATTGCCCGATCCTGAGCGAACTCGCCAACGCCGCGCCATCCACCGACGCCGAACTTCGTTGACGATGAAGGAGAACACCGATGTCGACTTCAACACTTCTGTTCATTCCAGCCGTGACCGGCCAGGTTCAGGCCGACTACGGCTGGCACATGCACGACGGAACCGGCGCCATGATGGGCTATGGCTGGCAAGGCTGGGGCATTGCCCACGGGATCTTCTGGCTGGTGATCCTCGTGGCCGTCGTCGTGATAACGCTGGCACTGGTCAGGCGCCTTGGCAGCGACGATTCAAAACGGAACGACAGCCCCCGCCCTACCGCGCTGGAAGTTCTGGATGAACGCTATGCCCGCGGCGAGATAGACCGCGAGGAATACCTGCAGCGCAAGAAGGATCTCGGCGCAAGCTGACATGCCGGCTTTCGGGGAATGTGGACGGGCCTCGCCATCGCCCCGTCGCCTTATCCCGTCCTGAGCGCCGGAAGTACCTCTTTGGCGAAGAGCCCCGCCGCCTCGCCCCAGTCGGCGGGGTAGAAGCCCGGTCCCACCGCGACGATGCGTTCCAGCCCCAGCGCCATCAGTTCGCGCAGGCGCTCGAAGCAATGCCCGGGCGTGCCGACGACAGCGAAGCGCTTGACGAATTCGGGCGACAGCGTGCCGCCGACGATGCGCTCCTTCGAGGCCACGTTGCCGTGCTCGGTCATGTCGTAGCCTTCGCGGATCTTGCCGAGGTTCTCGCTGGCCGTGGCATCGGCGGGGCCGACCTGGCCCTGCATGGTCTGGAAACGGGCGAGCGGCGGGGCCATGTGCATGGCCACATCCATCGCCGTCTGCTCGTCCGGATGGCATACAATCACGAGCTGGGCGCCATAGGAAATACCGGCGTCGCCGAGGCCGGCATCCGCGCGCGCCCGTCGGGCCTGGCCGAGCGCCCAGCGCATCCGTTCGGGATCGGCACCGACGCTGAACGTCACCCGCTCGGCGACCGGAGCCGACATGGCGATCACCTTCGGCCCCGTCGCGGCGACATCGAGCGGGACCTTCGAGAGCCCCTCGGGCAGCCATTTCAGCCGCACCCCTTCCGGCCGGTTGCCCAGCGAAAGCGAATGGACCGACGGCGCATCGCCCGCCGATCCGAATTCGTCGAAGGGGATCTCGCCGCCCGAAAGCAGCACCTGCAGATGGCGGATCGCCTGTTCGAAGCGCTTGAGGCCGACCGGCGCATGGCCGAGATAGGCCAGCGCGGAATCGCCGCGGCCGATGCCGAGCACCGCGCGGCCGCCGCTGATCGCGTGGATCGTCGCCGCCGCGTTCGCGGTCACCGCGAGATTGCGCGTCAGCGGATTGGTCACCCCGGTCGAAAGCCTGATCCGTTCGGTCGAACAGGCCCAGACGCCCATCTGCGCATAGGGATCCGCGGACAGGCACTGCGAATCCATGAACATCTGCCCGTCCCAGCCCTCGGCCTCGATCGCGCGCGCCAGTTCGGGCGTGGCGCCGGTGTTCGAGCCCCCCGCTCTCCAGATTTCTGGCATCTTTTCTCTCTCCCCATGCGGCCGCAATGCGCCGCCCTGCTCCCGCTCATCCTGAGCTTGTCGAAGGATACTGGCACGGCACCCGGTCGACACCCTTCGACAAGCTCAGGATGAGTGGATTGGGGGGCCTACTTTCAGCGCCTTTCCCCGCAGTCTGCGCGCAGGGGGCGGAAAATCAATCCTCTCTGTCGAGCTGGCGCAGGACTTCGGCAACGACCCGGGAAGCGCTGGCGAAATCGAGGTGGGAGCACCGGACCGAAACCGCGCGGTCGCGCTCTTCGGGCCAGCCGCAGGCGGCGCGCGGCGCGACGATGCCGTCGCGCGGGCTCCACAAGGCGATCGTCGGTACCGGCGGCTTGACTGAAAAATCGCACTCGATCGGCGGTGTATCGACCGAATGGCCGGTCACCACCTGATAGGCCTTCCACGCATTGTTGGCGCGCGGATCGCCGGAAAAGGGCGTGCCCATGGTGATCACCTTGGCGACCATCTGCGGTTCGCGCCGGGCGATCTCGCGCGCGAACAACCCGCCCAGGCTCCAGCCTACAAGCGCGACGGGCGCCTTGTGCTCGCGGGCGATCGCGCCCACCCGGCGCATCAGGAAAGCGAAGTTGGCCGGGTTCGGGCCGAGGTTGAAGCCCAGCCCCCACTCGTGGACATGGTGTCCCGCGGCGGTCAACGCATCGGCCATCGGCTTCATCCGCCGGGGATGCGAGCCGAAACCGGGCAGCAGCATCACCGGCAGAGGGTGCGCGGCGGGCCTTACGTCCGGCCCCTTGTTGCGCCCCCGATAAAGCGAGAGCAGCTCGGCCAGCATGAGCTGCAGCGGCGGCTTGGCGACACCCTTGGGATGCGGCTCGCGCACGAAGGCCGCGCGCCGGGCAATCGCCTCGCGCAACGACCCCGTTGGCTGCCGCACAGTATCGTTCACGTCGTCTTCCTGCCTTCCGTCCATCTACCCGCGCATCATGATGCGCAGTCGCCGACGCGCTCGGTGGTGAGGTGCATGGTCATCTTCATGTCGCCCATCGGCGCCTGTCCGCCCTTGGTGTTCATGCCGATCATCACGTCCGAACCGGTTTCGCTGACCGTGCCGTTCATGGTCATCGTCGCCTCGCCCGAATCGGGCATGGTGCAATGCATCCGGGCATCCAGCTTGCCGCCCGACACATCGAATTTGGAATAAGTACAGTTCCCACCCTTGCCGACGTTCTGGAGCATGTCCTTGTAGCCCTTGTCGGTGTCCTCGTCGGTAATGCAGATCGTGTGGGTCTGGGCCTTGGGGCCCATCGTCTTCATCTGTTCGGCCATGCCCTCGGGCAGGCCGGCGATCTGCATGTCGAGGATCTCGATGGTCTGCTTGTAGGAGCCGGGCCGGGGACGCTCCAGCTTGCCCGCCGCACTCTGGACCTCCTCGATGGACTTCGCCTCGCCCGACGAAGCCGCGTTCTCGCTCGCGGCCTCCTCCTTCGAGCCGCAGGCCGCCAGCGGCAGCATCGCCGCCGTCAGCAGTGCCGCGACCGCGCCCTTGCGCATTGCCTTCGCCATCGAAACATCCGTCATGTCGCGTTCCCTTCCTTGCCTGCCCTCGCTGCCCGGCGCCGCCGGACCAGGGGCGCGCAGAGCTATCATCGCCCCTGCCCGGTGCCAATGCCGGATCGGCCAACGACTCATTGCGACGGACCGGCGTATACTCCATATGTTCCGCCATGGCCGAACTGATCATCCGCCGTGGGCTCGAAGAGCCGGACACCTCCGGCAGCTTCGTCCCCCACAAGCCGCAGCGCCCCGAAAAGTCCCTTCCCGGCAAAAAGTTTCGGATCGTGTCGGACTACCAGCCCGCCGGCGACCAACCCACGGCGATTGCCGAATTGGTCGGCACCGCGCGCGAAGGCGAGAAGACGCAGGTGCTGCTGGGCGTCACCGGGTCGGGCAAGACCTTCACCATGGCCAAGGTGATCGAGCAGCTGCAGCGCCCGGCACTGATCCTCGCGCCCAACAAGATCCTCGCCGCCCAGCTCTATGCCGAGTTCAGGGACTTCTTCCCGGACAACGCGGTCGAGTATTTCGTCTCCTACTACGACTACTACCAGCCCGAGGCCTACGTCCCCCGGTCGGACACCTACATCGAGAAGGAAAGCTCGGTAAACGAGGCGATCGACCGCATGCGCCACTCGGCCACGCGCGCGCTGCTCGAACGCGACGACGTGATCATCGTCGCCTCGGTCTCGTGCCTCTACGGCATCGGCTCGGTCGAGACCTATTCCGCGATGATCTTCGATCTGGAGGCTGGCAAGACTCAGGACCAGCGAGAGATTATCCGCAAGCTGGTCGCCCTGCAGTACAAGCGCAACGACGCCGCCTTTTCGCGCGGCACATTTCGCGTGCGCGGCGACAATCTTGAAATATTCCCCTCACATTACGAGGACATGGCATGGCGCGTGTCCTTCTTTGGCGATGAGATCGAGGAGATCGCCGAGTTTGATCCACTCACCGGCAAGAAGGGCACAACTCTCGACAAAGTGCGCGTCTATGCCAATTCGCACTACGTCACCCCCGGCCCGACGATGAAGCAGGCCAGCGAAGCGATCCGTTTCGAGCTGCAGGAGCGCCTCAAGGAGCTGGAAGGCGAAGGCCGGTTGCTCGAAGCCCAGCGGCTGGAACAGCGCACCAATTTCGACCTCGAGATGATCGCTGCCACCGGGTCCTGCGCAGGCATCGAGAACTATTCGCGCTTCCTTACCGGCCGCCTGCCGGGCGAGCCACCGCCGACGCTGTTCGAATACCTGCCCGACAACGCGCTGCTCTTCGTCGACGAAAGCCACCAGACGGTGCCGCAGATCGGCGCGATGGCGCGCGGCGACCACCGGCGCAAGCTGACGCTCGCCGAATACGGATTCCGCCTGCCGAGCTGCATCGACAACCGCCCGCTACGCTTCAACGAGTGGGATGCGATGCGCCCGCAGACGGTTGCCGTTTCCGCCACGCCCGGCGGCTGGGAAATGGAGCAGACCGGCGGCGTCTTCGCCGAACAGGTCATCCGCCCCACCGGCCTGATCGATCCGCCGGTGACGATCCGCCCGGTCGAGGATCAGGTGCAGGACTGCATCAACGAGTGCAAGGAAACCGCCGCCAAGGGCTACCGCACGCTCGTCACCACCCTCACCAAGCGCATGGCCGAGGACCTCACCGAATTCATGCACGAGGCGGGCGTGCGCGTGCGCTACATGCACTCCGACGTCGAGACGCTGGAGCGCATCGAGCTGATCCGCGATCTGCGCATGGGCGTCTACGACGTGCTGGTGGGCATCAACCTGCTGCGCGAGGGGCTCGACATTCCCGAATGCGGCCTCGTGTGCATTCTCGATGCGGATAAGGAAGGCTTCCTGCGCAGCGAGACGTCACTGATCCAGACCATCGGCCGCGCCGCGCGCAACGTGGACGGCCGCGTGATCCTCTATGCCGACCGCATGACCGGCTCGATGGAACGCGCCATCGCCGAAACCGACCGCCGCCGCGCCAAGCAGGAAGAATACAACGCCGAGCACGGCATCACTCCGCAGACGATCAAACGCCGCATCGCCGACATCGTAGCCGACACCGCCAGCAGGGACGGCGTGGTCGTCGATCTCGAAGACGACGAGCGCAACAACCTCGTCGGCCACAACCTGCGCGCCTACATCGAGGAACTCGAAGGCAGGATGCGCGCGGCAGCGGCGGATCTGGAATTCGAGGAGGCCGGGCGGTTGCGTGACGAAATCCGGCGGCTGGAGGCGACCGAGCTGGGCCTGCCCGAGGGCGAGCACAAGGCGCCGAAGGTGGGGCGCAGCAACGAGGGCAAGCCCGGTACGCGGAAGATGCGGTATGGGAAAACGCAGAAGAAGTGGGGGCGGTAGGTTACGTTTCTTTTTCTGCCCCGGAACCCGTTCCGGGGCGTGTACGAATGATATCAGTGTTCAGTGAAGGCTGTTTCATTGATCGAGGCAGCAATGGTCAGAATTTTCCAGCCACGGAAACTGGATACGGTAGGACGAAGTCTCACCCGAACCGTCCGTCGCGCGCGATTCAAACACTTCGTATCCTGTGATTACAACGTCACAGTAATCCACTCCGATGCGAGGCAGCCATGACCAAAGACCGTGACAACCCTCCATCTGTCCTATATACAGGACAAACCTTCCAGCTCTCGGAAACCCCGGTTTTCGCCGACTGGCTTGGTTCCCTGCGCGATCGCAGGGCGATGGCGAGGATCGTCGATCGTCTGAAACGCGCATCGAACGGCAATTTTGGAGATCACAAGTCCGTACAGGGCGGCGTCTTCGAAATGCGGATCGATTATGGGCCGGGCTATCGCGTCTACTACTTCCGGCGCGGGAAGGAGCTTGTCATTCTCCTGTGCGGAGGCGACAAGCGGACGCAGAAAGCCGATATTGCAGAAGCAAAGCGGCTCAAGGCAGAGATAGAGCGCTCCGATGGAGACAAGACCGTTTGAACCCGCCAATTACCTCGAAACCGAGGAGGACATCCTCTATTATCTGGAGGCTGCCATGGAAGGGAATGACCCAAGGCATATCGCCAGCGCTCTCGGTGATGTCGCCCGATCCAAGGGCATGAGCGAAATCGCCCGAAAGTCCGGGCTTGGGCGTCAGGCGCTCTACAATGCGCTTTCCGAAAATGGAAATCCGACGCTGGATACGCTGATGGCCGTTCTCAACGCTCTGGGATTGCAGCTGACCGTTCGAAAATCGGCAGCGTAATCGCCGCGCGCCGGCGATATGCTTAAATCCCCGTTATTTGTTCTCGCGCAATTTTCCTTTCACGAAGTCGTTTAGTTTAACCTCGCCTGCCGTTGCGCAGCTCCTGCGTGTCGAACCGGGATCATCCGCGGCCAGTGAGGGAGAGCATCATGGCGAAGTGGATCTTTGGATGGCTGGCCGTTTGCGGCGGCACGTCGTGTCTGTTCGTGCAGGTTGAAACGGCCCAGGCCCAGCAGATGACGCTGCGGCCCGCCTTGCGCGTCGAAAAGGCCGAAACGGAAATCCAGCCTCCCGTCGTGCCCAAGGCGACCGCGCCGGCCAGCGCGGTTACGCTCAAGCCCGGCTCCACCAGCGAGGCACTGCGTTCGCTGCCCGTCCGGCAGCGCTACACCGCCGCCGCGCTACGCCGGAGCCCGGTGATCGCGCTGGGGCCGGACAAGCTCGATCTGCGGCCGGTGCTCGACAATCCCGCCGCGCTCGGCAACCTTGCCAGCCGACTGCGCCAGCATAGCGCGCTGGTGCAGGTTCTTGCCAGCGATACCGAGGCGAGCCGGATCGACAAGGGCCTGGTCGTGCGCCAGTACCTCTCCTACCGCATGAAGCCCGGCGCCTGTTCCACCCCGGCCAAGAGCGCGCAACTGACACAGGCCGGTGCGGGATGCTTCGTGCGCAAGAGCGCCTCGGCCCGCTCCGCCGCCTATGCCGCCCCCGGCAATCCGCGCTACATTGCCAACCCGGCCAAGCGCCAGCAGGCCATCGCCGCAGCCGACAAGGAAGCCGCGAGCGAGCAGGCCGACTTTGCCCAGGGCATCGCGCAGTTTCGCGCGATGATGAACGACCCCGCCCAGCGCAAACAGGTGGAAGCGGAGCTTGGCGCCGCGGAGGCTGCGCGCCTTGCCGCGCTGCCCGACGACCAGCTCGAGAACGAGATGGTCAACGCGGCGGACGTCCAGATCGAGGAAGTGATGTTCGTTCCGGTGGAACGCAAGCTGCAGCTGGCCAAGCAACCTGCGCTCAGCGCCGCCGTGCGCAAGCGGCCGGCCCTGCACATGCCGGAAAAGGTCGATGCCGAGCGCACGCTGCAACCGCACATCCTGCTCACCGGCTTTACTCTTGGGCGCGAGCACGAATGGCGCCGTCGGGTCTCGATCACGATCAAGACCTGCCTCGTGAGCTGCAAGAAGACCTACTACATCGAAGCCTTTGCCGGTTTCGGATACGGTTTCGGCCTGCGCTTCCCGATCAGCGTGAGCGGCCTCTATGCCTACAACCGTGTCGGGGACAAGGAATCGGCCTCGATCGCGCCGGTCTTCCAGCCGGTGAACGGCAGCCCGCGCGACTATGAGGAAACCGGGCTCGACGGATCGCAGGTCTTCAAGGGCCGCGAACTGGTGGCCGAACTGACGGCCTATGCCGGGGTGAACTACAAGGTCCCCTTCCACAGCGGCGGTATCTCCGCCAATGCCGGCAAGGACCTGACCGAAGGGCTTCCCGCGCCGTTCACCAACGGCCAGTTCCAGCCGCCCTCACCCGGCCCCGGCGGCGCGATCAACACGGATGTCGTGTTCGACCAGCCCGACCTGCTCGGCGGCCTGGCGAACTTCGGCGTGGTCGGCGCCAAGGTGCTGCCCGCGGTCAAGGTCGGCTTGACCTCCGACCGGCTGCAACTGCAGCTCAAGGACAACCTGTCGGGACAAGTCAGGCTGATGACGAGTTCGGGCCAGACCTATCCGCTGACCATCGATCCCAAGGATCATTCGAGCAGCTTCTCTATCGGCCATCCCGAATATTCGCTGGCGTTTGAGGTCACGCCCGGCCTCAATGCCAGGCTCTTCGTCGATGTCGCGGTCTGGTCGCATGACTGGAACTGGCCGGTCTGGTTCCCGCAAGTGGCCGTCACCCTACCGCCCGACGGGGTGACCTTCACCTGCCACGAGAAGACCGTCTGCTCGCGCGAGTATTTCTATTCGCCGACCGTGAGCAAGGATCAGCCCGGCGCGCAGCAGCCGCCCGCCGATCCCATGGAAAAGGAAGTGTTCGACTGGCGCGCCGCCTATATCAAGAAGTACTATGACCAGTGCTCCTACCTGCCGCTCAACTTCTGCGGCGTGGCGATCAAGGGCGTGGCGGAAATGACGGGCAACCGCATCCTCAACGAAATGCGCGCCCAGCCCAAGTATCCCTCGATGGCAACGGCGCAGATCATGATCCGCCACGCGGTCGAGGCGGACAAGAAGGGCAAGGCGATCATTCTCGAAAGCAAGGTCGCCGCGATCGACATCTACGGAAAGGACCTGTTCAGGACCTATGAGCCGATCTGGGCTCACGACTGCGCGGACCAGCTGTGCCGCACCCGGATCCACGCGCTCGGCGATGCCTATGTGAAGGCGCTGAAGGCCCGCCAGAACGCCCATCCGAATGCAGAACGCAATGAGGTGGTCTTCGACGAGAACACGCAGGGCAACTGGGCCGGCAAGGCGCGGCAGGAAGTGCGCGCCTCTCAGCAGCGTGCCGCGCGATTGAAGCTGCGCAAACCGGCAGCGATGCCCAATCAGGCAGTCCGAAAAGTGCCCTGAGAAGGGGGTGGTGACGACCATAGTTGCATAAAACGCAACAAACTTCACCACCTTTGCACTGTTATTTTGCGCGTTGACAGGCAACTCGCTTTCTCAATCAGGATTGAGATGGAGAGGCTATGCGTATCCGCAACCACGCGCTGCGTTCGAAGATCATGAGTGCAGCTGATGCTGCCGCACTGATCGACAACGGCACCACCGTTGGCATGAGCGGGTTCACCGGTTCGGGATACCCTAAGGCCGTCCCGCTGGCACTGGCTGCCCGGATCGAGGAACAGCACGCAGCCGGCAATCCCTTCAAGGTCTCCATGTGGACCGGCGCCTCTACCGGCCCGGAACTCGACGGTGCGCTGGCCAAGGCCAATGGCATCGATTTCCGCCTGCCCTACAATTCCGATCCCGTCGCCCGCGAGCGGATCAACAAGGGCGAGATGAACTACTTCGACATGCACCTGAGCCAGGTCGCGCCGATGGCCTGGCAGGGCTTCCTCGGCCCGCTGGACACCGCAGTGATCGAGATCACCGGCATCCGCGAGGACGGTTCGCTGATCCCGTCTTCCTCGGTGGGCAACAACAAGACCTGGCTCGATCGCGCCGAGAAGGTGATCCTCGAGGTCAATTCGTGGCAGAACGAAGCGCTCGAGGGCATGCACGACATCTACTACGGCACGGCCCTGCCGCCGCACCGCATGCCGATCCCGCTGGTCAAGCCGGACGAGCGCATCGGCGAGAAGACGCTGCGCTGCGACCCGAAGAAGATCGTCGCCATCGTCGAAACCGACGCGCCCGACCGCAACGCGCCGTTCTCGCCGCCTGACGACAAGGCCCGCGCGATTGCCGGGAACATCCTCGAATTCCTCGGCCATGAAGTGAAAGTCGGGCGCCTGCCCGCTTCGCTGCTGCCGATCCAGTCGGGCGTGGGCAATATCGCCAATGCCGTGCTGACCGGCCTTGTCGACAGCCCCTTCGACGCCATGACCGCCTATACCGAGGTGATCCAGGACGGCATGCTGGACCTGCTGGACACGGGCAAGCTGCGCATGGCGAGCGCCACGGCCTTCTCGCTCAGCCCCGAGGCGGCCGAGCGGATCAACCGCGACATGCACCGCTACCGCGACAAGATGATCCTGCGCCCGCAGGAAATCAGCAACCACCCGGAACTGGTGCGCCGCCTGGGCTGCATCGCCATGAACGGGCTGATCGAGGCGGACATCTACGGCGCGGTCAATTCCACCCACGTCATGGGCTCGCGCATCCAGAACGGCATCGGCGGCTCGGGCGACTTCGCGCGCAATGCCTATATCTCGATCTTCGTGACGCCTTCGACCGCCAAGGGCGGCGACATCTCGGCGATCGTGCCGCAGGCGAGCCATGTCGACCACATCAACCAGGACGTGCAGGTGATCGTCACCGAGCAGGGCCTTGCCGACCTGCGCGGCCTCAGCCCCAAGGAGCGCGCGAAAGTCATCATCGCCAATTGCGCGCATCCGACCTACCGGCCGATGCTGGAAGACTACTACGCGCGGGCGCAGAAGGAATCCTATGGCCTGCAGTCGCCCTCGATCCCCGGCGAAGCGCTGTCCTGGCACAAGCGCTTCATCGAAACCGGAACGATGCTGCCCTGATCCAGTGCGCGGGGCGGCGTTCGGAGCCGCCCCGCGCCGCCCCCTTGCCGCACCATGTCGCGCCGCTAAAGTGGTCCCATCTCCCCCCGGGGCACACTGCAATCGAGGTGCGACGTTCCATGCGATTCCTGACCCTTGCCTGCTCGGCGCTGCTACTGGCCGCGTCCGGCTCGGTCCTCCACGCGGCCGACAAGGCCGACGACGCCAAGACCGCTGAAAAGAGCGAAGACAAGTTCACCCCCTTCCCGGACGCCAGGTCGATCAAGCAGTCGGCCGTGATCGGCGGCAAGACGGTGAACTACACCGCCACGGTGGGCGCACTGCCGGTCAAGGACGACAAGGGCAAGCTGATCGGCGAGGTCGTCTACACCGCTTACACCGTGCCCGGCGCACCGACCTCGCGGCCCGTCACCTTCGCGTTCAACGGCGGCCCCGGCGCGGCGTCGGTCTATCTCAACCTCGGCGCGATCGGGCCCAAGCGGATACCCTTCGGCGCACAGGGCGACGCGCCCTCCGATCCGGCGGTGCTGCGCGACAATCCCAATTCATGGCTGGACTTCACCGATCTCGTCTTCATCGACCCGATCGGCACCGGCTTCTCGCGCAGCCGCGAGGACAAGGACAAGACCAAGAAGGACTTCTACGAAGCCGACGCCGACATTCATTACCTCAGTCGCATCATCTACGACTGGCTCGTCGCCAACGACCGGCTGACCAGCCCCAAGTACCTTACCGGCGAAAGCTATGGCGGCTACCGCGTGCCGCGCCTGGCCTATTACCTGCAGACGCAGATGGGCGTCGGCATCTCGGGCATGACGCTGGTCTCGCCCTATCTCGATCCACCGGCGATCGGCGAGGACGATGCCCTTTCGCCGCTGCCCTGGATGATCAACCTGCCCTCGATGGCCGCAGGCAACTTCGAGCGGCAGGGCAAGCACCTCGACGCCACGACGATGGGCCCGGTCGAAACCTACATGCGCACCCAGTTCGTGCAGGACTTCCTCGCGGGTCCGGGCGACAAGGCCGCGACCGACCGGCTCTCGGCCAAGGTCGCGGAGCTGACCGGGCTCGATCCCGCGCTGGTGCGCCGCATGGACGGGCGCGTCGACATCACGACCTACCTGCGCGAGATCCGGCGCGGGCAGGGCATCATCGGGTCGGTCTACGATTCGAACTACACCGCCTACGATCCGTTCCCGGCCAGTGCCACGCCCGAGTACAGCGACCCGCTGCTGACCACGATCATCGCGCCCACGACGTCGGCCATGGTCGATTTCGTGACCCGGCAGGTCGGCTGGAAGGTCGACGCCCGCTACAACGCCCTGTCCTACGAAGTGAACAAGGAATGGAAGCGCGACGATACCGACAGTCCGGTAAGCGACCTGCGCAAGGCAATGGCCACCGATCCGAAGATGACGGTCGACATCGTTCACGGCTGGGACGACCTGTCCTGCCCCTACTACGGATCGCGGCTCATCATGGCCCAGATGCCGGACTTCGCGCGGGCCGGCAGGCTCAGGCTGAACATGTATGCGGGCGGGCACATGTTCTACTCGCGCGACGACAGCGGCGCGGCCATGCGGCGCGACGTGAAGGCAAGCTACACAGCGGGAAGCTGAAGGCTACCTGCCCCGCCAGGGAAAGCATTCGAGAGGCCGGCGCCTTCTTCACGAGGCGCCGGCCATGAGCCGCGCTGCGCCCTCCCGATCCAGCCCCGGCAGGGTCAGGACCACCGATGTCGCGATCTGGCGCTCCGGCACGGTCCAGTAGGTGCGCAGCAGCGGTGCCGCGTCTTCCCCGGCGACCTGCGTGAAGCCGTGGCGTTCGTAGAAGCGAATAGCCCATTCCGCCGCGCGCCAGGTGCCGACGAGGATGGGCCTTTCCCGATCGCGGCAAAGATGCGCGATCAAAGCCGTGCCGAGGCCATGTCCCTGCCGTTCGGGCAGCACATAGGCATGGCGGATGAGATCGGCATTATAGCGGCGCTGGACGCCCATGACGCCGGCGATGCCCTGCCCTGTCTCGTAGCAGGAAAAGACGACACCGGCCGCGATTTCGGCATCCAGTTCTTCCGCTGGCATGTAGGGCTCATGCCAGCGGTCCGCCGGGATCACGCCGCGATAGGCTTCGGCCGCGGCATTGATGATGGCAAGGACGGCGGCGCGGTCTTCCGCGCACGCCGGCCTGATCACGTCGCTGCCTTTTTCTCCGCCTTGTTTCGTGGTCTTCATCCGGCCCTCCGTAGCTTCGGCGGACCGGTATCAGGGGCTTGCCCCGGGCTCTTGAACGAAATTGCGCGTCAGGGACGATGCGCTATGGCGTAAGCACCCGGGGTGAAGCCGTAACGCGCCACGAACGCCCTGTGCATATGGCTCTGATCGGCAAACCCCGCCCCTGCGGCAGCATCGGCCAGCGGCGAGCCCTGACGGATCAGGCCTCGCGCAAGATCGAGGCGGCGCTGGATGACATAGGCCCGAGGCGTGAAGCCGGTCAGCCGCGCAAAGCCGCGCAGCGTCTGAAACCGGCTCATGCCGGAGACGCGCGCCAGTGCCGCGAGCGAATGCCTCGCGGCAGGGTCATCATCGATGCACGCACGCACTGCCTTCAAGCCGGTGGCGGTTCCGCCCGGGGTGGTCTCACCGGCGCTCTGGAGAGCACCGAACAGCAGCAGCAACGCTTCTTCGAATTCCGCGTCCTGCCCGTTTGCGATGGCGGCGCGAGCCGTGCGGAAACGGCGAGCCATGCGCGCATCGTCGACAACCGGCGCGTGCAGTTCCCCGCCGGAGACCCGCCCCTCGCTCAGGTCCGAAACGACTGAAGAAACCAGCGCGGGCGAAAAATAGAGCATCGACCAGGCCCTCGGCCCGTCGACCGGCATCCCGTCGTGCACTTCGGCGGGATTGACCGTAATCAGGTTGCCCGGCCCGGCTTCGACCTGGCCACGCCCGCTCCATGAACGCTGCGCGCCTTCCGTCACCAGTCCTATGCCGAATTCATCATGACTGTGACGCGCAAAAGCCCGCGCGGATCGCGCATCGACCGCCGTTACGGCGCCGTCCTGCAAGACCTGGACGCAGAAGGTGCCGCCCGTCATGCCGGCAGAACGGCGCAACGACCCGTTCAGAGCTTGCCGAACTTCGCCTCGTAGGCCCCGGTGTCGCCGCCGGAGAGCAGCCTGGCCTGCTCCACCCAGTTGTCGCGGCGCGGGCGGCCGGCGAAGGCGCCCAGCTTGCCGTCGAGATCGTCGAGATCGGCATCGGTCCATGCCGCGATCTGCTCGAAGCGAGTCACGCCCATGCTGTTCAGCAGTGCCAGCATCTTGGGGCCCAGCCCCTTGATCTTGCGCAGGTCATCGTCCGCACCGGCGGGAGCGGCTGCGGTTTCCGCGGGCTTGGCCGGTTCCGGCTGCGACGGCGCGGCGTTGTCGACTTCCTCCTGCGCAGCCACCGCGATCACTTCGCCCAGCCCGGCCATCGTCACCGCCATGGCGGGCGGATCGATATGCACGGGCGCGTCGACCTGCGCGGCAGGCGGTGCGTCTATCAGCGACTGGTTGCGCTGCGCGGGTGCCGCGCCTTCGTCGAGAACGTCGGGCCGGCGTTCGCGTTTCGGGGGTTTGGAGCCGTGAACGAACAACCAGTACGCAATGGCGATGCCGATCAGCAGCGCAGCGATGAAGATCAGCCAGTTGGCCTCGATCATTTGCAGCACGTAACTATCCCTTCCGATTCCACAGCAGCCAGCCGATGCTGAAGCCGACCCCGTAAGTCAGCAGCACCGAGACGCCCATCTCAAGCCATAGCGGCATGTGGAGTTCCTTTCATAGTGCTTCGCCCCCCTTTATCCCGGCCCGGGCGTATCGATCGGGGTCGGCTTGATCGGCGCCGGGGAAATAACCGAAAATTCGATGCGGCGATTGGCCGGATCGCGCGGATCGAGGCCGGCGATCGGCTGCTTCGACCCGACCCCGGCCGCGCGCAGGCCGTCGGCCGGAATGCCGCGACCGATCAGGGCCCAGCGCACCGCATTGGCACGCGCCAGCGACAGCGCGAGATTGACCTGCTGATTGCCGCCGGCATCGGTATGCCCGATCACCGCGATGATGCTGCCGACGCAGGGCCGCAACGCCCGAGCGACCTCGTCGAGCAGCTTTTCGCTGGCAGGGTCGATCCGCGCGCTCGCTTCGCTGAAGCGGATCGTACGGGTTTCGAGAATGCGCTCGACATCGTCCTGGCAATGCAGCGTCGCCACCGGCACGCCCACGCCTTCACGCTCCCAGCGGACACCGCCGATACCGGGAATCCGGGAAACCTGCGCCGCAACGCGGGTGCGCGTCGCGGCATCGAGCTTCTGCCCCCCGGAAAGGACCGGATGGCGCGTCATCCAGCCGTAACGGTCCTTGAAGGCGAGCTTCACCCCCTTGCCTCCCGCCGCATCGCGGGCGGCAAGAGCCTTCTGTTCCAGCCCGGCAATGAATACCGGCCCATGCAGGTTGGTCGCCGCAAAGGACATCGCCAGGCACAGGGCGGCTCCGGCGACAACGATCGAGGCTCGACGGGGGTTCATTCCGCCGAGCCTAGAGTCTTCGAACGCTCCTGTCAGCCACCCTTGAGCGTATCGGCCATGTCGACCAGCTTGAGGAATTCCTGACGCCAGTAATCGGACTGCGTCCCGGCGAGCGATGCGATCTGTTCGCCCGAATAGCCGTTCATCAGTTCATCGCCGCGCAGCGTCTGGCCGAAGGCCGCAACCGCACTGGCAAAGGCGAAATCGCCGGTCGCCGGCCGGGCATTGGCCATCAGGCTGGCCGGGACCGGCCGTTCGATCAGCTTCGACGTGTCGCCGCCCGGCAGCTTGTAGCGCAGCTTGACGTAGGCCAGTTCCTTCGCCGGGTTGCCGGCCATGGGCGCGTCCCTGTCGTAGCGACGCGGCGCGATCCAGCCCTTCGCGCCGGCAGGCACGATCTCGTAGATCGCCGTCACCTGATGGCCCGCGCCAATGTCGCCGGCATCGACCCTGTCGTTGTCGAAGTCCTCCTCGCGCAGGGCGCGGTTCTCGTAGCCGAGCAGGCGGTACTGGCTGACCACGGCGGGATTGAACTCGACCTGTATCTTCACGTCCTTGGCGATGGTGAACAGTGTCGAGCTCATCTCGTCGCCCAGCACCTTCTTCGCCTCGAGCGCGGTGTCGATATAGGAATAGTTGCCGTTCCCGTGATCGGCGATCTGCTCCATCATCGCTTCGTTGTAATTGCCCTGCCCGAAACCAAGCGTGGTGAGCGTGATGCCCGAGTCGCGCTCCTTCTCGATCATCGCGATGAGATCGTCGTTGTTGGAGACGCCGACGTTGAAATCGCCGTCGGTGCCGATCAGCACGCGGTTGACGCCGCCTTCGATGAAATTGTCCCTGGCGATGTTGTAGGCAAGCTTGAGCCCGGCTGCGCCTGCCGTGGAGCCGCCTGCCTGCAACCGGTCGAGCGCCGCGCGGATCTTGCGCGGATCGTTGGTCGGCTGCAGCACCAGCCCCGCAGCGCCGGCATAGACGACGATCGAGACCTGGTCCTTCGGACCCAGCTCGCCCGCCAGCCCCGAAAGCGCCGTCTTGAGCAGGGGCAGCTTATCGGGCGAGTTCATGGACCCGGACACGTCGAGCAGGAACACGAGGTTCGCCGGCGGCCGGGCGTTGCGCGGCAGATCGTATCCGCGCAGGCCCACGCGCAGCAGGCGCGTATGCGGATTCCACGGCGTCGTCGCCACGTCGGTCGTCACCGAGAACGGTGCCTCGCGGCTGTCGGGGCGCGGATAGGCATAGCGGAAATAGTTGATCATCTCCTCGGTCCGCACCGCGCTCTGCGGCGGGAGCCTGCCCTGCGTCAGGAAGCGCCGGACATTGGCATAGGCGCCGGTGTCCACATCGACCGAGAACGTCGAGACCGGCTCGGACTGAACGAGGTGGACGGGCGAGACTTCCTTACCCGCGTAACGCTCGCGTCCCGGATCCACCGCCATCTGGACCGGCGGAACATAGGCCTGCAGAGGCGGCGCATAGGCCTGCAGAGGCGGCGCATAGGCCGGCGCGGGCACCATGGATGCCCCCACGTCCGCCGCCGTTGCCTTGCGCCCGGTGGTGATGATAACGCTCTGTTCCGCGCTGGTCGTCGCTTGCGCGGGAGGCGGCGGTGGTGGGGGCGCGACATTGCCGCGCGGTTCCTTGATGTCGACCGTGGTCACTCTTTCGGGGGGAGCCTGGTTCGCTGCGCTGCAACCCGCCAGAATTCCAAAAGCCGCGGTCGACGTCATCGCCATGACCGCGGCGCAAGCCTTGCTACGCGTAATCCACATGATCTTCCCTCCACAGCGCGCCTTCCGCCATGGAGAACGCCGCAAAGCGGCTTAATCGCGAATGAATGCATCGCGACGGTAACATACCGGACCGGGACTTTTTCTATACTGCCGGTACGGTTTTTGTTTTCTGGAACAGCTTCCTGTCTTCAGGGCCGAATGCCTTCTTCCAGATCACCCACATGTACGATCCGAGGATGGCGGGAATACCGAACAGCAATTCCGCCCACTCCGGCAGGAAATGCGTGGCAAGATAGCCCAGCACCACCGCCGGCGCCGCTGCCCAGACCAGCGCCCAGCGCCAGTTGTTGATCGGCTGCCCCAGCCGGCGGGCCAGCATGCGCGATTTCACGATCGAGGACAGACCCAACGCGAGCATCAGCGCGGCCGCAGCCGTCGCAGCCTGATACAGCGGATTGTAACCCAGATGCTGCATCAGCAGGATACCGCCGAGCGTCAGCACCGCCTGCAGGCCGATCGTGAGCACCGAGATCATGAGGTTCCTGACCCGCGCCATATAGATCAGCGCCGCTTCGCTGACGACGGCCGTAGCGGCGACGACTTCGGCCGCGAGCAGGAACGCGAGCGCGCCCGTGCCGCCCACGAACTCGCGCCCGACAAGGCCCATCACGCCCTCGCCCGGGATCGCCAGAGCCAGCGCGATTCCCGCCTGCGCCGCCGTGATCCAGAAGCCGACCTGGCAGACCTGCCGGGCAATCGCGGCATAGTCCTTCTTCTTGAGATTGCGGGTGATGACGGGGCCCAGCACCGGCTCGAAACTGGTCTTGAGCTTCTGCGGCAGGCTGGCGACCTGCTGCGCGGCGTAATAGACGCCGACCGCGGCGGGCGGCGCGAGGAAGCCCAGCAGGAAGATGTCCACGCGCCGCGTGCCCCATTCGATGGCATCGGCCAGCGCGATCGGCAGCGAGCGCATCGCCAGTTTCTGCATTTCGCGCGGCTTCGGCCGCCAGCCCCGCGGCAGGCCATATTCGCGCAAGAACGGGATGAACGCCGTCAGCGCGGCAGCGAAGATAGAGGCGACATAGGCCAGCGTCAGGCCGCTTTCGGGCGCGACCCAGATCATTGCGCCTGCCATGATCGAGATCGTCCACGGCTCCACGATCGCGCGCGACCAGACCGTGGGGCTGATGCGCAGGCGATAGGCGAGCGCGGCCAGCCAGATCTCGGTCAGCGTCAACGGCGGAATGGCGATGACGATCAGCCGATCGATCTCGGTATATCTGCCGCCCGGAAACATCGGTTCGGGCACGAGGTAGAAGAACAGCGCGGCGGCGCACGAGGCGATCACCGCCAGAATCGTGCCGTCGGCAACGACATTGGCCGGATGCACCTGCCCTTCGGTATCGGAGAGGCGCTGGGCAAGGCCGCGCTTCTCGCCCATCGTGCAGAGCATCGAGGTCAGCTCGATCACCACCAGTGCGGACGCGAAACGGCCGAGCGCCGACGGACCATAAGCAGCGGCGCGGCCGGCGATGAACAGAAACGGGATGCGCGCGGCAAGGCGCAGGAAGAAGCCGAAGAAATTCGTCCGCCCGCCCTTGGCCAAGGCGGCAATGTCGTCCTGCTCGCGTCTTTCCCGCGCCACGTTCTCGCGGCTTGTATGCTCGCTCAAAGAGCGGACTCCTGCTCAGCCTTCAGCGGGCGCGCCAGGAGTTCGCTGACAACGGCACCAGCCGGCATTTCTCCGTCGAGCAGATGGCAGACGGCATCGACGATAGGCATCTCGATCCCATCGCGGCGGGCCAGTTCGGCCAGCACGGGCGCGGTGGTCGCGCCCTCTGCCACGCTGTTCTTGCCCGAAAGCGCCTCGGCTGCGGTCAGCCCCTGCCCCAGCGCGAGGCCGAGCGAGAAATTGCGGCTCGACGTCGACGAGCAGGTCAGCACCAGATCGCCCAGCCCGCACAGGCCCGAGAGCGTCTCGGCCCGCGCGCCGCGCGCAAGGCCGAAGCGCAGCATCTCGGCATAGCCGCGCGCGATCAGTGCCGCGCGGGCGTTCTGCCCGAGCTTGAGCCCGTCGACCACACCGCAGGCAATGGCGAGCACGTTCTTGACCGCACCGCCGATCTCGGCCCCGGTCACGTCGTCGGAATAATACGGACGAAAAGCCGGACGCGCGATCACATGCGAGAGCCGGTCCCACTGGTCTTCGCCGCCCGAGCAGGCGAGTGTGACGGCG
Source organism: Novosphingobium mangrovisedimenti (assembly GCF_025153475.1). Classification (GTDB taxonomy): domain Bacteria; phylum Pseudomonadota; class Alphaproteobacteria; order Sphingomonadales; family Sphingomonadaceae; genus Novosphingobium; species Novosphingobium mangrovi_A. The sequence goes on from NZ_JANZXA010000001.1 coordinate 208,097, forward strand.
GTAGGCAGCCCTGCTGCCACCTCGTGCGCGAAAGTCGGCCCCGAAAGCACTGCCAGACGCGCCTCGGGCGCGGCATCGGCGGCGACGTCAGCCATCAGCCGCCCGGTTTCCGCCTCGATACCCTTGGCGCACAGGACAAGATCGCGCTCGCCCTTCGGCAGCCCCGCGATCACCGAGGCGAGGAACTGCGCGGGCACGACCACCAGCAGCGCGGGCAGATCGGCCAGTTCGGCCAGATCGCTCGTCGCGCGCACGGTCTCGGCCAGTTCGGCACTCGGCAGATAAAGGCCGTTGCGGTGCTCGGTATTGATCTGCTCGACCAGCTCGCTCTCGCGCGCCCAGAGCAGGACTTCGGTGCCGCCCCTGCCGTCGGGACCGCCCGCCAGCGTCTGCGCCAGAGCCGTGCCCCAGGCGCCCGCGCCGATTACGCCAACCTCTGCCGTCATGCCTTCACTCCCGCGCCGCGCACTGCCTCGGCATCCGGATCGAGCGGCCAGCGCGGCCGCGCCGCCACGTCGAGCGGATCGGACTGCCCCTGCTCCAGCCGTTCCAGACCGGCCCATGCGATCATCGCCGCATTGTCGGTACACAGTCCCAATGGCGGAGCAATGAACGGCAGGCCGTGGTCATCGGCCAGCGTCTCCAGCGCGCCGCGTATCGCGGTATTGGCGGCAACCCCGCCCGCGACGACCAGCGCGTTGACCGGCCCCACCCCGGCAATCGCGCGCCGGGTGCGGTCGATCAGGCAGTCTATCGCGGCCTGCTGGAAGGAGGCCGCAATATCCGCGTCGGTATAGGCAGGCGGGATCACGCTGCCCGCCACACAACCTTGCACCGGCAGCGGCATGGCCTGCTTGGCGCGCATCACCGCGCTCTTGAGGCCCGCAAAGGAGAAATGCGGCTCCGCGCTGCCCATCAGCGGACGCGGCAACGGCACCTTCTTCGCATCGCCCTGCAGCGCCAGCCGCTCCAGCGCCGGGCCGCCGGGATAGCCGAGCCCCAGCACCTTGGCCGACTTGTCGAAGGCCTCGCCCAGCGCATCGTCGATAGTGGTGGCGAGGCGGCGGAATTGGCCCACACCCTCGACCAGCAGGATCTGGCAATGCCCCCCCGAAACCAGCAGCAGGAGGTAGGGATAGGCCAGATCGGCATCGGCCAGACGCGGCGAAAGCGCGTGGCCTTCCAGATGGTTGACCGCGATCAGCGGCTTGTCCGCCGCCATCGCCAGCGCCTTGCCGGTCACGAGGCCCACCATGACGCCGCCGATCAGGCCCGGCCCGGCGGTGGCGGCAATGGCATCGACCTGATCCAGCGTCATCCCGGCATCGGCCAGCGTCGCCTCGATCATCGGGGCCAGCCGCTCGGCATGGGCGCGCGCGGCGATTTCGGGCACGACGCCGCCATAGGGGCGGTGCACATCGTCCTGCGAAGCGATGCGCTGCGCAAGGATCTGGCGCTCGCTGGTAACCAGCGCTGCCGCCGTCTCGTCGCACGACGATTCTATGCCGAGAACAATCCTCATACTCATAATCTTTGGCCGCACTTCCCCTGAACGACATTGGCGGGTAGCACAAGCCGCCCATGGAAACGCAGACACATACCCCAAACCAGACTTTCCGCCTCGGCACCCGCCGCTCGCCGCTCGCCATGGCCCAGGCCGAGGAAGCGCGCGACCGACTGGCGCGGGCGCATGGAATCGATCCGGCGCATATAGAGATCGTGGCCGTTACCGCCAGCGGCGATCGCATCCAGGACCGCGCACTGGCCGAAATCGGCGGCAAGGCCCTGTGGACCAAGGAACTCGACGCCTGGCTTGCGGCGGGCGAGATCGACTTCGCCGTGCACTCGGCCAAGGACGTGGAAACGCTGCGGCCCGCGCAGTTCGCCATCGGCGCCGTGCTGGAACGCGCGGACGTGCGTGACGTGTTGATCGGCGCGGAAAGCATCGCCGCGCTGCCGCAGGGTGCCGTGGTCGGCACCAGCGCTCCGCGCCGCGCCGCCCAGCTCCTCCACGCCCGGCCGGACTGCACGGTCGTGACCTTCCGCGGCAATGTGGCAACGCGGCTGGCCAAGCTCGCCGCCGGAGAAGCCGACGCAACCTTCCTTGCCGCCGCCGGCCTCGCGCGGCTGGGCGAGCACGGCACCGGCCATCCCCTCGACGAGGAACGCTGGCTGCCCGCGCCAGGGCAGGCCGCGATCCTGATCGAATGCCGCGCCGACGATGCCCGCACCCGCGACTTTCTCTCGGCCATCGACGACGCGCCCAGCCGCGCGACAGTACTGGCCGAACGCGCGCTGCTGGCCGGGCTCGGCGGCAATTGCCACAGCCCGATCGCCGTGCTCACCCGCGCCGAGGGCGACCAGCTCGCCATGCGCGCTGCGCTCTACAGCCCGGACGGTGCCGAGCATGTCGAGGGCGAAGCGCGTTTCGCGGCGGGAGACATGCAAGGCCCGGCGAACCTTGCCGCCGACCTGCTGGCCCGCGCCGTGCCTGCCATCGCCGTCCATTTCGGCGGCCCCGGCGGCTGAATGGCGCTTCCGGTCCTCGTCCTGCGGCCCGAACCGGGGGCGAGTGCGACTGTCCGCGCGGCGCGCGCGATGGGGCTCGATGCCCATGCCTGTCCGCTGTTCGCGGTGCGCCCGCTGCCTTGGGAACCAGTACCGCGCGAACAGGTCGACGCCCTGCTGCTCGGCAGCGCCAACGCCCTGCGCCACGCAGGCGCGGCGCTTTCGCTCTATCGCGAAATGCCTGCCTATGCCGTCGGCGCGAAAACGGCCGAAGCGGCGCGCGCAGCCGGGCTTGAGGTGGTGGAAACCGGCAGCGGCGGATTGCAGCAGATATTGCGCGCCCTGCGACCGGAACACCGCACCTTGCTGCGCCTTGCCGGGCGCGAACGGGTGGCGCTGGACGTGCCCGAAGGCATCGCGGTCACGACCCGTCAGGTCTATGCGAGCGAGCCGCTGCCCCTGCCCCCCGATCTGGCCACGTACCTTGCCGAACCAGCGCTGGTCCTGCTCCATTCGGGCGAGGCCGCCACGCGCTTCGCGGGGCTGTGCGACAACGCCGGAATAGACCGTGGCCGGCTGCTGCTGGCCACCATCGGCCCGCGCGTTAGCGCTCGCGCCGGAACCGGTTGGGGGACGCTGCGCAGCGCCGATCAGCCCAACGATGCCGCTTTGCTGGCCTTGGCGGCCCAGATGTGCGAAGAGGCCTCATCGGGATCACAACTGCCAGAACAAGGCTAAATGCAGGACTTCTCTACGCCAGTCGCTTCTTCCACGGGTCGTTCACGTTCGCGCAGCATCACTGTGTTCATCGCCCTGATGGCCTTCGTGCTCGGGGCGGCAGTGGTCGGCTGGGCCTCGTCGCGCGGCTATCTTTCGGGCGTTTTGCCCGAACCCGTCGTGGAGGAGACCGACGTTGCGACGCTCGCGGACACCGTGGTGGAACCCGCGCAGCAGGCCGAGGAAGCCGGCAAGCCCGCACCGAAAGCCACCGCCGCGCAAATGGCCGCGCTCGGGTCGGTCGAAGGCCGGCTGGCGCTGCTGGAGGACCGGCTCTCGCGCATCGATTTCCAGACCGATGCGGCATCGGGCAATGCCGCGCGCGCCGAGGGGCTGCTGATCGCCTTTGCCGCGCGCCGCATGATCGACCGGGGCGAGCCGCTCAGCTACGTCGCCGACCAGTTGCGCCTGCGCTTCATGAACGCCCAGCCGCGCGCGGTGGAAACGATCATCGCCTTCAGCAAGAATCCCGTCACCATCGACGAGCTGTCCGCAAGGCTCGAAGCGCTTTCGCCCGAGCTGACCGTCACCGAAAGCACGCAAAGCCTGTGGGATCGGGCCACTGCGGAGTTCAGCGCGCTCTTCGTCGTGCGGCGTGATTCCGCGGCGCTGGTCTCGCCTTCGGCGCGCATCGACCGCGCCCGGGTGATGCTGACCGCGCGGCGCATCGGCAATGCCATCAAGGAAGTCGAGCGCCTGCCCGGCGCGGAAGCCGCCGACACATGGATCGCCGACGCCCACCGCTACGAAGACGTCCAGCGCGCGCTCGACCTGCTCGAGACGACCGCCATGCTCGAACCGAGCCGGCTGAAGGATGCGGAAGGACACAAGGTGGACCAGCCGAGCCCGCTGGCAACGCCCACGCAGGCCGTTCCGCCAAGCGTGGCTGGCAAACCGAAGGGCTGAAAAGCCGGGTAGGGCCTAGGGCGGATCGACATTCAGCCCTGACGGCCTGCAAATGGCGCTTTTCCGCGCTTCCGGTGCTCACGTACTAAAAGTACGCTGCGCTCCGGATCCCGTAAAAACACCTTTTTCGGCTCGCCATCTTCTGAATGTCGATCCGTCCTAGCCCTGCAAGAGTTCCGGCAGCTTGCCCGACATGCCCCGCGCCTCGTCCATGAAGAAGCGCTTGAGGGTCGGCATACGCTGCACCGCGCCCATGCCGAGGCGGCGCACGGCGCTGGGCAGCTTGCCAGGGATGCCGAACAGGCGCGTCAGGCTGTCGGTGACCGACATGACCATGAAGCTGTCGAGGCTGCGCCACTTTTCGTAGCGCGCGAGCAATTGCGCATCGCCCGGCTCGAGGCCGAGGCGCATGCCGTCCGTCAGCACTTCGACCAGCGCGCCCACGTCACGCAGGCCCAGGTTCAGGCCCTGCCCGGCGATCGGGTGCATGCCGTGCGCGGCATCGCCGATCACCGCGAGGCGTTCGTCGATCACGTGCGCAGCATGGTGAAAGCGCAAGGGATAGCTCATGCGCGGGGCAGCAAGGTCGATCTTGCCCAGCACGCCGTGCATGCGCGCCGAAACTTCGTTCACGAACATCGCATCGTTCATGGCGATGACGCCCGCCGCGTCCTTTTCCGCCACGGTCCAGACCAGCGCGCTGCGGTGGCGGCCTTCCTCGTCGTCGAGCAGAGGCAGCAGAGCGAAGGGGCCCGCCGGATAGAAGATTTCCCAGGCGGTGTTCCCGTGCGGCTTTTCGTGGAACAGGCCGGTCACCATGGCACGGTGCTTGTAGTCCCACTTGGCCATCGAGAAGCCGGCCTCGTCGCGCGTGGGCGACTGGCGGCCTTCCGCCGCGACCAGCAGCGAGGCGCGCAGCACGCGTCCATCGCTCAGTTCCACCTCAACGCCGTGCGGCCCGCGATCACGGCGCACCGCCTCGGTCCTGACATGCCAGGCGATATTGGGCTCGTCCTTCGCCGCATCGAACAGCGCAAGACGCAGGTCGCGGTTGGCGAACATCCGGCCCAGCGAACCTTCGTCCGGCTTGGGCGTAAAGTCGATCTGGCCGGGCTTCATCCCGTCGGTCACCGCGATCGAATCGATCGGGCAGCCGAGCGGGGCAAGCCGCTCGCCCAGCCCGATATTGGCGAAGAGGTTCCAGCTCGCGGTGGAGATCGCCGAGGCGCGCCCGTCCGCGCCGACGGCAGTCAGTTCCGCCGGATCGGCACGGTCGATCACGTGGCTGGTGATCCCCGCCCGGGCCGCGGCCAGAGCCAGCGCCATGCCGACGAGGCCACCGCCAAGGATGATCAGGTCGCGGGTCTCACCCGCGGGCTTCGCAGTCGTGTCCGAGTCGCTCATCGAGCGCAGGTATCGGCCTCCGAGCCGTCAATGTCGAGACACCTGCCGTCCCATGTGCCTTCCGGTTCCTTCAGGCCCACGAGAGCCGCCAGAGTCGGCGCGATGTCGACCGTCTCGACCGGTGCGGGCTGCTCTTCTCCGGTCATGCCCTTGCGCCAGAACACGATCGGCACGCGGCGGTCGTAGTCCCAGGGGCTGCCGTGCGTGGCGACATAGCCCGGGCCGGGATGGACGATCGGCACGACACCACGCCGGGTCATCATCAGCACCTGCCCCGAGCGCTCGGGATCGAACGAGGCGCGCACGCGCTCGATCATCGTCCAGTCCTGCGGATTGCCATGCGGCACCGGCAGCTGTTCGAGCTGCTCGGCGGTGTAGATGCTCGCCACCTCGGGGTTGTCCCGGAGCCGTGCGACCAGCGCGTCGATCACCGTCTTGCGCTGCTCATCGGTAAGGCCGGAGGCCAGATAGATGTCGCCCGAACCGCCGCCGCCGTAAAGCAGCTTGCCCTGCGGCGCGGTGATCCCGGTATCCTGCGAGACCGCATCGGCCAGCGCGCCGATTTCGAGATCCTCGCTCATCCGCTTGGCGTCGGGATAGCCCTCCTGGTCGAGCCGCTCGGGTGCATCGAAGCCGCCGTGGTCGGCCGTCAGTACCACGGCGTAGTCGAGACCGCGCGCATCGAGCGCGTCGAACAGCTGCCCCAGCGTCGCATCGAGCTGGGCAAGCTGGATGCACATTTCCACGCCCTCGGTGCCGAAGGCATGGCCGACGCGGTCGGTCTGCGAGAAGCTGACCGAGAGCACGTCGGGCACCGCGTCCTTGCCCATGCCCAGTTCGTCGACCATGCGGATCGCCATGTCCCCCGTCGCGGCATCGAGACGCGGCCCGTAACCATAGGCGGCATAGTCACCCGCCTTGAGCGGGAAGCGGTAGGTGCCGATGGTGAAGTCACCCACTTTCACCGCCCGGTCGACCGCGCCGCACCATCCCGGAACGGGCAGCGCGCCATCGCCGGCGTCGACGATCTTCTGCAGCGCCGTGTTTCCGGCAACGACGGCCCGCGAGATCTTGCGGTCCGCGAACGTGGTGAAACCCTTGCCCTGAAACCAGTAGACCGCGTCGGTATCATGCCCGCTCATCATCACCGCCGCGCGGTCCTTGGCCGAGACGGCGGCGTTGATCGTGGCCGGATTGGCCTTCTTCATGAGATCGCCCAGCGTCGGTGCCTTGAGGTGATCGGGCGAGACGACCGGATTCTTCGACGTGCTCTCGGGGTTCGTCTCGTCCTCGACGCAATAGACCTTCTTGTCCTTGCGGCCGATGCCGGGGACGTACCAGTTGTTCGCCACGATCCCGGTGCGCGCGGGATGGACGCCGGTGAGCAGCGTCGAGTGGCCGGGGCAGGTCTCGGTCGCGGCGTGCGACTGGTATCCGCTCGGGAACACGGCGCCCGTCAGCAGCCGCGCGAAGCCCTTCGAGAAATGCTCGCGGTACTGCGCGAAGAGGTCGGCCGAGAACTGGTCGACCGAGATGGCAACGATCAGCTTCGGCGGGCTGGCGGGCTCTGCCGCAGGTGCCTCAGCCGGTGCCGGTGCGGGCGCTTCCTCGGCGAAAGCGGGCGAACAGACTGCAAGGGCAGTCGCAAGGGCGATCGAACTGAGGGAAAGGCGCATCGGGGGGAGTTCCTTGAAAAATCGGCGCAATGGGGGCAGATGCGTGGATGACCGGATCGCGCCTCGAGCGCAAGGGCCTGCCAACACACGGAAGCTTCATGAAATTGCGCCGCTACCGCCACTTCGTGGCACTCCTGTGTCAGTTGCTGGCGATACTGCTGTGGAACACCCCAGCAGCCGCCGCGCCCAACCACATCGCCGCCGAGCTGGTCGCAGGCCCCGCCGCCACACCGGGCGCCGAAACCACGATCGCAATCCGCATGACGCCCGACGAGGGCTGGCACGGCTACTGGGTCAATCCGGGCGATGCCGGGCTGGGCATGCAGCTCGAGTGGTCCCTGCCCGACGGAGCGAGCGTGGGCGAACCGCGCTATCCGGTGCCGCAGACGCTGCTCGTCCAGGGGCTGATGAACCACGTCTACGAGAGCGAGTACGCGGTGCTGGTCCCCTTCACGGTGCCGGCGGATGCCGCACCGGGCAGCCGGATGCCGGTGCGCGTGAAGGCCCAGTGGCTGGCCTGCACCGAAGAAATCTGCGTGCCCGAACGCGCCGAACTGGCGACCGAAGTCACGGTCGGCACCGGTCAAGCGGCAGAAGAAGCCCCGGACGTCGCGGCCCGTTTCGACGAATGGCGCCGCCACCTGCCCGCGCCGCTCGACGCCACCGCCGCCATGGCGCTGACCGACAAGGCGCTACGCCTCGCGATCCCGCTGCCCGCCTCGGTGGAACTGGCATCGCCGCATGTCTTCATTCGCGAGGACAAGCTGGTCGACTACGCCGCGCCGCAGGCTTTCGCGCGCAAGGGCGACACGCTGCTGGTCACGATCCCGCGCGCGCGCTTCGCTCCGCGCGGGGCGGATGAGGTGGAGGGCGTGCTCAAGCTGGACGCCGCAGGCAACGGCATTTCCTTCACGGCCCGCCCCGGTGAGGTGCCGACCGGCGGCGTCCCGGTGGCAAGCGGCGAAGCGCCGGACCTGCCCGCGCTGCCCTGGCTGCTGCTGGCGGCGCTGGCCGGGGGGCTGCTGCTCAACGTGATGCCCTGCGTCTTCCCGATCCTCAGCCTCAAGGCCCTGAGCCTCGCCCGCGCGGGCGAAAGCGAGGCCCATGCGCGGATCGAGGGGCTGGCCTATGCGGCGGGCGTGATCGTCGCCTGCCTGGTCCTTGGCGGCGTGCTGCTGGCGCTGCGCGCGGGCGGCGAGCAGGTAGGCTGGGCCTTCCAGCTGCAGGAGCCGCTGGTCGTCGTCGCGCTGTTCCTGCTGGCCGCCGCGATCACCGCGAACCTGCTGGGCCTGTTCGAATTCACCGTGCCCGGCTTCGTCGGCAACGGATCGCCGCGCAGCTATACGCAGGGCGCATTCGCTACCGGACTGCTCGCTGCCTTCGTCGCCACGCCCTGCACCGGGCCGTTCATGGCTTCTGCCATGGGCGCGGCGCTGCTGCTGCCGGTGCTGCCTGCCCTCGCCCTCTTCGCGGCGCTGGGTCTGGGCATTGCCCTGCCCTTCCTCGCCGTGGCCTTCGTCCCCGCGCTGAGGACGCGGCTGCCCAGGCCCGGCGCATGGATGGTGAAATTCCGGCACTGGATGGCCCTGCCGATGGGGCTGACCGCGCTGGCGCTGGCCTGGCTGGTGTGGAAAGTGGGCGGCACTGGCTTTGCCGCCCTGACTTTCGGCATTGCCGCCGTCGTCATCGCCATCCTCGCATGGCTGGGCCGCCGCCAACGCAAGGGACAGGGCGCTGCGGTTCAGGCCATCGTCGCGCTTCTGGCTGCCGCCGGCGGGACCCTTCTGCTGCCTCAACCGGCCCCGCCCGCAGCCCACATCGAGTCCATCCTCGACACCCGGCCCTTCAGCGAGGAGGCGCTGGCGAAGGCCCGTGCATCGGGCAAGCCGGTGTTCGTCTACATGACCGCCGACTGGTGCCTCACCTGCAAGGTCAACGAGGAAGTCGCCATCGAGCGCACCGAGACCAGGACCGCCTTCGACAAGGCCGGGGTGGTCGTCCTGCGCGGAGACTGGACCCGACGCGATCCGGAGATCACCCGCTACCTTACCGCACAAGGCGCGGCGGGCGTGCCCCTCTATGTGTGGTACGCCCGCGACGGCAAGGCCGAGCAACTGCCCCAGGTCCTCACCCCCGCGCTGCTCGCGGAAAAGGCAGGCGGCTGATACGGCACATTACCAATGTCGGCGGCTTTCGTTGCGGGATAAGAATCGGCGCAAGGACGTTCCCTGCCCCCCGGGAGACCAACCTCATGCTGCTCGACATTCAACGCCGCTACACGGACAATGCATGCGCGCCGCGTCGCGAAGCCGATCCGCTGCCCGAATGGCTTGCGATCAATGCCCCGGCAAACATGCCGGAACAGGGCGAGAGCAACATCGCCCTCGCCTTGGCCATCGCCGTTGTGTCCTCGCTCGTGTTCTGGGCGGGACTAGCGGTCGTCCTACTCGGGCTGCTCTAGCCGCCCGGCGAGTTCCGGCACCTTTTCGAGCTGCGGACGCACGCTTTCTAGCGGCCCGACCACGACGACGCTCATCCTGTCGGTCGCCAGTTCCCGCTTGACCGCGTCCTGCAGGTCGGTGGCGGTCAGGGCACTGACCTTGCCGACATAGGCATTCATGTAGCCTGCACCGAGGCCCAGCAGGTCGAGGTTGGCAAGCGAGCCCGCCATGCCCCCGCGCGAGGCAAGGCCGATCACGAACGTGCCGTTCATGTAGTTCTTGATGCCCTGCACTTCGGCCCCGGTCGGCGGCTCGTCCTGCATGCGGCGGATTTCCTTGTAGATCTCGGTGATCGCCGGGCCGGTCGATTCGGCGGTCACAGCGGCGTCTTCCGTCCACGACGCGCCTTCGACCCGGTCCGAAAGCCGGGCATGCGGCGAATAGGTGTAGCCCTTGTCCTCGCGGATGTTGCGCGTGATGCGCGAGGAAAAATAGCCGCCCAGCAGGGTGCTGGCCGCCTTGAAGTCGACTTCGGCGCCGGGCTTGTCGATCCGCTTGCCGATCACCACCATCGATTGCGGCGCGCCCGGCCTGTCGATCAGCCTGACCGCAGGCTCGGCATTGACCGGTGCCGGCAGCGACGTCGGCGCCGGTCCGGCCTTCCAGCCGCCGAACGCCTTTTCGATCGCGCTGCGCACCCCGGCCGCATCGAACTGGCCGACGACGTAGAAATGCGTACGCGCCGCGCCGAAGTTGGCGGCGTGGAACGCCTTGACCTGATCGAGCGTGTAGCCCGCGAGCTGTTCCGGCGTCGGGAAGACCCGGCCATAGGGATGATCGGGATAGATCACCTGCTGGAACGCCTCGCTGGAGATCGATTCCGGGCTGGATTTCGCCACGGTCAGGTTGCGCGTCAGGTCCGCGCGCACCTTCTCCAGATCGTCCGGCTTGAAGTCGGGACGTTCGAGCAGGTCGGCGATCAGCGCGATCGCGGCGGGTGCATCCTCGCTCAGCACGTCCATCGTTGCCGCGGTGAGGTTGAGACCGGTGGACAGCGAGAGGCTTCCGCCCATGCCCGCCGCCGCTTCCGCAAGCTGCGAGGCATCGCGCCCGCCCGCGCCCTTCTGCATCAGCGCGCCGGTCATGTCGGCCAGCCAGACGTTCGAGCCATCGTCGATATTGCCGGTCCACACGGCGGCGAGGATGTTCACCTTGGGCACGTTGCCATAGGGAACAAGCGTGACCTGCATGCCGTTGGGCAGCGCGTAGGTCATCATCTGCGGCAGGGTGAACGGACGCGGGGCGCTGGGCGCCGGCGGCGCTTCCCGGGCCAGCACGGCGGCGGGAACGGCGGAGATCGCAAGCGCCAGGGCGGCGGTCGCGGTGGCGAAAGTCATGATCGTCTTCATCGCTTCCCCTCCCTTACTTAGCGGTCTCGGCCGCGGCATTGCCGGGCTTGAGGTCGATGATCGTGCGGTTGGTCGGACGCAGGTATTCGCGTGCCGTCTTGCGGATCAGCTCGGGCGTGACCTGATCGATCTCCTTTTCGAGCATGTTGATACGCCCGGGATCGTCATCGAACAGCGCGAAGCAGGCCAGCAGGTTGACGAGGCCGACGCGGTTGCCGTTGCCCAGCGTGTCGTAGAGCGCAGAACGTGCCTTGGTCTTGGCGCGGGTCAGTTCGGCGGGACTGACGAGATTGGTCTGCAGGTCCTTCACGATGCCGTCGATGTCGGTGATGATCTGGTCGTCGCTCACATCGGGACCGTGGATCATCATGCCCGACCACAGCATCGGGCCGTTGTAGTCGTAGGCATCGCCCAGCGGCCAGTTGATGCCGCCGTCGACGCTGTCCGAATAGCCCTTCCGGTTCACCAGGACCTGGCTGAAGCGGCTGTCCTTGCCCTGGATCAGCAGCAGGTCGATGAGGCGGAAGGCGGCCAGCTCGGGCGTGCCCTTGGGCGGTACGTGATAGGCCCAGGCGACCGCTGGCTGAGGGGCCAGCGGGTCGATCTTCTCCTTGCGCTTCTCCTCGGTCTGGCGCGGTTCGGAAACGTCGGGGCGCTCGATCTTCGGCGCGGCGGGGATCGCGCCGAAATACGTGTTCACCCAGCCCATGACCTCGGCCGGATCGACATCGCCGGCAATCACCAGAACGGCGTTGTTGGGCGCGTAGTACTGCTTGAAGAAGGCCTGCACGTCCTCCAGCGTCGCCGCATCGATCTCCTTGAGATCGCCGTAGAAATTATGCGCGTTGTACCAGTTGGTATTGGCCAGCTGCGGCAGGTCGAGCCAGGGGAAGCCGCCATAGGGCTGGTTGAGGACGTTGACCTTGACCTCGTTCTTCACCACCGCCTGCTGGTTGGCGAGATTGGCCTGGGTGATGTCCAGCCCCTTCATGCGGTCCGCCTCGGCCCACAGGAACGTCTCGGTGGTGTTGCTGGGAACCACTTCGAAGTAATTGGTGAAATCGAACCGGGTCGAGCCGTTGAGCACGCCGCCGTTCTTGTTGACGAGGCCGATGAACTCCGCCTTGCCGAGGTTCTGCGAGCCCTGGAACATCATGTGTTCGAACAGGTGCGCGAACCCGGTGCGGTTGCGCGGCTCGATGCGGAAGCCGATACCGTAATAGACGCCGATCGTGGTCGTGGGGACCGAATGATCGGGCGAGATCACCACTTTCAGCCCGTTGGCCAGCTTGTGGTATTCCACGGGCACCTGCCCGGCGGAGGGCGTGGCGCTCTGCACCGCCGGTTCCCCGGCCATGGCGGCGCCCGGCGCGATTGCGAAGGCCAGCAAGGGAGCGGCCAGAAGAGCCGCGCGCATGAGTCTGCCGTGCTTGATCATATGGAAGAGGCTCCCGGACAGTCTTGGGACAGCGGGAGTGCGCTCCCGCCACGCATGGTGCGTGGGTAGATACTGTCGAAACCGAACGGAAGTCGAATCGACAAACGCCACACCGTCATCGACGAACCGCATGACGGCCCTGCGTCTTTATTCCGGAATTCCGATGAGATCGGGCTCATCGGACGCCCATGTCACAGGACCTCGACCATCCCCTCCAGGCTGGCGCGCAGCTTGCCCAGCGCCTGCGCCTTGAGCTGGTGGACGCGCGGGATCGACACCTCCAGGACCTGCGCGATCTCGGCCAGGTTCATTTCCTCGACGAAGTAGAGCTGGACCACCAGCATCAGCCGCTCGGGCAGATCCGAGATGGCCCCGATCACCGCGCCGCGCATTTCCTCGTCGGCAAGCAGCGAGAAGCTGTCGGGCTCCTCGTCGGCGAAGGCCATGTTCTGGTCCGAATAGACCTCGTCGATGGAATCGAAGCGCAGCGGCCGGCTGGAATCCTGCAGCGCGGCGAGGTCGGGTTCGGCCATGCCCATCGCCTCGGCCAGTTCATGCGGCAGCGGATCGCGGCCAAGTTCGCCGCGCAGCTCGTTTTCCTTCTCGACCAGCTGGCGGCGGCGTTCGTTCGCCCCGCGCGAGATCGGTACGGTGCGGCGGATCAGGTCCACCATCGCCCCGCGCACGCGCATCTTGGCATAGGCGGCGAAGCCGTCCTCGGTCGGCCCGGAGTGCTTCTGCGCACACTCGGTGAGCGCCACGAGCCCGGCCTGGACGAGATCCTCCAGCTCGATCCCCGGACGGCCGGTGCCGTGGACGTGCCACGCCAGCCGCCGGACCATCGGCAGGAATCGTCGGACCCGGTCCGCGACATCGCCCTGATAGGCCCCGGCGACCCGGCTGGACCGGGCAGCGGGCCCGGCGGCGGGCAGCACCGGAAGTACCGGCGAGGTGGTGAAGGCGCTCTGGTCTTGTTTCATGCGGCCATGCTCTCGACTTGGACGTGTTGGTCGGTCTGGGCGGAATCGGGGTGCGGCAGTCCGGGTGCCTGATGCGGCTGCGGAGCGCCGATGACGTCGACCACCTCGATCGGCTGCATCGCGGGCAGCTCGGCGATCGAGAGGACGAGACAGGCGGGCGCGCGCAGCCGCAGCAGCGCGGCAAGGGCACGCCGCGCACGCGGCTGGACGACGAGGGTAAGCGGGATCGCGCCGGGGCCCCTGGCCTCGGCCAGCGTGGAAATGCTTTCGCCGATCATGCGCGCGAGGTCCGGCTCGATCACCGGCTGGCCGGTGACGGGGTCCTGCATGCCCTGCACGATCGCGCCTTCCAGCCCGGCATCGAGCGTCACCACCGGCAGCCGCGCGTGCGGCGGGCAGATGCGCCCGACGATGAGCCCGCCCAGATCGGCGCGGACCAGTTCGACCAGGCGGTCGTGGTCGGCGGTCTGCTGTACGGCGCGCGACAGGCTGGCGAGGATCGGCAGCGGATGCGAGATCGGAATGTGGTCTTCCAGCAGCGCGCGCAGCAGGCGCGTGAGCGCGGCGAGCGACAGCGGCTGGGGGTGGATCGTCTCGATGAGGCCCGACGCGTGCTCCTTGAGCGATTCGAGCAGCGCCTGCACCTGATCGGGCCCGAGCATGTCCTGCGGCCGCTCACCCAGCAACTGGTTGAGGTGCGTCGCGATGACAGTGCCGGGATCGACGGTGAGGAAGCCTTCCGCCGTGGCGTGATCGCGCGCGGCGACGTCGATCCACAGCGCCGGGCAACCGAAGCTGGGGTCATGCGTGGCCTCGCCGCGCAAGGTGTGCCCGTGACGCACCTCGCCGGTGTCGATCGCCAGGATCTTGTCGGCGCGGATCGTGGCGCCGCCGAGGTTCACGCCGCCCAGCGTGATGCGATAGTCGTAGGGCGGCATGTCAAGGGCGTCGCGCACACGGAACTGCGGGACGATGAAGCCGAAGGCCTGGCTGAGCTGCTTGCGCACCCCGGTAACCCGCGTGACCAGCGGTGAACCGTGGCGTTCGTCGACCAGTTGCACGAGACCGTAGCCCAGCTCGATGGTGACGAGCGTGTGGTCGGAGACCTCCTCCAGGTCGATCCGCGCGGGATCGATCTCGGGCAGTGGCTCCACCACCGGTATGGCAGCGATCGCAGCGCGCTTGCGCAGGACGTTCCAGAGCCACAGGGCAATGCCGGCGGCAGGCAGGAAGATCGTCTGCGGCATCGCCGGGATCATGCCGATCGCACCGAGCACGACAGCAACCGGCAGCCAGGTGCCGGGGGCGGCAAACTGGCCGCCGATCTGGCCGGCAAGGTCGCGGCTGTCAGACACGCGGGTGACGATGACGGCCGCGGCGATCGAAAGCAGCAGCGAGGGCACCTGCGCGACCAGCGCATCGCCGATGGCCAGCGTGATGTAGTTCTGCGCGGCATCGCCCGCGGACATCCCGTGGCTGATCATGCCCAGGCAGAAGCCGGCGATGATGTTGACGCCCAGGATCAGCAGGGCGGCGATGGCATCGCCCTTCACGAACTTGGAGGAACCGTCCATCGAGCCGTAGAAATCGGCTTCGGTGGACACCTCGCGGCGGCGGGCCTTGGCCTCTTCGGCCGTCATCAGGCCTGCGGCAAGGTCTGCGTCGATCGCCATCTGCTTGCCGGGCAAGGCGTCCAGGGTGAAGCGCGCGGACACTTCGGAAACGCGGCCCGCACCCTTGGTGACGACCACCAGGTTGATGATCACCAGGATCAGGAAGACGAAGATGCCGACGGCGAAATTGCCGCCGATCAGGAATTCGCCGAAGGATTCGATCACCTTGCCCGCAGCCGCCTCGCCCTCGTGCCCGTGGACCAGCACCACGCGGGTCGAGGCGACGTTGAGCGCGAGGCGCAGCAGCGTCGCGAACAGCAGCACGGACGGGAACGAGGAGAAGTCCAGCGGCTTTTCGGCGTTCATCGCCGCCATGAGCACCGCGACCGAAAGCGCGATGTTCATCACGAAGGAGACATCGAGCACGAAGGCCGGAACCGGCACGATCATCAGCACGATGAGGATCAGGATGCCCGCCGGCAGCGCCATCGCGCCGGGGTCGCCCATGCGGTTGAGCAGGTTCACAGGTTGAACCTCGCGAGCTTGGCGTAGGCGTCACGCACCTGCGCGGGAGCGGCCTCGGACGAAGCCCCGAACGTGCCCCTCAGCGTTTCAGCCATCGAACGCGTCGCCACTTGCGGCGTCTGCGGCATGGACGGGAGGCTCGAATTGAACTCGCGGGCGAGCGGGCCCATCTGCGGCTGCCAGGAGGGCGCGCGGGATTGCGATGCCGGGTCGGCGGGCACGTTCGCCGCGCCCTGCATGCCGGCGGCGCTCGCCCAGAGCCCGGCATCGCCGTTCTCCATGGCATTCGCCACCTTTCCCCGCATGAGTTCCATCACGGAACCGACGCTGCGCGGCATGCCGCCGTCGAAGAAGATCTTGCGATTGGCCGCGGCCGCCTTGGGCAGAATGCCCGCCGCGCTCTGCGCGGGATTGGTCGAGAGCGCGGAAAGGAACTTGCCGGCGCCGGAAATCCCCAGGAAGTGTGCGAGGTAAAGTTCGGTCGCGTCGGGCTCGCGGCCCAGTTGCGCGGTCAGTTCGGCGCGGTTGTCGCTGGCAAGCTCGGCGGCCATCATCGACGAGACGTCGGCATCGTAGCGCAGGCCCATGACCTGTGCGCGCATGCCCGGATCGGTGATGCGGCCACCCTGGATGGCATCGTTGACCCAGGCCATGCCATGGCTCGAACCATGGCGACCGAGGGTCTCCACCCAGGTTCCCTGCGTGAACTGGTAAAGCCCCGCCGCGCTGGACGTGGCGGCGCGGGCGTCAGGATCGAGGCTCGATTCCAGCTTCGCCTGCGCGAGCAGGTACTGAAAGTCGACCCCGGTCGCTTCGGAGGCGCGGGCGATGGCGGCTCGCGTCTGCGATCCCCCCATCGGCACGGCCCTGCCGATCCCGTTGATGACTTGTCCTTCGCTCAACTGCTGCTCCCGGCACAAAGGTTACCGGAACAGCCTTAAGCAAGGGGCGTGCCAAATGCCTTTCGGTCAGGCGAGAGTGGCTGCGCGGGTATAGCCCGCACTGGCCCGATAGAGCTGCGGCCCGCCCGTCAGGGCGTCGAGACGGCGCGAGACATTGGCGGCCACGATATTGCGAACCTGGCGGTTTACCTCGTTCAGACGCCGTGCCGCGTCCACCAGACCGAGGCATTCCTCGTCGAGCGTGGCCGGGTCGACGGAATCGAGCGTGCCGCACAGATGATTCTTGTTGTTGGTCGCCCCGACGATCGCATCGAGATCGAGACCGGCAAGCGCCTGCCGTTCCTCCTCCAGAACGGCAAGCATCTGCCGCAGGGTATCGCGAAGGTCGGAAGAGGTCATTGCTTCGGGCTCCTGAGCAGCACGCCGGCTGCGATCATGGCATCTGCGATCTTGGTGGGGACCACCGGATACTTGCCGGCTTCAATGGCCTTGCGAACAACCGTGACGCGGTCGGAATCGACCGGTGCCGCACCCGGATCGAGTGCGTCGGAGGTTTCCACGGCCGTGCTCGCCAGAGTGCTCGCGTCGCTCGTCTTGCGATGCGCCGCTACCCCGTTCGCACCGGGCAGCGCGTCACCGCCCGCCGCGCGGGCCAGCCTTGCCTCGATCGCCGTGATCGCTCGTGCAGGTCCAACTTCGATAGGTGGCATGATGCCGCTCCTTGAAAGTTCCTGCATTCAAGAACGGCGCGGCATCGGATATTTTAATGGGGTCGGCAAAAAACTGCCACTTGCCGGCAAAACACGAAATATTCTGCCGCCTTACGGCAGCGGAAGCGTCACCAGCCCGGGGCGTTCGATGCGCGCGCGCATCGGTTCCGCGCGGGAATTTGCCGATCCGGCGGGACGCACGCGAATCCATGCGCCGACCGGTCCTGCCTCCATCGCCTCTCCCGGTTGAGATACGGTAAATCCGTCACCCGTAATTGCTATAGCCACGGCATCGCCGCGGTTGACCGCATTGGCCACGGGAACAGGAGCGGCGGCGGCGGCAACCGGGGCGGCCCGGCGAACCGGCACGAACAGGCGCCATCCGTTGATGTCCCCGCACTGGACCACGACGCTCTGCTCCTGCCGCGTGCGCCAGGACAGGGCAATGCCGCTGCGGCACGGCTGCAGGCGCAGGCGCCGGTCGACCGGGGTCAGGGCACCGCCCGCCTCGCCGACGGGCGCGCCGGTGAAGGCCGCGACCTGGCGGTCGATCGCATCGAGATCGGCGAAAGCTCCGGACGCCGCGGCGGCGGCAAGGAGAACGAGGCTGGGGGTCATGACATGGTCTTCCCGACGGTTGGACTTTCGCCAAACCTAAGCAAAACGTGTGCCAATCACTCTCCGGATTCTCCGACACGCGGTGCGTCGTAGGCGAGCACGGCGCGCACCGGCCCCTCGCCCGGCTCCACCACCATGCGGGCGGCCTGCCCCTGCGCGCCGGCCTGTGCCAGCAGCCGCGTGGCCTGCGCCAGCGCCCGGGCCTGCGCGCCGGCATCGCTGCCGTAATGCGCGGTAATGGTCAGTTGCTGGCGCGGATCGGCCGCCTGTTCGCGCAGCCAGTCGGCCAGCGGCGGGGCATCGGGTGCGGCGACATAGACCGACAGCGGCTCCGTCTGCGGCGACGGCGCTGCCGCGGCACGCGACGGCAATGCCGGCACCTGCGGTTGCCGGCTGACCGTCGCGGCCGTGACGATGAACAGGATCAGCGAGAGATCCGCCAGCGAGGTCTGCCAGCCGTGCCCCGCGCGAACGCTCACCTGCTGCGCCCCGCCGCCGATGCACGGTGCCGCACGACATTCGCGCCCTGCGTTGCCGGCAGGGCTTCGGCCACCTGCTTTTCGAGCCAGTCCAGCACGTCCTGCCGCTCCTGCTCCTCGTCGGACGCGCGGCGCGCGACGGCGCGCGCCAGCGGGGCGAAGACGAGATTGCCGAGCAGCAGCCCGTAGAGCGTCGTGAGCACCGCCATCGAGATGGCGGCGGTAAAATTGCCGCCCGGCCCTTCGCCTGCCGGCAACTGGCTGAGCGACACCAGCGTGCCGGCCAGCCCGAACACCGGGGAGAGATCCGCCGCCTGGTTCAGCGTCTGCACGGCGCGCTGGCTGTATTGATTGCGCTTGCGCTTGTGCACCGCATGCGCGCGATGCAGCGCCGACACCGAGCGCGAGCCGATCAAGGCATCGGTGGCCTCGGTAAATTCGGCATCGCCGAAAGAAAGCGGTTCGGTGCGAAGGACCCCGTCCTTCTGCATCCCGCGGACCTGGACCGCGAGCTGGGCGCGCACGCGCCCCGCATCGAAATTGCTGCGCCCCAGCCCCATGAGCGCGCCAAGCGCCGCGCGGGTATCGCCCAGACCGCAGCGCAGGAGCGTGGCAAGGCACGTCCCGCCAACGACGATCAGGGCGCTGGTGGCATCGAACAGGTTCTGCGGCTGCATCGGCGCAAGTCTCCTTCCCCTGCCAGAACGGCAACGGCGCCCGGCTTTGAAGGCCCCGCAGGCGCACATTTGCCGCCTTCCCGGCAAACTCTTGCCGCCCGGCCCGCCGGTCGACCCGAAGAAGAGCCACAAGACCGCAGGAAAGCCTCGATCCTCGAATTTGGCACGGTGTTTGCGAGATAGCCGTCAGGCAATTGTAGGATTTGAGAAATGCCCGATCTTTTCGGCATCAACGGCACGGCTCTGGAACTGCGCTCACAGCGCATGGGCCTGCTCGCCTCCAATATCGCCAACGCCGGCACCCCCGGTTACAAGGCGAAGGACATCGATTTCAACGCCGCGCTCAAGGCGGCCGAGACCGGCACCGACGTCTCGACCGCAGCCGATCGCGCAACGCTGTACCGCACCCCGGTCATGCCCTCGCTCGACGGCAACACCGTCGAGCTGCAGAACGAACAGCTCGCCTTCTCCGAGAACGCGGTGGGCTATGCCGCCACGCTCCAGTTCATTCGCGGGCGCGTGGAAACCGTCACCCGCGCGCTGAAGGGCGACTGACGATGGGCCAGCCCTTCACTCTCTTCGACGTCGCCCAGCGCGGCATGTCGGCGCAGCTCGTGCGGATGAACGCCGCCGCGTCGAACCTTGCCAACGCGGGCACCGTCTCGGGCAGCGAGGATGCGGCCTACAAGCCGATCCGCGCCGTCTTCGCCGAAGATCTCGACCGCGCCAGCGGCCTGGCTT
Source organism: Novosphingobium mangrovisedimenti (assembly GCF_025153475.1). Classification (GTDB taxonomy): domain Bacteria; phylum Pseudomonadota; class Alphaproteobacteria; order Sphingomonadales; family Sphingomonadaceae; genus Novosphingobium; species Novosphingobium mangrovi_A. The sequence continues at coordinate 227,901 of NZ_JANZXA010000001.1, forward strand.
CCGTGGAAGTACAAGGCGTGGTGCGCGAACAGGCCGCCGCCGTACGCCAGCACAATCCCGACCACCCGCTCGCCGACGAGAACGGCGACGTCTGGGTCGCTCCCGTCGATGAGAACGCGGAGATGGTCGAGATGCTCGAAGCCTCTCGCCAGTACCAGAATATGGTCGAGGCCCTGTCCACCGCCAAGCAGCTGATGCTCGACACGATGAGGATGAAATGACCGTCACTTCCGCAACTTCGACAAGCGCCGCGACGAGCGCCACGGCCACTAACAAGACGTCGCTCGCAGCGCTCAACTCGAACGACTTCCTCAAGCTCATGCTCGCGCAGATGGAACAGCAGGACCCGACCAACCCGGTCGACCAGAAGGAAATGCTGGCTCAGATGGCGCAGTTCTCGCAGCTCTCGAACTCCACCGAGATGTCCGACACGCTCAAGACCATCTCGTCGCAGCTGGACTCGGTCGTGACGGCGCAGAACGCCACGCAGGCGGCCGTAGCCTCGCTCGCCGAGCGCATCGCCACCGACGACACCACTTCCACCGCATCCCAGGCCGCCGCCTGAGGCCCTATCCAGGAGTACTGAAACAATGTCCTTCTATACCTCGCTCAGCGGCCTGAAGGCTGCCCAGACCGACCTCAACGTCATTTCGAACAACATCGCCAATGCCGAGACCGGCGGCTTCAAGAAGAGCAACACCGCCTTCTCCGACATCGTCTCCGCCTCGGCCATGGCCAACCCGGCCACGACCACCGGCGTCGGTTCGAGCGTCGCCGCGATCACCCAGGACTTCTCGATCGGCGCGATCGAGCAGACCGGCAACGCGCTCGACGTGCTGATCAACGGCGAAGGCTTCTTCACCATGGTATCGCCGCTTTCGGGCGACACCCAGTACACCCGCAACGGCGCGTTCTCGATCGACGGCAGCGGCTTCGTCAAGAATGCCCAGGGCGCCCAGCTCCAGGTCTTCCCCGTCGACAGCGCCGGCGCGATCAGCGGCACGACCCTGCAATCGGTGCAGGTTCCGTCGAAGAATGCCGCAGGCGCGGATTTCGCCGGCGTGACGATCACCCAGGAAGGCAAGGTCGTCTCCACTTACGCCGACGGTTCGAACGAGACGCTCGGCATCGTCGCCCTCGCCAACTTCATCGCCCCGACCGGCCTCAAGCAGATGGGCAACGCGTCCTGGTCGGCCACGGGCATTTCCGGCTCGGCAAGCTACGGCCAGCCCGGATCGAACAGCTACGGCGACCTGCTGTCAGGCGCGCTGGAGCGTTCGAACGTCGACATCGCCGAGGAACTTGTCTCGCTGATCACCGCGCAGCGCAACTTCCAGGCCAACGCCAAGGCCATCGACACCGCCACGCAGGTCTCGCAGGCCATCATCAACCTGCGGACCTGACGCGGATAGCGCTGGGAGCTGATCGATGGACCGGCTGATCTACACCGCCGTTTCGGGCATGAACGCCTCGCTCAACCGCGAGCGCGTGATCGCCAGCAACATGGCCAATGCCCAGACCGTCGGCTTCAAGGCCGAGATCCTGCAGGCGACGCCGATGACGCTGGACGGCCCGCAGCTGGAAGTGCGGTCCATGACCAGCACCGAGGTGCAGGGCGCCTCGATGAAGGATGGCGAGATCAGCCAGACCGGCAACCCGCTCGACATCGCCATGCAGGGCGACACCATGCTCGCGGTGCAGGCGCCCGACGGGCAGGAAAGCTACACCCGGCGCGGCGACCTTTCGGTTACCGTGACCGGCGTGCTGCAGAACGGCGAGGGCCTGCCGGTCATCGGCGAGAACGGCCCGATCACCGTGCCGCCCGGCGCCAAGATGTCGATCGCGCCCGATGGCAACGTGCTCATCGCCGATCCGCTCAACCCCGACCAGCCGCCGCAGGCGATCGACCGGCTCAAGCTGGTCAGCACCACCGGCACGCAGGTCACCAAGGACATCGCCGGCCAGTTCCGCGTGCGCGGCGGCGGGGTCCTTCCGGTCGACGAGAATGCCCGGATCGTTCCCGGCGCGCTCGAAGGCTCCAACGTCAACGCGTCCGAAGTCCTGGTCGAGATGATCTCGGCCCAGCGTCTCTTCGATATGCGCACCAAGCTCGTGCAGACCGCCAGCAAGCTCGACGAAGCCGGCGCCCGTCTCATGCGCATCGATAGCTGAGGAAGAACAAGACCATGCCCAGTTCAGCACTCCAGGTCGCCCGCACGGGGCTCGAGGCCCAGGACACGCGCATGCGCGTGATCTCGAACAACCTCGCCAACGTCTCGACCACCGCCTTCAAGCGCGACCGCGCCAACTTCGCCACGCTCGCCTATCAGGATGCGCGCGTGGCCGGTGCGCAATCGTCGAACGAGACGGCCTATGCCACCGGGCTCAACCTCGGCACCGGCGTCGGCATCCAGTCGACCACGCGCATGGAGACGCAGGGCTCGCTGAACGCCACCGGCAACTCGCTCGACCTCGCGCTCGACGGCGACGGCTATTTCCAGGTCTCCCTGCCCGGCGGCCAGCTCGGCTACACCCGCGCCGGCAACTTCACGCGCTCGGCCGATGGCCAGCTCGTGACCGCGCAGGGCTATATCGTGCAGCCGCCGATCTCCATTCCCGAAGGCTCGACCTCGATCACGATCTCGCAGGACGGCACGGTCTCGGCGCAGATCGCCGGGCAGAGCGATCCCGCGCAGCTCGGCCAGCTCACGGTCGCCAGCTTCACCAATCCGGCGGCGCTCCAGGCCGCTTCGGACAACTTCATGCTGGAGACCGCGGCCAGCGGCCCGGCGCAGATCGGCATCGCCGGCGAGCAGGGCCGCGGCCAGATCCGCCAGGGCATGCTCGAAGGTTCCAACGTCAACATCGTCGAGGAATTGGTCGACATGATCGAGACCCAGCGCGCCTACGAGATCAATTCCAAGATGATCTCGGCGGTCGACGAGATGCTGCAGAACGCCAACCAGACGCTGTGATCATGATGGACCGGAAACACAGACCCCTTGTCGCCGCGCTGGTCGCAATGACGGTGCTGGGCGCATCCACCTCGCCCGCCCTCGCGCGCAAGAAGCAGGAGCCTTCCGGTTTCGAGCCGACGCTGCCGGTCTCCCGGCCGGTTCAGCCGCAGGCGCCGACCGGCGGCATCTTCAACGCCTCGGCCGGCTACTCGCCGCTCTACACCGGCACGCGCGCCGCGCGCGTCGGCGATCCGGTGACGATCATGCTCGTCGAGAACACCACTGCGACCAAGTCGGTCACCTCGAAGAATTCCAAGGGCGGCAGCGCCTCGATCGTTCCGCCCACAGCCGGACCGCTGTCCTTCCTGAACCCCGACGCGCTTAAAGCCAGCTCTTCCTCGTCGTTCAACGGAGGTGGAAACGCGGCCCAGACGAGTACGCTCGCCTCCACGCTTTCCGTGACCATCGCCGAAGTGCGCCCCAACGGTACCGCACTCGTCAAAGGGGAAAAGAAGATGCTGCTCAGCCAGGGTGACGAATGGGTCCGGTTTTCCGGCATCATTCGACTGGCCGACATCAACCAGGAAAACGCGATTCCCTCCAGCCGCGTGGCCGATGCCCGCATCGAATACACCGGCAAGGGCGCGCTGCAGCGTTCGAGCAAGCAGGGCTGGCTCGGCCGGTTCTTCAACCTGATCTCGCCGTTCTGATGGGGGCCGCCATGATCCGCCGCATCCTCCTTTCCCTCGCCGCCCTTGCGCTGCTCGTTCCGGGTGCCGCCATGGCCGAACGCGTGCGCGACCTCGGCCAGTTCCAGGGCGTGCGCTCGAACCAGCTCACCGGCTACGGCATCGTCGTCGGCCTGCCGGGCACGGGCGACGACAACCTCGAATACCTGACGCAGGCGATGAAGGGCGTCTCGGGCCGCATGGGCCTGACCCTGCCCGCCGGCGTCGCGCCGGGGCTCAAGAACGCCGCGGCAGTGATGGTCACCGCCGACCTGCCCGCCTTCGCCAAGCCCGGCCAGCGCATCGACGTGACCGTCTCCACCATCGGCAAGGCCAAGTCGCTGCGCGGCGGCGCGCTGATCATGACGCCGCTCTACGGCGCGGACGGTCAGATCTACGCAATGGCACAAGGCAACCTGGCGGTCGGCGGCCTCAGCGCCGGCGGCAAGGACGGCTCGCACATCACTGTCAACATCCCGACCGTGGGCCGCATCGCCGACGGTGGCAGCGTCGAACGCGCGGTCGCCACCGGCTTCGACAGTGCCCCGGTGCTGCGCTGGAACCTGTTCAACGCCGACTTCCTCACCGCCGCACGCGTGCGCGACGCGATCAACACCCGCCTGCCGGGCACCGCCTCGGTCGAGGACGGCGTGACGCTGGCGCTGCACCTTCCGCTCGATCCCAACACCCGCGCCAGCGTGATGGCGGCGATCGAGATGATCCAGGTCGATCCGGCGGAAACCGCCGCCCGCGTCATCGTCAACAGCCGCACCGGCACCGTCGTCATCAACTCGGCGGTGCGCCTCTCGCCCGCCGCGATCAGCCACGGCAAGCTGACCGTGCGCGTCGACGAGGACCCCACGGTGGTCCAGCCCGCGCCGTTCAGCCGCGGCAGGACCGCCGTCGAGCAGAACTCGACGATCTCCACCGACGAGGAAAAGCGTTCGGTCGCGATGTTCAGGGGCGGCGCCTCGCTGTCCAAGGTGGTCGATGCCCTCAACATGCTGGGCGTCACCCCGTCCGACCTCGTCGCCATTCTCGAGGCCCTCAAGCAGGCCGGCGCGCTGAAAGCGGAAATGGTAGTGATATGAGCATCATCACGTCTTCCCTGGCGGGCCTGACCACGGCCCCGACCGCCACCGACCACGAGAAGCTCTCGGCCGTCGCCAAGCAGTTCGAGGCGCTGTTCATGCGCCAGATGCTGGCCGCCGCGCGCAAGACCGACTTCGGCGGCGACGACCTGCTCGGCAGCCAGGCGCTCGACACCTTCAACCAGATGCAGGACGAACACTTCGCCGACGTCACCGCGCAGACCGGGACGCTCGGCTTCGCGACGATCATCGAGGCGCAGATGGCCCGTTTCCTGCCGTCGGACAGCGACGCCGCCGGCGCCGCGACGGCCAAGACCCCGGGAGCGGCATAAGCCATGGGTGCGGACCTCCTCTCGATCGCCAGTTCCGGTGCGCGCGCCGCCAAGGCGGCGCTGGACGTGACTGCGCAGAACATCTCCAACGCCTCGTCGGAAGGCTATGTCCGCCGCAGCGTCAGCGTGGCCGAACTGTCCGCGAACTCGGTCAGCTCCTCGCCGACCGCGATCAATCTCGGCGGCGTGCGGGTCGGCGGCGTGGTGCGCAATGCGGACTCGTTCCGGCAGTCGGAAGTGCGCCGCACCGGCGCCGATGCCGCGCGCGCGGATGCCGAGGTTCAGGGGCTGGAGAACATCGAGAGCGCAGTCGAACAGACGGGCGTCTACGATTCCATCGTCAATTTCGAAGGCTCGCTGCAGCAACTGCTCTCGGACCCGACCGACGCCAGCCTGCGCGCATCCGCGATCGAGCAGGGCCGCAACCTGGCGCAGACCTTCAACGTCGCCTCTTCCAGCCTCGACGCGGTGAGCGACGGCCTTCATTTCGAAGCGCAGGACGGGGTCGATTCCGTCAACCTCATCACCAGCGAACTGGCCAAGGTGAACCTGCGCCTTTCGCGCGCGTCGGATGCCTCGAGCGACCAGACCAGCCTGCTCGACCAGCGCGACTCGCTGCTGGAAAAGCTGAGCAAGCAGGTCGGCATCTCGACCAGCTTCGGCCAGAACGGCGTCGTTTCGGTCAGCCTGGGCGCTTCGTCCGGCCCCACCCTGGTTTCCGGCGGCACCGCCAGCACTTTCGCGATGTCGATCGCAAGCGACGGCACGCTCGGCTTCACGGTGGACGGCACCGCGGCCACGCTGGCTTCGGGATCGCTTGCCGGCAAGAATCAGGCCCTGACCCAGCTTGCCGCCAACCGCACCCAGCTGGACGACATCGCCACGCAGGTGATCTCCGTCGTCAATGCCGCCCAGGCCAGCGGCGTCGACCTCGACGGCAATGCCGGGCAGCCGCTCTTTTCCGGCACCGGCGCCGCCGACATCACCATGATCGCGAGCGGCGGCAGCGCGATCGCCACGGCCGCCGCAGGCAGCGCCGCCAACAGCCGCGATGCCTCCAACCTCGAATCGCTGCGAACCGCGCTGACCACCGCCGATCCGGCCGGGTCGATGAACGCGCTGCTGTTCGACATTTCCAGTGCGGTCGCCGGCCGGACCGTGACCCGCGACGCGCTCGATTCGGTCGCCAGCTCGGCCAAGATCGCGCTCCAGGCGCAGGCCGGCGTCGACCTCGACCACGAGGCCATCAATCTCGTCCGCTTCCAGCAGGCATTCCAGGCTTCGGGCCGGGTGATGCAGGTGGCTTCCGACATCTTCGACTCTATCCTTTCCATCAGGTAGATCCGCCATGCCGATCGTCTCGACCAGTACCAGCGCCTTTTACGAACGGGCCCGCGCGAGCATGAAGGACCTGCGTTCGCAGGCCGAAACGCTGCAGGCGCAGCTCGGCAGCGGCGAGAAGCTCACGCGCGCCTCGGACGATCCGGTCGCCGCCGCACGGCTGCGCACGCTGTCGCGACTGGAATCGCTTTCCAGCATCGACACCACCAACGCCGACCGCGCCAATGCAGACCTGTCGCTGGCGGACTCGGCCATCTCAAACATGGCCACCACGATCATCCGCGCGCAGGAACTCGCCACCCAGGCCGCTTCATCGACGCTCACCGACCAGCAGCGCGCCGGAATCGGAGCCGAACTCGACCAGATCCACGACGACCTGATCTCGCTGGCCAACTCGCGCGATTCCAACGGCCATGCGCTGTTCGGCGGCGAAAGCGCCGGCAATGCCTACTCGGTCGATGCCAGCGGCAACGCGGTCTATATCGGCACGAACAGCACCGGCGACCTGCCGATCGGCGACGGCCAGACCGTGGCCCGGTCAATCACCGGGCCGCAGATCTTCAGTTTCACCGACGCAAGCGGCAACACGACCGACGTGATGGCGACGGTCAAGGCGCTTTCCGACGCGCTCAAGGGCGGCTCCACCGATCCGGCCGGAGCCGCCGCCGATGCCCTGGAATCGCTGAAGCAGGGCATCGACACGCTCACCACCGGCCAGACCGTGGTCGGCACGCGGCTCGCATGGCTCGACGTCGTCAGCGAACGGCGCAGCACCCTGACCGAACTTCGCACCACCGAGGAAGCCAGCCTCGGCGGCACCGACATCGCGTCCACCGTGGCACAGCTGCAGCAGACGCTGACCGTTCTCGAGGCCAGCCAGGCCAGCTTCACCAAGCTTTCGGGCCTGAGCCTCTTCGACAACTTGCGCTGACACAGATCCCCTGGCCCTTCGGCAGGGCCGGGTTCTTTTTTGACGGGGGTAGTTAACCATGTTTGCAATCATCGGCGTCGTGATCCTGCTGGTGATGGTGTTCGGCGGCTTCGCGTTCACCGGCGGTGCGCTCGGCCCCGTCCTCCACGCGATCCCGCACGAGTTCCTGATCATCGGCGGCGCCGCCGTGGGCGCGGTCGTGACCGGCAACTCGATGCACGAGCTCAAGGCGCTGGGCAGCGGGTTCATGCGGGTCTTCAAGGGCCCCAAGCACAACCGGCAGGATCATATCGACGCGATCATCCTGACCACCCGCCTGATGCGCATCCTGCGCTCGGAAGGACCGGTTGCGCTGGAAAGCCATGTCAACGATCCCCGGACCTCCTCGCTCTTCGCCGAATTTCCCCGCGTTCTCGCGAACGAGCCGCTGGTGCACCTGATCTGCGACACGCTGACGCTGATCGTCGTCTCCTCCGGCACGCTGGAAGTCCACGCGGTCGAGGACGTCATGGACAATGCCATGAAGACGCACTTCCACGAAATGCACGAGCCACAGCACGCACTGCAGACCCTGGCCGACGCCCTGCCCGCGCTCGGCATCGTCGCCGCCGTGCTCGGCGTGGTGAAGACCATGGGCTCGATCGACGAGCCGCCCTCGATCCTGGGCGGCATGATCGGCTCGGCGCTGGTCGGCACCTTCCTCGGCGTGCTTCTGGCCTATGGCATCGTCGCCCCGATGGCGGGGCGCCTCAAGCAGGTGAACGAGCAGGACGAGCAGATCTTCCATGCCGTCAAGCAGGTCATCATCGCCTCGCTCCACGGCTGGCCGCAGCCGCTGGTGGTGGAATCGGCCCGTTCCGGCCTCGGCCATGCCTTCCGGCCGGGCCTATCGGAACTGCTCGACGCGATGAGAGGCCGCTGACATGGCCACCAAGAGAGGCAAGAACGAGCCCCCCAGGCCGATCATCGTCAAGAAGATCACGGTCGTCGAGGGGGGGCACCACGGTGGCGCATGGAAAGTCGCCTACGCCGACTTCGTGACCGCGATGATGGCCTTCTTCCTTCTCCTGTGGATCCTTGGCGCCACTACCGAAAAGCAGCGAAAGGGCATTGCCGACTATTTCACGCCGACACTGGTAAAGAACAAGGAGCTTTCGGCAGGTTCGGCCGCCGGCCTGCTGGGCGGCTCGTCGCTCACCGATTCCGACGACTATCCGCACCGCGCCGGGCAGACCGGCACGAAGTCGCTCACCATCCCGCGCGACGCCACCGGCGGTCCCAAGGAAGGCGGCAGCAAGGTCAAACGCACCACGCGCTCCAAGATGGCGATCGAGGAAAAGCTGCGCTCGACCCGGCAACTGCGCGCGCTCGCCAAGCAGGTGCGCCTCGTCGACACCACGCTGGGCGTGCGCATCGATCTGGTCGACGACGCCGATTTCTCGATGTTCCGCCTCGGCACCACCGTACTCACGCCCGAAGCCGCCGAACTGGTCGGCGCGATTGCCGAGGCCGTGGGCCCGGACGAGGGCCAGCTCACCATCCGCGGCCACACCGATGCCCTGCCCTACAAGGCGGGCACGCAGGGCAACAACTGGTCGCTCTCGGCGGGACGGGCCGAATCGACGCGGCAGGCTCTCATCCGCGACGGCATACCCGAGACCCGGTTCAAGCGGATCGAAGGCGTCGCCGACACCGAACTGCTGATCCCCACCGACCCGCACGACCCACGCAACCGCCGGATCTCGATCACGCTGCTGGACTAGGATAGCGGTCCTGCCACAGGCGCGCCCTGCGCGGCGGGGAGCATCGCGTCCGCGATCCGCGGCGCGCTTGCTCCCGCGCCCGCGTCGTCGCACCATGCTCTCCAAAGAGAGGGAGAGCATACATGGCATTCACCGGCCCGGTCGAAGACCGCCTCGCCATCCGCGAGCTGTACGGCACGTATGGCGATGCAAGCTGGCGCGGCGATCGCGAGCAGTGGGTTTCCTGCTTCACCCCGGACGGATGCTGGACCAGCCACCTGTTCGACGCCGGCGGCCACGATGCCCTGCTCGAGACCTGGGACGACTTGTGGAAGGACTGGGAAACCGTCGCCTTCCTGGGCGAAATCGGCGCGATGGAGATCAACGGCGATACCGCGCGGGTGCGCTCCTACGCGCGCGAGGTGGTGCTGATGAAGAACGGCAGCCACTTCAAGCTGTGCGGCCACTATGCCGACAGCCTGCGCAAGGTGGACGGCGAGTGGAAGTTCACCCGGCGCGACTACACGCAGACCATCGGCGAATTCGACAAGCTGGTCGTGGACTGACCGCATGCCCTTCACCGGCCCCGAATCCGACCGCCTCGCCATTCGCGAACTCTACGAAGGCTATGCCGATGGTGCCGCGCGGATAGACCGTGAAGCCTGGCTCGCCGCCTATGCCGACGATGCACGCTGGCGCTCGCCCTATTTCGACGTGGCAGGCGCGGTGGCGATCGGCACGACGTTCGACCAGATCATGGCCGACGTCGTCGACGTCACGATCGACATCCGCATCGGCGCGCTGGAGATCGAGGGAGACGAGGCCACCGCGCGGCTCTACCAGACCGAGAGCCTGCTCTACGCCGACGGGTCGACCTGGGACCTGACCGGCCGCTACGAAGACCTGCTGGAACGGCGCGCGGGCCGCTGGTGGTTCGTCGACCGCACCTACACGCTCAAGCGCGAGGTCCGGCCCGACCCGCCGGACGCCGCCTTCGCCGGCCCGGCGCACGAACGCATGGCCATCCGCGACCTGATGGAAACCTATGCCGATGCCTCCTCGCGCATGGACAAGCGGCAGTGGCTGGATTGCTGGACCGAGGACTGCGTGTGGTCCACGTCGGCGGGCGACGTCATCGGCAAGGCGGCGCTGTCCGACCGCTGGGACCAGCTCTTCGCGGCGATGGATGCCATGGCCTTCTTCGCCATGCCCGGGTCCATCCGCGTGGCCGGCCAGACCGCGACCGCACGCTGCCACGTGCGCGAGATCGCGCGGATCAGGGGCACGGTCCAGAAATTCTCCGCGCGCTACGACGACGAACTGGTCAAGCAGGACGGCCGCTGGCGCTTCGCGCGCCGCGCTTATGTGATGAACATCGCGGAATAGTACCTGCTCCGCAGGCATGGACCTGCGGAGCGCAGACGCAAAAATGGGCCCGGCGGTCTGGGGAACCCACCGGGCCCTGGAACCTGCCTGGTTAAGGCAGGCCGGTTACGCTGTCAGCGATTAGCGCAGCAGCGACAGCACGTTCTGCTGGCTCTGGTTGGCCTGGGCGAGCATCGCGGTCGAAGCCTGCGAGAGGATCTGCGCCTTGGCCATCTTCGTGGTTTCGGACGAATAGTCGGCGTCCTCGATCCGCGAACGCGCGTCCGACAGGTTCGTCACGTTGCTGGTCAGGGTGTTGATCGCCGATTCGAGACGGTTCTGGCCGGCACCGAGACCGGCGCGGTTGGTGTTGACTTCGGTCAGCGCGGTATCGACGTTGGTGAGCGTGGTCGAAGCGAGCGCGGAGGTCGAGACGTCGAGCGCCGTGGCGTCGATCTTGGTGCCGTCGATCGCGGTCGAGGTCAGCGTGACGTTCTCACCCGAGTTCGCACCAGTCTGGATGTCGAAGGTGACGTCCGTGCCGGCCGTGGTCGAGAACAGCGCGTTGCCGTTGAACTTGGTCTGCGAAAGCACGTCGCCGATCTGTTCGGTCAGAGCGGAAACTTCCGACTGCATCGCGGTACGGTCGGAGTCCTGGTAGGTGCCCGACGAGGACTGGACGGCCAGCTCGCGAACGCGCTGCAGCATGTTGGTGACTTCCGACATCGCGCCATCGGCGGTCTGCGCCAGCGAGATGCCGTCGTTGGCGTTACGGATGCCCTGGCTCATGCCCTTGATGGCCGAAGTCATCGAGGTGGCAATGGCGAGACCGGCGGCGTCGTCCTTCGCGCTGTTGATGCGCTTACCGGTGGAGAGGCGTTCCATCACCGTGCTCTGCATCTTGCTGGCCTGGGTCGAAGCGTTCGTCGCCCTGATCGCGGCGATGTTGGTATTGATAACTGACATGGTAAGCTCCCGTTAAGGTGTCCCGAAGTCCGAACAACCTGACCGGCCCATCCGGCGCGGCTGTCAGGGACTAGACCGGCAACCGACCGGCAAAATTAAGCCGGTTTGTTGCCGGACGCTTGCCGATTGCCCTGCAGAGCCTTGCCGAATGACGGCAAAAATAAGTATTAATACGAGGACTTAAATTACCTATCTCTTGGCCGTTAGGCACGCATAACCGCCCTCGGAACTGGTTAATTCCACTGGGGGATATCGAGACATGGCCGCTCTGGCTCTTAACGATGAATTTGCGCGCCGGCATGGAGCGCTGGTCAACCGCGCAAGGGCAATTGCAACCTCGCTGTTCGATTGCGATGCCATCGATCTGCGCGACGCAACCGACACTTCGCCGCTGCGTCCGAACGCCCGCACCGTGCGCGTGGCGAGGGGACAGCTTGCCGCGATCGGCCGCACCGGCGCCGATCAGGTCGACCTGACCTACGGCGACGCGGTGAGCGAAGCCTCGCTGGCCATGCTGCTCGCCGCCATGGCCGGCTCCGCCGAGCCCATCGCCGCCGATCCGGAAAGCCTCTCGATCTTCGCGCTGGCCGACCGCCTCGCCTCCAGCGACATTCCCGTCCTCATCAACGGCCCGACCGGCACCGGCAAGGAAGTGCTCAGCCGCTTCATCCACGCCCGCAGCGACCGCCGCAACGGTCCGTTCATCGCCGTCAACTGCGCCGCGATGCCCGAGACCATGCTCGAGGCCATGCTGTTCGGCCACCAGAAGGGCGCCTTCACCGGCGCCACCCAGGCCAGCGAAGGTTTCATGCGCGCCGCCGACGGCGGCACCCTGCTGCTCGACGAAATCGCCGAGATGCCCCTTCAGCTCCAGGCCAAGCTGCTGCGCGCGCTGCAGGAACAGGAAGTCGTGCCGATCGGCTCGACCCACCCGATCAAGATCGACGTGCGCATCATCGCCTGCGCCAACCGCGATCTTCCCGCCGAAGTCGCCGAAGGCCGCTTCCGCGCCGACCTTTACTATCGCCTCAACGTCTTCCCGCTGACGCTGCGCCCGCTGCGCGAGCGCCCGGACGACATCGCCCCGCTCGCCTTCGCGATGGCCATGCGCCACGCGCCCGACCCGGCCCGCGTTCCCGTCCTGACCGAAGGCGCGCTGGCCATGCTCAAGCTGCACCAGTGGCCGGGCAACGTGCGCGAGCTGGAGAACGTCGTGCGCCGCGCCCTGCTGCTGGCCCACGGCAAGGCGACGATCGCCCCCGAGGACATCGTCTTCGACAGCCCCGCCCGCCTCGTTGCCGCCCCACCCGCGACCGCCATGGACGTGCTCGATGCCGATGCCCCGCGCAAGCTGTCGAGCGTCGTCCAGATCTCCGAGGCCCGCGCGATCATGGAAACGCTCGAAGCCTGCGGCGGCAACCGTGGCCGCACCGCTCGCGAACTCGGCATTTCCGAACGCACCCTGCGCTACCGCCTCGCCTCGCTACGCGAAGCCGGGATTGAAATCGGCCGCACTGCCGTGGGCGGCCTGCGATGAGCGGCGTCTCGGGCATCGGCGGTGGCGCCGGCGGCATCCAGCAGATCATGCAGATGCGCCAGCAGATCATCCAGCGCAACGACCTGCTCAAGCACCTGCATTCCACGCAGGCCACCGATGCGACTGCCGCGACCGGCGGCGCGGGCGCGGCGCAGGGGCCCGCACAGGGCTTTGCCGATACGCTGAAGAACGCTCTCGATGGCGTCAATGCCGTGCAGGACAAGGCTGCCGGACTGACCGAGGCCTACCAGAAGGGCGAAGTCACCGACGTCGCCAAGGTCATGCTCGCCCGCCAGGAAGCCGGCGTCGCCTTCGAGGCGACCCTGCAAGTTCGTAACAAGCTGTTGTCCGCCTATCAGGACATCATGCGAATGGGGGTCTGATAAGAAATGTCTGATCTCGTACCTGCTACTCCGGACGGCCCGCCGGGATCTGCACTTCCCGCGTCCGCTTCCCTGTTCACCCCGCTGACCGACCCGGCCGGCGGCAGTATCCTGACCCGCCTTTCCGCGTTCACCGCACAGCCTGCGGTCAAGAAGATGCTGCCTGCCTTCATCGGCGTTACGGCGATCGGTGGTGCCCTGCTGGCCTGGAGCGCCATGTCGCCCGACCCGCAGCGCACACTCTATTCCCAGCTCGACGACAGCGAGCGCGCCGGGGTCGCCGCCGCACTCGACCAGGCCTCTATCGGCTATCACATCGACAACACCACCGGCGCGCTCACCGTCGCCGAAAGCGATTTCTACAAGGCACGCATGCTGGTCGCTTCCGACGGTGCGCTGGCGACGCCCGAAACCGGCGATGACATGCTCGACAAGCTGCCGATGGGCGCCAGCCGCACGCTCGAAGGCGAGCGACTGCGTTCGGCCCGTGAACGCGACCTCCAGCTCACGATCGGCGAGATCGACGGCGTTTCCTCGGTCCGGGTCCATCTGGCCGAGGGCGAAAAGTCCGTGTTCGTGCGCGACAACGTGCCGCCCACCGCCTCGGTCATGGTCCGCATGAAGACCGGCCGGCAGCTCAGCGAGAGCCAGGTCGCCGCGATCGTCAACCTCGTCGCCGGCTCGGTTCCCGGCCTTTCGCCGGATTCGGTCCGCGTGATCGACCAGCACGGTCGCCTGCTGTCGGAAGCCGCCGGGATCGATTCCGACCGGCTCGACCTTCAGACCCGCATGGAAAGCAAGCTGCGCGAACAGGTCTCGCAGCTGCTGCTTCCGGTGCTGGGCGAAGGCAACTTCACCTCCGAGATCCAGGTCCAGCTCAACATGGACGAGGTCACCTCGGCCCGCGAGAGCTATGACAAGGACGGTGTCGTGCGCAGCGAGTCCGAGCAGCAGTCGAAAACGACCGGCGCGGCGCAGGCCGCCTCGGGCGTTCCCGGCGTCCTTGCCAACACGCCGCCCATCGCGACCCAGGTCCAGCCGGGCGCGCCGCAGGGCACCCAGCCCGCAGCCCCCGGCATGACCCCGCCGACCAGCGGCGAGTCTTCCTCGACCCGCACTTACGAACTGGGCCGCCAGGTCTCGGTTTCGAGCAGCCGGCCGGGTTCGGTCAGGCGCCTTTCAGTCGCCGTCGCCATCAGCGCGGAGGCCATGAAGGACGCCAAGGAGGGGGAACTCAAGGACCTGGAGGCGCTGATCAGTGCCGCCGTCGGCGCCGACCCGCAGCGCGGCGACCAGGTCAAGGTGCTGACCCGCGCCTTCGAGCCGATGTCGAAGGAGCCCGTCTCGTTCTACGAAACCGGCTGGTTCGCCATGCTCGTGCGCAACGGCGCGGCGGTGCTGGCGGTACTGCTGGTGCTGCTGCTCGGCGTGCGCCCCATGGTCAAGGCGCTGCGCGGCGACAAGCCCGCGAAGGCCAAGCCGGCCGAAAGCAGCGAGACCGCCGAAGACGGGGAATCGGAAGACGAGACGGACGGGGCGGATGAAGCCGTCGAGGACGGCCAGCCGGCCATGCCGTCGCTGTCGCACCGCCCCAACGCGGAAGACATCAGCATCGAGATCAACCGCTCGGATCTGCTGACCCGTCAGCTCGACCTGGCCCAGCGCCTCGTCAACGAGCAGCCGGCGAGCGCCGTCGCGGCGCTGCGCCAGATGCTCAATGAACCGCCCACCGAAGACGAACCCAAGCAGGAAGCCGCCTGATGAGCGAGATCGTACCACTGCGCGCGGCGGACAATGCCGCGGTCATGATGATGCTGCTGGGCGAGGACCAGACCGCCGGCATCCTCTCCGAACTCGAGCCCGAAGAGCTGCGCATGCTCGGTGAGAAGATGTGCGCGCTGGGCGAGATCAGCCCCGACGTCATTGCCCAGGCCATCGCCGGCTTCGTCGAAAAGACCGAGAAACTGGGCCTCGTCGCGCACAATCGCGTCGGCCAGGTGCGCACGATGATGACCCGTGCCATCGGCGAGCTGAAGACCGAGAACATGATGCGCCGGATCGTTCCGGAGGCCCCCGCGAAGAATTCGACGCTCGAACTGGCGCGCTGGCTGACGCCCGAGGCGCTGGTGCCCCTCGTCAAGGATGAGCATCCCCAGACGGTGGCCGTGCTGCTGGTCCAGCTCGACCCGGAAGTCGCCGCCGAAGTGCTCCACTCGCTACCCAAGGAAGCGCAGTCCGAGATCATCCACCGCATCGCCACGCTGGGCCCGGTCTCCCCGCCCGCGCTCGAGATGCTGGAGGAACTGCTCAACCGCCGCATCGCCGAGGCCCATGGCCAGCGCCCGCTCCAGATGGGCGGCACCCGCGAAGCCGCGGACATCATCAACGGTGCCGACAAGGCCACCGAGAAACGCATCATGAGCGAGCTGAACAAGCTCGACCGGCCGCTCGCCAAGCGGATCGAGGAAGAGATGTTCAAGTTCGAGCACCTCTTCGTGCTCGACCCGATGGCCATGGGCACGCTGCTGCGCGAGGTTCCCAGCGACACCCTGATCGACGCGCTCAAGGGCATCGGCGAAGAAGAGCGCGAGTTCTTCTTCCGCGCCATGTCCAGCCGCGCCGCCGATGGCGTGAAGGACGAGATCGCCGCGCGCGGCCGCACCAAGCTGGCCGACGTCGTTTCCGCGCAGAAGGAAATCGTGATGATCGCCCGCAAGCTGGCGGCGGAAGGCTCGATCGCGTTCGGTTCGAGCGACGACGATTATGTCTGATCTCGGCTTTCCGGTTCCCAGGCCCGCCTTCAACCTGCTTGAAGCGCTGGCCGGACCCGTCGGCTTCACGCCCGACAAGCGCTTCGGCGATGTCGTGCCGGAACCCGCACCGGCGCCCGAGCCGGAACCGGAGCCGCACCCCTTCGAACCGCGCGCCGAAGAGGACGCTCCCGATCCTGTCGCCGAAGCCTTCAGCGACGGCTTTGCCGCCGGCCACGAACAGGCACGCGCCGAAGCCGAGGCCCGCGCGGCGGAAGACGCCGCGGCCTTCGAGGGTCTGACGCTCTCGTTCCTGCGCCTCGATGCCACGCTCGAAGAGGAACTGCGCCTGCGCCTGCGCGACACCGTCGCCGCGCTCTGCGAAGCGGCGATCGCGCCGCTGGTGCTCGACGAAGAGGCCCTGATGAGCCGCATCGCGCGCGCCGTGTCCATGCTCTCGCGCGCCGACGACGAACGGATCATCCGCCTCCACCCGGACGACATCAAGCTGCTTGCCCCGCGCCTGCGCGAGGACTGGACGATCGAACCCGAGCCGGGGCTGGAACGCGGCACCGTCCGAATCGACAGCCAGAACGGCGGCGTCGAGGACGGGCCCGCCACCTGGCGCCTCGCCATCGCCGAGGCCATGCACCAGTGCTGAGATTCTGGGATCCCATTCTGGCCGATCTCGCCGGCGAACGGGTCGATCTGGCCCCGCGGCGCTTCGGCCGCGTCGTCGCCTGCGACGGCGGCCTGCTGGAAGTCAGCGGCCTGTCGGTGCCGGTCGGCGCGATGTGCCGCATCGCCCATGGCCGCGACCTCTCGCTTTCCGCCGAAGTCATCGGCTTCCGCAACGGCAAGACGATGATGATGCTGCTTGGCGACACGATCATGCTGCGCCCCGGCGCGCGGGTCTGTCCCGAGGGGCACCCCGGCATGCTGCCCGTCGGCGAGGCCTTCCTGGGCCGCGCGGTCGACGGCGAAGGCCTGCCGATCGACGGTGGCCCGCAGATCCACAGCCACCGCGAATGGCCCGCCGGCGGCAGGCGCACGTCCGCGCTGGACCGCAGCCCGGTGCGCGAAACCTTCGATACCGGCGTGCGCGCACTGAATGCGCTCACCACCTTCGGGGTCGGCCAGCGCATCGGCGTCATGGCCGGATCGGGTGTCGGCAAGTCGGTGCTGATCGACATGATCGCGCGGGGCGCCAGCGCCGATGTCGTCATCGTCGGCCTCATCGGCGAGCGCGCGCGCGAAGTCTCCGACTTCGTCGAGCGCCACATGAACGCCGAGAAGAAGGACAAGACCGTGGTCGTGGCCGTCCCGGCCGACCATGCGCCGAACCTGCGCCTGCGCGGCGCGATGCTCGCCACCTCGATGGCAGAGCACTTCCGCGCGCAAGGCAAGAAGGTCCTGCTGATCATGGACAGCCTGACCCGCGTGGCCCACGCCGCGCGCGAAATCGGCCTCCTGCTCGGCGAGCCCGGCGCGGCGCGCGGCTATCCGCCTTCCGCCCTCGCCACGATCACCAAGCTGGTCGAGCGCGCGGGCAATTCGGCTGCAAGCGGCGGCTCGGTGACGGGGCTCTACACCGTGCTGGCCGACGGCGACAATCAGGACGACCCGGTGGTCGACACCGCCCGCTCGATCCTCGACGGGCACATCGTGCTCTCGCGCGATCTGGCCCAGCGCGGGCAATATCCGGCGGTCGACATCGCCGCTTCGCTCAGCCGCGTGATGAACGACATCGTTTCGCCGCAGCACCAGCAGCTTGCCCGCGAGTTCCGCGCGCTCACCGCCAGCTACGAGGCCAACCGCGATCTCGTGCTGATGGGGGCCTACCGCGCGGGCGCCGACCAGCAGCTCGACCGCGCCATCGCCATGCACGACCTGCTGACCGCGTTCCTCAGCCAGCCGGCCGGCGAACTCATCGACCTCGATGACAGCGCCGCGCAACTCGTGGCCTTGCTGGGATGAACGCGGCAAGGACTCCATCGCGCCGTGAGGCAGGGCGATGAAGGAAGAACGCAAGCGGCTCGCGAGGCTTCGGCGGCTCGAAAAGATCCGCGCGATCGCCAAGCAGACCGCCGCTGCCGAAGCGGCGCGGGCCGAAGGCACGCTCACGCAGTTGCGCGCACTCTCCGAACGCACGCGGCGCATGGCCTCTGACTATGGCAACCGGCGCGAGGTCCACGACGGCGCGGCGCTCCGCCAGCTTGGCCGCTTCGTCGTCGGGTTGCAGGCGATCAGCCGCACCACCGACGGGGACGCCTTGCGGGCACAGTCGATCGCCGATGCCAAGCAGCGCGAACTGGCCGAGGCCGAACGCCGCCGCGCCGCCATCGAGGAGCGTGCCGAACTGCAGGCGCGCCTGATCGCCAAAGCCTCCGAACACCCTGCCCTGGGCAGCAGAAAGGGATCTGGCACGGATCTTGATTAGTGTTCTGCGAAGTCAGAACGAGGACCCGTACCCCATGATCCAATCCGCTGCCCCGACGCCTTCCGCCAGCTCCGTGCTGGCCGTCGGCAAAGTGCACGGGGCTTCCGCGAACGGCGCGGAAAAGGCCAGCTTTTCGGCGATTTTCGATGCTTCGGGCAATTCTGACACAGCTATCGCACAGGCTCTGCCGGACGGCGACAGCGCGCTCGCCGCGCTGCTGGCTTCCGTTGCCGGCGGCAATGCCGGCAAGGCAGGCGGCAAGATCTTGCCGGATAGTGGCAAAGAGCCGTCCGCCGACACCGAATCCGATGCCGATGCAGCTTCCCCGGACGCCATGCCCGACGCTTCCAGCCTGCCCCTTGCCCTGGCCGAATTCCTCTCGGTCCCGCAGCCCGCACGCGCCACGACGACGGACCAGATCCGCGCCACGGGCAGCGACGTCGCAGCCGCAGCCGGCAAACTGTCGCGCGTTCCCACCGGCACCGGCGCGGTCCTTGCCCCGGCTGCGAAGGCCGCAGCCGTCGCCGCACCGGCGGCAAATGGCACCGTGCCCGCGACGAGCGTCGTAGCGACAGGCACCGAGAACGCTCCAGCCGCGCCTGCGGTCACGCTCGCCCCGATCGAGCTCGTCGCCGAAGAGACCACCCGCGCGGCCGGCGACGCGCAGCCGCTGGCCGCTGCCAGGACGACGGCTCCCGAGGCCGCGACGCCCACGACGGTCCAGCTCGCCACGCGCGCACCGCTCGCACCCGCCGCGCAAGGCGAAGACACCATCCAGGACGCCCCGGCCCGCTCGCAGGCGACGCGCCAGCACCCGGCCCGGACCGCCGAGGCCAGGACCGACGCCGACGCGATCAAACTCGCCTCGCCGCAGACGCAGGGCCAGACCGCCGGCGCGACCCCGCTGCCGCTCGTGACCCAGCCCGCGCACCTCCAGGCCGCAGCCACGCCCGCGACGCACCTCGCCGCCGGCGCAATCCCGGCCACGCAGCCGGCGGAAGGGCCCCAGGATTTCACCACGCTCGTCTCGCGCCTTGCCGAGGCTCGCGAAGCCGCCAGCCCGCATTTGGTGCGCACTGCCATCAACCACGCCGAGTTCGGCCAGATCTCGCTGCAGTTCCGGCACGAGGACAAGGCCCTCTCGGTGACCATGGCCAACAGCGATCCGGGCTTTGCCGGCGCCGTCCACGCCGCCGCGAACGCCTCGCTGTCGAGCAACGCGTCGGGCAACGACAACGGCAACGACACCTCGCGGCAGCAACAGCAGCAGCAATCGCAGAACAATTCGGCTTCCTCCCAGCAGCAGGCCTCCGCCGCCGGCACGGGGACGGGAAGCGGAACCGGCCACAACCAGCAGGCCCGCGCCGATCAGGCTGGCCACTCAATGAACCGTGGGCAGGGATCATCCTCCCTCCCGCACGATCAGGAGGCGTCCGCGCCCCGCCAGACCCGGGACGGCACCCGGTCCGGCAGCGGCATCTACGCCTGATCTCGCGCATACCAGGGGGAACTCTTGAATGACTGACAAACACGCCAAGGACGGCAAGAAGAAAAGCTCCGGCAAGATCGCGCTGATGATCGGGCTCGGCGCCGCAGGCATGCTCGTGATCGGTGCCGGGGGCGTCTACGCACTCGTTGCGACCGGAGTGATCGGCGGCAGCCACGCCCAGGAAGAACGGCAGCGCGGCCCGCAGCTCGTCCTGAAGGGCCAGGAAGATCCCTACATGCCCAAGCCCAAGGAAGGCGAACACGATCCGGCGATGGATGTCGAGGGCGAAGGCGGCGACGAGTACCGCACCGTCTACTTCACCTTCTCCGAACCCTTCACGTCGAACCTCAAGGACTCCGACGCGCTGATCCAGACCAGCGTCGCCTGCTCCACCCGCCGCGACGGCCGGGTGCTGATCTGGCTGCAGAAGCATGAACTCGCGATCCGCTCCAAGCTGCTCCAGATCCTCGCGGATACGCCCGAGGACGATGTCTACACGATCGAGGGCAAGGAACACCTGCAGAAGCGCATGACCTCCGTGATCAACGATGTCCTGACCCAGAAGGAAGGCTTCGGCGGCGTCGATGCCGTCTACTTCCGCAGCTTCATCATCCAGTGATCCGCTCCAGCGAGTCCACCATGAACATGCAATCCGCACATTTCGGCCAGAGCACCAGGGCCAAGCACTGCGCCGAACTGCTGGGTACCGAGCCCACGATCGACGAACTGGTGCCCGCGCTCTCGCTGCTCGGGGAAAGGCTGGCACGCGTTCTGCCCGGTCGCCTCTCCCAGTTCTCGGGCGGCGAAGCGCCGCTGGTGCGCATCGGCATGCCGATGGACTGCACGCTCGGCTCGATCCAGGCCGAGATCGAGAATCTGGCCTCGCATACCCTGCTGACGATCGGCCCCGAAAACCTGCCGATGCTCGCCACGTTCGAGGCCGCGCCGGTGCTGCGCCTGATCGACCGCGCCTTCGGCGGCCTCGGCGTCGCGCCGGAACCGCTGCCGGAAAGCTTTCCCCTTTCGGCCGAACTGCTGCTCAAGCGCCTCGAGGGCGCGCTTGCCGATGCGCTCACCGAAGCACTCGGCGGCGGCGAACAGCACAAGGTCGGCGCGGTGCGCCGCGATACCAGCCTGCGCTATCTCAATCCCTTCGACCGGCGGCAGGACCTCCTCCAGCTCTCGCTTGAAGTCGAGGAACCGGGCATCGAGCCCTGGTCGTTCTCGATCGCCTTCCCCCAGCCGACCCTCGGTGCCGTCATGGCCGCCCCGCGCCACCCGGTCCGCCAGCGCGCGCATCGCACCCCCTCCGATCCCGTCAGCGAGCCGTTCGGTTCGATGCCGGTGCCGGTCACGGCCGTGCTGGTCGACATGACGATCGGTTTCTCGCGCCTCTCGTCCCTCAAGCCCGGCGATGTCCTGCCGGTCGCCGTTGCCCGCTCGGTGCCGCTGCAAGTCGACGGCCGCACCATCGCCACCGGAACCATCGGCGAAGTCGAGGACCGCGTCGCGGTCCAGATCCTCCAAGCATTCTGACACACGGAAAGAGCCACACCATGACCATGCAAACCCGAGGCCTGGACTTCCTTCGCGATGTCGATGTCCGTCTCTCCGTCGAACTCGGCCGCACCCAGATGAAGCTCAAGGATGTGCTCGCGCTCGGCCCCGAAAGCCTCGTCGTGCTCGACCGCATGACCGACGAACTGCTCGACGTGCTGGTGAACGGCAAGCCGATCGCCAAGGGCGAGGTCGTCTCGCACAACGGCCGCTTCGGCCTGCGCATCGTCGAGATGGTCGGCGTCGAGGAAACCCCGGCTCGGGCGCCTTCGGCGCTCGCCGAAACCGAAACCGGCGAGGCCTGATCCTCCATGCTCTGGTACATCCTCAAGCTGATCGTCCTGCTGCCCCTGATCGGCCTGCTGGCCTGGGGCTGCCTCAAGCTGGCGAAGAAGATGCAGGATCGCGCCGGCATCGGCGCGGGTTCGAAGTCCGTCCGCATCGTCGAGACCACGATGCTGTCGCCCACGCTGAAGCTGGCGGTGATCGAATTCCACGGCCGCGAGATCCTCGTCTCGGCCTCACGCCAGGGCCTCACCCGCCTCGCCGAGGCGCCCGCGCGCGCCCAGACCGAAAGTTTGCCCCAGTGAAGCGCATCCTCTCGCTTGTCGCGGCGCTGCCCGCGCTGCTGCTGCCCGCGGTGGCCTATGCGCAAGTGCAGGCTCCCGCCGCCCCCACCGCCATTCCCGGCGCGCTCGACCGCGCGTTCGGTTCGATGGGCGGCACCGACGGCCCGGGCATGAGCCTCTCGCTGCAGCTCCTGCTCATCATGGGGCTGCTGACGATCCTGCCCAGCCTGATCCTGATGATGACCAGCTTCACCCGCATCCTGGTGGTGCTGGCGATCCTGCGCCAGGCGATCGGCCTGCAGCAATCGCCGCCCAACCAGGTGCTGATCGGCCTGTCGCTGTTCCTCTCGCTGTTCGTCATGGCGCCGACGCTGGAAAAGGTGAACGATACCGCCATCGCGCCCTACGCCGCCGACCAGATCAACGCCGAACAGGCGATCCAGAACGCCGGCCGGGAATTCCACGCCTTCATGATCCGCCAGACCCGCGAGCGCGACCTCTCGATGTTCGCCGAGATGGCCAAGGCGCCCAAGTTCAACAGCAGTGCCGACGTGCCCTTCTCGATCCTGCTGCCGGCCTTCGTCACCAGCGAGCTCAAGACCGCCTTCCAGATCGGCTTCATGCTGTTCCTGCCGTTCCTCGTGATCGACCTCGTCGTCTCGTCGGTGCTGATGTCGCTGGGCATGATGATGATGAGCCCGATGGTGGTCTCGCTCCCGTTCAAGCTGCTGCTCTTCGTCATGGTCGACGGCTGGGCGCTGCTGATGGGATCGCTGGCGGCAAGCTTCGGATAAGATCGATGGACGACATCTCCGCCCTTCTCGCACTGACCGACAAGATGCTGTGGATCACCGCGCTAGTGGCCGCTCCGGTCCTGCTGTCCGCGCTCGCCGTCGGCCTTGCCGTCGGCATCGTCCAGGCCGCGACGTCGGTCAACGAGCAGACCCTGACCTTCGTGCCGAAGCTCGCCGTCATCGCGCTCGTGCTGGTGCTGTTCGGCAGTTCGATGATGACGCTGGTCGGCGATTTCACGCAGGAGATCTTCGCGCAGATCGCCAATACCGGCCACGCCGAGCAGGTCGCGCCGTGATCAATCTGGACTTCGGTTTCGGGCCCGTCGAGGCCGAGTTCTGGCGGCTGCTGTTCGTCATGACGCGCATCGGCGCCGCGCTCGTCGCCGCGCCGCTGTTCGGCACGCCCTCTGTGCCGCCCCAGTTGCGCGTGGTCTGCGCAGGGGCCATCGCGGTGCTGGTCTGCGCCTGGACCGACGTGCAGGCCCCGGCCACGCTCTTCTCACTCCCCGGTATGCTCGGCATCGCCGGGGAAGCGCTGGTCGGGCTGACGCTCGGCTTCGTGCTGCAGCTTTCCTTCGCCGCCCCCATCATCGCGGCGGAAGTGATCGGTGGCGGCATGGGCATGACCATGGCGATGGCCGTCGACCCTTCCTCGGGCACGCAGTCGCCCGCACTCGGCCAGTACTTCATGGTCGTGCTGACGCTGATCTTCTTTGCCCTCGGCGCCCACCTGCAGTGGTTCAACCTGCTGATCGAGAGCTACAAGGTCTTCCCGCCAGGCCACACCTGGCTCGGCGCCGAACGCTTCGCCATGATTGCCGGCTACACCTCGCAGGTTCTGGTGACCGCCGTCACCATCGCCCTTCCGGTCAGCCTCGTGCTGCTGGTCGTGCAGATCGTCACCGGCGTGCTGAGCCGCTCGGCGCCTGCCCTCAACCTGTTCTCGCTCGGCCTGCCCGCCGGCGTCCTCGCCGGCATCGCCGCGCTGGTGCTTTCCGCCCCGGTCCTCACCGACCTCGTCGTGCGCCTGTCCGCCGACGCCATCACCGCCTCCTCGGAGATCATGAGCAAATGAGCGAGCAGAGCGGCGAAAAGAGCTTTGATCCAACCGCCAAGCGCAAACGCGACGCCGCCCAGAAAGGCGACGTCATCCGCTCGCGCGAACTGGCGACGGCGGCCGCCGTCGGCATCGGCGCGGTCTGGTTCCTCGTCGCTGGCCCCTGGCTCCTCGACCTGCTGATGAACGCCTTGCGCGCGGGCTTCACCTGGGACCGTGCCTCGCTTGCGGACTTCACGCCGGGCCACCTGCTGATGAAGACCATGTTCGCGGTGATGCCCCCGGTCGTGATCCTGGGCCTGGGCGTCATGCTCAGCTCGCTGGTCTCCCAGCTCGGCTTCGGCGAGGGACGGTGGATCGGCGGCAACCTCGCGCCCAAGGGCTCGCGGATCAATCCGGCCTCGGGCCTCAAGCGCATGTTCGGGGCGAACGGCTGGATCGAGATGGCCAAGGGCCTCGCCAAGGTCGCGCTGCTCGGCACAATCGCCTGGACCTGGGCAAGCGGCCGCATCGCCACGTTCGCGCGGCTCGGCCGGGGCGACCTGTTCGAACAGCTTTCCTGGGCCTGGCACGACGTGACGATGCTGCTGTTCTGGCTCGCCGCCGGGCTCTTCGTGATCGCCCTGGTCGACCTTCCGGTGCAGATGTTCCGCCGCAACAAGCGCCTCAAGATGACGCTGCAGGAAGTGCGCGACGAGCACAAGGAATCCGAAGGCGCGCCCGAAAAGAAGGCCGCCATCAAGGACCGCCAGCGCAAGATCGCGATGGGCGGGCTGGTTCCGGCGATGAAGGAAGCCCAGTTCATCATCACCAACCCGACGCACTTCTCGGTCGCGCTCACCTACGATCCGACCAAGGCTTCCGCGCCGATCGTGCTGGCCAAGGGCCGCGGCGACAAGGCCATGGCCATGCGCGAACTCGCCGCCGAATACGGCGTGCCCATGCTCGAGTACCCGGCGCTTGCCCGTTCGGTGTTCTACACCACCCGCGAACGCCAGGTGATCCGCGAGGAGCACTATGCCGCGGTCGCCGCGATCCTCGCCTTCGTTCTCGCCCTCCAGCGCGGCGAGAAACGCCCCGCCCCCAGGGTTTCGGTGCCCGTCACACTGCGTTTCGACGCGGAAGGCCGGCTCGATCCGGCCAGCGTGTGAGGAGAGGCACCATGAGCGCTATCCGCAAGGTGCCGTGGCCGGGGCTTAACGTTTCAGGCGGGAGGCCGTCCTAGAAGCCATGGCTACAGATGCAACGAGCTCCACGTCCGCGACATCCTCGCTGAAGACAACGTCGATCGCGACGCTGCTCGGTGCCGGCAGCGGCATCGACATGGCGGCCCTCGCCAACAACCTGGCCACCGCCCAGTTCGAGCTGCGCACCGCGCGCCTCAACGACAAGACGGATACGCTCAACACGCGGATCTCGACAGCATCGAACATCAAGTCGATGCTGCTGAGCCTCGACACCTCGCTCGGCACACTGGTGCGTTCCGGCGATCTGGCGCCCACGCCCAGCGTCGCCAACAGCGCGGTCGCCACGGCCTCGCTTTCCGGCTCCACCCAGCCCACCGGGTCCTATTCGCTCGAGGTATCGCAGCTCGCCACCGGCCAGCAGCTCGCCAGCAGCGCCTATACCGCCTCGACCGACACTGTCGGCGCGGGCACGCTCACGCTGCGCTTCGGCACCGTTTCCGGCAGCGCCTTCACCGAGGACGCGGCCCACGCGGCGGTCGACATCACCATCAACACCGGCGACACGCTCGCCGATGTCGCCGCAGCCATCAATGCCTCGGGTGCCGGCGTCAACGCCTACATCGCCAACACCACCAGCGGGGCGCAGCTCGTCATCAAGGGGGCGGAAGGCGCAGCCAACGGCTTCATCGTCGAGGCGGCCGAGGATGTCGCCGATCCGGGCCTGTCCAATCTCGCCTGGTCTCCCGGTGCGGGTACCGGAACCCTGATGGCCACCGCGCAGGATGCAGCCTACAGCCTCGACGGCCTCGCCTACACCTCCGCGTCGAACACCATCACCGATCCCGTGCCCGGGCTGAAGCTCCAGCTTACCGGCACCAATGTCGGAACGCCCACCCAGATCAACTTCAGCGACCCCTCCGCCAACATCACCGGCTCGATGCAGGACCTGACGGACGCGCTCAACGAAGTGGCCTCGGCCCTGAACGCCGCCACGTCGAGAGGCGGGGATCTCGTCACCGATCCCGGCGCCCGCGCGCTCAAGCAGTCGCTGTCCAAGCTGTCCGGCACGACGATCATGCCCAATGCCACAGGCGTGGCCAAGACGCTGGCCGACCTTGGCCTTTCGATCCAGCGCGACGGCACGTTCGCGCTCGACAAGGATCGCCTCTCGGCCACGATGACGGCGGATCCCGACGGCGTGGCCGCGATGTTCACCAATGGCGTCTACGGCGTCTATGCGACCATCGACAAGATCTATCGCGCCGCTGCCTCGACCAGCAACACCAACTCGCTTGCCGGCTCGATCACCAAGTACAACTCCCAGCTCACGGATATTTCGTCGGACCTCAGCGACCTGGCCGACCAGCAGGAAAAGCTGCGTGCTCGCCTCGCCTCGCAGTTCACCGCTTCGGAAGCCCGGATCAGCGTGCTGAAATCGACGCAGAGCATGCTGCAGAACCAGATCGACGCGTGGAACAACTCGGGCAATTAAAGATGCTGCTCCAACAATCCCCCCACGAAGCCTATCGCCGCGTCGACTTCGACGCCCGCGTGAACGGCGCGAAGTCGGACGAGCTCGTCCACGTGTGCTACGAACATCTCGTCGGCGCGCTGGGCACGGCGATCCATGCCCAGCGCAATGGCGACAATGATCTCAAGAGCCGCTCGATGACGCGCGCGCTCACCGCGATCACCGCACTGCAGATGGGCGTCTCGAGCGAGCACGAGATGAGCGGGGCGCTCAACCAGTTCTACGCCGCCTCGCGGCGCGCCATTCTCGACAGCGCAGTGGCCTTCGACCCGAACCGGATGGCCACGCTGCGCGAGGACTTCGTTGAAATCGGCCAAGCTCTGAAGGGCGGCTGAATCGCCGCGCCCGGGCACAGTCACGCCCGTTTCGGCAACCCGTTCAGGCAGGATTTCCGCCGCTTCTCAGCGCAGGATTCGGCCAATCGCTCGATTCTGGAGTATGTACCGCGCGCGTTTGCCGCACGATGCGAATATTTCCCTAGGCACAAGCCGAAGGGAGAAGGCAGATGGAGCGTATCTCTAACCTCATTCTCATCGACGACGACACGCGCCGGCGTGCCATCATCAGTCACGCGCTGGCCATGGGCGGCATCCATGTCGAGCCGTTCGAGACCACATGCGAACTCGCCGATGCATGGCCCCGCACCGGCATCATCCTGATCCATGACCGACCCAGTGCGATCGAGGACCTGATCGAGGCCATGGCCGCTCACGGCCAGTGGTTCCCGATCGTCGCCTTCAGCGAAGGGCCGAGCACGCGCAGGATCGTCCAGGCCGTGCTCGGCGGCGCGGTCGATTATCTGGCCTGGCCCGTCACGGCCGACGAACTCTCCACCACGGTCGGCGGCTCGATCGACCGCGCCGCCGGTATCGGCAATGCCAGGCTGCGCGAAGTCATGGCCCAGGCGCGGATCGAACGCCTGACCCGGCGCGAGCGCGAAGTGCTCGGCGGCGTGGCCAGCGGACTGTCGAACCGCCTGATCGGCGAACGGCTGGAAATCAGCCCGCGCACGGTGGAAATCCACCGTGCCAACATGCTGAACAAGCTGGGCGCCAACCACACGAGCGATGCCATTCGCATCGCCATAGAGGCCTCTCTCGTTGGCTAGCCCCTCTCGCTGGCGGACGGCGCTAGTGCGGCCGGGAGGAAAGGGCGCAGGACACGATGCCGTCACGCTCGAAAGCGGCCAGGAGCCCCCCGGCATAGGCCCCCAGCAGGGCCAGGGCCAGCGTGGCGCCTTCGGACATGACTTCCTGCCCCTCGTCTCCCACGATCACCGTGGCAAGGCAGCAATCGCTCTGTCCGCGCGAAAGCATGAAGGCCGCGTTGTGTCCCACGATTTCCAGGACCGCGCTTTCGGCGGCGCCGCACGCCAGCATCGATTCCACCGCGCTCGGATCGACCGCCTGCCCGCAGGTGCCCGCCATGGCGCCACTGTGCAGCAGGTGCGCCGCCTCGCGCACGCGGTCCGCCTCCTCGTGGGACGTGCTGGCCACGCAGTCGTGCACCAGACCACGCAGGCGCGCGGTCCACACTTCGGGTTCCGGAACTCTGCCGTTCATAGTGCTCGCCATAAAGTACAGTTGACTTTCGGAGGGCACCGAATCCCTCATACCCCCGCAAGTCAGTCTTCTCGTATCCCGTAAGATCCAACCATGTACTGGCATTCTACTGAATAGCCTGCCGCCATGAAAGCAACATTCAGTCTACGGGCCGAGTCAGGATTACGACGAGTCGAGTCAAAAAACGTAAAAAGACAGTATTTATACCGGATTCATAACGTACTGCCGGTCACGGCCCGGCGGACGGGCGCGCCATCGCAGGCGTGCCGATCTGCCGCGCCTTCAGCGACGCGCAGCGAACCAGGGAACCATGCGCTCAATGGCCGCCTCGATCTCCGCCGGTGAGACCGCGAAGCTGAAGCGGATGTAGCGCCCGCCGTCGACCGGATCGAAATCGATCCCCGGCGCCGTCGCCACGCCGGTATCCTGCAGCAATTGCCGGCAGAACGAGAGGCTGTCGTTGGTCATGTGGCCGATCTCGGCCCAGATGTAGAAAGCGCCGTCTGGCGGGGCGATTTGCTGCAGTCCGAGACGCGGCAATGCTGCAAGCAGCAGTTCGCGATTGCGGGCATAGTTGGCCAGATGTCCTTCCAGTTCCTCGCGGCAATCGAAGGCAACGAGGCCGGCATGCTGTGCCAGGACCGGCGGGGTCAGGAACAGGTTGCCCATGCGTGCGCGCGCCGCGTCGATCAGGTCGGGCGGAACCACCAGCCAGCCGAGCCGCCAGCCCGCCATGGAGAAGTACTTCGAGAAGCTGTTGACCACCAGTGCCTCGGGCAGATGCCGCAGCATCGAGTCCGCGGCATTTCCGTAAGTCAGGCCATGGTAGATCTCGTCGGACACGACCCGGATGCCCTTGCGCCGGCATACTTCGGCAATAGCCGCCAGTTCCTCCGGCGCGATCACGGTACCGGTAGGATTGGCCGGGCTCGCCAGGATCAGGCCATCGGGCGCGGGCTCGATCGCATCGAGCGCGGCGGCGGTCATCTGGTAGCGCTCGGCGGGACCGCAGGCGACTTCCACCGGCTCGAGGTACATGGCCTTGAGCGTATTGCGATAGGCGACGTAGCCGGGCCGGGCCAGCGCGACCCGCGCGCCCGGCGCAAACAGGCACGACAGCGCCAGCACGAAGGCCGGCGAGGCGCCGCAGGTCAGGATCACCTGCTCCTCGTCCACCCCGACGCCATAGGCCTCGCCATAGTGCCGCGCGATGCGCTGCTTGAGCGCGGTGCTTTCCCAGTATCCGCCCGGATCGCTGTCCAGCACCTTGTGCGCGGCCGCTATCGCCGCGGCCGGTGCGCCGGTCGACGGCTGGCCGTATTCCATGTGAATGACATCGCGCCCCTGCTCTGCCAGATCGTAGGCGAGGCGCCCGATCGAGATGGCGTGAAAGGGTTCGACTTCGGCAATGTTCGCGGGTGTGACCATGCGCACTTGCTAGGGATTGGCGAAGCGTCCGGCAAGCGAGCGGAACGGCGAATTGACCCGGGGGGCAGAACGGACACGCCATCCATGGAAACCGCCGGCCATTCGGGCCACAAGGACTCGGCCCACAACGACAAGGCACGCACGGCAAAACGCTGCGAGACAGGAACCCGCACGGGGAGGCAAAGGAATGGCCACGCAACTCGATCACTACCGCCTGCTGGGCCGCTCGGGTCTGCGCGTCTCCCCGCTGTGCCTGGGCACCATGACTTTCGGCGTCGGGCCGGACGGATGGGGCTCCAGCGACGCCGAGGCCGCCGCCATGGTCGACACCTACATCGATCGCGGCGGCAACTTCATCGACACCGCCGATTTCTACGGCGGCATGGGCGGGTCAGAGAAACTGCTGGGCCGCCTGCTCGGCCATCGGCGCGAACGCATGGTGATCTCCACCAAGTATTCGCTCACCACCCATCCCGGCGATCCCAACGCCGCGGGCAACCACCGCCGCAACATGGTGCGATCGGTCGAGGACGCGCTGCACCGCATGGGCACCGACTGGATCGACCTGCTCTACCTGCACATGTGGGACTTCCGCACGCCGGTGGACGAAATCCTGCGCGCCTTCGACGATCTCGTGCGCAGCGGCAAGGTGCTCTACATCGGCTTGTCCGACACGCCCGCCTGGCAGGCCAGCCGCATGCAGGCGATTGCCGAGCTGCGCGGCTGGAGCCAGTTCTGCGCGCTGCAGATTTCCTATTCGCTGATAGAACGCACCGTCGAGCGCGAAATGATCCCGATGGCCGCGGAAATGGGCATGGGCGTGTGCCCGTGGTCGCCGCTGGGCGGCGGCGTGCTGACCGGCAAGTATTCGCGCGCCGACCTGACGCCGCCGGAACCGGGCGGCACTTACGACCGCAAGACGATGAATGCCGCCACCGGGCGCCTCAACGAACGCAATCTGGCGATCGCGGAAGAGACGGTTTCCGTCGCCAGGGACATCGGCTGCTCGCCCGCGCAGGTCGCGCTGGCATGGACGCTGACCAATCCGGCCGTCTGCTCCCCGGTTCTCGGCGCACGCACGCCGGCACAGCTCGAGGACAATCTCGGCGCGCTCGACATCACGCTCGATGCCGCGCATCTCGCCCGGCTCGACGCGGGAAGCGCGGTGCCGAAGGTCTTCCCCATGGACGTCCTCACCGGTCCCGCCGAGGGCATGATGTTCGGCGGCGTGACCGTGGAGAAGCGCGGCTAGCCGAAGACCGTGTAGATCCGCCGGCTGAACAGCCAGGTGCCGTCACGGCGCTCGAAGCTGTCATGGTATTCGCCGAAGACTTCCTTGTCGGTGCCGTAGATCGGCGCGGCCATCATCGAATTGGCCGTGGCCCTGTCGCCCTCCACCTCGACCATGAGGTTGTGGATCAGCGGTATCGGATGGGGGCCTCCCTTCTGGGTCACCAGGAAGGCCACCAGCGCATCGGGGCTTTCGAACCGGCTGCGCACCGAGAATTCGGCCTTGTCGGGATGGCCCGAACGCACTTCGAAGGTGCCTTCGGGCACGAACAGCGACGCCACTTTCTCGGGTTCGTCACGACGCACCGCGCGCGCATACTCGTGGACGAGATCGGCCACGGCGGTCTGCGCCTCGATCCGGTCGAGGCGGGCTTCCAGCGGCGTGCTCATGCCATACTGTCCCGCAGGTCGCAGGCTGCCCGGATCGCGGCGAGGCGCGGTTCCATGCTCTGCCAGACATGCTTGTGCGTGACGACGACGGCTTCATCGTTCTCGATGGCCGCCGCGACCATCTCGCCGACATCGCGCGGGGTGATATCGGATTCGGGCATCCTGCCCGCATATTGCCGGATCTCCCCGCCGACCTTGAGCGTGTTCTCGGCCAGATTGGTCGAGACATAGCCCGGGCACAGCACCGAGACGCCCACGCCATGCGGCGCCATTTCCTGCCGCAGCCCCTCGCTGAGAGCGGTCACGCCGAACTTGGCGACGGCATAAGCGCCCACGCCGGGCACGCTGGCCGTCAGCCCCGCCTGCGAAGAAGTATTGACGATGTGTCCCCGTCCACGCTCGCGCATGGCGGCAGCGAAGGTGAACACGCCATTGGCGATGCCGACGAGGTTGATCGCAAGGATGCGGTCGAAGCTCTCCGGGTCCATGTCCGCAAACTCGCGGCCATTGGGCGCGATGCCGGCATTGTTCACCAGCACGTCGACGGGCCCGAAGACCGCTTCCGCCTCCTCCTTCGCGCGCTGCCAGCCCGCGCGGTCGCGCGTGTCGAGCACGACGCCACGAACCTTGTCCCCGCGCTCCTTCGCGACTTGCGCCAGTGCGTCCGCATTGATGTCCGCAATGGTGACGTTCAGGCCGCGCCGGGCCATCGCATCAACGATACCTAAACCGAGGCCGCTGGCGCCGCCGGTCACGAATGCATGCCGAGCTTGGCTTAATTCCATGGTTTTCGTCTCTCCCTGCCGCCCCTCGCGGCGTCTGCCGGCAAGTCTGGAGTAGCAGCCACTATCTTGCAATCACCCGAGGGCGCTTTCATGACCGCGGGGACGATAAGGCAGACGAACAGGACACACGGGAATGACTGTAGACGAAGTACTCGAGGCGGCACGGGCCCAGACGGGTCTCACGGACTTCGGAGACCCGGCCATTCTCGAAGGCCTGGAAATCCTGCTGAAGTCCTATTCCGACGAGGCCAGGTACACCGAGCGCGGGTCGCAGATGGCCCATGCCGACCTCGTCAAGTGGATGGCTATCCGCATGAAGATCGAGGACTGGCTCGCCCGGCATCCCGACCTGCTCGAACAGCCGATCGAAAAACCGATGTTCGTGTTCGGACTGCCGCGCACCGGCACGACGCTGGTGATCAACCTGCTCGCATCCGATCCCGCGCGCCGTTCGTTCCTGCGCTGGGAATCGCACGATCCGGTGCCGCCGCCGCGTCCCGGGGAACTCCACGCCGGCCCGCGCTGGGAAAAGATGGACCAGCAAACCAAGGTCGCGCTGCAGTATATGCCGCAGATCGCCGCGATCCACTTCGAGGAGGCCGACAGTCCGACCGAGTGCCAGTTCCTGATGACGCCCTCGTTCTGCTCGCAGGTCTATGAATCGCAGGCGGACGTGCCGGGCTATCGCGAATGGTTCCTGCACAAGGCGGACTACCTGCCCGCCTTCCGCTTCCACAAGCGCTACCTGCAGATGCTGCAGGCCAATGCCGGCGGGCGATGGACGCTCAAGAACCCGTGGCACCCGCTCTACCTGCCCGCGCTCAAGGAGGTCTATCCCGACGCCCAACTGGTGATGACCCACCGCGATCCCGCCGACGTGCTCGGATCGATCGGCAGCCTGATCGAGAACGTGCGCAAGATCTATTCCGACAACGTCGACCTGGAAACGATCGGCCGGCAGTTCGTCGAGACTTTCCAGATCATGATCGAGCGGCAGGACGCCTTCCGCGCGCAGCACGGGCAGGACTCGATCCTCGACGTGCAATATGCCGATGTGATGAAGGACCCGATCGGGCAGGTCCGCGGCATCTACGCACACTTCGGCGAGGCCTTCACGCCCGAAGCGGAAGCCGCGATGAACGCCTATATGGACGCCAATCCCAAGGGCAAGCACGGCAAGCACGAATACTCGCTGGAGCGCTACGGCCTCTCGCGCGAGGGCGTGCACAAGACTTTCGGCGACTACATCGAGCGCTACCGTATCCCGGTGAAGGGCTGACCATGGTCCATATCGGCGACCGCTATGGGCAACTGGTGCAGATGAGCTACATCACCCGCGACATGGATGCCGCGGTCGCCCATGCGGAAGCCGAACTGGGCATCACCGGCCTGACGCGCGGCGAGGCCGAGATCGAGGTGCTGTCCTACGGCGAGAAGCGCCCGCTCGCCGTCAAGTCGGCCATCGCCAATGCGGGGAGCCGCCAGTTCGAGATCATCCAGCCGGTGTCCGGCGCGATCGGGATCTACACCGATGCCGTCGATCTTTCCGGGCACATCCTCAACTTCCACCACATCGGCATTGCCGTGCCCGGCCCCCGCGCCGAATGGCTGCGGCTGCTGGAAGACGTGAAGGCGAGCGAAGACGCCTTTGCCTATCTGTTCCCGGCAGTGCCCTCTGCCGAGGACAAGCTGTGCTTCTGCTACGTCGACACACGCCGGCGGCTCGGGCATTATACCGAGTACCTGTGGGCCGATCCGTCGCTCACCGGGATACCGGCAGCGCCCTGGCTGACGGCTTGAGCATGAGACATGAATGGCACAACTGGCCGACCTGGACCGCTATCTTCCTGAGCCGCTGACGCACGCCGTCCTGCCGCTCGCCCGCCTCGCGCGTTTCAAGACCGGGCAGATGGTCATGGGACACCAGGACGATACCAGCGATGTTTTCGTCATCCTCGACGGAACGCTGCGCATCGAACTGCTGTCGCGGAACGGGCGCGAGATCACCCTGAACGATGCCGGCCCGGGCGAACTGGTCGGCGAATATGCCGCGCTCGACGAGCAGCCCCGCTCAGCCACGGTCACCGCGACCACCGACGCCACGCTGGCCCGCATTCCCGGTGCGGTGTTCAAGCAGGCCGCGCTCGCGCATCCCGCGTCGGCCGAATGGCTGACCGTGCGTCTCGTGCACATCCTGCGCAGCCTCAACGAGCGGATCTTCGAACTCAACGCGCTGGCCGTGCGCAGCCGCCTGCATTGCGAATTGCTGCGCCTTTCGCTCGACAACGGGGTAATCGCGAACGAGGCCTCGTTCGCCCCCTCTCCGACCCATGCCGAACTCGCCAATCGGATCGGCACGCACCGCGAGGCAGTGACGCGCGAACTGAGCTATCTTGCCGAGCAGGGCATCACCTCCAGCACCGGGCGCAAGCTCAAGGTCCGCGATGTCGCCCGTCTCGCGGAGATCGTGCGCGCCGCCGCCGGCGAGGTCGAACTGATCCAGCGCGCCAATCGCGCGGGCATCGGCCGCGGCTTCGACTGAGCGCGTTCCCGCGACCGGGCCTGCCGCCCGCCTTTCCGGCCATGTGCGAAATATCACTTTCGCATGGTGGCCAAGCGCACTGCGCCATCCCGTCGATCACGGCAGAACCCGCCTTGTCCGGCGGCGTGCGACCCCGCTTCCGGATGACACCTGCAGGCAGAGCCAGCCCTTATCCTTGGACTTTCTCTCCGAACGGTATCACTCGCAAACTGTGGCGGCAGCCGCTCCGGCACGCGCCGGACAAGTCCCATGGCGCTGCCGCCACCCTTTGCGTCCCCACATGCCCCGCCAACGGTTCAGAACGAACGCGAAACCGACAGGCCGACGGTCAGCGGCCGCTGCGGCGTGAACTGCGGCATGGTGCGATAGCGGAAGGGATTGCCGTACGCGAAGGTATTGCCCTTGCCGGCAAAGAGGTTCCGGGCCTGCAGGCTGAACTGCCAGTCGTCGAGCACGGCATGCACCTCTATCCCGCTTTCGAGCAGCTTGCCCATCTGCCGGTCCAGCGCGGGATCGAAACTCATGCGCGACGGCCCGATGTAGCGCAGGCGCACTTGCGCCCAGACATCGGCGGGTCCCAGGGCGAAGTCGTGCCGCAGCGAGGCACGCAGGGTATATTCGGGCACGACGGGCAAGTGGCGGTCGTGCACCTCGTAGCCGAGCGCGCTGCGCATCAGCAGCGCGCCGGTGAAGTTGGCCCCCGTTTCCATGCGCCAGCCCGGCCCCAGCACCATGTCGAGCGAGCCTTCCACGCCGATGATGCGGGCGTTGCCCGCGTTGGTGGTCTCGATCAGCCCGTCCGACCCGAGCACGTCGGACTGAACGTCCTCCCAGCGGGTGTACCAGGCATTGATCTCCATGCGCCCGCCCCCTGGCAGACGCTCGCGCCAGCCGGCCTCGAGCGAGGCCAGTTCATCCCCCTTGAGCGGCTCGATGGCGCCGCTTTCCGAGATCTCCGATCCGCCCTGACGGAAGGCCGAGCCGTAGCGCAGGTAGATCAGGCGGCTGGCATTGGGTTGCCAGGCCAGCGCGAGACTGGGCGTCATGCCCGACTTCCTGCGCTCGCGGGTCACCCGTCCGGACGACAGGATACGCGTCTCGTGGATGGCGGAGTGGAACAGCCGTGCCCCGCCATCGAGTGAAAGCGTATCGGTAATCGGCAGAGACAAGTCGAAATAGACCGCCGTGTCGTCGCTGGTGCGCCGGTCGTCGTCGGCGATCACTTCGCCTCCGGAAAAGCCCGTGAGCGTCTCCAGCAGCGTCTGGCGCGCCTCGACGTAGGCGACGCCGGCCAGCCAGTTCAGCGCCCCCAGCCGACCCCGCAGGCGAAGATCGTTGTCCCACACGCGATATGAGCGCAAGTCGAGCAGGACCCGCGGATCGGACAAGCCCAGCCCCTCCGCCCCGATCGTGGCATCGAGCGTATCGCCAACGTCGTGCCAGGTCATCGCGCTCGCCAGCATGAGCTCGACATCGCCCATACCGCCGGAAAGGCGGACCGCCACGTGCGTCAGGTCGTTGTCGTGCGGCTCGGCGATCTGGTCCGGGCGCGAGAATGAACCCGAGGTGTAGACATAGGCGCTGTCGCGCGTCTGCAGCCATTGTGCGAAACCGGTCAGGTCGAGCCGCCAGCCTGACGCGGGCACCACGCCCAGCATGGCGCGCGCGCCGCTAACCTTGGTGGAATTGCTGTCCTTGCGCGTGCCGGTGTCGATCCAGCCCGGCTCCTCCGCCGCATATCCGACGAGGCGCAATGCCGCGAAATCCCTGCGGAGCGGCAGGTTGGCGATGACCGATCCCGAATAGCCAGGCTCGCCATGCGCGGCGATGACGCCGCCGCCCGACACCGTCAGGCTGGCATCGTCGAGGTCCGCCGAACGTGACACGAGCCGGTAGATCCCGCCCAGCGCGCCGGTCCCGTAGAGCGACCCCTGCGGCCCCTTGAGCACTTCGACGCGCTCGATGTCGACAAGGCGGATGTCGGGATCGGGCGCCGAATAAGTGAGGCGGGCGTCATCGAGCACGACCGCCACGGTGGACTGGCTTTCCCCGCTGAAGGCACTGTCTGCGATCCCGCGCAGGAACATCCGGTTACGACCCGGCCCCAGCGAGGTCAGTGCCAGTCCGTCGAGCTGGGAGGATACGGTCGCGCTGGCGGAACCGGGATCGCTGCGTTCGACATCGGTCAGTCTGGCGACCGACACGGCGGCCGGCAGCGACAACAGCGCAAGGGGCTGCTTGGTCGCGGTCACCAGAATGGGCTGCGGCGGGGGAACCGGGCGGGGTTCGCTACGCTCGGTACGCGCCGGAGCGGAAGGCGCGCGCTCGATACGCCAGGCGGTCTCGCCCACCTGCCGGGCGACATAGCCGGTTCCCGAAAGCAGGCGCCGCAGCGCCTCCGCAACGCCCATGGTTCCGCGCACTTTCGGCGTGCGGATACGCGGCAGCGCGCCTTCGGCACCGATCGATACGTGCATTTCGCGGGCCAGTTCCGCGATTACATCGGGCAGCGAGCCTGCCGCTACGTCGATGTGCTGCGGGCCGCTTTCGCGCGCCTCAGCCGGCGGGCTGCTCCAGATGCCAAGTCCCAGCGCGACCGCCGAGGCGCAAGCCCATGACTTGCGCAAGATCGCGGAGTGCCGCATCGCCATCGCCGACTACCAGAGTTCCCGAAAAACGCCGGTCACGCAAAGCTTCCGGCACCTCCACCTGAACACCCGCATAGCGATGCAAATCGGCTACGACCAGAGCAAGCGGCGCATTGTCGTAAGACAGGCGGCCTTTTTGCCAGGCACCCACGTCCTCTGCCCGCACCGAGGCAACCATCGCCTTGCCGGCCGTACCATCGAAGGACAGCCCCTTGCCGGCGGCGAGATGGACCGGTGCCGCGAGGCTTTCGGAGCTGACCTCGACCTTGCCCTCAACAACCGCGACCCGGACCCGCCTGTCCTGCGCCTGCACGTCGAAACGGGTACCGATATCGCTGATCCGCAGATTGCCGGCCGCAATTGTCAGCGGCCTGTCAGGATCGTGCCGTATGTCGAACATCGCGCCGCCGGACAGGGCCATGCGATCCTGGTCGCGCCCTTCGACGGTCAGGCGGCTGCGCGGCGCCAGCATGATGCTGGACCCGTCGTCGAGCGCGATGCGTCGGGCGCTTGTGGCGGTTTCGTAGACTTCCGGGGCGGGCGAAACGAGTTGCGGAATGGCGAGCACGGCGACCAGCGACGCGGCGATAGCCATGCCGGCCCAGCGCAGGCGCTTGCCGAAAACGGGACGCACGACGTTGTCCGGCACGTCCGCTGAAACATCGGCTGCGGCGGCATCGGCCGTCGCCTCGACGGACGCCTCACGCGTTACCTCGTCCAGGTCGGCGCGGTATTCCTGCAGAACGCTGTCCGCCAGGGCAACCTCGTCATAGGCCGCGCGGTGGCTGGGGTCAGCCTCCAGCCAGAGCGTGAAGGCATCCCAGTCCATGGCATCGTCCTCGCTGGCGATGTGCCAGCGAGCAGCTTCGGCCATGATCTGATCGTCTGCGCGTTTCATTGTCCCTGTTCCATGCGCGGTTTCCTTCCGCCTTGCGCCCCATGTGTCATAGACGGCGCCGCCTCGAACGATCCGCAGTCGGCAAGGGCCTCACGCAGTCGTTTCATCGCCAGCGCCAGATGCTTTTCGACACCGCTGCGACTTATCCCCATGATTTCGGCTATTTCCTTCTGCCCCTTGTCCTCGAAGCGATAGAGTCGCAAGGCCCGCTGCGCTCCAGGTGGAAGGTCGGCGATGGCATCGCGCAGCACTTGCGCCTCCTGCCTTCGCGCGATCACTTCGTCCGCCGGCTCGCCGGGATCGGTGCGATCCTCGGGCATTCTTGCAACGCCGCCGTCCTCGGATTCCAGCCATACGCGCTCACGCCGCATGGACCGCTGCCGCCCGCGCGCCCTGTCGAGCACGAGGTTGTTGGCCATGCGGAACAGATAGGCCCGCCCGTTCGTGATCGGCCCCGTCGCCTGACCGGAGACCTTGATCCACATCTCCTGCACCATGTCTTCCGCCTCGTCGGGCGAACCGCATCGTGCCGTGAGAAAACGCAGGAGTTCGGCGCGATGCACGTCGAGCAGCAGCACCAGGCCGTTTGCATCCGCGTCTTCTTGCTCCGCCTCCATACTCCAGTGCGCTCCCGCCAATTCAGCGCTGGGCATGGGCAAGCAGTCCCTTTACCGAGCGCGTCACGGCGACTTCTTGCACGTCCCCCGGCCCGCAGGCAAATCCTGCGGCGACAAGTGCCTCGCGCAATCCGGCGGCATCGTACAGACGGTGAAGCCCCTCACGCGCGAAAGGCCAGTCGATCATGGTGTCGCGATGGGTCACGTAGGCGACCAGACGGCCGCCGGGCCGCAGCACGCGAAGCATCGACCGCAGCATGCCGTTATCCGCATCGTTGAAGTAGAGCACGTTGAGCGCCAGCACCGCATCGAAGCGCGCGGAGGCGAAAGGCAGATCCTCGAGCGGTGCGTTCACGCATTCGGCCCCCGCGCCCAGCTTGCGCCGCGCGGCATCCAGCATCGTCTCGGACGCATCGACGCCGGTAACGTGGCAAGGCACGCGCGCCTGCATGCGCGCCATGGCCGCGCCGGTACCGCAGCCCGCATCGAGGATCTCCTCACCCCGCGCAGGCGCCAGCAGGTCGACCGCCAGCCGCAAGGGCCTGCGGTTGGCCACGTCCATGGCATTGCCGAGCAGGCGCCCGGCCATGCCGCGGGGATGGGCCAGCTGCTGCGCCAGCGCGCGGGCAAGCCTCATCCGCGCCCCCGCAGCTCAACCGGCCTTGGCAAGCAGGGCCCTGACCTCGCGGCGACGGCCGGCATCCCAGACGGGGCGCAAGGGATCGTGCGGCGCGCGCAGCGCCTTCTGCAGGTAGGAGCGGGCCGCGGCCTTGTCTCCCTGATCGAGCAGGTAGTCGCCGTAGAAATAGTTGGCGTCCAGCCCCTCGGGATCGATCGCGAGCGCCTGCTTGAGCAGCTTGCCCGCCTTGTCGTCGTCGCCCCATGCGAGCGGCGAGCCGGGCACCTTGAAGTAGAGCACGCCCAGGCTCATGGCCGCGCCGCCCTGCGCCGCGTTCGGATCGATGGAATAGGCCTTCTGGAGAATGTCGCGCGCCTTGGTGGCAAGGCCCAGCTTGTGGAAGAAGTTCGCGCGGTTGGCCTGTTCGCTGACGATGATGCCCTGCCACAGCAGCGGCTCGGCCTTGCCGGGATAGCGCGCCACGACCAGCGCCGCGTCCTTCGCCAGCTTGTCGAGCGCCTTGGTCTGGGTGCTCGATCCCTTCACTTCGTAGGTAATGTGGGCCCATCCGTGGTTCACGGCCGCCACGTCGCTCGCCATGTCGGCTGCCGCCACGGCAGGCACGGAAAGCGCAAGTGCCGGAGCCAGAAGGCTACCCAACAGGACACGCTTGATCATGGAAATAAACTCCTCTCGATTTGTCCGGTTCAGCAGAACTCGGCGCGGGCCTTGCGGATCTGCGTTGCAAGGCCGCTGTCTATGAGCCTGGGCGAGATGGCGTTGAGCGCGGCATAGATGCGCTCCATCGCGCCGATGTTGACGGTTTCGCGGCGCGCCAGAATGGCCGCGACGATGCGGCCCGCGACCCATTCGGGGGCATCGGCCTTCATGCCGGTCACTTCCAGGAAGCGGTTGACTTCGCTGTTGTTGAAGGCCGTGCGCGCGGCGCGCGGGTTGATGTGGGTGACGGCGACGCCGGTGCCCATGAGTTCACGCCGCAGCCCCTGGCTCAGGGCCGCCAGCCCGGCCTTGCTGCTCGAATAGGCCGCGAACCAGGGATAGGGGATCGACCCCAGCACCGAGCCGATATTCACGATCTGGCCGCTGCCGCGCATGCGCATCGGCATGGCGACCGCCCGCGCGAGCACTGCCGGCACCAGCAGGTTGACCCGGTAGCACAGCGCCAATGCCTCGATCGGCTGGCTTTCCAGCAGGCCGAAGCGCATGACGCCCGCGACATTGACCAGCACGTCGGGGCAGTCCCCCTCGAGCCGCTCGGCCAGCGCGGCGAGTTGGGCATCGTCCGACAGGTCGGTCACGATGCTGGCATCGCAGGCATTGCACTCCATCCGGTCGATACCAGTGACGTGCGCGCCGGCCTCGCGCAGCATGCGGGCCACCGGCGTGCCGATGCCGCCGGCCGCGCCGGTAATCGCCACGCGCTTGCCTTCAAGCTGCGACATGCTTGTCCTCCATGGGCGCATCCCCCATTTCGATCGAGGCGAAAACCCCGCCGAACAGACCGAACATCTCCCGCGCCATACGCAGGATCGCGGCCCGGTCCCCCTCGCTCTCCAGCGCGTTCACCAGCCCGGCGAAGAACGCCATGTGGTCCTGATCGAGCGCGCCGTGCGACGTGAGGTACGTGAAGGCTTCGGGCGGCAGGCCAAGGTTCTCGGCCACCGCGCTGGCGCCGCGCTGCGCCAGCGCCACGCTGACGCTTTCGAGCACATAGACCATGCCGAAGAAGCAGGCCGGGTTGCCCTCTTCGATCGCACGATAGGCATGCTCGACCATGGCCCGCGTCGCCGGAGCCGGATCGCTGACGCGAGCGGCATCGGCATCGCCGCCGGCCGCCGCGATGTCGGCAAGGATCCATTCCTCGTGCCCGGTCTCCTCCTCGATATATTCGTCGAGCGCGGCCAGCAGGTCGGGCCGGTCGAGCAGCCGGGCGCGGGCCGCCTGCATCAGCGGCACGGTATGGCGCACGTGATGCCAGGCCTGATGCAGGTAATCGATGTAGGTTTGGCGCGAGATCGTCCCGGCAAGGCCGGCGCGCACTTGCGGAATGCCAAGAAAGCGCAGCCGGTCACGCAAGGTCTGCGCCTCCAGTTCGTCGAAGAACCGCGGCTTATCCGCAAGCCACGCCGCCTCGATCGCCTTGCGACGCAGCCGGCCATTGCCGGTCAGCAAGCCGTTCGCAGGCGTGAAGGGAGCGACCTCGCGCCAGCCCGCGACGCGGGCATAGGCGGGGAGTTCTGCATTGGCGGCCGCAACCGCCGCCGCCAGATCGGCATCCGCGCGGGCAGGCACGAGCAGGGCTTCGACAGCCGCAAGCCCGTCGCCGTGAACCATGGCCTGCGCGATGTCCGGCTGGGCGGTAAGCTGCGCCTCCACCCATTCGGGCGAAATGTTGCGGCCGAAGCTGGTGACGATGAGCGCAGACTTGCGCCCTTCGATCCAGAGGCGGCCGTCATCGTCGATGCGGCCGATGTCACCCGTCGCCAGCGGCCCCGGTTCGCGTGGTTCGCCGATGGTGCCCAGGAACATCTCCCCTTCGAGGAGGATTTCCCCGTCGGGCGCGATCCGCGCCTTCATATGGCCGAGCGGCCTGCCGGCCGAGCCGGGCACGTCCTCGTCCGCGCGTTCCAGCGAGACCACCGAACCGCACTCGGTAAGACCATAGCCCTGCCGCACCGGCAGCCCGAGCGCGCGCGCCCTCGCCAGCAGGTCAACCGGCACGCGCGCGCCGCCCACGGCGACCAGCGTCAGCAGCGGCAGGCGCAGGCCGGTACGCTCCATCACCGCGACCAGCCCGGCCAGATACTCGGGCACGAGGATCAGCGACGTGATCCGCCAGTCGGCCAGCCGCTGCGCCATCGCCGCGAAATCGGGGCGGAAGGGATCGGCCAGGCCGGCTTCGGCCTGCGGCGGGCAAACGTAGGTGCCCCCCGCCAGCATCGTCGCGAAGAACCCCGCCACGGTTTCCAGCAGGATCCCCGGCGGCAACAGCGCGCAGTGGCGGCCCGCATGCTCGGCCCCGACCGCTTCGACGACCGATGCGGCCACGGCCAGCATGTGCGACGCGGAGAGGCAGACACCCTTGGGGGTTCCGGTCGAACCGGAGGTGAAGGTTACCCGCGCCGTCCCCAGGGGCATACGGGACGGCGCGGGCAGTGAGACCGAAGAATATGCGGATTCGGTCCCACAGGTGGCTATGGCGTGCCGTGCCTGTTCCTCGGTGAAGAACGTGGGCAACGACAGCGCGGGAATGCGGGCTTCGAGCAGCGCCAGTTCGGTAACGGCTTCCTCTATGCCATGGTCGAGGCGCAGGACGTGCGGACGCGCCCCGTGCTCCTCGTTCGCGAACCGGGAAGCCATGTCGGCGACCTGCGTTGCCAGTTCGCTCCAGGTCACCGGTGCCGAAACGACCGGATCGAGAGCGACCTGCCTCGGTCGCGACGCGGCATGGCCGCGGATCGTCTCGAGCAGGCCGTTCATGCGGCACTCCTCCGACGCCGCGCGAGGAACGCCGCGATGGCCTGCTGCCCCTGGGCAATGACGCCGGCGCAGACCTGCGGATCACGCGCATAGTAGTGGCCCCACGCTTCGGGATCGTCGGCCCGTTCGGCCACGGCGGAGCCCAGCACGACAAGCGGAACCCCGATCCGGGCAAACATGGCGCGCAACGGCGCCGTCAGCGTGGCGACCGCGATTTCGCAGCCGGCGCCGAGATCGTTGGCCACGCTGCCCCACAGCTCGATCATGGCAAAGGCATCGTCCGCGGCGAGATTGCCGATCTCGATAATGCTTTCGCGCGCGGCCGGCCTGCCGGTCGCGGCGGAGACCGCCTGTTCCACCGGCGCATCGAGGTAGCGCTCAAGGAAAAGCGGCTCGCTGCCCGCCCGGCAATACCCCAGCGCGGCGCGCGGCCGTTCGGCCCGGGTCACATGCACGTAGCTTCCGAAAGCCGGCCGAACGGACGCTCCGTGCGCTTCCAGGAAGCGCCTGCGCACAAGGCTGATTTCGGGGCTGTCGTCCATGCACATCTCCTCGGGTTTCGAGGATAGGACGTCGCTGCCCCGCGCGCTCCTCAGCTTGGCCCGCAACAATCCGCCGGCGCGGCCGTTAGCAAAGCCCGCTAAAGCGAAATTAACCTCTCCATGCGAAAAGAGAGGCGAACTCCATTCTACCAGGCGATTGTCATGACCTTCCTCAAGGCCCTGATCCCGGGTTTTCTGCTGACCTGGGTCGTATCAGGCATCATCGGATCGAATGGCTCGCGTGGCGGCATGCTGGCGATTCAGAACACCTATATTCAGAACGGCTATATCGAGGGATACACCTTCTACTGGTCCTGGCCCCTGTTCCTTGCCGGAACGGGGCTGGCATGGGCGCTGTTCTGGATGATGGACTCCTGACGCCACGACTGGCGGGATCGACCCGAAACCACCCATCAGCGAAGCGTAATCGGCACGCTTCACAATGCCTGTCCGTTCGCCCCCCGGCTGCTGCCGAGAACCTGCGGATACTTATGCGAGGGAAATGGTGGGCGGTGAGGGGCTCGAACCCCCGACCCTCTCGGTGTAAACGAGATGCTCTACCAACTGAGCTAACCGCCCGGGAATGAGCGCGCTATGGCGTCGAACCCGTCGGCGGTCAACTGTGCTCTTCAGGCGGGCAGGTGCTTCGGAGTCCAGTCGGGTTCGCGCTTTTCCATGAAGGCGGCCATGCCTTCGCGCGGTTCGCGGCCGAAGGCGAGGCTGGCGAACATCGTTTCGTAGTCGATCACCGGATACTGCTGGTTCAGCATGCGCTTGGTGTGGCTGCGCGCTTCGGGTGCGGTGCGCAGGATCTCGCAGGCCGCGCGCAAGGCTTCGGCCTCGAGGTCCTCGTGCGCGACGAGGCGGGAAATCAGGCCCATGGCATGGGCTTCCGCCGCCTCGATCCGGCGCGCCGAAAGAATCAGGTCGCGCGCGCGGGCCATGCCGATGTGCGCGGGCAGCATCGCCGCATAGCTGGCATCGATGATCCCGCGCAGCAGTTCCGGCA
Source organism: Novosphingobium mangrovisedimenti (assembly GCF_025153475.1). GTDB lineage: Bacteria > Pseudomonadota > Alphaproteobacteria > Sphingomonadales > Sphingomonadaceae > Novosphingobium > Novosphingobium mangrovi_A. Next base: position 272,479 of record NZ_JANZXA010000001.1, read on the forward strand.
CACGGAACGTCGCGCGTTCGGAAACGACCGCGATATCCGCCATCATCGCGATCAGCAGCCCGCCGCCCTGGCAGATGCCGTTCACCGCCGCGATCACCGGCTGCATCGATTCGCGAATGGCCACGAACGGCAGGCTTTCATAGCGCAGCCCGTCGGGCACCGGGTCCTCGCCATCGTCGTAGCGCGCGCCGAGATCGCCGCCGGCCGAGAAGGTATCGCCCGTACCGGTAATGATGAGCGCACAGGGCTCCTCGAACGTGTTGACCAGCCGCACCGCCCGCTTGAGTCCGAAGTACATCGCCGGGGTCAGCGCATTGCGCGCATGAGGGCGATCGATGCGACACCACAGGATCGGCCCCTGACGTTCCAGTTTCAGCGATTGCGTTCCGACATCGTATTCCGCCATGGTCCTCTCCCGTTCTTGTCGCATAAAAACTAGCGCGCGGGGGAGAGGCAGGCCATGACCAATGTGCAACCGCTACCGGCGGAGATCGCGGATATCACTCCGGCGTGGCTTTCCGCGGCACCGGGTTGCACGGTTTCTGCGGCGCGCGTGGTCGACGTGAACAACGGCACCTGCACCAAGATCCGCTTCGCGCTCGAGGCCGACGATCCGGTGATGACATCACGTAAGACCGCTCCGCAGGAGGCGGGAAGGCGTCGGGACCTGCTCTGCCGACGACAGTGGCGCCACAGGCAAAAGCACGCCCGACGCGAGGCGATTCCCTGCCTGCCGGGGCCGGAATTCAGCCCGGCCTGGTGTTCGCGACAGCGCTCTTGAACAGGCTGCCGTCCGCTTCCCAGTCCATCCGGACGCGGCGGTGCGCGATCAGCCATTGCCCCTCCACCTTGCGGAAGGTGTCGAGATAATAGCCTGCATGATCGGGACCGATATCGGTCCAGGCGACCCAGTAGGTGCGTGCGCGGGCACTGTCCGGGCCGGTCAGGTCGATCTTCGATGTCGAAAGGTGGTGACGCACGAAAGTGGCGCCGTGCGTGCCCCCCTCCCCTGCAAGCCAGCGCGCCTGCCATGCACGGATCGCCTCGCGGCCCTCGTAACGGAATGCCCGCTCGTCCGGCACGTGCTCGCTTTCCATCACCGCGTCCTCGGTAAAGCAGGACACGAAGTCGTCGACGCGCAGCCGGTCGCCGGCGGTCGTGTACTTCGCCATGACATCGCGGATCGCCTCGCGGGCCAGCAGGTCTTCGATAGTCATGCATTGTACTCCAGTGCTTCGACAAGCTCAGCACGAGCGGGGTCTTTGCCGCGGAACAGGGCTTTCCGTTCGTCCTGAGCCTGTCGAACATCCTGAGCCTGTCGAACATCCTGAGCCCGTCGAAGGATCACGACATCACCAGCCCGGCATCGACGTTCACCGATTGCCCGGTGATCGTGCGCGCCTCGTCCGAGGCCAGGAACAACGCGAGGCGGGCGACATCCTGGGGCGTCGAGAAGGTCTTGAGCGGCAGCGGCGCGACGATGCCGGCCTCGATCTCCTCGACCGTCCTGCCCTGCTCTTCGGCCACGCGCCTCATGTAATTGAGCATCAGGTCGGTGCCGATCGCGCCGGGAACCACGCAATTGCAGCGGATGCCGTATTCGCCGACTTCGCGCGCGACAGTCTTGGTCAGGATGCGCAGCGCGCCCTTGGCCGCGCTGTAGTGGCTCTTGCGCACCATCCCGTCCCAGCCCGCGCTGGACGAGAAGTTGACGATGCTGCCGGAGCGCCGCTCCAGCATCGAGCGGTTGAGCACCTCGCGCGTGCACAGCATCGCCGCCATGCAGTCTACCTTGTAGGTATCGAGGAAATTGTCGACGGTCTGTTCCCATATGTACTTGTCGACGCCCGGCACCGCCGCGTTGTTCATCATCACGTCGACCTGACCCCAGCGGCTCATCGCCGTCTCGACCATGGCCGCGACGTCCTCCTCGTCGGTCACGTCGGCGCGCACGGCCACTGCATCGCTTCCGATCGCGCGGGCGGCCTCCTCGACCAGTTCGAGGCGTCGCGCCGCCAGCACCAGCCTGGCGCCCTCCCCGGCCATCATCCGCGCCATGACCGGGCCGAGACCCGTACTGGCCCCGGTGATGATGGCGACCTTGCCCTCGAAGCGCTTCATGCTGCCACGACCTTGCGCATGACGTCATAGCTTTCGGGCGAACCGTCGAGCGCGCGGTTGAAGCGCTCGACGATGCGCCAGCCCTCTTCCGTGCGCCGCAGCGTCCAGTGATTGACTGCCGCGCGCCACAGGAACCAGCGGTCCCCCTCCCTGAGCACGACGAAGGAATAGCCCACCGCTTCGGCCTCGTCGCCGCTGACGGTGATCTTCGGCGTCGCGGTCAGGTGCGCGCAGCCGGTGTTCACGAGGTCTATGTGGCCGGGCCAGGTGTACATGCCCGCCACTTCGTCCGGCGCGGCGAGGCGTTTCGAACCACCGTCGGGCAGCGTGAAGTTGTAGCCGCCGCCCTCGACCCACAGCTTACCCGCCGGCTCGGCCGTAGCGCTGTCGACCAATGGCCCGTAGGTCATCAGCAGGTTCTGGATCTCGAGGTGATCCTCGGCGGCTCTCAGGCGCGTTTCCAGCGCGGCGACGCGCGCCTCCATGGCTTCAGGCGACATAATCTCTCCAGCGTTCCTATCGTTGGCCGGAAAGGTTCCCCGCGCGGCCGGGGAGGTCAAGTTCCCTCATGGGAAGGGGGGCGGGCGGTGTGCGCCTCAGCCCTGGGTAATGGCGGGAACGCCGTCCTTGCCGCCGGTCCTGCCGTCATTGTCGCGGCTGCGCGGATTGGCGACGGCATCGGCGATCAGGCGGTTCTGATCCTCATCGCTGATCCGCTCCCAACCGGCGCGGCCCAGCTTTTCCATCGGGCGGTAGCGCACCTTGTACTGCATGCGCGGCGAGCCCTCGACCCAGTAACCGAGATAGACGTAGGGCAGGCCCATTTCCAGCGCGCGGCGGATGTGGTCGAGAATGATGTAGTTGCCCAGGCCGCCCCGCGTCTCGTGATGCGGGTCGTAGAAGCTGTAGATCATCGAGAGGCCGTCGCACTGCTTGTCGGTCAGGCAGGCGCCGACGAGGCGGCCCGGCGTCACGCCGTCGGCGGAGGGCTCGCGGTATTCGATGACGTAAGTGGTGACCGAGGTATGCTCGACCATGTCGGCGAAGTCGGTCTCGTCCATGGTGGTCATCCCGCCTTCGGGATGGCGCACCGAAAGATAGCTCTGGAGCAGTTCGAACTGCTCGTTGGTCGACCACGGACGGCAGACGGTGGCGATGAGGTCGTCATTGGCCTTGAGCGCGCGCTTCTGCGAACCGGATGCCCTGAACTCCTCGGCAACGACGCGCACCGAGACGCAGGCATGGCAATCGAGGCAGGAAGGCCGGTAGGCCACAGTCTGGCTGCGACGAAAGCCGATCCGGCCCAGCGCATCGTTGAGCGAATCCGCGTGCGGTCCCTTGAGCTCCGTGAACACCTTGCGCTCGTTGCGATCCGGCAGATACGGACACGGCGCAGGGCTGGTCACGAAAAATCGGGGGAATCGAACCGGAGCCGTCACGGGGCTGATACTTCCTCTTTCGCTTCGGCAGCCAAGCGCTGCGTATGCATGCGAATATGCATGCCCGGCCCAAACGTTGAAAGTCCTTTAACCACTATTTCAGCCCGACTCGCTTCGAAAATGCCCGCGAGCGATCGGAAACGGTCATGATCGTACCAATTCGGGGCGACCGACGCGGCGGTTCTTTCCACCCGCCTTCCCATCCGGCCAATGCGCGAATCCGGCGCAGGCGCCAGCCCGCCACCGTTACCGGCGGCGCGGCACTTGCGTGTCGTGTTCGGGCGGCTTGCGCCCGGGAGGGTTAGTCAGTCTCGACCTGCTTCACTTCATAACCCTCGCGCCGCAGGGCGGCGACAAGCGCTTCGAGCTGGTCCCTGTCACGCGCCTCGCACTCGATTTCCGTGACGAGGCCCTTGGCCGGCAGGTGCGTGAAGATGCGCTGGTGGAACACCTCGATGATGTTCACGTTGTGCTCGTGGAACACCTTGGCCACCTTGAACAGGGCGCCAGCACGGTCCTGCAGCCCGATCCGCAGGCGCGCCAGACGGCCCGAGCGGGCAAGATCGCGCAGCAGCACGTTGGCCAGCAGGCGCGTATCGATATTGCCGCCCGACAGGACGATGCCGACCTTGCGACCCGCGAACAGCTCGCGGTTGTCCATGACGGCGGCAAGGCCCGTCGCGCCCGCGCCCTCGACCAGCGTCTTCTCGATCTGCAGCAGCAGCGCCAGCGCGCTCTCGATCTTCGACTCGCTGACGAGCAGGAAATCGTCGAGCAGGCCGCGCAGCACCTTGGACGTGAACAGGCCCGGCGAGAACACCGCGATACCCTCGGCCAGCGTATCCCCGCCGATCGGCAGGTTGGTGCCCTTGAGCAGGTTGTACATCGAGGGATAGAGCTGCGCCTCGACGCCGATCAGCTTGATGTCGGGCCGGATAGCGCGCGCAATGGTCCCCATGCCCGATCCGAGCCCGCCGCCGCCGACCGGCAGCACCAGCGTGTCGATCTCGGGCACGTCGTCGAGCATTTCCAGCGCGACCGTGCCCTGCCCGGCCGCCACGTGCGGATCGTCGAAGGGGTGGACGAAGGTAAGCCCCAGTTCCTTTTCAAGCTTGCGGGCATGGGCATAGGCCTCGTCGAAGCTTTCGCCTTCGAGCACCACCTTGCCGCCCACGCTCTCGGTCTGCATGACCTTCACCAGCGGGGTGGTCTTGGGCATGACGATCGTTACCGGCACGCCGAGCCGGGTGCCGTGATAGCTCAGGCCCTGCGCATGGTTGCCTGCAGAGGCCGCGATCACGCCGCGCGCCTTGCGCTCCTCGTCGAGCTGGAGCAGCGCGTTGAGAGCGCCGCGTTCCTTGTAAGCAGCGGTAAACTGGAGGTTTTCGAACTTGAGCCAGATGTCGGCGCCGGTAATCGCGCTCAGCGTGGCGCTGTGCAACGTAGGGGTGCGCACGACCGAGCCCGCAATTCGCTCCGCCGCCGCACGTACATCGGCTGCGGTGAGCAGGGCATCCTCGACCCCGGGAGCGATATTGAGCGCTGACTGTTGCATAGGCTGGCGCGCCTACCGGAAACCGCGATAAATTGAAAGCAAACTTGGGTTGAAAGCTGCACACCACCGGTTTGCTTTCCCGCAAAAGGAGCTAGAAGACGCCCATGACCGAAAGCCCCATGACCGCGAACCCCGTCGAACGGCGCAAGGTATCCTTGATCGGCCTGGGAGTGATGGGTGGCGCGATCGCGCGGCACATCGCGCAGGCCGGCCATGAGCTGACGATCTTCAACCGCACGCCGAAACGCGCGCAGGATTGGGCCGGCGACAACCCCGGCCTGGCCCATCGCATCGCCGCGAACCCGGCCCACGCGGCGCAGGATGCCGACGTTGTGATCACCTGCGTCGGCAACGACGACGACCTTGCCGATGTCGTGCTCGGCCCCAACGGCGTGTTCCGCATGCTCAAGAAGGGCGGCGTCTTCATCGACCACACCACGGTATCGGCCCGCATCGCGCGGCAGATCTCGGTGGAAGCGCGCGACTTGCAGATCCATTGCGTCGACGCGCCGATGACCGGCTCGCAGATCGGCGCGGAAAAGGGCACGCTTACGCTGATGTGCGGTGGTCGCAAGGATGCCATCGAAGCCGCGCGCCCGGTGATGGAGGCCTATTCGCAGCGGATCGTGCACGTCGGCAAGGCGGGTTCAGGCCAGATCGCCAAGATGGCCAACCAGATCTGCATCGCCGGCAACGTGGCTGCGCTGGCCGAGGCGGTGCGCTTCGCGCAGGCCTCGCACCTCGACATGGACAAGGTCTACGAGGCGATCTCGGGCGGCGCGGCGCAGTCCTGGCAGATGGACAACCGCTGGAAGTCCATGGACGAGGACCAGTTCGATTTCGGCTTCGCGATCGACTGGATGCGCAAGGACCTCGGCCTCAGCCTCGACGAGGGGCGCGGCCTCGGCGTCTCGCTGCCGGTGGCGGCGCTGATCGACCAGTTCTTCGCCGACATCCAGGCCATGGGCGGCGGGCGCCTCGACACCAGCGCGATCATCAAGCGGCTGCCGAAGAAGGGCAGGAAGTGACCTTCACGAAACGCGCGGTCACCAGAAGAGCCGCCCTTGTCGCCGCCCTGACCTGCGCGCTCGTGGCCACGCCGGCCTGGGCCAAGCGCAAGAAGGTGGAGGAAGTCCCGACCGTTGCCGGAACGCTGATCGACAACGTCGAGGGCCTGACTCCCGATGGCAAGGGCGGCATCGAGCATTTCGAGGGCTTCCTGATCTCGCCCGATGGCCACGTGGCGGAGGTCTATCACGCAGGCGACAAGCGTCCCGAGCGCGTCCAGTACAAGCTGGACGGCAGGGGCCGCGTGGTCGTGCCGGGCATGATCGACGCGCACGGCCATGTCATGGCGACCGGCTTTGCAAAGATGACGCTGGACCTCTCGTCCGCGACATCGCTCGACGAGGCCCTCTCGCGCATCGCCGCCTGGACCGCGGCGCACCCCGACGCGCCGTGGATTCTCGGCAGCGGCTGGAATCAGGTGCAATGGGGCCTCGATCGCATGCCCACCGCCGCCGAACTCGATGCCGGAACCGGCGGCAAGCCCGCATGGCTCACCCGCGTCGACGGTCATGCCGGCTGGGCCAACAGCGCGGCGCTGGAGGCCGCCGGGATTACCGCCGCCACGCCCGACCCCGAAGGCGGCGAGATCCTGCACATCGCGGGCAGCGGGAAACCGGCAGGCGTATTCATCGACGCGGCCACTGCGCTGATCGCATCGAAACAGCCAAAGGCCCGCCCCGAGGACCGCGACACCGCGCTGGGCGAAGCGCAGCTCGCGCTGCTCGCACAAGGCGTCACCGCGATTGCCGACATGGGCACCTCGATCGAGGACTGGCAGGCCTTTCGCCGTGCCGCCGACATCGGCCACTTGCGCATCCGCATCGTCTCCTATGCCCTGAGCCTCGACGACATGGTGCTGATCGGCGGCCCCGGCCCGACGCCCTGGCTCTATGGCGACCGGCTCAAGATGAACGGGCTCAAGCTTTTCCTCGACGGTGCGCTGGGTTCGCGCGGGGCCTGGCTCAAGGCACCCTATGCCGACGATGCAAAGACCTCCGGCCTCCCGCAAATGACCCGCACGCAGCTCGGCAACAGGATGAGCCGCGCCGCGCTCGACAATTTCCAGGTCGCCGTCCATGCGATCGGCGACGAGGCCAACAAGACCGTGCTCGATGCCATCGACGAGCTTTCGGCGACCTACAAGGGCGACCGGCGCTGGCGCGTCGAGCACGCGCAGATCGTCGATCCCACAGACATCCCGCGCTTCGGCGAACACGGCACGATCGCCTCGATGCAGCCGCAGCACGAAGCCTCGGACCGGATCATGGCAGAGGCGCGGTTGGGCCCGGACCGGCTGGCAGGCGCCTATGCGTGGAAGTCCATAGCCGCGACCGGTGCAACGCTGGCATTCGGCTCCGACACGCCCGTCGAGCCCGCACGGCCCTTCGAAGGCATCGCCGTCGCCGTGACCCGGCAAGGGCCCGACGGAAAGCCTTTCCTGGGCTGGCAGCCGCAGGAGGCCATCAGCCGCGAGGCCGCGATCAACGCCTACACCACGGGCGCGGCCTACGCGATGTTCGCCGAGAACAAGCTGGGCCGCATCGCCCCGGGCTACGACGCCGATTTTCTGTTCGTCGATACCGATCCGACGCTGGCCACGCCCGACGAGATCCGCAAGACGCGGGTGCTGGAAACCTGGATCGGCGGCCAGCGCGCATGGTCGGCGGCAAAGGACGAAGCAGCGGCGCAGGCCCCGGAGCCCGAGGCATTCTAGGACAAGCGCGAGCCGGCACGGCCCGGCGCGCGATTTGACTTCCGCGCCTAGGCCGCGTCATGTCGAGGCCATCTCGTGCTCCGGCACACGGCAAGCAGGCACATGCGACCCTCACTGCATCCAAGACTGGTAAACACCCGCTCCGGCGATGCTGCGGTCTTTGTCGAAACCCTGCATCGCCAGGAAGCGCTGTTGTTCGATCTGGGCGATCTTTCGCCCCTGAGCCCGCGCGACGTGCTGCGGATCACGCATGTCTTCGTCACCCACATGCACCTCGACCACTTCGTCGGTTTCGACCGGCTGCTGCGCGCGCACATCGGCCGCGACAAGACGATCGTGCTGGTCGGCCCCGACGGCTTCACCGCCGCCGTCGAGCACAAGCTTCAGGCCTATACCTGGGATCTGGTCGACCGCTATGTCGCGGACCTCGTGTTCGACGTGGTCGAGGTCCGCCCCGATACCGACCCCGAGGCAACGCGCCTGCGCCTGAAGACCGGCTTTGCCCGGGAGCGGACCGAGCCGCCACCGTGGTCGGAGGGCCCGGTATTCCACTGGGAGGATTTCTCCGTGCGGGTCGCGATCCTCGCGCATCACGGACCAAGCCTGGGCTACGCGGTTCAGGAGCCGCTGCACGTCAATGTCTGGCCGAACCGCCTCAGGGAACGCGGGCTTCCCACCGGACACTGGCTGCAACCCCTGAAGCGCGCGGTCGCGGCGGGCGCGGCGGACGACACGCCGATCGTCCTGCCGAATGGCAAGCGATGCCCGCTGGGAGACCTGCGCAGCCTCGTCAGCATCGAACGCGGCCAGAAAATCGCCTACGTGACCGACGTGGCGGATACGGCGGGCAACCGCGCCGCCATCGCCGAACTGGCAAGGGATGCCGACACGTTCTTCATCGAATCCACGTTTTCGGCCGCCGACCGTGACCTTGCCCTTGGCCGCGCCCATCTGTCGACGACGGCGGCGGGCGAAATCGCGCGGGCAGCGCATGCCCGCCGCGTCGAGCCCTTCCATTTCTCTACCCGCTACGAAGACGAGGAGGATGCGATGGTCGCCGAGGTCCTCGCGGCATTCCGCGGTGACAGCGCCGAGGCCGCCCTCACAAGCGGCAAACCCGCCGGGAAGCCTCGCGAATGAACCGCAAATGGTCGCAAGAGGTGACCGAGCACTCGAACGCGCTCGATCTGGAGGAGGGTGTTTTCACCTGGAACGACCCTGGCGCCATTGCCCGCTCGCTGAAACGGGCGGCGGAACAGAGCACGCGGCGCAAGGGAACGCCGCTTCAATCGGCGATGGGCATGCTCAATTTCTACATCAACCGTGCCGGCAGCAATCTCTCGCAAGCGGACCACGAGCGACTGGAACGCGCCAAGATCGAGCTGCGTGCCCTCTTTCAGGAAAAGAAGGAAAACGGCTGAACCCCGGTCAATCGCATTTCCCGCGCATGCGGCCCTCGGGCTGCCGACGGGAAAGGATTACTCGGCCGGGGCGTCCGCCGCCTTCTGTTCGGCCAGCTTCTCGCGCGCATCGCGGTTTTCGGTGAAACGCATGACCAGCAGCGTGCCTTCGAACAGCGCCATCAGCGGCACGGCGAGCATCAGCTGCGAAATCACGTCGGGCGGGGTAGCGACGGCGGCGACGATGAAGATCCCGACGATGGCGTAGCGCCGCGCCCCGGCGACCTGCGCGCGCGTGACGATCCCCGCGCGGTTGAGCAGCATCAGCAGCACCGGCAGCAGGAAGCTGATCCCGAAGGCAAGGATGAACTGCATGACCAGCGCCAGATAGTCACCCGTCCCCGGCAGCGCCTCCAGCTTGAGCCCGCCGGTATCGCCCTGAAAACCGAGGAAGAAGTGAAAGGCCGTGGGCATGACCACGTAGTAGGCAAGCGCCGCGCCCATCGTGAACAGCACCGGCGTCGCGATCAGGAAAGGCAGGAAGGCCTTCTTCTCCTTCGCGTAGAGCCCCGGGGCGACGAAGGCCCAGATCTGGTTGGCGATCACCGGGAAGCTGACGAAAAAGGCCGCGAAGAGCGCCACTTTCACTTCGACGAAGAAGGCTTCGTAGAGCTTGGTGTAGATCAGCCTGCCCTGCCCTTCGGGGAAGGCCTGGGTCAACGGCTTGACCAGAAAGCCGAAGATGTCGCTCGAAAAATAGAAGCAGATGCCGAACGCGACGGCGAAGGCCATGAACGCACGCAACAGACGCGTGCGCAGCTCGATCAGGTGATCGAGCAGCGGGGCCTGCGTCTCGTCTATATCGGGAATCTGGAAAGCCATGTCGGAACCAGTCAGGGCGGAGGCGGCGGCAGGTGCAGTTCCGCCTGCCGCGTGTCTTTGGCGGGGCCGTCTCCGGCATCAGCCGCCGGCGGCTGCGTTTCCGCGGCGAAAGTGGAAGGCGTCTCGGGCTCGGAAGGCGTGGACTGATCCGACAACTCGGGTGCCGAAGCGATGGGCGCCTGCATCTCCTCGGCCGTGGGCAGTTTCGGAGTCGACCGCATGATCGCCTCGTTCTGCTCGCGCCACTTCTTCTCCATTTCCTCCAGCTCGGCCTCGCGGACCATGGCATCGATGCCCGAGCGGAAATGGCCGGAGATCTTGCGCATCTTGCCGATCCAGCGCCCAGCCGTCCGCATCGCCATCGGCATGTCCTTGGGACCGATGACGACGACCGCCACGATGACGACCATCAGAAGTTCGGATGCGCCGATGTCGAACATCGCCGATTACGACCCTGCCGTGTCCGGAATCAGGCTCAAGCCTGACCGTTCTTGGTCTCGCTCGGCGCCGGGCTGGCATCGCCCTGCTGCGAGGTGATCTGCGCGGGCGGCGTGGCGGCCTTCTCGGACGCCTTCTTCTCGTCCTCGTTCATGCCGTCCTTGAAGCTCTTGATGCCCTTACCGAAATCACCCATGATTTCCGACACACGGCCGCGTCCGAACAGCACGAGCACGATCACCAGAACGATCAGCCAGTGCCAGATCGAGAAGCTACCCATATCCTAAACTCCAAAAAATCGTTGCAACCCTCATGGGCCGCGCAGGCCTTATCTAGGGATTATGACAAGAACTTGCCAGCCCGTCAGAATCGTCGCGCCCCTCTTCATCGGTGTCGCCGCCATCCTGTTCGCCGGTGTTTTCCTCGCCTTCATCCTGTGAGCTGCGACCCATGGCCGTCTCTATCATGTCATCGTCCACCGGGTCCAACAGTCCTGCAGCGCGCAGTTCGTCGATTCCGGGCAATTCCTTGAGCGAGGCAAGGCCGAAGTGGGCGAGGAATTCCGCCGTCGTCGCGTATATGACCGGGCGCCCGGGCACCTCGCGACGTCCCGCGACGCGCACCCAGCCCGCCTCCATCAGCACGTCGAGCGTGCCCTTGGCGGTCTGGACTCCGCGAATCGCCTCTATCTCGGCGCGGCTGACGGGCTCGTGATAGGCAACGATCGCCAGCACTTCGGTGGCGGCGCGCGAAAGGCGGCGCAGCTCTTCCTTCTCGCGGCGCAGCAGGTGGGCAAGATCGGGCGCGGTCTGGAAATGCCAGCGCCTGCCCCGCTCGACGAGGTGGATGCCGCGCCGCTCGTAATGGCGCTGCAGTTCGGCCAGCGCGGGGCGCACGTCCGCCTGCCCCAGATGGGCCGAAATCTGGTCCACCGTCATCGGCTGCTCGGCGGCGAACAGGGTCGCCTCTACCGCACGGACGAGATCGTCGGGGGCCGATGCCTGCTCCGGGGCGTTCACGGCTTCACCGCCTTGAGCCGGAGCGGCCCGAACGTCTCTTCCTGCGCGAGTTCGGCCTTGCCGGTCCTCGCCAGCTCCAGCGCGGCGACAAAACTGGAAGCCAGCGCCGACTTGCGCAGCTGCGGGTTGGCCCAGCTGTCATGCGCGGGCGGCAGGAAATCGCGCAGGTCCATCCAGTCGATCGCCACGCCCAGCATCGAGGAGACCCGCTGGATCGCGCTGTCGAGCGTCATCACCATGCGCTCGCGCACCATGTGAACGACCGGCTCGCTGCGGATCTTCACGTCGCCATAGGCGCGAATCAGGTCGAACCATTCGCACTGCCAGAGGTTCTTGCGGTCGACGCGCAGGCCCTCCGGCGCGCCGCGCAGGAATACGTCGCGGCCCAGCCGGTCACGCCCCATCAGCCGCGCCGCCGCCTCGCGCATGGCGCCCAGGCGCTGCAGGCGCAGTTGCAGGCGCAGCGCCAGTTCCTCGGGGCTCGGGTCCTCCTGCTCGTCCTTGGGCAGCAGCAGCGCCGACTTGAGGTAGGCCAGCCAGGCCGCCATCACGAGGTAGTCGGCCGCCAGCTCCAGCCGCAGCGCCTCGGCCTGTTCGATATAGGTCAGGTACTGGTCGACCAGTTCGAGGATCGAGATCTTGCGCAGATCCACCTTCTGCCGCCGCGCGAGGTCGAGCAGCAGGTCGAGCGGGCCTTCCCAGCCGTCTATCTCGAGATAGAGCGCCTCCTTACGCTCGTCGGCCGAGGCAGCGCCTTCCCATTCGATTTCCGATGCATCGACCGGTTCGGGAATGTCCGGCGTCAGCTCCATGGCTCAGGCCACCCCCTGCGCCAGCAGAGCATCGCGTCGGGCGACAAGTTCGGCCTGATCTCCCGCCGTACCGCTGGGCTCCGCCGCTTCCAGCGCCCGTTCGAGCCGCTGCGCGGTCTCGTCGGACATCACCGGAAGGCGCCCGGCGATGCCGACCATGTCGTCCATCTTCGCCCAGCAGTTGAGCGCGATGTCGCACCCCGCCGCGATCGCGCGTTCGGCCCGCTCGGGCACCGTGCCCGAAAGCGCCTGCATATCGAGATCGTCGGTCAGCAGCAGGCCTCCGAAGCCGATGCGCCTACGGATCACCTCTTCCACCACGAAGGGCGAGAGCGTGCCCGGCAGATCGGCATCCCACGCGGTGTAGCGCACATGCGCTGTCATCCCCACCGGCGCATCGGCCAGCGCGCGGAAGGGCTGGAGATCGCGCTCCAGTTCCTCCGCGCTGGCGGTAACGGTAGGCAGTTCCTTGTGGCTGTCCGCCATGGCGCGGCCGTGCCCGGGCATGTGCTTGATGCAGCCGACGATGCCGGCACGCGCCAGCCCGGCCAGAGCCGCACGCCCCAGCGCGGCAACGCGCATGGGATCGGACCCGAAGGCCCGATCCCCGATCACGTCGTGCGCGCCGGGCTGGCGCACGTCGAGCGAGGGGTAGCAGTCGGCGGTAATGCCGACCTCGGCAAGGTCCAGCCCGAGCGCCTCGGCATTGGCGCGCACGGCTTCGATGGCCGACGCGGGCGCGATGTCGTAGAGGTGGTCGAAGGCCTCGCCCGCAGGGTAGGCGGGCCAGACCGGCGGCTTCATCCGCGCGACACGACCGCCTTCCTGGTCGATGCAGATATAGAGCCGCTCGCGCCCGTGGATAGCCTTCAGATCGTCGACCAGCGCGCGCATCTGGTCGGGGCTTTCGGCGTTGCGCCCGAACAGGATGTAGCCCGCCGGATCGGCATCGCGGAAAAACGCGCGTTCCTCATCGGTGAGAGCCAGCCCGGACAGGCCGAAAATCGCGGGTACCATGGGCGATTGGTCGCAGAACCGCGCGGGTTCCGCAAGGAAGCGGGACGCTCAGGTGTGCAAAAGTGCCGAAGCAGCAGGGCTTCTCCGACGCGCTTTGGCTCAGTTCTTTACCTGGCAGGACAATCCGGCGCTCTTCATGCCGTTGCACAGTTCCTTGGCCGCGGCGAGATCCGTGGGAACCGCCTGCAGGCGATAGACCGTGCCGATGTCTGCCTTGCCTTCCACCACGCGGTGCGAAACGTCGGCCAGAGCGGGATACTGCGACTTGAGCGTATTCCAGCCGGCCTCGGCAGCCGTCTTCGTCGAGTAGGCGCCGACCTGCACGCCCACGCCCTTCACGGCAGGCGCCCTGGCGGGCGTTTCCTTGGCCTTGGGGGCCTCGGGCTTCTCGGACTTGTCGAGCGAGGAGAAGCCCGGCTTGGGCGCTTCGTCCTTGTCATCGATCTGCGGCGGGCGGGTCTGCCCTTCGGCTACCGCGAAGCTGGTATCGCCCGTTCCCGCGACGACTTCGCCGCCGGGGTTTTCCGGTTTGGTCTTGTAGGGCTTCTTGGGCGCGGCAACCACGCCGCCATCGGCAACCAGCGCCTCGTCGGGCTTGTCGCGCAGGACCCAGAACAGCCCGCCGACGATCGCACCGATCGCGACAAGGCCCAGCACGACGAGCAGAATCCCCTGCCCGATCCCGGAACCGCCCTCGTCCTCGAATTCGTCGTCGTCACCTTCGAGCCAGGGCAGGCGCACGTCCTCGTCGCCGAGTTCGAGCTGCGGCGGCGCCTCGAAGCCTCCCTGCCCTTCAGGCGCCGGCGGCGTCTCGGGCTCGTGGCCTCCGGCGTCCTGCACGCCCTCGAAATTGGGATCTTCGTGGGCCCCTTCCCGACCCGTATCCGAGATCGCCATCGCTACATTTCCTCCACTGCCTCTACGCCGAGCAGCGCCAGCCCGTTGCGGACAAGCTGCCCGATTTGCACGGCCAGGAAAAGCCGCGCGGCGGTCTGGTTACCATCGGAGGCGTTAATAATCCGCTTTTCCACGCGATCGTTGCCCAGATTCCAGTAACCATGGAAGGCCGCGGCGAGGTCGTGCAGGAAGAAGGCCACGCGGTGCGGCTCGCGCGCGGCCGCGGCGGCTTCGACCATGCGGGGGAACTGCGCGGCCAGCTTTACCAACTCGAGCTCCTCCTCGCCCAGCAATTCAAGATGTTCCGCCGAGGGGCCCATTCCCTCCGCCGCCGCCTTGCGCAGTGTCGAGCAGACGCGGGCGTGGCAGTACTGGACGTAGAACACCGGATTGTCCTTCGAAGCCTCGACCACCTTGTCGAAGTCGAAGTCCATCTGCGCGTCGGGCTTGCGGGTGAGCATGGTGAAGCGCACCACGTCCTTGCCCACCATCTCTACGACATCGGCCAGCGTCACGAACGTGCCCGCGCGCTTGCTCATCTTGAACGGCTGGCCGCCCTTGAGGAGCTGGACCATCTGCACCAGCTTCACCTCGAAAGGCGTGGGCTCGCCATCCGCTCCGGTCATCGCGGCGACCGCGGCCTTGATGCGCTTGACCGTGCCTGCATGGTCAGCGCCCCAGATGTCGACCAGCGCGTCGGCTTCCTGCGCCTTCTGGTAGTGATAGGCGAGGTCGGCGCCGAAATAGGTCCAGGTGCCGTCGCTCTTCTTGATCGGGCGATCCTGATCGTCGCCGAACCGGGTGGACTTGAACAGCGGCAGTTCCACCGGCTCCCAGTCCTCAGGCGTCTTGCCCTTGGGCGCTTCGAGCACGCCATCGTAGACGAGGCCCTTGGAGCGCAGCCATGCCTCGGCCTCGTCGGGCTTGCCCGAGGCCTGCAGTTCGGCTTCGGACGAGAACACCTCGTGTTCGATGCCCAGCAGCGCGAGGTCGGCGCGGATCATGTCCATCATCGCAGCGACGGCCTTTTCACGGAACAGCACGAGCCATTCCGATTCGGGGGCCTTGGCGTACCTGTCGCCGAATTCATCGGCCAGCGCCTTGCCGACCGGGATCAGGTAGTCGCCCGGATAGAGCCCCTCGGGGATCTCGCCCACGTCCTCACCCAGCGCTTCGCGGTAGCGGATGTGCACGGAGCGGGCGAGCACCTGCACCTGCGCGCCGGCATCGTTGACGTAGTATTCCCTGACCACCTTGTGGCCCGCGAACTCCAGCAGCGTCGCCAGCGCATCGCCCACGACCGCGCCGCGGCAGTGGCCCATATGCATCGGCCCGGTGGGGTTGGCCGAGACGTACTCGACATTCACCGTCTTGCCGCCGCCCATGGTGGAACGCCCGTAATCCGCGCCCAGCGCGGCAATCGCACGCAGTTCGGCGAGCCATGCGGCAGGCGCGACACGCATGTTGATGAAGCCCGGCCCGGCGATCTCGGCGGACGTCACGTCATCCAGCTTCGACAGTTCCCCGACCAGCGCCTCGGCCAGATCGCGCGGCTTCATGCCCGCGGGCTTGGCCAGCACCATAGCCGCATTGGTCGCCAGATCGCCGTGCGAGGGATCACGCGGCGGCTCGACCGTGATCGCGCTTCGCTTCAGGCCGCCCGGCAGCGTACCGGCTGCTTCCAGCGCATCGAGCGCGGCGGAAAGGTGGCCTGCAAAGGCGGCGTAAAGGGTCTGGTTCTCGTTCATGACGCGCGCGGATAGCCGAAGTGCGCGAAAAGGGGAACAGGCCGGCTCTACTTCAACGTTTCAAGATAGGAGAGGACGGCATCCAGCCTGGCGGAATCGTGCATGCCGGGAAAGGGCATCTTGTTGCCGGGCACCACCTTGCCGGGATCGGCGAGGTAGCGATCCAGTTCCTCCGGCGTCCAGGTCAGCCCCGAATGCTTCATCGCCGCCGAAAACGCGTAGCCCTTCAACGTCCCCGCCTTCCTGCCGATCACGCCGAAGAGATCCGGCCCCACGGAAGGAGGTGCGTTCTTCGTGTCGTGATGACAGATCGAGCATTGCGCCTGGAAGACCCTGGCCCCGCCGGACATGTCGCCGGCGAGGGCGGGGCCGGAACCGGCCAGAACGGCTGCCAGCAGGATCGGGCGAAGAGCTTTCAGAACGCCAGCCATGTATAGAGCCTCAACGCATTGTTGTCGGCGGCACCGGAACCGGCGCCGTCATAGTTGTGCCGCGCCCCGTCGAACTTTCCATAAGCGGTGTACTGCAGGCCGACGCGCAGGTTGACGCGCGGGCCCAGCGGCGCGTTGTCGCCGCCCCAGGGCGTGTAGTCGACTTGCGCCATCACCCCGTTGCTGTCCGGCCTGCCATTGCCGCCATAGAGATCGCCGTTACGGCTGCCCGTGGTCGCAAAGGCCCCCAGAGTTGCGCCGATACGGTTATGCCATGTGTAGCCGACGTCGCCGCGCCATTCGTCGAGGTGGCCATGCGCGCAATCCGCAGAGGTACCATCGCCAACGAGCGCCAGAGCGCAGCTGGCGCGCAGATTGCTCGATTCGTGGACATAGCGCAACTGCGTCGAGATGGTGTCGCCCGACGACAGGACCTTCTGCCAGGAGGCATCGAGACCGAGATCGGTATAGCGATCATGCAGGCCCGTGCTCCGGTTGCGCCCGGGATTGATCGCTGCCTTGAGCGCGAAGGCGCCGGCCTCCAGAGTCCCTCCGCCCACCTGCCCCTGCCAGGCAAGCCGGCCATAGGGGGCAAGGCCGTGAATGTCCCCCGGATCGGCAGGATCGGCTCCCAGCCAGTCCAGCGTTCCCGCCGACGGGGTGGTGTAGGCCCCGGCCTCCGCATAGATCTTCTGCCCGACCCAGGCATACGCGCTCAGGCCCAGCGTGTTCTGCGCCAGCGCATCGTCGATCAGCGGCGCGGCGTCGGGCGTTCCGGAAACGGCCGTGTCGGTATAGGGGAAGCCCCAGGCAGGCGTGGTGTTCCATGCATCCTGCACCGTCGGCGAATTGTTGAGCGTCAGGCCGAAAACGGCATCGGCGCCGAACAGCTTGCCTCGCGTCACCGCCCGGACGTCGAGATTGTCCCAGGCCCAGGCCTTGGCCACGCCGTCATAGGTGATCTGCGCGAAACCTCCCAGATGCTGGCCGACACCGCCGGCCACGAACAGGCTGCCCTGATCGAAGGCGAGATTGTCGTTGCGGTCGAGGCCGTCCGGAGCGGGCACCTGATCCTTCCGCGTATGGGTGACGGACGCGATTGCCATCGCAGACAGCGGCACGTTGAACGCCTTCGTGCGCATCGTGTAGCCGTTGAGCTTGAATTCGCGTCCGAACGGCGTGAGCTGCGGCCCGAACCCTCCGACATGGCAGGCCTGGCAGGAAAGGCCGGTCTGTTCGGCAAAGGCAGGCACCGCGCCGGCGCGCCGCGCCGGAACCAGCAGCAGCACAAGCCCCAGTGCAACGGGCATCGCAAGAGGAACGAGCGTACGAATGCCGGGGATGGTTCCGGCACCGCCCGGACCCGCCGAGGCTTCCGCCATTGAAGATCGTGTCATGACCACTCCCTGTCTTTTCGCCTGGGGCTGTCACTGCCGATGACGGTCGTCCGTCCTCGCTTCACGCCTGCTGCCTGTTCGCACAGACGCTTTGGTTAGGACGCCGCGCAGGCTCCCAGTCCCCAAGTGCGGCCTCATTTTTCCGTCGGGGCGTTTCCACGACCGGACGGGGCATGAAGGCGAGGCCCGCCGCGATTTGACTGCCCGACCTGAAATTGCGACCATTGCGGGACGCCGGCGCCATTGTTGGAACGCCGAACGAGCGGCGCGCCCATGCGTCGGAACGAACTTACCCGAAGGAATGTCTATGCAGACCGCAAAGAACGGTGACACCGTGCTTATCGATTTCGTCGTGCGCACGGGCGACGGCCGCGTCGTCGGCAACACCGAGAAGGACGGCCCGCAGACCGTAACGATCGGCGCTTCCGAAATCTTTCCGCAGATCGAAGCCGCCTTGGATGGCATGGAAGTGGGGGGCGTGCAGGCGGTGACCGTCGCCGCCGCCGATGCCTTCGGCCCGCGCCGCGAGGAAATGGTCATCCAGATCCCGCGCGAACACCTGCCGCAGGAAACCCCTCCGCAGCCCGGCATGGGCCTGTCCGCCCGCCAGCAGGACGGGTCCACGATCGATCTCGTGATTACCGAGGTGGGCGAGGATACGGTCACGGCCGACGGCAATCACCCGCTTGCCGGCGAAGACCTGCATTTCGGACTGACCCTCGTCGAGATCAGGCCCGCAGCCTGAACGGCAACACGGAGCCTGATCTGTCCCGACGGATCAGGCTCGTCTGCCGGGCCGGGATCGCCCCGGCCACAGAGCCATCACGTCAGATGGCGTGAAGGCGTTCGACCGTCCCGCCGGCCGGCATCGAGCCGGTCAGTTGATCGTGTTCTGCGAAGATCCGCTCTATCTCGACACGCCGGTCGAAGATGAGCTTGGCGACCCCTGCGGTCATGCCTCCCTCTTCTCCCACCCGTCCGAGAACGCCGGCGAGATCCTCGAGCGTGGCTTTTTCGAGACTGGCATGCAGTCCACCCTTGGAATCGCGAAAAGCAGTGCATTGACTGGCCATGTGTCGCCTCCTCCATCACGTGTGTCGAACTACAACAACGCAAATGCGACCCGATCGGTTGCATCCCATGGATGCCCGCAGTGATACAATGCGCTTTCGCCGGCCGGTCGGCAACGCATAAAGGCCGGCAGTCCGGACGCGGGACAATCGCGACGACATAAGTTACGCCCGGCGCGAGCGGGCAGCCGCGCACGCCCCTTCAAAAGCCGTGCAAACGCGTGTATCGGGCCGCGATGCGTCCTACCCAGACTCCCAAGACCTACCGGGTCAAGAGCTTCGGCTGCCAGATGAACGTCTATGACGGCGATCGCATGGCCGAACTGCTGGCCGAACAGGGCATCGCCCCCGCCCCCGAAGGCGAGGATGCCGATCTCGTCGTGCTCAACACCTGCCACATCCGCGAGAAGGCGGCGGAGAAGGTCTATTCCGACATCGGCCGCCTGCGCCGCGAGGATGGCTCGTCGCCGCTGATCGCAGTCGCCGGCTGCGTCGCGCAGGCCGAGGGCGAGGAGATCATGGCCCGCGCGCCTTCGGTGAAGATGGTCGTGGGCCCGCAGGCCTATCACCGCCTGCCCGAGATGATCCGCGATGCCAGCGAAGGCAAGCGCGTCACCGACACCGACATGCCCGCCGAAACCAAGTTCGACGCGCTGCCCCGCCGCCGCCGCTCGGGCCCGACCGCGTTCCTCACCGTGCAGGAAGGCTGCGACAAGTTCTGTACCTATTGCGTGGTGCCCTATACACGCGGCGCTGAAGTCTCTCGCCCGCATGCCGACCTGATCGACGAGGCAAAGCGGCTGGTCGAAAGCGGCGCGCGCGAAATCACGCTGCTGGGCCAGAACGTCAATGCCTGGACCGGCGAGGATGCGAAGGGCCGCGCCATCGGCCTCGACGGACTGATCCGCGAACTGGCTGGGATCCCCGACCTTGCCCGCATCCGCTACACCACCAGCCACCCCAACGACATGACCGAGGGGCTCATCGCCGCGCATGGCGAGATCGGCAAGCTGATGCCGTTCCTTCACCTGCCGGTGCAGGCAGGCAACGACCGCGTGCTCAAGGCAATGAACCGCAGTCACACGGTGGACAGCTACCTGCGCATTCTGAAACGGGTCCGCGCCGCACGGCCCGACATCGCGCTTTCGGGCGACTTCATCGTCGGTTTCCCCGGCGAGAGCGATGCCGAGTTCGAGGATACGCTGGGGCTGGTCGACGCGGTGGGCTATGCCCAGTGCTTCAGCTTCAAGTACTCGCCGCGCCCCGGCACGCCGGCAGCCACGATGGACGACCAGATCCCCGCCGCGGTGATGGACGAGCGCCTGCAACGCCTGCAGGCCGCGCTCAACCGCGACCAGCTCGCCTTCAACAAGGCCAGCCTGGGCAGAACCTGCGACGTGCTGGTCGAGCGCAAGGGCAAGCATCCCGGCCAGTGGCTCGGCAAGTCGCCCTGGCTGCAGTCGGTGCATTTCACCGGCGAGGCGCAAGTGGGCGATCTCGTGCGCGTGGAACTGACCGAGGCAGGCCCGAACTCGATCGCCGCGCGCCTGCTGGAAACCGCGCCGGCCTGAGCGCCTTTATTCGACGGGCCTGAGCGGTTCGAGCGGAATCAGTTCGGTCCCGATCGAATCGGTTTCCTCAGCCGGCGAGACTGTCGGATTTTCCGGATAGCCCTTGCCGTCGAAGGCCAGGCGTACCGTATGGGCCACCACGCCGCCGCCGGCGATGGTAACGGCCAGGTCGTGCCATCCATTGCTCTTGCTCTCGAGCACGCCCACCGGGAGTTGCACCACGCTGAGTTCGCTGACCTTGCGCAGCTGTGCGCCGTCGCGCCTCAGCACCACGAGGTTGCAACCGCCGGTGCCGCACATCATCGGCCCGCCGACATAGGCCAGCACTTCGGGCGTACCGTCGCCATCGAGGTCGGTCTCGGCCTCGGCATAGAGCAGCTTGCCCATGTCCTCGTAATTGGCCCTGATCCAGCTCCGGGTGCTTTGCAGAGTAACGTCCTCGCTGGGCGCGGCCGAGGGTTCGCCTTGCGGCTCGTCCTTCTTGCAGCCTGCAAGAGCCCCGGACAGCAACAGCGCCGTCGCCAGGGGCGCGGCAATGTAAGCCTGGCGTTTCATGACGGCAGGCTAACCCCGCAGGCCGATGATCCGCAAGACAAATAGCCGCAAGGGAAACACGCCCGGCGGAAATGCCGCATGAAAATTGGTCACGATAAAAAGAGAACTTATCCACCGCACTACGGCGTGGCGCGACTTGCGCGGACCGATTGCCACCCTATCTTTCGAATCAGAACACATTCCTTCGTTTCGAAAGGAGCGCATGGCCCGTAAAGCAGCCCGTGCCGACAATCCGGCGCAGTTTCGCCCCGAAACCCATCGCCGGGCGCGTGTCGAAATAGAATTCGACGAACCCACGCTGCTGGGGGCCCTGTTCGGGCAGTTCGATGCCAACCTCGTACAAGTCGAAAACCGGCTGGGCGTGTTCATCTCCGCACGGGGCAACCGCATCCAGATCGAAGGCCCCGACGATGCCGTCGCCCGTGCCCGCGACACGCTCAAGGGCATGTACCACCGGCTCGAACAAGGGCAGGACCTCGATGCCGGCGCCGTCGAATCGCTGATCGCCATGTCCTCCGAACCCACCCTCGAAGGCATCATCTCGGGCGACGAAGGCGCGCCGCCGATCATGATCCGCACGCGCAAGAAGACGATCGTGCCGCGCTCGGCGACGCAGATCGAATACATGCGCGCGCTGGCCAAGTCGGACGTGATCTTCGCGCTCGGCCCGGCCGGCACCGGCAAGACCTACCTTGCCGTGGCGCAGGCGGTCAGCCAGCTCATGACCGGCTCGGTCCAGCGCCTGATCCTGTCGCGCCCGGCCGTGGAAGCAGGCGAAAAGCTTGGCTTCCTGCCCGGCGACATGAAGGACAAGGTCGATCCCTACCTGCGTCCGCTCTACGATGCGCTCTACGACTGCATGCCGCCCGAACAGGTGGAACGCCGCATCGCCTCGGGCGAGATCGAGATCGCCCCGATCGCCTTCATGCGCGGCCGCACGCTCGCCGATGCCTTCGTCATCCTCGACGAAGCGCAGAACACCACGCGCGAGCAGATGAAGATGTTCCTCACCCGCTTCGGCCAGAACTCGCGCATGGTGGTCTGCGGCGACCCGCGGCAGGTCGACATCCCCGGCGGCGACCGCATGAGCGGCCTGGCCGACGCCGTAGGCCGACTGGAGGGCGTCGAAGGCATCGCCGTCACCCGCTTTACCGCCGCCGACGTGGTGCGCCACCCGATCGTGGGGCGGATCGTGGAGGCTTACGAGGGCAAGGCCGAGTAGTCGCACCGGAATGCCCGGAAAGGGCGCGCGCTCGACATCTTGCTCGTTCCTGCTTTGAATCCAAGTCATGGCAAGATAGGCGCGTCTTATGATGAACATTCCCTGGGATCAGCCCGCGACGCTGATCGATCTGGACGGCAAGACGCCGATCATCGGCACGATCTTCGACTGCGTCACGCACTTCTCGCTGTTCAAGCCGTTCGCCAAGGCGCAGGCGCGCATCCTGTTGACCCGGCCTGCTTTCCGCCCGGGCCAGAAAACCCGGACGTGGGTTCTCAATCCAGACGAAATCGAAATGCTCGTCCAGAAATGGGCCACGGAAATCGAGGAAGCGCTGCAACCCGACTGAGGGCGGACATTCGGGGCGCGAGAGTGGCTCGACTTCGCCCGGCACGAACGGGTAGGAAGCGCCATGATCCTCGAAATCGACATCGAAGCGCCCTGGCCCGTCGCGCCCGACTGGGCAGACCTTGCCGAGCGCGCGCTCGAAGCCCTGCAGCAGATCGCCCCCGAACTCGACAATCCGCGCCTGATCGCCAGCGTGCTGTTCACTTCCGACGATGAGGTCCACACGCTCAACCGCGAATGGCGGGCCAAGGACAAGCCGACGAACGTGCTCTCGTTCCCGATGCTCGAACACGAAAGCCTGCGCGCGCTCGCGCCGGACGGGCCACCGGAAATGCTGGGCGACATCGCCCTCGCCTTCGAGACCTGCGCGCGCGAAGCGGAGGAAAAGGGCGTCTCCGTGGAGCACCATGCGACGCACCTGATCGTCCATGGCCTGCTGCATCTGGCCGGCCACGATCACGAGATTTCTGACGCGGATGCCGAGGCAATGGAAGCCCTCGAAACAAAGGCCCTTGCGATTCTGGGCATCCCTGACCCATATGGGGACCGATCTTAGGCTTCAGGGGATAACCAAGCACGATGGCCGACAATGGCCGCCACACCGAGTCCGGCTCGGGAGAAGGGGACAGTAGCGGCACGCTCTGGCGTGTGTTCAAGCGGCTCTTCCAGTCCGACGGCGATCAGTCGCTGCGCGCGCAGATCGAGGAAGTCATCAACGAGCACGAGGGCGAGGTCGACACGCATGGCGCGGCCAGCGGCGATCTTTCGCCGCTCGAACGCCAGATGCTGCGCAACCTGCTGCATTTCAGCGAACACGATGCCGACGACGTCGCCATTCCGCGGGGCGAGATCATCGCGCTGCCCGCATCCGCATCGTGGGAGGAAGTCGTCGAATCCTTCGCCGAGCACGGCCACAGCCGCGTGCCCGTCTATGGCGAATCGCTCGACGAGGTGAAGGGCATGCTCCACATCAAGGACGTGTTCTCCCACCTCGCACGCGGGACGAAGCCGGACGACTGGAACGACCTGCTGCGCCAGCCGCTCTATGTGCCCCAGTCGCGCGGCGCGCTTGACGTGCTGGCCGACATGCGCGCCCAGCGCACGCACCTTGCCGTCGTGATCGACGAATATACCGGCACCGACGGGATCATCACCATCGAGGACCTCGTCGAGGAAATCGTCGGCGAGATCGAGGACGAGCACGACGAGGCGCCCGAAGAGCTGCTGGTACCGCTGGAAGACGGCAGCTGGGATGCCGATGCCCGCGTCGAACTGGAAGACGTGGCCGAACGAATCGATCCGCGCCTTGGCGAGGTGGAGGAAGCCGTCGACACGCTTGGCGGCCTTGCCTTCGTCCTTGCCGAACAGGTTCCCGAGGTCGGCACCATCCTGACGCACGACAGCGGCTGGCGGATCGAAGTTATCGACGGGAATGAGCGGCACGTAACGCGTTTGCGGCTCCATCCGCCACAGCAGGACTTGGAAAACCCGCACGATTAGCCCACATAGTGTTGCATGATCTGCATCGCAGATTGCGTCACCAGCAACCGCGACGAAAAGAATTCCATTGCCTGTACGCCGACTTCCTCCCTTGCGCGCGCTTGAAGCCTTCGTGCGCGTCGTCCGCCTCGGGTCCGCCAAAGCAGCGGCCAACGAACTGGCCCTTTCCCCTTCCGCGCTTTCACGCCGCGTTGCCGCGCTGGAGGATTTCACCGGCAAGCGCCTGTTCACCCGCCAGCACCAGGCGATGAAGCTGACCGACGAAGGACAGGCTTTCTACAACGCCATCGGCCCCAAGCTGGAAGAACTGGCCGAAGCGGTGGAAGCACAGATCGACCGCGGCCAGGTGCTGCGCCTGCATCTGGGCGTCCCCACGCTGTTCGGCGGCCAGCGGCTGTTCCCGCGCCTGCCCGAATTGCGCAAGCTGCACCCGCGCCTGCATATCGACATCGATACCGGCACCCATCCGGAAGACCGCGTGGGCGACACGCTCGATGCCGCGATCGTGCTGACCAAGGAGCCCGACAACGCGTTCTACCGGGTGCAGCTGGACCACAACAAGGTCTATGGCATCGTCTCGCAGGAGATGGCGGCGGAGATCGGGCCCGTGCCCGACAAGGAAACGCTGTCGAAGCAGACCTTCCTGATCCACCAGGACCTGCCCGACAGCCTGGACGCCTGGAAGAAGGCCATCGGCATGCCCGATCTGGAACCGGCCTCGATCGACAAGTTCGATTCCGGCCAGCTCGTGCTCGAAGCCGCCGCGCAGGGCCTCGGCATCGCCATCATGCACGACGACCACTTCCGCCGTGCCCACGACGACCGGCTGGCCCGGCTGTTCGACATCGATGTCGAGAGCCCCTATCGCTACTGGTTCATCTGCAAGCCCAAGGCGCTGGAAACCCGCCCCGTGCGCATCTTTCACGAGTGGCTGCTGCAGGCAGGGCTGTAGTTCCCGCAAGCGGCCCCGATCGACGCCGCAGCGGGCTGTCCGTCAGGTCGGATCGTACGAGGACATCGACTCGTCGAGGACGATCGGCCCGACACTGGCAAACGGTATCACGGGCGCCAGCTTGTACTGGATGGCGACACTGCTGTAGGTCGCACCGTTCGCCGCCGTTCCGCGCTGCAGGCTGAGCGAGACGATACCATCATCCCTGACCCCCGCCAGGCTGTCGCGCACCTTGTTGAGAACCTCGGTTTCCGTCGCGCTGGGATGAACCTTGGCATAGCGGACGCCCTCTCCCGCCGCGTGGCGAATGGCGCCCGAAGCCTGGAGAACCAGCGCGAACTGCAATATGCCGATCATCACGGTCAGGATCACCGGTATCGCGAAGGCGAATTCGACGGCCGAAGCGCCGCGCGAGTCCCTGAGCAGCGTTCGAAGGGTCATTGAATCCTCACCAGACTGTCACCGTGCACCGTGATGCTCGATCCGATCGACTGCATGCCGAACATGCTCCCCATGGCCGCCCAGTCGAACTGGAGCGGGACGTCGCGCTGGATCGCGATGCTGACGAAACGGGCAGACGTCTCGCCTGCGGCGCAGGGCGTGTTGAATTTCGATTGGCGCACACCATCGCACTCGAGGAAGATTTCCGCCGTGACATCCTGGGTCGAGACGCCCGCGGCAGACGCCGCTTCGGTCGCCAGATAAGTCGCGTTGGAACTCGTGGGCCGTTTTGCCAGGGCGAAAGCCGTCGTGCGTTGAGCCGCCTGCTCCACGTCGATCGTCGCGCATACGAAGCGCGAGACGTCGATCATGCCCGCAATCATGAAGAGTAGTACCGGCAGGACCAGTCCAAGCTCCATGACCGCGGCCCCCTTGCGGTCTTCGAGGACATGCTTCGCAGTGCACGACAGAACGGGCATGGACATGGCCATCACTCCACTACCCGGACGACACGGGCGGAAAGGTCGAGATCGTTGTAGTCCGCGGAGCAGTTGTTATCGAGCGAGGTGGTACCCGCGAAGGTCACCTGGTTGGCGACCATCAGCAGACAGTCCGCATGCTGGCCTGCGTTTCCGGTGAAGCTGAGGTTGCCGCCCGGCATGTAGACGATGCCGTCCAGCTTGAGCGTGCTGCCGCCGGTGATGTTGCTGTCGCTCGACGATCCCATAGGATCCTGGAAAAACAGGACGTTCTTCCAGGTGGGATCCTCAACGGCCGTGGGCGCGCGCAAGTCAACGTCGGCGCCACCCGCCAGCTTGACGGTTGCCACGTTCTTGGGATCGTCGCCGGTCAGGATGATGGTGACACCTTCACCGGTCAGATGCGCCTGGCTGTTCACAGTGAACGAGCCCTTGTCGATAATGTAGACGCCCGGCGAGAGCGTGATGTCGCCTTGAAGCGTAACGCCATTGCAGTACCGGCCAGGGTAGATCGTCGTGGTCACGCTCGGCGCGATGTTCAGATTGTTCGCGGTACAGCTCGTGGGTGACGTGGGCACCGTCAGGTTGCGCGATGCGATCGGATCGACGATCGGCAGGCCGTAGGGCTGCAGCGCCGCATTGGACGGAATGTTCGAACTGCTCGCCTGGATGCCGCCCACCGCGTGGAAATTGGGCGCGTCCAGCCAGCTGCTGCCGTCGAGGTCGATCGCCGTCTCGATGTTGGAGTTGGCGGCAGCCCCGCAGCCGAGGTCGACGTGGGCGGAACCGACCGTACCGATGCCGACGCCGCTAGGCGAAAGCGCGATAACGCAATATTCACCATCGGACGCCACGGTCGCCACGGCGCGGGCGCGCACGGTGGGCGCCACGTTGAGGAACATGCTGGAGAAGGGAAGCTTCTGGCTGGTGATCGCCTGGACCTCCACGGCATTGCTGTCCCCGGTATAGGCCCCCGACGTCGGGGGATTAGAAAGCAGTTCGATAGTGACCGCCGAGGTCGAAACACCGTTCCGGCCGACTTCCTGCGTCGCGGCCGAGGCGTAATCGCTTCCTTCCTGCTGGCTGAGCACGCCCGCCCTGGCACCGGCATCGACCGCCTGCTGCAACTGGCGCTTCCAGAGATACCACTGGGCGGTATCGACCGCGAGGGCCGCGCCGCCGACCAACGTCGTCAGCCCGAAGGCCGTCAGCGCCAGCACGTTGCCTTCCATGCTGGACCGCAAGCGGGACAGGAATGACTGCACTGCCATGGAAGATTCCCCCGAATCGCATCACGAAACACTGCTATTTGGACATCGACCGGGTAAGGGAATCTGATATAACCTGGTTACTCCAAATTAAGCATTTCGCCCCGGATCGCCGCGCCGCCAGAGGCGTACGAAAAAGGGCGGCCCTTGCGGACCGCCCTCTTCACGATTTCGGATTTCCGAAACGCCTCAACCTTGCGAAAAGCCTCAGCCTTCCGAAACGGTCGCCTTGACGATCGTGCCCGGGTTGCGCGGCGGCTCGCCCTTGGGCAGCGCGTCGACATGTTCCATGCCTTCGACCACCTGGCCCCAGACCGTGTACTGGTTGTCGAGGAAAGTGGCATCGTCGAAGCAGATGAAGAACTGGCTGTTGGCCGAGTGCGGCGCGCTGGTGCGGGCCATCGAGCACACGCCGCGCACGTGCGGCTCGGCGTTGAATTCAGCCTTGAGGTCCGGCTTGTCCGAACCGCCCATGCCAGTGCCGTGCGGGCAGCCGCCCTGCGCCATGAAGCCGGGGATCACGCGGTGGAACTTTACGCCGTCGTAGAAGCCCTCGCTGGCGAGTTCCTTGATCCGCGCAACGTGGCCGGGGGCCAGATCGGGGCGCAGCTTGATCTTGACGTCGCCCTGGCTTTCGCCGGTGTCGAGGGTAAGCGTCAGAAATTCGTCGGCCATTACATGTCTCCTGTTGCCTGCGCCCAAACCCCGGGCGCAGATCGGCTCGGCGCCCGATATAAGACGCGCGCCGGCAATGTCACCCTTCGTTGGAAGGCAGCCAGCGCCGCGCCGGTATCGCGGGCGCCATCCCCAGCCGGGGAACACTGTCTGTTGCAATTGCGAATTTGCTGCGTAGACCCGGCTTCATGAGCGAAGCGGACCTCAAGGAGAACCTGCCCGAAGAAGAGGCCACCGCCGAAGCCGAAATCGCGCCCGCATCCGAAAGCCTCGACGAGGAAAACCGCCTCAAGGGCGAATTCGTCCGCAGCGTCAAGGACGCGCTCGACGAGGAAGACTTCGACCGCGTCTACGACCTCGTCGAACCGCTCCACCCCGCCGACATCGCCGACCTGTTCGAGCTGGTCGACGAGCACGAGCGCCTCACGCTCGCCCGCTCGATCCGCGACCTCATGGGCGTGGAAGTCATCGCCGAGCTCAACGACTGGGTTCGCGAACTGCTGGTCGAGGCGCTGCCCGCCGATGTCGTCGCCGACATCGCCGAACAGCTCGACACCGACGATGCCGTCGCCATGCTGGAAGACCTCGACGAGGAGGACCAGCAGGCCGTCCTCGCCGAGATGGAGCCGGAAGACCGCGCCGCCATCGAATCCGGCCTGTCCTATCCGGAGGAATCCGCCGGCCGCCTGATGAGCCGCGAATTCGTCGCGGTGCCCGAGACGATGACCGTCGGCGACCTGATCGACTTCCTGCGCGAACACCGCGAACTGCCCACCGAGTTCTGGGAAGTGTTCTGCGTCGATGCGCTGCACCACCCGGTCGGCACCTGCGCGCTCTCGTGGATCCTGCGCTGCCCGCGCAACATCCCGCTCTACGACGTGATGAAGCGCGAACAGACGCTGATCCCGGTGGGCATGGATCAGGAGGAAGTCGCGCTGCGCTTCCAGAAATATGCGCTGATCTCGGCTGCGGTGGTCGACGATTCGGGGCGGCTGATCGGGCAGATCACCGTCGACGACGTCGTCCACGTCATCCAGGAAGAAGCTGGCGAGGACGCCCTGCTGCTGTCCGGCGCGGGCGACGGCGACATCAACGAGCCGATCATGCTGACGGTGCGCGCGCGCCTGACATGGCTGGTCGTCAACCTCGGCACCGCCATCATCGCCTCCTCGGTGGTCGGCCTGTTCCAGGGCGCGATCGCCCGCTTCGCGCTGCTGGCCGTGCTGATGCCGATCGTCTCGGGCATGGGCGGCAATGCCGGCACGCAGACGCTCGCCGTGGTGGTGCGCGCCATCGCCACCAACCAGCTGACCGATTCCAACACCTGGAAGATGATCCTGCGCGAATTCCGCATCGCACTTACCAACGGCACCGCACTGGGCATACTGATCGGCAGCGGCACCGCGCTGCTTTTCGGCAATCCCCTGCTCGGCGCCGTGATCGCAACGGCCATGGTGGTGAACAACCTCGTCGCGGGACTGGCCGGCATTCTCGTCCCCGTCACGCTCGACCGTCTCAAGGTCGACCCGGCCGTCTCCTCTTCCGTCTTCGTGACGACCGCGACCGACGTGATGGGCTTCTTCTCGTTCCTGGGGCTGGCGGTCCTTACCGGGCTGGCCTGAGATCTTTCCGACCTGACCGGTCGCTCAGTTCGGGAAATCGTCATTACGAGGCTAAAAGGGCCACGGGCTGCGCTCGCAATGACGAGGTTGTTTTCACGCAGACAGGCTGCCTCCCGAACAGACACTGGCCTGAGCGGCCCGCGCGCCCTATCTTGGCGCCATGCCGCTGCACATGACCAAGATCGCCTATTCCGCCGAGAGCCCTGCCAGCCTGCGCGCATGGCTGGAAAGCAACGCGAAGGGCAATGGCGGAACCGGCGAGGCGCTGATGACCACCCGCTACCTGCCCAAGCGGCACGAGGAGATGGAAGGCGGCTCGCTCTACTGGATCTTCGAGCACGCGCTGATCGGCCGCTCGCCGATCCTGCGCTTTACCCAGCGCGACGACGGCCGCTGGCACATCCACCTCGCCCCCAAGCTGATCCCCGTGGTGACCAAGCCCAAGCGCGCCCATCAGGGCTGGCGCTACCTCAAGGAAGAGGACGCCCCGCGCGACCTCGGCGACGGGGAAAGCAGCGGCGACGTGATGCCCCCCAAACTGGCGCGGGAGCTGATGAAGCTCGGGCTGGTGTAAAGCCGGCCGGAAACGCCGATCCGCTCAGGCATTTCAATCGGCAAGCCAGCCTGCCGAACGTAAGGTGATCACGGCAGACCGCGCGACCGGAACCTGCAGCCCGTTCACGAGACGCAGCTGCATCGAGCGCGGCGTTCCCTGCACTTCGGCCACGGCGGTCCGCGCCACCCACCAGCTGCGATGCGTCTGCAGCCCCTCGATCCCATCCATGACGGCAATCGCCCGCTTGAGCGGCATGAGCACGATCTGCGATCCCGCGGCGCGGTGCACGCGCACGTAGTGATCTTCAATTTGCAGGGCCACGATCGTGCCGGGATCGGCAAACGCCCCCTCTGCCGGCTCGGGCAGGGTCGTGCGCGCCGGGGGCGTCCCGGCATCGGCAGCACGCCGCTGGCGCAGCGCCCATTGCACGCCGATCAGGGTGTAGAGACAGCCCAGAATCGTCGTCTGGCCGTACCAAACCGGCCATGCCGGGACATTCGCTTCCAGCTGCGGCCAGAGATGAAGCGCCAGCGCGCGTGAAATCCACGCTTCCGGCACACTGGCCAGCAAGGCCCCGAGGAACAGCGAGAGCCAGTCCACCACCCTGCCCCGCCAACGCTGCATCAGGACGCGCGCGGTGAAACCATAGAGCAGCACCCCGGCGCAGCACGTCGTCATCCAGAACAGCAACCGCTCGGGAAACGGACCGTTGAGATAGGTCCCGAACGGGCCCAGCAACGCCAGCGCAAGGCCCCCGCACGAGGCCAAAACACCGGCACGCAAATAGAATTTCCGGTCCCGTTTCACCCCTGTGTCTCTATCGTCGCCACGCGCCTGCGTGAAGCACCTCCGCGCGCGCCGCATGCCCGCTCACCGGGCCGCGTACCCGTTCGCCCGTTCACGAATGCGCGCTTGGCCCGGGACCCGCGGCAAGGAAACCACGGATCGCACAGTCAATGGAGTTCCCTGTCATGCGTGTGTTTCGAGCCGTGTTCGCGGCTATTCTGGTTTGCCTCGTCAATCCCGCCCTCGCCGCGAGTGATCCAGCTGCCGGTTTTCAGCGCCTGACCACGCCCGATGGCGTGGAAGTAGGAATCTGGTATCCTTCGCAAGGCGAGGAGCGGGACATCCCGCTAGGACTCAACCGCCAGCAGGTTGTCCCGGGCGGCCCGGTTGCCGGGGAGCGGCTGCCGTTGGTGGTGATGTCTCACGGGACCGGCGGCTCCTTCGCCGGTCATGCGGATACCGCTGTCGCACTGGCGAAAGCCGGTTTCGTCGTGGCCGCACTCACCCATCCGGGCGACAACTGGAAGGACCAGAGCAAGGCCACTGAAATCGCGAACCGTCCCGCGGCGTTTTCCGGTCTGATCGACTTCATGCTCGGTAGCTGGAGCGGTCATGCGGCCATCGATGCCAGCCGGATCGGCGCTTTCGGTTTTTCATCGGGCGGTTTCACCGTGCTGACGGCGGCCGGGGGCATTCCCGATCTTTCCCTGATCCGCGCTCACTGCGCCGCCCATCCCGGCCGGTTCGATTGCCGGCTGATCGCGAAGCATCCCAGCGACGCCCCCGCCAAGACCCCCAAGCCCTGGCCCGCCCGGCGTGATGCGCGGATCAAGGCGCTAGTGGTCGCAGCGCCCGCCCTGGGCTTCACCTTTGCCGATGGCGGACTCGACGCCGTGCGCGTGCCCGTGCAACTCTGGCGCGCGGACGACGACACAGTCCTACCCCCCGCAGAGTATGCCGATGCCGTGCGCGATGCCCTGCCTTCCGCACCGGAATTCCACACCGTGCCCCACGCCGGACACTTCGACTTCCTGGCCCCCTGCGACGGCCCGGTGTCCATTCCCGCGCTGTGCACCAGCGCACCCGGCTTCGACCGCGCCGCCTTCCATCATGGCTTCGATGCGGCCGTGACCGCCTTCTTCACCCGGATGCTAGCCTCAGCGCAGACCGCGACGTCCGCCGGTCAATAAAGATAGGCAGCACCGGTCAGGCCACGCGGTGTTCTCTACATTGGTGTGACCGGCAACATCGCGGCACGCATTGCGCAACATCGGTCGGGGACCGGTTCGGTGTTCTGCCGAAGATACGGCCTGAACCGCCTCGTTCTGGTGGAATCTCATGCCGAAATTCTGTCAGCCATCGCACGAGAGAAGGCGCTCAAGGCGTGGAAGCGCGACTGGAAGATCCGGTTGATCGAGCAAGACAATCCCGAGTGGAACGATCTGTTCGAACGTATCGTTTAGTGGCCAGCGATCCCAGCCTGCGCTGGGATGACGGGGTTAGGTGAATTGCCGTCCACCCAACTTCACCGCCATTCCGCACACGCTTGAACCTCTCCGATAGCGGCCCCTTATTCACCCCGCCTAAGCGCCTCGCGCCACCCACCAGCGCAGCAGTGCATGGGCAACGGCGGTCTTGGGTGGCGCGCCGAAGGCGCGGCCCTGTTCTCCGCGCTCGGTCGCCTCCAGCGCTTCGGTCACTTCCTCGCGTGTAAACCAGCGCACGTCTTCCATCTCGGTCTCGTCCATCACGATGGCGGGATCGTCGGCGAAGGCGTGGCAGCCGATCATCAGCGAGGAGGGGAACGGCCAGGGCTGGCTGATCACATATTCCACGTCGCGCGCGCGCACGCCGGCTTCCTCGAAGACTTCGCGCGCCACGGCTTCCTCGATAGTCTCGCCGGGCTCGACAAAGCCCGCCAGCGCCGAATAGCGCCCGGCCGGAAAGCGCGGCTGGCGGCCGAGGAGCAACTTGCCGTCGCATTCGACCGTCATGATCGTGACCGGATCGACGCGCGGGAAGTGTTCAGCCTTGCAGTCCGCATTCGTGCAATTGCGCTGCCAGCCGCCCTTGGCGAGCACCGTGGCGCTACCGCAGACGGCGCAGAAGCGGTGCCGCGAATGCCAGCCCACCAGCGAGCGGGCCCCGCCATAGGCAGCCAGCTCCCCCGCCTCCAGCACGGCCATGGCGTTCCAGCTTGCCGGCCCAGCATGGGGACTGCCCGAAGGATAGGACTTGCGCACTTCGGCAAAGCAGCCGCGTTCCCCATCGAGGCCCAGGAACACCAGTTCGCTGTCCGGCGCGGCGTCGGCGAGGCTGCCCCAGTCGAGCGTGCTTTCAAGCGTCAGCACCGGATCGAGCCCGTCCATGCGCAGCAGCCGCGCCTGCCAGGTCTTGAGCGCATCGAGCGCCGCCGGATCGTTGCGGATGTGGTCGGCGCGATCGACGTGCGATCCGGAAAAGGCGATGGGGGCGTGCATCTTACTGTTTCTCCAGCAGGGCCATGACATCGGCCTTGAGCGCCTTGCGGAAGTCGTCCTCCACGTCGAGCGCT
Source organism: Novosphingobium mangrovisedimenti (assembly GCF_025153475.1). Lineage (GTDB taxonomy): Bacteria > Pseudomonadota > Alphaproteobacteria > Sphingomonadales > Sphingomonadaceae > Novosphingobium > Novosphingobium mangrovi_A. Next base: position 306,016 of record NZ_JANZXA010000001.1, read on the forward strand.
GTATAGGGCATGAACTGCGCGAAATACTGCATGCGCAGGCCGTGGACCGCATCGACCATGCCGATCGTGCTGGCCGCGCCTGCCCAGCCGAACATGCCTTTTTCATCGCCCGTGCCGACACGGCCGCCCGCGCCGAAATCGCTGGGCGATCCGAACATGCCCGAACGATCGACGCCGACCGGCAGGAGATTGCCCATGCCCACGCGCACCGCCGCCTCTGACAGGACGCGTTTGCCGTCGATCATGCCACCCTGTGCGAGCACGCGCAGGAACCGGTCGTAATCGCGCGGGCTGCCGACAAGCCCGGCACCGCCGAAGGGGAACGGCGGCTTGTCGAGAAAGACCGAATCCGCGCCCGGATCGACCGGAATGAGCGTTCCGTCGATCGCGAAATAGTCCGTGGTCAGGCGCTTTGCGGCCGCCTCCGGAACCTGAAAGCTGGTGCTGATCATACCGGCGGGGCCCAGCAGGGTTTCCTCCAGATAGCGGTCGAACGGCTGGCCCGACACCACCTCGATCACGCGACCCATGAGATCGAGCCCCATCGAATAGCTCCATCGGCTGCCCGGCTCGTAGACCAGCGGAATTTCGGCCAGCCGGTCGGCGAAAGTCGCGAGATCGGGAGCCTGGGTCCCTTCGAACAAGCCGGGGATCTTCTTGCGGCTGAGCAGCGCGGGCACGAGGCCCTTCTCCTCCATCAGGTCCTTGATCGGTCCCTGCTGGACGATGGAATAGCCAAGCCCCGCGGTATGCGTCAGCAAGTGGCGCATGGTGATCGGCGTTTTGGCGGGACGAAGCTTGGTCACCGAACCGTCGGGCACGACCTGCACCTGCATCGTACGGTACTTGGGCAGCACGTCGTAGAGCGGCTGATCGAGCCCCATGCGCCCTTCCGCGATCAGCTGCATCGCCGCCATGCCGGTGATCGGCTTGGTCATCGAATAGAAGCGGTAGAGGCTATCGGGCGTTACCGGGTCGGGATCGGTGAAAGCCTCGGTCCCGCGCGCGATATACTGCGTCTCCTTGCCCGGCAGGCCGAGCGAGACGAGCACGCCCGGCAGCTTGCCCGGCCCCACCCAGCGTTTGACCATGGCCCGCAGGTTGGGCATCAGGTCCGGATCGGCGACGGCCAGTGCCAGACGTGGCGTCAGCGCGGCGCCGAGCCCGGCCACAACGGCCATGCGCATCAGCATGCGGCGATCGATGGCCGCTTCAAGCGACCGCAAATCCGGGTTCATGCCTCTTCTCCTGTTCCTGCCAGCGCCAGCCGCGCCGCCTTGGCGAAAAGCGTGGGCAGACCGGCCGCGTCGAGCTGTTCCAGCGGCCACCATTCGCCCTCGTGCCGCGCGAGACTATCGCATTGATCGCCGAGATAAACCGTCAGGTTCAGTTCGAGCGAAAAATGGGTGAAGACATGGCCGACCTTGCCCGCGCTTTCCCACGGTCCGGCAAGCGGGCCGTCGCCGGAGCCATCCGCGCGCGCGTTCCAACCATCGTCCGGCAACGCGCGCATGCCGCCGAGCATGCCCTTGCCCGGGCGGCGGACCAGCCAGACGTGCTCGTCCCGCTCGATCCAGAACGCCCGGCCCCGGCGCGCAGGCTTGGCCTTTTTCGGGGCCTTGACCGGGAAGCGCTCCGGCTCGCCCATGGCCTGCGCCGTGCAGTGGGACGCCAAGGGACACAGCAGGCAGCGCGGCGCGCGGCTGGTGCACACGGTCGCGCCCAGATCCATCATCGCCTGCGCAAAGTCCCCGCTGCGTGCCTGCGGGGTGATGGCATCGGCCCTTTCACGGATCGCTGTACGCCCGCCCGGCAGTGGTTCGTCCAGCGCAAAGAGCCTCGCGACGACGCGCTCGACATTGGCATCGACCACCACCGCGCGCCGCTCGAAGGCAATCGCCGCGACGGCCGCCGCAGTATAGGCGCCAAGGCCCGGCAGCGCGCGCAGGCCTTCCTCGGTATCGGGGAAGCGCCCGCCGTTCGCGGCAACCTCGCGCGCGCAGGCCAGCAGGTTGCGAGCGCGGGCATAATAGCCGAGCCCCGCCCAGGCCGCCATTACGTCCTCGTCCGATGCCACTGCCAGTGCCTCCACGCTCGGCCAGCGGCTGGTGAAGGCGGCAAAGTAGTCCTTCACCGCCGCGACCGTGGTCTGCTGCAACATCACTTCGGAAAGCCACACGCGGTAGGGTTCGGGCGGCGGCGTGCCGGGCCGCGCGCGCCAGGGCAGATCGCGGGCATGCGCATCGTACCAGTCGAGAAGGGCACGCGAGACGGCATCGAAGCTGGCATCCATGATCCCGCTATGGCATTGGCGAGCGGACAATGAAACGGGATGACCGCAAACAATCCGGAAAGTCCGGGATCAAGCGCTACGAACGCCCGCGCGGCGGACAGGCCCGCGCGATTTCCGAACTGATGCCGGAAGTCGGCCGCACGGCCTTTCGCCGCTTCGGCTTCGTCCAGTCGAGCGTCGTCTCGCGCTGGCCGGAAATCGTGGGCGCAAGACACGCGCGCATATGCACACCGGAATCGATCCGCTTCCCGCCCGGAGAGAAGAGCGACGGCATCCTCCAGCTCGTGGTCGTGCCCGCGCATGCGCCGATGATCCAGCACGTGATCCCCGAGATCATCGAACGGGTGAACCGCTTCTTCGGCTACAATGCCGTGGCCAAGGTGAAGATCCGGCAAGGTGAGGTTAAGGCTCCGCCTGCTTCAAAGCCGCAGGCCGCACCGCCTTCGCTGCGGCCCGTGCCGCTCGAACTGGGGGAATCGCTGCGCGACGTCGGTGACCCCGAGCTTCGCGCGGTGCTCGAATCGCTGGCGCGCAGCATGGGCGCCAATGGCAGTCAGGAAGAGCAGTAAGGATGCCCCCGAGGATGAAAAGAGCCCTTAGCGCGCTGGCACTTGCGGGCGGCGCCATGCTGTGCGTCGCGGCAACCGGCAAGACGAGCAAGAGCCTCGAAAAGCCCGGCACGAACTGGAACGGTACGATCGCGATCACCGCCGATGGCAGCCATCGCCTCGGCAACCCCGACGCACCGGTCAAGCTTACCGAATTCGTCAGCTACACCTGCTCCCACTGCGCGCACTACCAGAAGGAATCCGACCCGGTTCTGCGCCTCACCGTGATCCCCAAGGGGCAGGTCTCGGTGACGGTGACCAACCTGCTGCGCAACCCGATCGACCTGACCGTCGCCCTGCTCACCAATTGCGGCGACCCGAAGCGCTTCTTCGTGCGGCACAACGCCTTTTTCGCCACGCAGGACACCTGGCTCGCCAAGGCGCAGACGATGTCCAAGGAGCAGGAACAGCGCTGGTTCCAGGGCCCGCTGATCGACCGCATGCGCGCGATCTCCAACGATTTCGGCTTCTATACGATGATGTCCGGCTGGGGCATGGACCGCGCGCAGACGGACGCATGCCTGGGCGATGCGACCATGCTCGACAAACTGAGAGCCCAGCAGGAAGCGGTCGCCACCCTCGGCATCAACAGCACGCCCAGCTTCACGCTCAACGGCGAAGTGCTGACCGTCCATGACTGGGCGTCCGTGTCCAAGGCGATCACCGACAAGCTGGCCGAACAGCACGGCTCAACCATCTGACACACCGAAATCCGCCGGGTTAGCTGTGGAGAGAATCCCCGGCCAAACCCCGGGGCGCTTTGTTCTTCCCAAGCCTTGGGCTAGCCTTTTCTCCGTCTTCGCAAAGGATTCGCCACGATGACCCGCATCCGTTTCCGTCAGATCGCACTCGGCACGCTCGTGCTGCCTTTGGCGCTTGGCCTTGCCGCATGCGGCAAGAAGGCCGAGGACGGCGTTCCGAAATCCAGCGAGCCGATTGCCAAGATCGCCCCCCCCGCCGGCAAGGCGTGGTCCGACATCGTCGAGAAGACGTCCGAGGGCGGCTATCGCATGGGCAACCCCGAAGCGCCGATCAAACTCGTCGAATACGGCGCACTGAGCTGCTCGCACTGCGCGGAATTCGCACAGGAAAGCTTCGAAAAGCTGCGCGACGACTATATCGCCAGCGGTCGCGTCAGTTACGAACTGCGCTACTTCATGCTCAATCCCTACGATCTTTCGGCCTCGATGCTGGCGACCTGCGGATCGACCGAGGCCGTGATCCCGCTCAGCGAACAGTTCTGGGCCTGGCAGCCCAAGATGTTCGAAAACGTGCAGTCCGCCGGTGACGCGCGGCTCCAGGCCATCAGCGATCTGCCCAAGGAAAAGCAGATCGCCGCGATCGCCGACGTTTCGGGCATGACCAACTTCTTCTCGTCGCGCGGAATCGCGCGCGATCAGGCCCAGGCCTGCCTTGCGGACACTGCCAAGGCCAAGGCCTTTGCCGACGAAACCGAGAAGGCCTCGACCGAGTTCAACGTGACCGGCACGCCGACCTTCATCATCAACGGAGCGTCGGTGGGTTCGGTCCGCTGGGCGGAACTGGAACCCAAGCTGCAAGAGGCAGGCGCGCGCTGATGCGCCTGCTTCAGTAAGGGCGCGTAGATGCGCATAAGGCGGCTCAAGCTCAGTGGATTCAAGAGCTTCGTCGAGCCTGCCGAACTGCGCATCGAACCCGGCCTGACCGGCGTCGTCGGCCCCAACGGCTGCGGCAAGTCCAACCTGCTCGAAGCGATCCGCTGGGTCATGGGCGAAAGCTCGCCCAAGTCGATGCGCGGCGGCGGCATGGAAGACGTGATCTTCGCCGGCACAGCGGGCCGCCCGCCGCGCGCCTTTGCCGAAGTCGTGCTCCACGCCGAAACGGCGCAGCGCGACGACGGCACCCGCGACGATCTGGAAGTGGTGCGCCGCATCGAGCGCGGCGCGGGCAGCGCCTACCGCGTCAACGGGCGCGACGTGCGCGCCAAGGACGTGGCGCTGATCTTCGCCGATGCCGCGACCGGCGCGCACAGCCCCGCGCTCGTCAGCCAGGGCCGCATCGCCGCCGTCATCGCCGCCAAGCCCGCCGAACGCCGCGCCATGCTGGAAGAGGCGGCGGGCATCGCCGGCCTGCACGTGCGGCGCAAGGACGCCGAGCAGAAACTGCGGGCAACCGAAAACAACCTCGCCCGGCTTGAGGACATCATGGCCGGGCTCGACAAGCAGGTCGCGGCGCTGCGCCGGCAGGCCCGCGCGGCCGAGCGCTACAAGGCATTGTCGGACCAGATCCGGCTGGCCGAGGCGCGGCTGGTCTACGCCCGCTGGCGCGATGCCGCTGCCGCGGCCGAAGCAGCGAAGAAGGAAGCCCAGGCTGCCGACAGCCGTGTCGCGCAAACGCAGGAGGCGGCAAAGGCCGCGCAGGATGCGCAGGCCGCCGCCGCCGAGGCCCTGATCGAGGCCCGCGACGAACTCGCCGACCGGCGCGACGATGCCACGGCGCAAGGCCACCGCATGGCAACGTTGACCAGCCAGCTCGAAGCGGCCGAGCAGCGCCTGAAGGACCTCGACCGCCAGCATACGCGACTCGAAGAGGATCGCGGCGATGCCGACCGCCTTACCCGCGATGCCGCCGAAGCACTGGCACGGCTGGAGAAGGAGCTTGCCGAAGGATCGCGGCAGCTCGAAGCGGACGAGGCGCGGCGCCCTGCCCTTGCCAATGCCCTCGAAGGCGCCGAGCGCGCCGCCCGAACCGCCGAACTCGATCTGGCCCAGGCCACTGCCGAACAGGCCGGTGTCGAAGCCGAATGGCGCATTGCCGAGGCCGAACTGGCGCAGGCGCGCGCCCGGCTCGATCGGCTTGCGGCCGATGCGGCACGGCTCGAAGCGCAACTGTCCGACCTGCCCCGGATCGTCGACCTCGACGCCACGATCGAACAGGCGCGCAGCGAGGCGGAGGCCGCCACCGAAGCGCTGCGACAAGCCCGCGAGGGGCTGGACGCGCAGCAGGCGCGCAAGGCCGAACTGCTCGCCGAACGCGATGCGGCGGCTTCCGCGCTGGCCGGGGCCCGCGCTGATCTCACCGGTATCGAGCGCGAACACACCGCTCTCCTGCGCGACCGCGAGGCGCGCGCCAAGGGCGCCAAGGCCGCGCATGGCCTGCCCGTGGCGATCGACGCGGTGCGTGCCGCACCCGGCTATGAACGCGCGCTCGCCGCCGCGCTCGGCCGCGATGCCAAGGCACCGCTCGGCAAATTGCCCGATACCGATGGGCGCTTCTGGACCGGGGCGCAGGCGCCCGCGCCCGTCGCACAAAGCCTTGCCGCGCATGTCACGCAGTGCCCGCCCGAACTCGCGGCGCGCCTCGCGCTGGTTCATGTCGCGGACGAGGACGACGGGCGCATGCTGAAGCCCGGCGAATGGCTGGTTACCCATGCGGGCCTGCTGCGCCGCTGGGACGGCTTCGTCGCACGCGGCGAAGGTGCGGCCGAGGCGGCGCGGCTGGAAGCGGAAAACCGGATCGCGGAACTGGATGCACAGCTTCCGCCCCTTCGCGAAGCCGTGGCAACTGCCGAAGCGCGGCAAACCGAAGTGCAGCAGGAACTCTCCGCCCTTTCCGCATCGGTGATCGCCGCCGAACGCGCGATTGCCGATGCCGCCAATGCCGAACGCAATGCCCTGCGCGCAGTCGATCAGGCCGAAGACGCCAAGGCCCGCCAGCAGTCCCGCCGCGCCGAACTGGATCGCAGCGCCGAGGAGCTTGCCGAACGGCGCCGCAGCGCGGAGCAGGATCTCGCCACAGCGGAAGCCAGGGCCGCCGAACTGCCCCATCCCGAGGCCGGCCGCGATGCTCTCGAAGCAGCCAGGGCGAAGAACGAGGCCGCCAGGGCGACGATGCAGGCGGCCACGGCCTCGCTCGCCGCGCACGATCAGAGGCTCGCCGTCGCGCGCGAACGCACCGCCTCTCAGCGTGGCGACATCAGGAACTGGCAGGCACGAGCCGGCGATGCCACCAACCGGCTGGCCCAGATGGCCGGGCGGCTGGAGGAAATCGAGACCGAGCGCGCCGTCATCGCGGCCAAGCCCACCTCGCTGATGGAGCAGATCGAGCAGGGCGAAGCGGTGCGCAATCGCCTCGCCGAAGAACTGGCCCGGGCCGAAGCTGCTGTCAGCACCGTGACCGAAACCGCGCGCAAGGCCGATGCCGCGCTCGCCGCCGCGCAAGAAGCGCTCGCCAGCGCGCGCGAGGGTCGTGCCGGTGCCGCCGCGCGGGCCGAGAACGAGGACGAGCGCCGCGCCGAAATGGCCCGTGTCTCGGGCGAACGTTTCCAGTGCCCGCCCCCGGTCCTGCCCGAACGCTTCGGGTTCGCTTCCGCCGAAGTCGGGACCGCCCCGGAGGAATCGGCGACGATGGACCGCCTCGTCGCCGACCGCGAGCGGATCGGTCCGGTCAACCTCGTCGCCGCCGACGAACTGACCGAGGCCGAGGCGCAACTGGGCACGAGCGTGACCGAAAAGGCCGAGCTGGCCGAAGCGGTGAACCGCCTGCGCGGCTCGATCGGCAACCTCAATCGCGAGGGCCGCGAACGGCTGCGCGCTGCCTTCGAGGCAGTCGACGGTCACTTCCAGCGGCTGTTCACGCGCCTGTTCCAGGGCGGCAAGGCACACCTCGCGCTGGTCGATTCGGACGATCCGCTCGAAGCCGGGCTCGAAATCTACGCCCAGCCGCCGGGCAAGCGCCTCCAGTCGCTCACGCTGCTCTCGGGCGGCGAACAGGCGCTGACCGCCGTCGCACTGATCTTCGCGCTATTCCTGACCAACCCCGCGCCGATCTGCGTTCTCGACGAAGTCGACGCCCCGCTCGACGACGCCAATATCGAGCGTTTCTGCGACCTGCTCGAAGCCATGACCAAGGAGACGGACACGCGCTACCTGATCGTCACCCACAATGCGGTAACGATGAGCCGCATGCACCGCCTGTTCGGCGTGACCATGGTGGAACGGGGCGTGTCGCGTCTGGTGAGCGTGGACCTTGTCGGCGCCGAAGAGTTGCTGGCGGCGGAATAGCTACTTCAGCACGAAGCGCGGCCCGGTTCCTTCCGCTCCGGCTTCGTCCCCCGCATTGTAGAGCTGGCATTTTGCCAGGCTCAGGCAGCCGCAGCCGATGCATTCGTCGAGCTTGCGGCGGGTGAGTTCGAGCAGGGCAATCCTGGCATCGATCGATTCGCGCATCGAGCGGCTGATCCGTTCCCAATCGTCGATCGTGGGCGTGCGTCCCTGCGGCAGATCGGCCAGTTCGCGCTCAATCTCGGCGAGGGCGAGCCCCAGCTTCTGCGCGATCAGGATGAAGCTGACGCGGCGAATGTCCGAGCGCAGGAAACGGCGCTGATTACCGGACGTGCGCAGCGAGGTCAGCAGCCCCTTTTCTTCGTAGAAACGGATCGCGGAAACGGCGACGCCAGTGCGTCGGGACAGGTCGCCGATGGAGATGAAACGATCCTGGACCATGGATACCCCGAAAAAAGCGCTTGATCTCAAGTTAACTTGAGGTTGCACCTTTGCCAAGCCGGTCGATCCACCGGCGCCGCAAGGGAGACAGGACAATGGTAATTCCGGCCAGTTCCAGAGGCCGTCTGGAACATGCGAACATCACCGTGAGCGACATCGAGCGCTCCTCGAAGCTGCTGCAGGACCTGCTCGGCTGGGAGGAGCGGTGGCGCGGCCCGGCCATCAACGACGGCGAGACCATCCATGTCGGCGAGGAGTTCAGCTACATCGCCATCTACACCGACCACAAGGCGCATGACCGCTTCGCCAAGGGCGTGCCGCTCAACCACATCGGGCTGCTCGTCGACGATCTCGACGCTGCCGAACGGGTCGTGATCGCCGCCGGGCTGGAGCCTTTCAGCCATGCCGATTACGACCCCGGCCGCCGGTTCTACTTCTTCGACTGGGACGGCATCGAATTCGAGGTGGTGAGCTATGAATGAGCCGATGATCACGCGCCCCGGCACGTGGTACCGCCGCAGGGAAGCGCCGTCAGATGATGCCGGCGTTGCCCACCACCCAGCACGCGAGCGCCATGACCAGCCCGGCATCGCGGTTCGAACGGAACCGGGCAAGCGCATTCTCGCCATCCTCGGTATCAAGCGTCAGGACCTGAATGCCCAGATGCAGCGCCACCGGAACGAGCGCGACAAGCGCCACCCAGTCCGGCCGCATGGCCCAGAAGGCCAGCGCCCAGAACGCCACGGCCAGGGCGTAGAAAGCCGCCACGCCCATACGGACACGCGCGCCTAGCCGCAGGGCCGAGGAGCGGATGCCGACCAGCACGTCGTCTTCGCGGTCCTGCAGGGCGTAGATCGTGTCGTAGCCGATGCACCACACGATACTGCCGGCATAGAGCGCGGCGAGCGCCTCAAGGTGATCGGAGCGGATCTCGATCCAGCCGACCAGCGCGCCCCAGGTAAAGACCAGCCCCAGCCAGGCCTGCGGCCACCAGGTAATCCGCTTCATGAAGGGATAGCCGGCCACCAGCGCGACGCTGCCCAGCGCCACGAGTTGTGCCTGCCAGCGCAACTGCAGCAGCACCACCAGCCCCACCAGGCACAGCGAGATCAGCCAGGTCCATGCCGCCTGCGGGCTCACGCGGCCACTTGCGACCGGCCTTGCCGCCGTGCGCGCCACCTTGCGGTCGAGGTCGGCATCGACGATGTCGTTGTAGACGCAGCCCGCGCCGCGCATCACCACCGACCCGAGCAACAGCCAGAGAAGCAGCCCCCAGCGCGCCTCGCCACCGGCGAGCAGCACGCCCCAGGCGCAGGGCCAGAACAGCAGCCACGAACCGATCGGGCGGTCGAAACGGGCCAGCATGGCGTAGGGCTGCAGCGGGCCGGGCAGAAGCGACACCAGACCTCTGTGCTGGGTATCGGGAACGCCAAGGTCCGTGAGGGGGGCTTGTTCGGTCACGGGGCAGACCTAGTCCATCGTGACGGCCTTGTCATGAGCGATCATGTTGCGGGCGATTGCAAACATTCCGAATTTGCCCGTTGCACCACCCTGTCTATCACGCAAAAAGGCCGTCAACCGAGAACCCCAACTGGAAAGCGCCACTCATGGGAGCAACCCCCGCCTGGCCGCCCCGTTCGGCGCCGCGCCTGTTCGTGCCGGGTCCGCTGGCCGCCGGCGCGGCCGTCGCGATCGAAGGCGGGCAGGCACACTATCTTGCCAAGGTCATGCGCGTCGCGCCGGGTGACGCCGTCGTGCTGTGCGACGACATGACCGGCGAATGGGCCGCCGCTGTCGTGTCGGCGGGCAAGCGCGACGTCGTGCTGGAACTGCGCGAGCAGCTGCGCGCACGCGAGGATGTGCCCGACTTCTGGCTATGCGCGGCCCTGCTCAAGAAGCCGAACTTCGACCTCGTGCTCGAAAAGGCGACGGAACTGGGCGTTCGGCGCATCCAGCCGATGGTGACCCGGCGCTGCGTCGCCGACAAGCTCAACCCCGAACGCGCGCGCACCATCGTGACCGAGGCCGCCGAGCAGTGCGCCCGCACCGCCTTGCCCGAACTGGCACCCGCCACGCGGCTCGACACCCTGCTGCGCGACTGGCCGCAGGACCGCGCGCTGTTCTTCGCCGACGAACAGGGCGGCGAACCGGCGGCCGCCGCCTTTGCCGCGCATGCCGGTCCGGCGGCGCTGCTCGTCGGCCCGGAAGGCGGCTTCGACGACGGGGAACGCGCGGCGATCCGCGCCCATCCGCAGGCAAGGGCGATCACGCTCGGCCCGCGCATCCTGCGCGGTGAAACCGCGGGCATTGCAGGCTGCGCGCTCTGGATGGCGACGGCCGGCGATTGGTCCCTCACAGGAAATTGACCGTTGCATCGATAATTAACGCTGGCGCCCGGCCCCCGGGGACACTACCTCCCCGGCCATGAGCACTCGCGAGGTTTCGGATCTCGAAGATCCGGTGATCGAAAGTACGGACCAACTCACCGCCCCCATGGCCGCGGGCGAAAAGCCGCGCGACCGGTGGCGGATCGGTACCGAACACGAAAAGTTCGTCTACGACGTCGCCGATCACCACGCCCCGTCCTACGACGAGCCCGGCGGCATCCACGACCTGCTGATGGCCCTTACCGAGTTCGGCTGGGAGCCGATCGTAGAGGGTGGGAACGTCATCGCCATGAAGGGCGCGGACGGCACCGTCAGCCTCGAACCGGCCGGCCAGCTGGAGCTTTCCGGCGCGCCGCTGGAGACCCTGCACCAGACCTGCAACGAGACCGGACGCCATCTGGCGCAGGTCAAGACCATCGGCGATCGCATCGGCAAGGGCTACCTCGGCCTCGGCATGTGGCCGGACAAGACGCGCGAAACGCTGCCGATCATGCCCAAGGGCCGCTACGCGATCATGCTGAAGCACATGCCCCGCGTGGGTTCGATGGGCCTCGACATGATGCTGCGCACCTGCACCATCCAGGTGAACCTCGACTATTCGAGCGAAGCCGACATGGCGCAGAAGTTCCGCGTCAGCCTGGCGCTTCAGCCGCTGGCGACCGCGCTGTTCGCCAACTCGCCTTTCACCGAAGGCAAGCCCAACGGCTACCTTTCCTATCGCAGCCACATCTGGTCCGACACCGATCCGGCGCGCACCGGCATGCTGCCCTTCGTGTTCGAGGAAGGCTTCGGGTACGAGCGCTATGTCGACTACATGCTCGACGTGCCGATGTACTTCGTGTTCCGCGACGGCAGGTACATCGATGCCGCCGGCCAGTCGTTCCGCGACTTCCTGAAGGGCGAACTGCCCGCTCTGCCCGGCGAGCGCCCGCGCCTGAGCGACTGGAACGATCATCTTTCCACCGCCTTCCCCGAAGTGCGCCTGAAGAGCTTCCTGGAAATGCGCGGCGCGGACGGCGGGCCGTGGGGCCGCATCTGCGCTCTGCCCGCGCTGTGGGTGGGCCTGCTGTACGATCAGACCGCGCTCGATGCGGCATGGGACCTGGTCAAGGGCTGGGACATGGAAGGACGCGAGACGCTGCGGACCTCGGTTCCGAAGCTTGCCCTCGATGCACCGCTCCCCGGCGGCGGAACCTTGCGCGACATCGCCGGCGAAGTGCTCGATATCGCCCGTTCCGGCCTTGCCGCACGCGGCCGCCTCAACGCCGGCGGCGACAACGAGACCGGCTATCTCGAACCGCTCGCCGAAATCGTCGCCAGCGGCAAGGTGCCCGCCGAGCGCCTGCTGGACCTCTACCACGGCGAATGGGGTGGCGACGTTTCGCGCGTCTATGGCGTAAAAAGCTTCTGAGGTGATCATCGTTACCGGCGAATTCCGCATGCCTCGGAGCATGCTCGACAGCGCGCGCGAGGCCATGGCTGCGGTCATTGCCGCCAGCCGCGCCGAAGCCGGATGTCTGGGCTATGCCTATGCCGAGGACGTGCTGGAGCCGGGCCTGTTCCGGGTCACCGAGTGCTGGACCGATCGCGCCGCCCTCGACGCCCACTTTCGCCAGCCGCACATGACGCGCTGGCAGGCCGTGCGCGCGGATCTCTGGATGACCGAGCGGCGCGTCACCGCGTACGAAGTGGACGCCGGCGAGGCGCTGTAGCGGTTATTCTGCCGGCTGCAGTTGCGGACTGCGCGGCTGGAAACGGCGCCCCAGGCGCGACAGCGTACGGGTAATCAGCGCGTTTTCGCCCATCCACTCGTAGTATTCACGGTATTTGGGGTCCTCCGCCAGGAGGTGCGCTTCCTCGGTACGGGCGCGCCAATAGTAGATCCCGCTGACGACGCCGAGCAGCACCGTGTTGCGAACCGCATCGATCAGCGAACCGTCGCGCACCAGAAACGGCAGCGTGGAGGCCCACCAGAACAGGTTCTTCGACAGATAGGCCGGGTGGCGCGTGAAGCGGTAGGGCCCGTTGGTCAGCACGCCGCGATACGTCAGATTGGAAAAGCGGACGCCGAACGCGAAGGTCGCCCAGGCATAGACCGCCGTCAGGAAAACCATCATGGCAGCCCAGACCCAGAGCAGTGCGGGATGCGTCGAAAAGACGCTGGCCCAGCCGAACGTGTTGACTTCGTAGCCCAGCACGTCGGCCCGGCCCATCGTGCCCCAGACGAACGGCGGATAGCACATCAACGCGGCGACCCAGCCGGCCAGAAACGGATTGCCGCTGCGGATATGCGCATCGAGCGGGCGGAACGTCAGCAGGTAGCCCACCGTGCCGATCTGCACGTCGATGACGAACAGCCCGGCAATCAGGGTAGAGCCCAGCGCGACCGGATCGTATTCGATCAGGCCGAAATCGGCGTTCACCACTTGCGCGAAGCCGGGCGGCAGGATCGAGATCATGAAGGCGCCGAAGAAGCCCTTGATGGCCCAGGCGCGCCAGTGCTTCCTCACCTCCGCGCCATTCCAGGCCTCGCGGCCGATCAGCAGCGCGCCGAAATGCCAGGAATGGTCGCGCGGCTCGATCATGTAGCGGTCGAGCCAGAGCACGTAGGGGATCGAGAGCACGAAGAGCGGCAACGCGGCGAAGCCGATCACCTCCATGGCGAAGAGGTACTGCCCTTCCCAATACCAGCGCGCGATGCAGTAGAAGAAACCGATCGCCGCCCAGGTCGCCCAGAGGCCCGCGATCTTGGTAATCGAGATGTCGAGCGTCTGCGACAGCGGACGCCGCGTTCTCCAGTCCATGCCTGTGGAAGGCCGCAGGTGAACCTTGTCGACCAGCACCGACCACAAGGCCATGGCGGTGCCGGTGAAGAACATGGTCGCGACGGAAGCATAGGGACCGCTCATCGGCGCATGCGGCCCCGGCAGGGACAGGGCATCGGCGATCGCCGCCCAGTTCCGGCAGACCATGATCCATGCAACGAGCGCGACGAGCCCCGACAGGCCGACGCCTGCCGAGACGTCACTGACCGGCATCCGGCGCGTAGCAGTCTGGGCATTACTCATGCCCGAGGCTCTAGCCACAAATGGTTAAGGGGTCCGAAACACCCCCGTCACCGCCGCAGGCGGATCAGCGGAATGCCGTGATCCGTCCCGAACTGTCGAGGACATAGAGCGTCTGGTTGGCCACGACCGGCTCCAGCGTCACCTCGTGGTCGAGTTCGGTGAACGGTGAATAGGTCCCGGTCGAAGGATCGACCGTGCCCAGTTCACCGCGCGAATTGGCAACCCACAGCTTGTTCCCGGCCAGCACGGGCCCGACCCAGAAGACCGGATTCTTGCGCTTCTTCTCGTTCTTGTAGCGCATGAGCTGGGTCAGCCAGCGCACCCGCCCGGTGGAACGCGCGATCGCCAGGATCTCGGCATGGTCATCGAGCGTGAAGACCCAGTCGCCCGCGACCGCGGGGGTGGAGATGCCAGCGAGATTGAGTTCCCAGATACGCTGCCCGGTCACCAGTTCGTAGGCGGCCATGCGCCCGCCCTGCCCCAGCGCATAGACGCGGCCGTTGTCGATGATCGGATCGGCGTCGACATCGGTGAGGCTTCCGACCTCGGTCGAAATCGAGGTGCGCGCCAGTGCGTCCGACCACAGCTGCCGGCCGTTCTCGTAGCGGTAGGCGACGAGTTCGCCCGAGGAATATCCGGCGATCACCGTACCCTGTCCGGCGGCGGGTGCCGCCACGCCGAACACGCCGGCCTGCGTCAGCGAGCCCGACTCGTTCCAGACAAGGCTCCCGTCCGTCGCGTTGAGCGCGAAGATCTGGTTGTCCTGCGTCATCACGTAGACGGCATTGAAGGCAACCGTCGGCGCACCGCGCAGCGGGCCTGCGGGTTTCTTGGTCCAGATCTGCGCGCCGGTCGATGCTTCCAGCGCCGCGACTTCGCCCACGCCCGTGGTCACGTAGACATGGCCGCTGTCATAGCTGACGCCGCCGCCGAAAACCGAGTTCGAACCGTCGCCCTTCACGGCGAAGCTCTTGGTCCACAGCCGCGCGCCGCTCTGCGCGTCGAGGGCGTGCACGACGCCATCGGTGTCCATGACGTAAAGCCGCCCATCCCCGATCACCGGTGCAGCGGCGAGACGCTGGCGGTTGGACGATCCGGCGATCTGGGCGGTCCACACGCGCGACGGACTGGCCGCCAGAGCGAGGTGTCCATAGGCCTTGCTGGCGGTACCGCCACCCTGCGCCCATTCGGCGTTGACCTGTTCGGGCGGCAGCATCACCACGCTGGTAGCCAGCGTGGGATCGACCTTGGCGCCGGTTTCGATGCGCGAGAGAATCGGAACGCGCTCGCCCACGGTCGGCGTCTTGGGGCCGCCCTTGTCGCCACTGCCGAACAACTTGCAGCCCGACAGGCCCATGACCAGCGCGAGCGCGACCAACGGCACGATCTTGCGCGCACCGGGCTTGCGGGCAGCGGGCTGCAACGTGTTCGAGACAGATGCCTTCATGCGCAGATCCTTATCAGAATTTCTCATTCCCCACCCGCTTCGGCGGCCTTGATCAGTTTCCCGACCGGCTTGTCGAGCGGCTCCCCCTTGTCGTCGACCACGGCATCGACGGCATCGACACCCAGCACCGCCGCCAGCTGGCGCGCCCGGCTGCGCAGGGCATCGTCGACGCTTTCATCCTTGGCGATCGCCGCGAACAGAGGCCCGGCCTGATCCTTCTTGTCCATCTTCAGGTAGGCCATGCCAACCATTTCGCCGGCGACGCCGAACCAGGGATTGCCCGGGGCGGCAAGCGGTTTCAGGCGGGAAACCACGTCCTGGGGCTTCATCGCATCGAAATCGGCCGCCACTTCGCGCACGGTCGCCAGATCGCGCAACGGCTGCGGCGCCTGGGTATCGGCGGCAACCTGCTTGTAGAGCTTGAGCGCATCGCCCTTCTTGTCCTGCTCGAGCGCGATGGCGGCAAGCAGGAGCCGGGCGGACGTGGCGTTGGCATCCGAACCGTCATCGGCAAGCGGCTTGAGCTTCGCCCGGGCATCGTCGAGGTTGTTCGCCTGCACGCTGTCGAGCGCCGTCACGAAAGTCTCGGTGCGTTCCTCAAGCTGCTTGGTCTGGTGATGGTTCCAGTAAAGCCAGCCGCCGAAGCCGGCGAGACCGATGACGATCACGATCCCCAGCATCACGCCATAGCGTTTCATGAAGCCTTCGACCTGATCCTGGCGCAGGGCATCGTCCACCTCGCGCAGGAACACGTCCTGCTGGGCGGCCTGCTGCGCGGCGGCCTTGTTGTTCGAAGGAGAGGTCTTGTCAGGAGGCAGGGCCAATTTGGGCGCTTTCTGCGGTAATCGGAATGGTTGCGGGGCTGTTTAGCGAATGGACAGGGGTTTTCAACGGGGATGATCGCTGCACGTCCCGGCGTGAAGCAAGGATGAATGGGGGTTCCGCTCAGGGAAAGCGGGCCAGCCCCATGGCGCGGCCATATGTCTCACGATAGGCGCGGATCATCGCGCTCTCGTCGTAATCCGCTGCCGCGCGGGCACGATTCGCATCGCCGACCGCCTTGCGCAGGGCCGAATCCGCCGCCAGAATCTCCAGCGACGTGGCAAGGGCAGCCTCGTCTTCGGGGGGCGTGACGAAGCGGCGGTTATCCCCCGAAACCATGTCTGCCACGTCACCCACGGCAGGCGAGGCGACCGCGAGGCCGGCCGCCATCGCCTCGACCACGGAAATCGGGAATTGCTCGCTGTCCGAAGAGAGCGCGAAAATATCGAACAGTCCGACGACGCGGGAGGGATCGGACACGAAGCCCGGCAGATGGAGCCGGTCGGCAATGCCGCAGGCCCGGGCCTGCGCCGCGATCGCCTCGCGCTCCGGCCCCTCGCCCACGATCACCAGCCGCCACTCCTGCGGAAGCCGCGCAAAGGCCCGCACCAGCCGCGGCAGGTTTTTCACCGCCCGCAGTCCCGCAAGCGTCCCCACCCATTTCTCCCCCGGCGCCTTGACGAGACCGGGCACGGCATCGGGCGACGGCATGGCGCGGTAGGCCACGGTATCGATACCGTTGATGATGAGCCGCACCCGCGTGCGGGGCTGCCGCCACACGCCGAGCGCGATCGCCTCCAGCCGCCGCGAAGGCACCACCAGCGCCGAGGCGCGCGCCAGCGCCAGCCGGCGATACAGGTTGCGCGCGGGCTTCAGCCCACCAGCCTCGTCTTCGTTGAAGCCGTCTTCATGATGGACCAGCGGGCCAAGCCCCAGCCATGCGCCATAGAGACGGTGCGCCAGAACGGCATCCATCGCGCCCCAGTTGTACGTCAGGATCAGGTCGAACCCGCGCATGGCGCGTGCAAGGTGCAGCAACCGCAATGGCCCGGGACGGCCCTGCAGGCCGGGAAAGTCCGCAGGATAATCGACGTGCAGCACCGGATCGAGCGCCACCGAAGCCCCGTGCGCGCCGGGCTGGGCCGAAACGACCGCATGTTCCACCGAGGGCCCGAAGGCATTCATCAGCCGCGCCGCGCGCAATTCCTTGCCGCCCGCGGAAAAGCTCGAGTGGAGGTGGAGAATTCGCAAGGGCCGCCGCTCAGCCAACCCGGTCCAGCAGCCGCTCTATGGCCGCAACCGATTCGGGCTCGTCGAGCGTGGGGGCATGGCCGACGTGCTTCAGGGTGACCGCCTCCGCTTCGGGCACGCGGCGCACCATTTCCTCCAGCGTCGCGTGCGACAGCACGTCGGAATGGGCCCCGCGCAGGACCAGTGCCGGCCTGCCCGCCAGCGCTTCCCAGGCGGGCCAGAGGTCCGGCTGGTTGTCGACGTCGAAGTCCATGAACGGCTCGGCGATCTTCATGTCGTAGTCGAACACGATGCGCCCGTTGCTCGTAAGCGTCATGAGCCGCTTGGCCATGCCGATCCAGAAGTCGAGCGAATGCCCGGGATGCGCGAGCGCCTGCGTGCTTTCGATCCCGCGCGCGGCATGGACCCAGGTGGGATAGCTGCGCCCCTGCCCCACATAGTCCTTGATCCGCTCGAGACCATCAGGTTCCAGACGCGGCCCGACATCGTTGATCACGACCCCCGCGATCCGTTCCGGAATGACGGTGGCGAGCCCCATGGCCATCAGTCCTCCCAGCGACGTACCGATCACGACGAAGCGGTCGATCGCTTCCTGTTCAAGCAGGGCAAGCACGTCCTCGCAATACTGGGGCGGCGTGTAGCTGGCCGAGTCCCTGGCATATTCGCTGTCACCACGGCCACGCATGTCGGTGCAGATGACTCGCCACTTCGCCGCGAGACGCGGCGCGAGGACATCGAAGTCCCGCGCGTTGCGCGTCAGCCCGTGCAGGCACAGGATCACGGGACGCGTGCCTTCGCCCGTCTGTTCGGGGCCCGGGTAATCGCGAAAATGCAGCTTGAGTCCATCACGGCCCGACCAGAACCGATCCTCGAAATCCGTCATGCCGAAGCGGAGACCTCCTGAATGCCCGCTTGAACGGCGAGCCCGCGCATCCCACTATCGCTTGATGCGAAGCGAACCGCAAGCAAGCGCCTATAGCCCCGACCCCCGGATAGCCACCATTTCCGAATGGATCGGCGATGCGGTACCTGCCGCGACGTTCCCGAAGCACGAACTGCGCTTTCGCAACGACCGATGGGCACGCGCGGTGGGCCTGGACGACCTGAGCGACGCGCAATGGGTCGCTCACTTCGCCCGGTTCGAACCGCTGCCCGACAACCTGCCGCAACCGCTGGCGCTGCGCTATCACGGCCACCAGTTCCGCGCCTACAACCCGGATATCGGCGATGGCCGCGGCTTCCTGTTCGCACAGATGCGCGACGACCATGGCCGGTTGCTCGATCTCGGCACCAAGGGATCGGGGCGCACGCCCTACAGCCGCGACGGCGACGGGCGGCTGACGCTCAAGGGCGCGATGCGCGAGATCCTGGCGACCGAAATGCTCGAAGCACTGGGCGTGAACACCAGCAAGACCTTCTCGGTGATCGAAACCGGCGAATCGCTGTGGCGCGGAGACGAACCATCGCCCACGCGCTCGGCCGTCCTCGTGCGCCTCAGCCACGGGCATATCCGCATCGGCAGCTTCCAGCGGCTCATGGCGCTCGACGAAAAGGACAACATGGCCGCGCTCGTCGCCTATTGCCTGGAGACCTACCCCGGCGGCGAACCGCCCGCCGATGCGCCGGGACGCGACGAGCCCGCCGTGATCCTGCTGCATCAGGTGGTCGAGCGCCTTGCCGATCTGGCCGCGAGCTGGATGATCGCCGGCTTCGTCCACGGCGTGCTCAATACCGACAACATGAACATTTCGGGCGAGAGCTTCGACTACGGTCCCTGGCGCTGGTTGCCGAAATGGGACCCGCGCTTCACCGCCGCCTATTTCGACCACGGCGGCCTCTACGCCTTCGGCCGCCAGCCGGAAGCGGTGCTGTGGAACTGCGGGCAGCTGGCCATCGCGCTCCGTTCGCTGGCGGAAAGCGAACCGCTGGTGGCCGCGCTCGACCGGTTCGGTCCGCTCTACCAGCAGGCGATGGCGCGCCGCTTCGCCTGGCGCCTCGGCGTCGAGTCGCAAGGGCTGGAAGCGGACACCGCGCTCATCCAGTCGGCCGAACGCCACATGGCGGAAAGCGGCGAGGCCCCCGAACACTTCTTCTTCGCCCATCGCGCCGGCCGCACGACGGGTGACGACGCGTTCGCCCGGCTGCTGCGCGGCTACCGCCCGGCCGCCGACGCCGACGACGCTTTCTGGCGGCAAAGCGCGCCTCCCGGCGTACTGATCGAAGAAGTCGAGCGGATCTGGTCGGCTATCGACGAGCACGACGACTGGTCCGCGCTGGACGACAAGGTCGCGGAAATCCGGGCACTGGGCCGGCACCTGGGACAACCGCCAAAACCGGCCGGGCAGGAATAAATCGAAGAATTCAAGGCGCGTCGTTAGCACCACGGTAGGGAAACCTGTGCCATGGTGTGGGAATTCGGAAATTCTCTCAGCTAACGGAATATTAGCCGTAATGGACGGTTTTGCGACAACCAGTACTGCAGCAGCAGCCAGCGACCGGGGTCCTTTCAGCGAAGCGAGCGCCGCAGACATCATTTCCTGCGAACCCGCGACCGGGGCCGAGATCTGGCGCGGCAAGGCCTGCGACGTGGACGACGTCGTCACCCGCGCACGGCGGGCCTGGCCGGCCTGGGCGGCACAGCCGCTCTCCACGCGCATGGAACTCGTCCGCCGCTTCGCCAACGAAGTGCGCAAGGATGCCGAGAAACTGGCGACCTCCATCGCGCGCGAAACCGGCAAGCCCTTGTGGGAAGCCCACGCCGAGGTCGAACTGGTCATCAACAAGGTCGAGATCTCGATTCGCGCCTATGCCGAGCGCAGCAGCCAGCGCCGGCTCGATTCCGCGCTGCAGGGCACGATGGCCGTGCGTCACAAGCCGCATGGCGTGCTGGTCGTGCTGGGGCCCTACAACTTCCCCGCGCACCTGCCCAACGCCCACATCGTGCCCGCGCTGATCGCGGGCAACGTGGTGATCTTCAAGCCCAGCGAAAAGGCCCCTGCCTCGGGCGAGATGCTGGCGCGCTGCTTCCATCGCGCGGGCATCTCCACCGCCGTCATGCAGTTCGCCCCGGGCGGACCGGCGGAAGGCCAGGCCTTCGTTGCGCATGACGGTATCGACGGCGTGCTGTTCACCGGCTCCGCCAACACCGGCATCACCATCAACCGCCGTCTTGCGGCGCGTCCCGACAAGATGGTCGCGCTGGAAATGGGGGGCAACAACGCCATGGTCGTCTGGGACACCCCCAAGCTGACCGATGCCGCGACGCTGATAGTCCAGTCGGCCTTCGCCAGCACCGGCCAGCGCTGCACCGCGGCACGCCGCCTGATCGTGAAGTCGTCGATGTACGATGCGATCATGGGCGAAGTGAAAGCGCTGGCAGACCGTCTGATCTTCGGCGCGCCGTTCGACGAGCCCGCCCCGTTCATGGGCCCGGTGATCGACAACGCCGCCGCCGACGGACTGACCGAAAGCTTCCTCTACCTGCTCAGCCATGGCGGCAAGGCGATCAAGCACCTTGTCCGCCCCGACGAATCGCTTCCGTTCCTGAGCCCGGCGATCATCGACACGACGACGATGAAGGACCGCCCCGACGTGGAACTGTTCGGCCCGATCCTGCAGGTCATCCGCGTCGACGACTTCGACGAAGCGATCGCCGAGACCAACAATACCCGCTTCGGCCTCGCCGCATCGATGATCGGCGGCACGCCGCAGGAATACAACAAGTTCTGGGCCAACGCCCGCGCCGGCATCGTCAACTGGAACCGCGGCACGGTGAATCCCAGCCATTCGGCGCCGGTCGGCGGCATCGGCCTTTCCGGCAACCACCGCCCCACCGGCTACTACGCGGCGGATTACTGCGCCTATCCGGTCGCTTCAGGAGAAATGGAACAGCCGCGCGCGATGATCGGGATCGGCCTCAGGTAAGCGAGCGGCGGGAGGAATATTTCCGCCCGCGCGACGCTCACACGTAAGCCGGGTTACTTCCCGCTGGTTACAAGGTCCACTTCGGTAATGCCGCCCTGCGCCTTGCGGGCATAGACGACATAGGCCTTGCCGTCCTTGCGGCCGCCCAGCACGTGGTCGTTGCCGTCCAGCTTGTATTCGGCGCCATATCCGGTCTTTTCGGCATTGGTGTAGTAGAAGCCGATCACGTCCTCGGGCTTGACCGCCGTCGCGAAGCTGACGACCCGCAGCGCGCAGTCGCTGCTGTCCACGCCGGCGGCTTCCTGCACCGCGCCGCGCGGATAGACGGGGATGTCGGCAGGCAACTTGGCTGCCCAGGTATTCGAATACTCGGCCTTGGCGGCGCAGTCGGTATGCGCGATCTTCGACGCCTTCGCGATCTGCGCGGCCGTGGCGGCGCTTTCGGAAAGCGCGGCAGCCCCGCCCTTGGCCGGTTGCGGCAGGGAGAGCAGCTTGCCGCCCATCAGTTCGGCCGCCTTCGCCTTCGCGGCCTTGATCGCGTCGGGCGAACGGTCCTCGGGCGGAAGCGTAATCTGGCTGCCATTGGCGGCCAGCGCGGCGCCGTCCTCCCCGGCCATTTCCGGATCGACCATGATCTGATCGCCGAGAGCCCCGCTCATCGCGGGATCGGTCTCGCCCCCCGTGGGGGCCTTGTCGCTGGAGCCGCAACCCGCGAGCATCAGGGTCCCGGCCAGACCGAGAACCACGAACCGGGCGCCAAAACCGGCGCCAAAACCGGCGGGAGTCTTCATCTTCGCGTTCCTTTCTCGCCAAGCCACGCCCGCGCGGCCCGGACCCTCCATGGGAACGGAGGGCAATCAACGGCATGCAGTAAAACGCGAAAACGGAAGAAAGGGCCAGACGTAACCGGGCAGCGTCCCATTTCGGGAAGAGCACGGCGCCAAAGATTGAGGGCGCCCGCGAGAATCGCGGACGCCCTCCCGCCCGAACGCGAAGGCCGCTTATGCGACCCCCGCGACCGGACAGTCCCCCCCGCACGTCGCCGTCCGCACGGAGAAAGGATTCAGAAGAAGGAATTCAGCGGCAGCGCGAACCGCCGCGATCGATCTCGCGGCCAAGCAGGGCACCGCCGACCGCTCCGAGCACGGTACCCAGCGTGCGGTCGCGGCCGCCGTCGATCTCCCGGCCGAGCAATGCGCCTGCCGCGCCGCCGATGATGAGACCTGTCGTGCCGTTCTGCCGGCGGCAGTAATACCGGCCGTCACGCCCGCGCCAGACGCGCGTATCGCGGTAAACGGGCTCGCCGTAGTTACCGTAGCTGGGACGGTAGCCCCGACGCCAGTCCTCGCGCGAATAGCGTATGCGGCTGTGATCGTAGGCCTGCTCGCCGGGCGCGTGGAACTGCGTTTCATGACCAGTCATGGCCGATGCGGGGACCGCCGTTGCGAGGCTGGCAGCCGCAGCAGCGAGGGCCGATGCCTTGAAGAATGCGTTCATCTCAATTCTCCTTGGTGCCGAGATGCGGACCTGCCAGGCGACTCGATCCGGAATACACATTCATCTTTATGGTAAGTTACCTGAACGGCGTGCAACGCGTCTGTCAGAATTCGGCCGAACGCCGAAAAGAACGTGCGCCTGCGGCAAAACGTGTCTCTTGCGGGACCAGCCGGCGCGCCCTAATCGGCAGGTCCCGGGTCAGTCCTCATCCCCCAGAGTATTTCCGATGTCGTCTAAAACTCCCATCCGCCTGGGCGGTCTGGCCCCGGCCTTCGGCGCCTATCTGATCTGGACGCTGTTTCCGTTCTATTTCGCGCTTCTGAGCACGGTCTCTCCGTTCGAGGTGGTGGCCTGGCGAATGCTCTGTACGCTGCCGTTCTGCCTGATCATGGTTGCGGTCCTGCGCCAGGGGGGCGAGTTGCGTCAGGCTCTGCTGACGCCGCGCATCCTCGGTGCGCTGGCGCTGAGCGGGCTGCTGATCGGAACAAACTGGCTGGTCTATGTCATCGCCGTGATGCACGGCCATGTCCTGGCGACGAGCCTCGGCTACTACATCAATCCACTCGTCAACGTGTTCATCGGCGCGGTCGTGCTGCACGAAAAGCTCTCCCGGCTGCAATGGGCGGCCGTGGGGCTCGCGGCCATCGGCGTTGCCATCCTGGCCCACGATGCCTTGCCGACGCTGTGGATCAGCATGGCGCTGGCGCTCTCGTTCGCGGGATATGGGCTGACGCGCAAGCTGGCGCCGGTCAATTCGCTGCCCGGGCTCACCGTCGAGACGCTGGTGCTCCTCGTTCCCGCGATCGGCCTGCTCGGCTGGCAGGCATCCAGCCCGGAAGGCCTGATGATGGGCACGACTCCCGGGTTGAGCGTACTGCTGGCCTGCGCCGGCATTCTCACCGGCATTCCGCTGCTTCTCTTCGCCAGCGCAGCACGACGCCTCGACTTTTCAGTCCTGGGCTTCATCCAGTTCGTGACCCCCACGGGCCTGTTCCTGCAGAGCCTGTTCGTCTTCGGCGAACCGTTCAGGCCCGTTCAGCTCGTATGCTTCCTGTTCATCTGGGTCGCCATCGCCCTGTTCTGCTGGGACCTTCTGTCGAAGCGCGGACGCTCACAGCGCCCCGGCAAAGCGTAGGGGTTCGCCCAGCGCCTGGTTGGCGAGCTGGCCTTCCCACATCGCCATGTGGCCGCGCACGATCGTGCCCATGACGCGCCCGTCCAGCTCCATGCCGGTGAAGGGTGACCAGCCACAGCGGCTCTCGAGCCAGCCCTCGGTCACGGTGAAGCGGCCCTTGCGATCGACGATCGTGAAGTCGGCATCATAGCCGGTCGCGATCCGTCCCTTGCCGACAAGGCCGAACACGCGCTGCACGCCGGCGGAAGTCATGTCGATCAGCCGCTCCAGCGTCATGTGCCCCTTGGCCACGTGATCCAGCATCAGCGGCAGCAGCGTCTGCACGCCGGGCATGCCCGAGGGGCTTGAGGGATAGGGCCTGGCCTTTTCCTCCCTGGTATGCGGCGCGTGATCCGATCCGAGCACGTCGGGCACGCCCTGACGCAGCCAGTGCCACAGCCCGGCGACGTGCGCGGCCGAGCGGATCGGCGGGTTCATCTGCGCATAAGTGCCCAGACGCGGATAGGCGTCCTCGGCCTCCAGCGTGAGGTGCTGAGGCGTCACTTCGCAAGTCGCCACGTCGCGATGCTGCGCGATCAGTTCCAGTTCGGCGGGCGTGGTGACGTGCAGGATGTGTATCGGCCGCTTCGCCTCGCGGGCGAGGCGCAGAATGCGCCGGGTGGCCAGCATCGCGCTCTCGTCGTCGCGCCAGACCGGGTGGCTGGAGGGATCGCCTTCGACCCGCTCGCCCTTGCGCGCATTCATCCGCGCCTCGTCCTCGGCGTGGATGGCGACGCGGCGGCGGCCGTGGGCCAGCACGCGGGCAAGCTGCTCGTCCTCGGCCACCAGCAGGCTGCCGGTCGATGCGCCCATGAAGATCTTGACGCCCGCCGTGCCGGGGATGCGTTCCAGCTCGCCCAGTTCCTCGGCATTTTCCGCAGTGGCGCCGACGTAGAAGGCATGGTCGCAGTACATGCGATGATGCGCGCGCTCGAGCTTGTCGTGCACCCGCATGATCGTGTCGGTGTTGGGATTGGTGTTGGGCATCTCGAACACTGCCGTGACACCGCCCATCACCGCCGCCCGACCGCCGCTTTCCAGGTCTTCCTTCTGCTCCAGCCCCGGCTCGCGGAAATGGACCTGGCTGTCGATCACGCCGGGCAGCACGTCGAGCCCGGTGCAGTCGATGCGCCGCGCGGCATCGGGATAGCTGCCGACGCCGAGGATCTTCCCGTCGCGGACCGCGACATCGGCGATCCCCGCGCCCGAGGGCGTGTGAACCGTGCCACCGGCAAGGACGAGTTCGGGGGCGCTGGCTGTCATCGGGCGGGCCTCATGATTGACGAAGTTGACACTGTCTGCACAGTCCGGAACCTAGGTCCCGGGCCGCTGCTCAAGCAGGACCTAGGCGTCCATGAAAGATCGCGCAAGAACGGGAGCGGCGTGCATCGGCCCCTTCCGCCACGAACCGCCCGCCGCAGGACGGTGCCGCGAAATCGCCTTGATCGTGCCGCATGATGGACCCTTCTGCCAACCGCCCCCGAGGTTTGCATCATGCCCGCGACGGACGCCCTCCAATCGCCGGTTCCGCCGGCGGAAGAACGCTCGCTCTCCGCCTTCGACCTTGCCGACATGCGAAGCCCCGATGCGCCGCCCGATTTCAGCGCCGTCCAGAAAAGGTGCGATGCCGCCGCCGGCAGGCCAGGCGAGATCGTCGTCTGTGCCCCCGACCCCGAAAGGGAGCGCCTGCGCGCGCTCCCCGACACCTACGTCGAGGAGCCGGCGCTGCCCCCCGCCCGGTGGAGCCTCGGCGACGGCGTCAGCCTCGACGTCCACGTCGACGCGGCGCAAATGCCGGACGGTACCGTAAGCAATCGCGTGATGGTCGGGGTCAAAATGAAATTCTGACCCTGCCGCCTCCGGCAAGCTGCCGGTCCTGCCTCCACAGCGTCATGAAAATGCGCCACGAGCCTATCAGAACCTGCAATCACGCAAATCGGGTATCGCTTTGAAAATCATTCACTTCTGCATCGTCGTCCTGGCCCTGCTCGGCGGCTGCACCACCCCCCGGCAGATACCGCAAGCCGCCGCTTCCGGGCATTCGCCGGCCCCGCCGGTGATCCTGATCTCGATCGACGGTTTCCGGCCCGACTATCTCGGCCGCGGATCGACGCCCCATCTCGACGCACTGGCGGCCGATGGCGTGCGCGCGAAGGGCATGCGGCCGAGCTTCCCGACCAAGACCTTTCCCAACCACTATACGCTCGTCACCGGCCTGCGCCCCGACCACCACGGGCTGGTCGGCAATGTCATGAAGGACGCGAGGATGCCCGGCGTGACGTTCGAGACATCGAACAAGCCGGTCGCGAACGATCCGCGCTGGTGGGACGAGGCCGAGCCGATCTGGCTCACGGCCGAAAAAGCGGGCATGCGCACCGCTTCGATGTTCTGGCCCGGCTCCGCCGTCGCCATCCACGGCGTGCACCCGCGCGACTGGCGGGCCTTCGACCAGACCGTCACCCCCGATGAACGCGTCGACACGGTGCTGGGCTGGTTCGACCGGCCCGAGGCAGAACGGCCGCGTTTCGTGACGCTCTATTTCGACCAGATCGACCATGCCGGACACACCTGGGGGCCTGCCGCCCCGGAAACGGCCGCTGCCGTTGCCGCGATCGACACGGTGATCGGTCGCCTGCGCCGGGGCCTCGCCGCGCGGCATGTCGCCGCAGACCTGATCGTCGTGTCGGACCACGGCATGGCGCCGGTCAGCGAAGATCGCGTCATCCGCATCGCCGGGATTGTTCCTCCCGGCAGCGCCGAGGTCGTGGCCGACGGCCCCTATGCTGGGATAGACCCGCTGCCCGGGCACGACGACGAACTGGCAAGGGCCCTGCTCGCACCGCATCCGCACATGACCTGCCGGCGCCGGGGCGACTTGCCCGCGCGGCTGGAATACGGCCACAATCCGCGCGTTCCCGCCTTCATCTGCATTGCCGAAACCGGATGGTCGATCCTTGGCGGCAAGACGAAGGAGCCGGTCCGGGGCGGCGCCCATGGCTACGACAACATGGACGCAGCCATGCTGGCGACATTCGTGGCCGCCGGCCCCGACTTCCGGCGCGGCGTCGTTCTCGACGTCTTCGACAATGTCGACGTCTATCCGCTCGTCATGCGGCTGCTCTCCCTGCCACCCCGCGCCAACGACGGCACCGCCGCGCCCTTCGCATCCGCGCTGACGGCGCGCTGAAAGCACATGCATGAAAAAGCCCGGTCTGCCTGTACGGCAGACCGGGCCGATCGAAGCGTTCAGGCCGGAGGGGGCTGCGAGAACGCTCCTGAGCGGGACCGTTAAGGGATCAGGCGAACTTGCCGGCCTTGGAGATCTCGGAGACCGGCTTGCGGCCGGCGGCGACCTCGCGCTCCTGCAGGAAGTCCGGCAGCGATTCCTTCGGTCCGAGCTTGCCGATCACGAAGGCCGCTTCGAGGCGATAGTCGTCGGGAATGCCCAGCGCCTTTTCGGCTTCGCCGAACTTGATGCCGGTCATGCCGTGGGTGTGGTAGCCCATCGCCTGCGCCTGGATCGCCGCCAGGACCCACGCCGCACCGGCGTCGAAGCTGTGGCTGTGGTTGGGCGAGATCTTGCCGTCGGGACCGGTCGAGTTCTTCGCCGAAACGACAAAGACGAGCGCCGAAGCCTCCTTGGCCCAGCTCTGGTTGAAATCGATGAGCTGCGACAGCAGCAAGTCCCAGTTGGCGTCGCCCTTCTTCGCATAGAGGAAGGTCCAGGGCTGGACGTTGTAAGCCGACGGCGCCCAGCCGGCGGCTTCGAAGATCACGTCGAGGTCTTCCTGCGGTATCTCGGCGGCCTCGAAGGCGCGCGGGCTCCAACGCTCGACGATGAGTTTCTCGATCTTGGGATTGGCGATACGTCCGGTCATGGAAAGGTCCTTTCGGTTGGGAGAGAGAAAGAGAGTGAGAGGGAATTGGCGGCGGAATGTTTTGTTCCGCCGCGCAAAGTCAAGCTGCGTCGACGAGAACCAGTTCGGCATCCTCGAGCGCGGTTACAGTGATGGTATCGATGCCGGTGATGGCAAGGCCGTCGCGGGCCTTCGCCTCCACCTCGCCGACCTGCACGCGGCCGGTGGCGGGAACCAGATAGGCATGGCGGCCCGGCTCGGTGGCGTAGGTCACCGTGTCGCCCGCCTTGACCGTGGCGCCGAGCACGCGGGCATCGGCGTTGATCGGCAAAGCGTCGCCATCGCCTTCGCGGCCACTGGCCAGCGTGATGAAGCGGCCGGCCCGGTCATCCTTGGGGAACGGGCGCGCACCCCAGCCCGGCTTCTCGCCGCGCCGGTCGGGAATGATCCAGATCTGGAACAGCGTCGTTTCCTCATCCTCGAGGTTGTACTCGGAATGGCGGATCCCGGTTCCCGCGCTCATCACCTGAACGTCTCCGGCCTCGGTACGACCGGTGTTGCCCAGGCTGTCCTGGTGGGTGATGGCGCCCTTGCGGACGTAGGTGACGATTTCCATGTCGCGGTGCGGATGGGTGGGGAACCCGGTCCGGGGCGCGATGGTGTCGTCGTTCCAGACACGCAGGCGGCCCCAGTTGGTGCGCGCAGGCTCATGATAGTCGGCAAACGAGAAATGGTGATGGGCATCGAGCCAGCCATGGTTGGCGGCACCGAGACCTTCGAAGGGGCGGAGTTCGATCATAGGGGGCACTCCTGAAAAAGGTTGATCCGAGTGGGTCATGCGACCCGATGCCCCCCAGATAGGGCTTGGCTTCCAATCAGAAAATTGGGATAAATTCGTCTCAAATGTTCGGATAAGTTGAATGCCTGAAATTGCCCCACCCAGTCTTGACCATCTGCGCACGTTTCTTGTCGTCGTCGAGGAAGGCAGCTTCAATGCCGCCGCACGCAAGCTGGGGCGCGCGATCTCGGTGGTCAGCTACGCCATCGCCCAGCTCGAAGCCCAGCTCGATGTGCGCCTGTTCGATCGCGAGGGGTCACGCAAGCCGCAGCTGACCGAACAGGGACGTGCGCTCGTCTCCGAAGCGCACACGATCGCGGACGACGTCGATGCGCTGCTCGCCAAGGTGCGCAGCCTGCGGCAGGGGCTGGAGGCCGAACTGTCGTTCGCGGTCGACGTGATGGTCCCCGGCAATGTCCTGGCCCGGTTGCTGCGCGATTTCCAGGCGCGCTTCCCCAGCGTGGCGCTGCGGCTCCACGTCGAGGCGCTGGGCGCCGTCGCCGCGCTCGTTCAGGAAGGCCGGGCCACGCTTGCCGTGGCCGGACCGGACATCCTCGACCTGCCCGAGATCGAACGCGAGACGATCGGCAGCGTCGAACTCGTCGCCGTCGCCGCCCCCGGCCATCCCTTGGCCAGTGCAAAACACATCGCGCCGGGCGAGACGCGCAAGCACCTGCAACTGGTCCTGACCGACCGATCTCCGCTCACCGCGGGCCGCGACTTCTCGGTGCTCAGTCCGCGCTCGTGGCGGCTTGCCGACCTCGGCGCCAAGCACGCGCTGCTTAAGGAAGGTATCGGCTGGGGGTCCATGCCGCGACACCGCGTGCAGGAAGACCTCGATAGCGGTGCGCTGGTCGAGCTGATCCTGCCCGAATGGTCATCGAAGGACTATGCCCTCGTCGCCCTGTGGCGAAAGGACTCCCCGCCCGGGCCGGCGGCGGTCTGGGTGCTCGACGAAATGCGCGAACGGCTGGCAAAGTGCCCGTAAGCTCTTGCAGCGCCCCGCGCCTGGCCCCACCTTGCCGGGCATGACTGCAACCCGCCTGTTCGACCGCGCCCTGATCCGCCTCTCGCCCCGCGCGGATTCGGAGGAAAACGTCGCCGATTTCCTCCAGGGCCTCGTCACCGCCGACGTGACCAAACAGCTGCCGGTCTGGGCCGGGCTGCTTTCGCCGCAAGGCAAGGCACTGTTCGATTTCGTGATCTGGCCGGCCGGCGACGGCCTGCTCATCGATTGCGAGGCTTCCGCGGCCGACGCGCTGCTGAAGCGGCTGTCGATGTACCGGCTGCGCAAGGCGATCGACATCGTTCGCGACGATGGTCTCGCGGTTCACTGGCGCCCGCACGTGGGCGATGCGGCCGCGGCGGACCCGCGGCTGCCCGCACTGGGCGAACGCTGGATCGCCGCGATCGGCCCCGCCGATCCCGAAGAGACCGAAACCGGCGCGGACGCCGCCTGGCGCGTCCACCGCCTCGCCCTGGGCGTCACCGAGGGTCGGGCCGAACTGGGCGACGGCGAAACGCTGTGGCTGGAATGCAATGCCGCCGAACTCAACGGCGTGAGCTTCACCAAGGGCTGCTTCGTCGGTCAGGAAAACACCGCACGCATGAACTGGCGGCAGAAGGTCAACCGCCGCCTGATCGTGGTGCCGCTCGCACGTTCGGACGAGAAACGCCGCCGCATGGCCTATCCGGAACTGGATCTGGCCGTCGACCACCTTCGGACCAGCGACGTGCCGCCCGACCTCTGGCCGGCCTGGCTGCCCGCACCGGATCCATCCTGAGCGTTCCGCTCAGGCGCTGAGCATTTCGTCCGGGCTTTCCATGTGCGGCCACCTGCGCCGCTCGAGATCGATGGCATAGACGTGCGCCAGCGCCTCTTCCCCGCGCCCCGCGCTGTAGCGCAGGTGCGCATCGCCGGTATCATGGAAGCCGGCCGCTTCGAGCACACGCACCGAGGCATCGTTGTCGGTGAAATGCTTCGCGACCAGCCGCCGATGGCCCAGCGTGCGGGCCTGCTCGACCACCGCGCGCAAGGCTTCGAGCGCATAGCCCTGCCCGCGAAAGGCCGCGGCGATCCAGTAGCCCACCTCGACCTCGTCACCATGCGGGCCAAGCCCCACGCCACCGACGAGCTTCGCACCCTGGGTGCCTCGCCGGTACATGAAGAAATGCGGAAAGCGCGGATCGCGGGGTCGATCAAGATACGCGCGCGCAGCCTCGCGGGTGCGCGGCATCGCCGATACCGCAACTGTACGCTGGAAGGCGTCTTCCCTGAACGTCTCTAGCAGATCGTCCAGATCCTCCGGCCAACCGGGTCTTAGAAATAACCTCTCCGTGCGGACAAACATGCCACGGTTCTCCGTTGTCCCATTTCCGCGTCGTTATTATGCACCCGAACGCCCGCGATTGCACGAAAGTTCCACAAGGCGGACGTTCTACGGCACCAACTCTCTGACATCACCCGGTTAACAATTGCCTGCCCCCGGTGGACAGGCAACCGAATCAGGCCGCGCGCCTGTGCGGCACGTCGTCATCCCCATCGGCGCAGCCGCCCGGCGAATCGAAAACGAGTTCATATTCGCGCGCGGGATAGACCATCCCCCGCCCCTCGCTGAACCGTTCGACGATCCGTCCCGTCCGACGGAAACCGAGCTTGTCGAGCACGCGGCCTGAGGCCGGGTTGTCGAGGAAATGGGTGGCAACGATCCGCTCATGGCCAAGCGTGCACGCCAGGCTCAGCGCCGCGCGCGCAGCTTCGCTCGCATAGCCCCGCCCCCAGTGATCGCGGGCGATCCAGTAGCCGAGCGCCACGCCGGCATCGGTCTTTTGGAAGCCGACACCGCCGATCAGCCGCGCACCTGCCGCGCCCGGAAGCGTGATCATGAAACCCGGACAGAGGCGTTCCCGCTGCAAATTGACGAACGAGCGCGCATGTGCGCCGGTATAGGGCCAGGGAACGCTGGCGAGATTGCGCACGACCTGCTCGTCGCCGATCAACCTCTGCAGGTCTTCCCAGTCCTCGGGCCAGCCAGGGCGCAGGAACAGGCGTTCGCTGCGAATGAACATCTTGATTCTCCACTCATTCGCCTCGCCGCTCCCTTATCCGGACGGCGTGACACTGCGATTACGCACGCGGGCGTGAAGCCGAGGCGCCGGCTGACGCATTGTTCAAAAGCGTCAACCGCAGGTCACGGCGAGACCGGCGTGCGGCGAGTTGAGGGAGAAAAGCAAAAAGGGAGACGGGCGGTGGCCCTCTCCCTCTTTCGAGCCGGACTATGGTGTCCGGCGGGGCCATCCCGTCAGGATGGCCCTTTTACCGACCATCCGGTTATTCGGCGGCTTCTGCCATGGCGTCGACCGACACATACTTGCGGCCGAGTTTGCCATCATGGAAGCGCACGCGGCCTTCGGCCAGCGCGAACAGGGTGTGATCCTTGCCCATGCCGACGTTCACGCCCGGGTACACCTTGGTGCCGCGCTGACGGATGATGATGTTGCCGCCGACGACTTCCTGTCCGCCGAACTTCTTCACACCAAGGCGGCGGCCCGCTGAGTCGCGACCGTTGCGCGAAGAGCCGCCTGCTTTCTTATGTGCCATTTCCTGTTACTCCGAATGCGCGAGGCTTAGCCGACCGACACGATGCGCAGCAGGGTCATCTGCTGGCGGTGGCCGTTCTTGCGGCGATAGTTGTGGCGGCGGCGCTTCTTGAACACCACGACCTTTTCGCTCTTGGCCTGCGCGATGATCTCGGCCGAAACCTTGACCTTCGAGGCGTCGGCGATTTCACCGTCGTTGCCCGCGAGCAGAACGTCGCCCAGGGTGATGGTCTCACCGGCTTCACCAGCCAGCTTCTCGACCGCGATCTTGTCTCCGGCGGCAACCCGGTACTGCTTGCCGCCCGTGCGCACTACTGCGAACATGGTGCCCTTACCTAATCTCAATGTGCCCGAAACGAGCCGAAACAACCTTGCCCCGGCCGCTGCACTCCACCGAAGAAGAGTAGAGCCTTGCGGGCGACGCGCCGGACACCCCGCATTGGGCGAGGTGCCGGAAAGAGTGGGTGCCGTTAGTGCAACGCCCGAGTCGTGTCAACCAAGGACTCGGGATTCGCTGGCATTGCCGTCCTGTTTATAACGCGAAGGCAACGCGAAAGCCTCTCCCTTCGTTCCCGCGCCATGCTATGGCAGCGTCATGTTCCGCGCGAAAGCCCGATTGCTGCCCGCCCTGCTGCCGATGATGGCGGCCGCCTGCTCGACCGCAGGCTCCTATCCCTCACTTGGACTGCGCGACTTCGAGCGAATCGACGGAAGCGCCACGCCGGTCGCGGGAGTGGCAGAGCTGCCCGCCCCGCCCTTGCCCCCTGCAAGCGCCGATCTCGTCACCCGGCTCGATGGTCTCGTCGCCGTCGCGCGCGACGCGGACCTGCAATTCCAGACCAACCGGCCCGCCGCCGAACGCGCAGTGGCTGCGGCGGGCGGGATCGCCAGCGATTCGTGGAGCAGTGCCAGCGTCGCCCTGGCGCGCCTCGAATCGAGCCGGTCCAGCGCCATGGAGGCCCTGGCCGACCTCGACGCGCTCTACGTCGATGCCCGGACGGCCGCTCCACTGGAGGAAACTCCGAGCGCCAAGGCGATCGCCGCGGCGCGCGATCAGGTCGACGGTCTGGTCGCCGCACAGGACAAGGTGATAGAGGGCCTCGCCGCGCGCCTTCCAGGCTGATTCACGCCACACCCGAAAACGCGAAAAGCCCCTCCCCGGTGGGGGAGGGGCCCTCCGAACGCCTGACTCGCCCGCCCGAAAGCCCCCCGGCCCGGACGGATGGGTCAGGTGAAAGCTACGACAGCCGCGACCGCCAGGCCCCAGCCCAGGATCAGCACGGGCAGCGTGAGAACCTGAATGGCCGCTTCACCGGCCGTCAACCTTCCGCTCAGAGTATCGATACCGCGCGCGGCAAGCTGGCCCCAGCTCATCGGCGCGCTATCATTGTCTGGCTTCATCTTCGCCCAGTAACCCGCGAGGCCGAAAGCAAAGACGACAAAACCGGCGAAGAGGACCATCGGTATCGCCAGTTCGGGATTCAGGAACAGCGCAGCCATCAAGCCGATGAACCCGAGATAGAGCCCCACGGTCGCGACGTAGAGGCCGCCGGGAAGGCCGAAATTGCGATCAATACCGGTCCGCGCGGGCGTATCGGTAACGACGGCAATGTCCTGGAGGTCTTCCTGGCTAAGATACTTCGACATGGTCCTGATCTCCCTCAGTGATCAGGAATGACGCAACTGGCCCCGCAGCGAATTGACCGGTATCAAACGCACGACGCTTTTTTCGCCGTTCAGCCCCAGCGGGCGATATCCTCGAAGTCCTGATCGCGCGGTTCGATCCAGCGCCATTCCCCGCCGGCCTTCTCGCGCTTCCAGAACCACGATTCGCTCTTGAGGTGATCCATCGCGAAATCGGCGGCAGCAAAGGCATCGCGGCGATGGCGTGCCGCCGCGGCGACAAGGACGATCGGCGCGCCCGGCTCCATCACGCCGCTGCGGTGGATCAACAGCAGGCCGTCGAGTTCCCAGCGCTCGCGCACGCGCGCCGCCAGCGCCTTCATCGCCGGAAGCGTGAGCGGTTCGTAATGCTGCAGTTCCAGTGCCTCGACGCCGCCGCCGGCCCGTACCTGGCCGAGGAAGCTGACGATGCCACCCGCCTCGGGATGGGCGGCGGTGAACGCCTCCAGCTCGTGCGCAGGATCGAAAGGCCCGGTCGCGAGGCGGACGTCGGTGGTCGCCTCTGCCATGTCAGCCGCCCGAAACCGGAGGCAGGAAGGCAATCTCGTCGCCATGCCTGAGGACCGGCGCATCGTTGTCCTGCAGCAGGATGCCGTTGACCGCGAGCTTCACGCGCGGTTCGCGCAGCGCCCGGGCAAGCTGCGGTTCGAGCGCATCGATCACGGCATCGATGCTGGATGCGGCCGCGACCGCGCGACTGCCGCCGCCGGCCAGATCCTCCAGACGCCCGAGAAACACCAGCGTGATGCGCGACGCGCTTTCCCTTTCGGAGGAAGGCAGGTCCATTCCAGTGCCCACGCCCATCACCCTCCCGTCATCGACATGTGGCGGGCAAGCGCGGGCGCGGCGCCCGGCTTGTCGATGGCGAAATGATGGCGCTCGGGCTTGATGCGCATCGCGGTATCGAGCGCCTCGGACAACTGGACCTCGGGGTCCTCGCTGCGCAGCGCCGCACGCAAGTCCACCCGCTCGTTGCCGCCGAGGCAGGCATAGAGCTGGCCCGTCGCGGTCACGCGGATGCGGTTGCAGCCTTCGCAGAAATTGTTGGTGAGCGGCGTGATCAGGCCAAGCCGGCCACCCGTTTCCGCCACATCCCAGTAGCGCGCAGGGCCGCCGGTGCGATGGTCGCTCGGCGTCATCGTCCAGCGCCGGGCCAGATCCTCCTGCACCGCAACGAGCGGCAGGTAGTGATCGATACGGTCTTCCTCGACCTCGCCCAGCGGCATGACCTCGATCAGCGTGGCATCGAAACCCTGCCCGTGCGCCCAGGCGACGATGTCGGGGATCTCCTGCTCGTTCACGCCCTTGAGCGCGACCGTGTTCAGCTTGACCTTGAGCCCCGCCGCTTTCGCCGCGGCCAGCCCTTCGAGCACCTGCGGCAGCGAATCGCGGCGCGAGAGGCGCGTGAATGTCTCCCGATCGAGTGTATCGAGCGAGACATTGATGCGCCGCATGCCCGCCGCGAACAGGTCTTCCGCGAACTCGGCAAGGCGCGTGCCGTTGGTAGTGAGGGTCAGTTCCTCGAGGCCGTCCCCGATCTTGCGGCCGAGCGCCCGCACCAGTTCGATCATGTCACGCCGCACCAGCGGTTCGCCACCGGTCAGGCGGATCTTGGTAATGCCCCGGGCAATGAAGCCGAGCGCGAGATCGTGCAGTTCCTCCAGGCTCAGCACATCCTTGCGCGGCAGGAAGGTCATCCGCTCGGGCATACAATAGGAGCACCGCAGGTCGCAGCGGTCAGTAACCGAAAGCCGCAGGTAGCTTATGCGGCGCTGAAACTGGTCAACGAGAGGCGCGGGACTGTTCATCCTTGCGGATATAGCACCGGACCCGCCCCGTTTCCATCGAGCGGCAAAAGCTGCCCCGTCACGCCGCCCGCGCCATCGAGCCAGCGCGCTGCCGCCGCGCACGCGACGCTGTCGTCGCATTCCAGCGCATTGACCCGCGAGGGCGCAAAACGGCGCGCAAGGCCCTGCACCACGGCGAGCCGCCATGCGCGATGCTCGTGTCGGGCGGGCAGGAAAACCAGCGTCAGCGGATCGGCTCCGGCGCCCAGCGTCGTCTCCACACCAGACAGCAGCCGTGCATGAAAGTCCGCCGATGCTTCGAGCGGATCGTCAGCCAGGGGCCCGATGTGAAGCAGCTCCATCGGCACCGCCCTTTCAGCGCCTTTCGCGCGTGAGCGTCATGCCGATCTTTTCGCCGTTCTCGCTGATCGCCAGCTTGACGATCTTGACGGTAACCGCCTCCACCCGGTCGTCCTGCAGGAACAGCGTCTCGCAGATATGATCCCCGACCGCCTCGATCAGCTTGAAATGGACGCCCTGCGGCAGCGCCTCGGACGCCGCGAACTTGAGATCCATGTAGTTCTTGCTGGCGCTGAGCGGGGTGTCGGGCGCGTAATGGTCCGCCACTTTCAGGCGCACCGCGATCGAAAAGCGCAGCGGTTGCGGCTTGCCCGTCTCTTCCGAGTAGATGCCCGTGAGGACATCCTGTTCGAAATCGGCAACTTCAAGGATCAGCGAATCGGCCATGGCGCCCTTTAGCCGGGATTGGACCAGCGCGCGAATATCGCGGTGGGAAGCAGGCGGCCCTGCCGCTCATCCTGAGCCTGTCGGAGGGCATCCTCGCGCACCGCAAGGTCGCCGTGCTCGATCGTGCCGGGCAGGCCGGCGAAGAGTTCGTCCATCAGCCCGGCCAGCGCCAGCGAGGACATGCGCACGGCATAGACCGTGAGGAACAGGAACCGGCTCTCGGCATCGAGCAGCTGGCGGCAATCGCCAAGCAGGCCCGGCAGCCCTTCCTCGAGCCGCCATGTCTCGCCGCCCGGCCCGCGGCCGAACTTGGGCGGATCGAGGATGATGCCGTCGTAGCGCTTGCCCCGGCGCACCTCGCGCGCGGCGAACTTCGCCGCATCGTCCACCAGCCAGCGCACCGGGCGGTCCTCCAGCCCGGCGAGCGCGGCATTCTCGCGCGCCTGCGCCACCGATTTCTTCGAGGCATCGACATGCGTCACCTGCCCGTGCGCCGAAAGCGCCAGAGTGCCCACGCCGGTATAGCCGAACAGGTTAAGCGTATTGGCATCGTCGCACCCCGCGAGCATGCGCCGCATCCAGTCCCAGACCGGCGCCATGTCTGGGAAGAAGCCGAGGTGGCGGAACGGCGTGCACTGCGCGGTGAACGCGACCTCGTTCCAGGCGAGCGACCAGCCCTCGCGCGGGACCTGACGATCGAAACGCCAGCGGCCGCCGCCATCCTCGTCGGAGCCCGGCACGAATTCGCCGTGCGCATCCCAGTCCGACTGGCGCGGCGTCCACATCGCCTGCGGTTCGGGGCGGATGAACCGGTAGTCGCCGTAGCGTTCCAGCTTGCGGCCATGTCCCGAATCGACGAGGCCGTAATCGTCCCAGCCCTCGCCGACCAGGACGACAGGTTGGGTGACGAGGTCCGCCATCAGGCCTTGGGCGAAGCGATGTTCGCCACGAACTCGCAAACCGTTGCGTAGTCGCCCGGAAGCTCGACGCACTTCTCCTCGCGGTCGAACAGGTCGCCCACGCGCGCGGGAAGGCTCGGGCGGTGGCCGGTGGCACGTTCGACGGCATCGCGGAACTTGGCCGGGTGCGCGGTGGCGAGCGTCACCACCGGAACCGCTGCATCGATTCCCGCCGTGCGCGCGGCGAAAAGGCCGCAGGCGGTGTGCGGATCGATCAGTTCGCTGCAATTCTCCCAGGCCCAGCGGATCGTCGTCGACATGTCGTCGGCATCGGCGCGGGCCGACCGGAACAGAGCGGCCGCGCCTTCGCGCTGCGCATTGGTGAGCTGCATCGCCTTGGTCGCTTCGAAGCCGGCCATCTGCTCGGCCATCGCCTTGCCGTCGCGGCCGCCGAGGTCGAACAGCAGGCGCTCGAAGTTCGAGGAGACCTGTATGTCCATCGAAGGCGCTGCGGTCGGCGTCACCGTGCCTTGCGAATAGTCGCCGGTGGTGAGCGCACGGTAGAGGATGTCGTTGACATTGGTGGCCACGATCAGCTTGGCGACGGGAAGGCCCATCTGCGCCGCGACGTAGCCGGCGAAAACATCGCCGAAGTTTCCGGTCGGTACCGAGAAGGCGACTTCGCGGTGCGGCGCGCCGAGCTGCAGGCCGGCGGCGAAGTAGTAGACCACCTGCGCCATCAGACGCGCCCAGTTGATCGAGTTCACCGCGCCGATGGCGAAGCGGTCGGTCATGGCGGTGTCGTTGAACATGCGCTTCACCATCGCCTGGGCATCGTCGAACGAGCCCTCGATGGCGATGTTGTGGACGTTGGGCGCGAGCACCGTTGTCATCTGCCGGCGCTGCACGTCGGAGACGCGGCCCTGCGGGTGGAGCATGAAGATATCCACCTTCTCGCGCCCGGCCACGGCATCGATCGCGGCCGAGCCGGTATCGCCAGAGGTCGCGCCGACGATCGTCAGGTTGCGGTCTGAGCGGGAGAGGAATTCCTCGAAGAGCAGGCCGAGCAGCTGCAGCGCCACGTCCTTGAATGCCAGCGTCGGGCCGTGGAACAGTTCAAGCATCCACTGCTGTTCGTCGAGCTGCTTGAGCGGCGTCACCGCCTTGTGCGCGAAGCGACCGTAAGCCTGCGTGGTCAATTCCAGCAGCCGCTCGGGCGCGAGGCTGTCGCCGACGAAGGGCGCCATGATCCTGGCGGCCAGCTCCGCATAGGGCAGGCCCGCCATCGCGGCGATCTCTTCGCTGGAGAAACGCGGCCATTCGCGCGGTACGTAAAGACCGCCGTCCGACGCGAGCCCGGCGAGCGTCGCGCCTTCGAAATCGAGCGCCGGAGCGCTGCCGCGGGTGCTGATGTAGTCCATGGCCATCCCTGTGGTTTCCGGGCGCGGTTAGCCGGGAGCGGACAGAAATGGAAGCCTTGGCTTGCGCTTCAGCCTTGCTTGAGGCGCTTGCGCAGCGCGATCGCATAGATCACCAGCGCCGTCGCGGCGAACAGGAACCACTGGATCGCATAGGACAGGTGATTGTTGGGAATGTCCGCGGGATCGGGCTCGGCGTTGGCCTGAAGGCCGGCGACAGGCGGATCCGCGACCAGACGCGGTCCCGGCGCGATGATGCCGCGCACCGTCCCGCCCTGCCATTCCAGCCCGGCATTGGGTTCGAGCGACCAGCCCAGCACGACCAGCGCCTCACCCCCGCCGGGCAGCACGCATTGCGCCGTCTGGGCCAGCCCCGATTCGCCGTCGGCATTCTTGCCCGCCATGCTGCTGCGGCTCTTGACCCCGGCGCAGATCATATGCGCGCGGTGATAGAGCACGTCCTCACCTACGCCGCCGGACGTCCAGTCGATCTCCTCGGACATGTCCCGCGCGGCGGCATAATGCGCGAGCAGCGCTTCCTTCTCGTGCAACCGGCGCAGCTGCCAGAAGCCCAGCGAGATCATGATACCCGCCGCGACCAGTACGACCAGCGTCGGGAAAACGGGAATGCGGCGTATCATTCGTCCTTGAGCCGCCCCTCTCCGGCACG
The DNA here is from genome assembly GCF_025153475.1 of Novosphingobium mangrovisedimenti. GTDB lineage: Bacteria > Pseudomonadota > Alphaproteobacteria > Sphingomonadales > Sphingomonadaceae > Novosphingobium > Novosphingobium mangrovi_A. The sequence continues at coordinate 345,469 of NZ_JANZXA010000001.1, forward strand.
GCGGCGGTATTCGGCGCCCAGCAGCCACGCCTTGGCGATCCGCAGCCCGCCGATCACCATCGCCGTCGTGAGCGGAATCCACAGCACCGCATGAACCCAGAACGGCGGCTCGAACGAGAGCTGCACCCAGATCGCCAATATCGCGATCACCGCGCCGACGATGAGCGTCAGGAAGGCCGCGGGGCCATCACCGACGTTGAACTGGGTATAGTCGAGCCCGCAGGCCCTGCAGCGGGGGGCGAACTGGATGGCGCCTCCGAACAGCGTCTTCCCGCCGCAGCGCGGGCAGAGACCGAAAAGGGCAGCCGAAGCGGTGTCCGGCTGCCCCTTGGAATTCGGATCGTGCTCAGACGACATCAGTGCGTCGGATAGCCCCATCCGCCCCAGATATAGACTGCGACGAACAGGAACAGCCATACGACGTCGACGAAGTGCCAGTACCAGGCCGAAGCCTCGAAACCGAAGTGCTGACGCGGCGTGAAGTCGCCCTGGTAGGAACGCACGAGGCAGACGATCAGCATGATGGTGCCGACGATCACGTGGAAGCCGTGGAAGCCGGTCGCCATGTAGAAGGCCGAGCTGTAGGTGTTGCCACCGAAGCCGAACGGCGCGTGCAGATATTCGTAAGCCTGGATCGAGGTGAACAGCATGCCGAGCAGCACGGTCGCCCAGAGGCCCTTCTTCAGGCCCTCGCGGTCACCGTGGATCAGCGAGTGGTGCGCCCAGGTGACGGTCGTGCCCGAGCACAGCAGGATCAGCGTGTTGAGCAGCGGCAGCGCGAAGGGGTCCATGACCGCTTCGATCGCCTTGGGTGGCCACTGGCCACCGATCACCTCGGCAATGGTCGAGGGGAACAGCGAGAAATCGAAGAAGGCCCAGAACCAGCCGACGAAGAACATCACTTCCGAAGCGATGAACAGGATCATGCCGTAGCGCTGGTGAAGCTGCACCACCGGCGTGTGATCGCCGGCGTGGGCTTCCTTCACGATCTTGGAGAACCACATGAACATGGATGCCAGCAGCAGCGCCATGCCGGCCCACGGAACGAAGTGCCCACCCGGCAGATCGTGCATGAACAGCACCATGCCCGACGTGAACGTGAAGGCGCCAATCGTCGTTGCCAGCGGCGCGATATCCGGCGGAAGGATATGGTAGTCGTGGTTCTTGGTACCGGCCATGGTGCCTTCTTCCCCGTTTTCGAAACTGTCTTTTCCCTGCGGCTCCCCCAAGGCGCCGCAATTGTTTCCCAATTGGGCCCTTAACCGCCCGTCTTGCTCTGGTCCAGTGCCTTTGCGTCGCCGACGGACGTCACGTGGAACGTATAGCTCAGCGTGATCTCTTCCACGTCCTTGTTGTCCGGATCGTCAAGGATCGCCGGATCGATGTAGTAGAGCACCGGCATGCGCACGGCTTCGCCCGGCTTCAGCGTCTGCTCCGTGAAACAGAAGCACTGGATCTTGTTGAAGTACTTCGCGGCCTGCTCGGGTTCGACGTTGAAACTGGCCGTGCCGGTCACCGTCTGGTCCGATTCGTTCCTGGCCCAGAACAGCGCCATGTCGCGTGCCCCGATCGAAACCGTGTCGGTGCGCTGCAGCGGCTTGAAGTCCCACGGCATGTCGCGCGCGACATTGGCATCGAAACGCACCGATATGGTGCGCCCCGAATCCACGATGCCCGCGGCCTGCGCCGCATCGACCCGCTTGGTCGTGCCGCCGTAGCCGGTGACCTGGCAGAAAATGCGATAGAGCGGCACCGAGGCATAACCCAGGCCCAGCATGCCCAGAGCCATCGACAGGGCAACCATCGCTACCTTGCGGTTGCTCTGCCTGGCGCGGTCCACCGGATTGATCGCCTCGGCCATCGCGTTCAGCTCATCTTGGCGATGGAAATGAAGAACACGAGAATGACGAAAGCCGCGAGGCTGAGCGCGAGCACGCGATTGCGGCTCTTGCGGATCTGCTCGATGTTGGGGCTATCCTTGCCTTGGTCTTCCATCGCGCGCCTCAAATAACCACGAAACGATCGACCACCAGCGCCGCGAACAGCGCGAAGAGGTAGATCACAGAATAAGCGAAAAGCTGCTTTTCCGGCTTCATGGCATCGTCCTCGCCCGTGCGCTCGCGCAAGGCCACGCGGGCCGACAAGGCGAGGAACAGGCTGGACAGCACGATTGCCGAAACGCCGTAGACGGCGCCGGTTCCGCCGATCCACCAGGGCAGCACGCTGAGCGGCAGCAGCAGCACCGCATAGACGAGGATCTGGCGCCGGGTGGACTTCTCGCCCGCGACGACCGGCATCATCGGAATGCCGACCTTGGCATAGTCGCTCTTCACGAAGAGCGCGAGCGCCCAGAAGTGCGGCGGCGTCCAGAAAAAGATGATGGCGAACAGGATGACCGGCATCAGCGATACGTGCCCGGTCGCCGCGACCCAGCCGATCAGCGGCGGGAACGCGCCGGCGCCGCCGCCGATGACGATGTTCTGCGGCGTGCGCGGCTTGAGCCAGATCGTGTAGACGACGGCATAGTAGATGATCGAGATGGCAAGGATGGCGGCCGCCAGCCAGCCCACCGCGAAACCCATCAGGAACACCGAAGCAGCGCAGAGCACGCCGGCAAAATCGCGCGCGGTGGTGCGATCGAGCCTGCCCTGCGGCAGCGGCCGCTTGGACGTGCGCTTCATGCCCGCGTCGAGATCGGCCTCCCACCACTGGTTCAGGGCGGCAGCCCCGCCTGCCCCCATCGCGATGCACAGGATCGCGGTAAAGGCGAGCACCGGGTGGATGCGCTCGGGCGCGGCGATCAGGCCGCACAGCCCGGTGAAGATCACCAGACTCATCACGCGCGGCTTCGTCAGCGCGAGCAGGTCGCGCCAGTCGGCCGGCAGCGGCGTGGAGGCAGGAATCGTAGGGTTCATGGCGTCTGGTTCATACACCCGAATGCCGTGTCATGGCGAGGCGCCTGATACGGAGAAGCAATCCAGCGCGCTCTAGAGGCCCTGGATTGCTTCTTTCGGCTCGTCATCGCGAGCACTGTTCCGGATCAGTGGTGAGCCGTTTCCCCGATCACGGGAAGCGTCTCGAACTGGTGGTAGGGCGGCGGGCTGGTGAGCGTCCACTCGAGCGTGGTCGCGCCTTCGCCCCAGTAGTTGTCCTCCGCCTTACGGCCAGCGGCGAAGGCATAGATGATGTTGACGAACCAGATCCCGAGGCTGGCGGCCATGATCATGTAGCCGACGGTCGCGAAGTGGTTCCAGTAGGCATAGGCCTCGGCATAGTCCGGATAACGGCGCGGCATGCCCTGCAGCCCGAGGAAGTGCATCGGGAAGAAGATCATGTTCACGCCCACGAAGAACACCCAGAAGTGCAGGTGCGCGAGGAACTCGGAGTGCATCTTGCCGCTCATCTTCGGGAACCAGTAGTAGAAGCCCGCAAAGAGAGCCGTCACCGCACCGAGCGAAAGCACGTAGTGGAAGTGCGCCACGACGTAGTAAGTGTCGTGCAGCACGTCGTCCACGCCGCCGTTCGCCAGCACGACGCCGGTGACGCCGCCCACGGTGAACAGGAAGATGAAGCCGATCGCCCAGACCATCGGCGACTTGAACTCGAGGCTGCCGCCCCACATCGTCGCGATCCACGAGAAGATCTTGATGCCGGTCGGAACCGCGATGACCATGGTGGCCGCGGTGAAGTACATCTTGGTGTTCACCGAAAGGCCCGTGGCGTACATGTGGTGGGCCCACACGATGAAGCCGACGACGCCGATCGCGACCATGGCGTAGGCCATGCCGAGGTAGCCGAACACCGGCTTCTTCGAGAAGGTCGAGATGATCTGCGAGATGATGCCGAAGCCCGGCAGGATCATGATGTAGACTTCGGGGTGACCGAAGAACCAGAACAGGTGCTGGTACAGGACCGGATCGCCACCGCCCGAAGGATCGAAGAAGGTGGTGCCGAAGTTACGGTCGGTCAGCAGCATGGTGATCGCGGCGGCGAGAACCGGCAGCGAAAGCAGCAGCAGGAACGCGGTGACCAGCACCGACCACACGAACAGCGGCATCTTGTGCATGGTCATGCCAGGCGCGCGCATGTTGAAGATGGTGGTGATGAAGTTGATCGCGCCCATGATCGAGCCGGCACCGGCGAGGTGCAGCGCGAAGATGCCGAAGTCGACGGCGGGACCGGGCGAGCCGGTGGTCGACAGCGGAGCGTAGACGGTCCAGCCGGTGCCGGCACCCAGGCCCGTGCCGCCGGGCACGAAGGCCGAGATCATCAGCGAGCAGAAGCCCGCCACGGTCAGCCAGAACGAAATGTTGTTCATGCGCGGGAAGGCCATGTCCGGCGCGCCGATCATGATCGGGACGAACCAGTTGCCGAAACCGCCGATGATCGCCGGCATGACCATGAAGAACACCATGATCAGGCCGTGGGCGGTGATCAGGACGTTCCAGACATGCAGCGTCGAGTTGAAGTCCGGGTTCACCGCGCCGAACCACTTGGCGAAGATGTCGAGGTACTGGATGCCCGGCTGGGCCAGCTCAATGCGCATCATGCCCGAGAAGGCGCCGCCGATGATCCCCGCGATGATCGCGAAGATCAGGTACATCGTGCCGATGTCCTTGTGGTTGGTCGACATGAACCAGCGGGCGAAGAACGCCGGCTTGTGTTCGTGGTGGTGTTCTTCCGCGTGGCCCTGGAAGTGTTCAGCGGTGGTTGCCATGTTCTGGTGACCCTATCCTTGAATACGCGCTTATTCGGCTGCTGCAGCGGCAGGGGCCGCGGATGCGTCGGCGGCAGGCGCCGCGCCGGCGGGTTCTTCACCCGGCAGGTAGTCGGTCTCGGTGCCCGATGCCTTGGGGTTGTCGATCGTGCCGCCGGCGTGCGTCAGCACCCAGGCGTCGTACTTGTCGCGCGGAAGCGCCTCGATCGCGATCGGCATGTAGCCATGCTTGGCGCCGCACAGCTCGGAGCACTGGCCGTAGTACACGCCGGGCTTGTCGATCATCATGACCTTCTCGTTGATGCGACCGGGCACGGCGTCGAGCTTGAACCAGAGCGACGGCACGGCGAACGAGTGGATGACGTCGGAAGCGGTGATCTGCAGACGGATCGGTTCCCCGACGGGGACGACCATGCGGTTGTCGACCTCGAGGTGCGAAGGACCGTCCCAAGGCTCGGAACCGACTTCGCGCACGCCGTTGTTGATGGTCGGCTGGCCCGGCACGTTCAGCATGTTGGATACGACTTCGAAATCACCGTTGTCGGGATAGCCGTAGGTCCAGAACCACTGGTTGCCGGTGACCTTGATGGTCAGCGAGCCCTTGGGGGCCGGCTTGTACTGCTTGGCAATGAGGTCGATCGAGGGAACCGCGATGCCGATCAGGATCAGCACGGGGACGAGTGTCCAGATCACTTCGATCAGCGTGTTGTGGCTGGTCTTGGAAGGAACCGGATTGGCGCGACGATTGTAGCGCACCATGACGACGATCAGCAGCACCAGCACCAGCAGCGTGATGACGGTGATGATCGGCAGCAGCACGTCGTTGTGGATCCACGCGCCGTATTCGCCCAGCTTCGAATACTGGGTCTGAAGGCCGAGACCTTCGGGAACGGGCATGCCCACGCCCTCGGTCGGCTTCATCGGCGTGTAGCTGCCGGCTGCCGCAGTCTCGACGGCGGAAGCGGCGGCATCCTGCGCGATGGCGGGCATGGCCGCGACGGCAAGGACACTGGCGAGAGAAAGACCGGCAGCCTTTACGGACTGGCTAACGGCGCTGGCGTTTTTGCCGAATTTCATCGTTGTTGCGCTTCCGTTTTCCTTATCACGCGCAACCGAGTCGCCCCGCCTGCACGCACCCCTGATGCGGAGGCGAAAGCCCCCCTTCCGCCCGCGCCTATACGCGCGCTTGCCGCGTGTCTCAAGCGCCTCTAGGGGAATTTTTGACCGAAGGCGCGTCAAACATGCGCCAGATCAATGCAAATCGCACCAGGGGTATTGTCCGAAATGACCGAAGAAGAGGTCCTCGCCGAGTTCCGTGCCAGCAAGGCTTTGCTGGAAGGACACTTCCTGCTTTCCTCCGGCAGGCACAGCGCGCACTACCTGCAATGCGCCCGCGTCCTGATGAACCCGGACCGCGCCGCGCGGCTGGCCGTGGCGCTCGCGGCGACACTGCCGCACGACATCCGCAAGCAGATCGACAAGGTCGTCTCGCCGGCGATGGGCGGTGTCATCATCGGCCAGGAGATGGGCCGCGCGCTGCAGGTCGACGCGATGTTCGTCGAACGCCCGACCGGTACGTTCGAACTGCGCCGCGGCTTCGCGCTCGAACCGGGCGACAAGGTCCTGATGGTCGAGGACGTGGTCACCACCGGAAAATCCTCGCGCGAGGCGATCAAGGCGATCGAGGAAGCCGGCGGCAAGGTGATCGCGGCAGCCTCGCTGGTCGACCGTTCGGCCGGCACCGTCGATCTTGGCGTCCCCTATTTCCCGCTGGTGGCGATCAACTTCCCGACTTACGATCCGGAAGAGCTGCCGCCCGAACTGGCCGGAACCCCGGCCGTGAAACCCGGCAGCCGCGCGCAGCCCTGAGGAGACCCGGGACCGTGACCAACGTCCTCAATCCCGCCAGGCTGCGCCTCGGCGTCAACATCGATCACGTCGCGACGATTCGCAATGCACGCGGCGGCGAGCACCCCGATCCCGCGCGCGCCGCACAGATCGTGGCCCAGGCGGGCGGTGACGGCATCACCGTGCACTTGCGCGAGGACCGGCGCCATATCGTCGATGCCGACCTGCAGCGTGTAGCGGACGCCACCGGGCTGCCAATCAACCTGGAAATGGCCGCGACCGACGAGATGCTGGAAATCGCGCTGCGGCACAAACCGCACGCGGCCTGCATCGTTCCGGAAAAGCGCGAGGAACGCACGACCGAAGGCGGGCTCGACGCGGCAGGGCTGCACAACCAGCTCGCGCCGATCGTCGCGCGCCTGACCGACGCAGGCATCCGCGTAAGCCTGTTCATCGCCCCGGAACCGCGCCAGATCGAAGCGGCCATGAAGCTGGGGGCGGCGGTGGTCGAACTCCACACCGGCGAATATGCCCATGCCACCGGCGCCGACGTTGCCGTGGAACTGAAGCGCATTGCCGACATGGCCGCGCTCGCGGCCAAGAACGGGATCGAACCGCACGCCGGACACGGCCTCACCTACGAGAACGTGCAGCCGATCGCGGCCATCCCCCAGCTGGCGGAACTCAACATCGGGCACTACCTGATCGGCGAGGCGATCTTCTGCGGGCTGGAAGCCAGCGTGAGGAAAATGCGCGCACTGATGGACGAAGTGCGGTGAGATCGAACCACAACCGTCATCCCGCCCCTCATCGGGGCGACGATCCGGGGAGACCGTCGTGATCATCGGAATGGGCTCCGACCTATGCAACATAGACCGGATCCAGAATTCGCTCGACCGTTTCGGCGAACGCTTCGAGAATCGCGTCTTCACGGACGTCGAGCGGGCCAAGGCGGGCCGGCGGCCGTTCACGAAGGCGGGTACGCTGGCCAAGCGCTTCGCGGCCAAGGAGGCCTTTTCGAAGGCCGTTGGCACGGGCTTCAGGGCCGGGGTGTTCATGAAGGACATCGGCGTGGTGAACGCCAGTTCGGGTGCGCCCACCCTGGCCCTGACCGGCGGCGCGCGCGCGCGGCTCGACGTGCTGACGCCCGACGGTCATGAAGCCGTGGTTCACCTTACGCTAACAGACGATCATCCATGGGCGCAGGCCTTCGTCGTCATCGAAGCTCGCCCCCTTCCCGCCGAACAGGACCCGAGTTGCCTCCCATCATGACCGATTCCACCGCCTCCACCGTTCCCGATACCAAGGCCCGGAAGAGGCACTCCGAAAAGGTCAACTGGTGGCACGAGCTGCGCGGGCTGACGCTGATGCTGCTGGGCGTGCTGGCGTTTCACTCCTTCGTCGCCAAGCCGTTCTACATCCCCTCGATCTCGATGATGCCCAGCCTGCTGGTGGGCGACCGGCTGGTGGTTTCCAAATACCCCTATGGCTGGAACTGGTCCTCGCTGAGCTTTCACCTGCTGCCGCGCAGCACCTGGCGCCTGCTGGGGCAGACCCCGCAATACGGCGACATCGTCATCGTCGTGCCGGGCAACCGCAAGGAAGACCTGATCAAGCGCGTCGTTGCGCTGCCGGGCGACCGGATTGCCGTCATCGACGGGCGCATCCGGCTCGACGGCAAGTTCATCAGGCGCGAGGTCGAGCCGGCGGTGCAGATCGCGGCGGACGATTCCCTCCAGTGCGACGGGCAATTACCGGGCCACTGCTACGACGGCTTCGAACAGTACCGCACGCGCCTGCCCAACGGGCACGATGTCTACGAACTGCCGACCTATCGTGAAACGCTCCCCAACGGCGCGACCTACGACGTGATCGACTACATCGACCAGCAGCTCGACAACTACCCCGAGATCACGGTCCCCGAAGGCCACGTCTTCCTCATGGGCGACGACCGCGACCGCTCGGCCGACAGCCGGGCGCCGTTCGATACCGACTTCATGGGCCGCCCCGGCGGCGGCCTGGGCGGTCCGGTACCGTTGTCCAACATCGGCGGGCGCGCCGAGTTCGTCACCTTCTCGCTCGACGGGACCCAGACCTGGAACCCGCTGACCTGGTGGGACGCCCTGCGTCCCGGCCGCGCCCTCAAGAGCCTGCGGCCGCAGATCGACCCCGCCGTTGCCGAGGCCTACGCGAAGAGCGAGGCGGCATCGCGCTGAAGCCATGATGCCCCGCGCGTAAGCCCCCGCGCTTGACCCGGGCGCCGGCTCGGGCGAGACGCGGTGCATGGCCCGCAAGTTCCTCTACGTCGTCGCCGTGTGCGTCGTGCTCTTCATCCTCGCCAGGCTGGCGCTGATCTTCTACGCCGAAGACCTGACGGAAATGGCCTTCGTGCCCGATGGTCCGTTCCGCGAGCGCCCGGCACTGGCCGCCGGTGCCTACGACGATCCGAAGATGTGGATCGCCCGGCCGGGCATGAAGAAGAAAGACGATCCCGCCCAATGGCTGCCGGCCCACGCGCAAGGCCGGACCGGCGCGGCAAAGGTCTCCGTCTTCTTCATCCATCCCACCAGCTACATGGAAAAGGACGACTGGAACGCCAGCCTCGACGATGCGGCGTCGCGCGAACGTGCACGGATCTACGTCCAGACGATGGCCAGCCCGTTCAACGCGGCCGATGCCGTCTGGGCGCCGCGATACCGTCAGGCCGCCATCGGCGCATTCTTCACCGACAGGCCGGAGGCCGGCAAGGCAATCGACCTTGCCTACCGCGACGTTCTCGCCGCTTTCGACGTCTTCATCCGCAACGTCCCGCAGGACCAGCCGATCGTTCTGGCCGGTCACAGCCAGGGGGCCCTGCTGCTGCGCCGGCTGATGCGCGACCGCGTGGCCGGAACCCCGCTCGCCGGGCGGATCGCCGCCGCCTATGTGGTCGGCTGGCAGGTCTCGGCCCGGCACGACCTGCCGGCGATGGGCCTGCCCGCCTGCGAAACGGCCGCGGAATCGGGATGCGTCATGAGCTGGCTGACGGTTGCCGATCCTGCCGACACGAGCATGCTGATGAAAGCCTACGACCGCCAGACGGGCCTCGACGGACAGCCGGTGCGCGGCAGCGACTTCCTGTGCACCAATCCGCTGACCGGCACGCGCGACGGGTCCTCGGATGCCGCGCCGAATACCGGGACGCTCGTGCCCGATTTCAAGAACGGCGGCGGGGAACTTGTCGAGAAGGTCGTGCCTGCGGCCTGCGAGCAGGATCACTTCCTGCACATCGGCCCGCCGCCCAAGCTCGATCTCGCCGCCTTCGTGCTGCCAGGCAACAACTACCACGTCTACGACCTGACGCTGTTCTGGGCCAACCTGCGATCCGATTTCGCCAGACGTACCGCGGCATGGCACGAGGCGCACCGCTGAGATGGGCGCCGTGATCACCACCGGCGCGCTCGAATTCCGCGACGCGCTGCCCGATGCCGGCGCGCTGCTCGGCCTCGACCTCGGCACCCAGACGATCGGCACGGCATTCTGCGATGCCGGCTGGCGTTTCGCCTCGCCCGGCAAGACGCTGAAACGCGGCAAGTTCGGGGCCGACAAGGCCGTGCTCGAAGCGCTGATTCGCGAGCGTTCGGTCAAGGGCATCGTCATCGGCCTGCCGCTCAACATGGACGGCTCGGAAGGCCCGCGCGCCCAGTCGAGCCGCGCCTATGCCCGCAATCTCGCCGCGCTCGGCCTGCCGATCCTGCTGTGGGACGAACGCTGGTCCACCACCGGCGCCGAGCGCGGGCTGATCGAACAGGACATGAGCCGCGCGAAACGCGCCACGCGCATCGATTCGGCTGCTGCGGCGGTCATCCTGCAAGGCGCCATCGATGCGCTGGCGGGAGGGATGTTCTAGCTCCGCTGCCGCCTGGCGACCATCGCGACAACCCGGTTGCCGGCGCCCTCCGCCTCGCGCCAGACCGCATCGCGCGCCTCGCGATCCCGTGCGGAACTCGCCAGTGCGCGCCAGGCGGCGATGCGCATGCGATCGCTCGGATGGCTCGTGCCCAGGCGCCGGGCGAGATCCTGCGCCTCCTCACCGCCAAGGGCCACGGCGATCCGCAGAAAGGTCTCGCTCGGCCCGTGCCCGAGCACCCGGGCAATGCGGAATGCCCCGGCACGCCCTCTCCGGCGCTCCAGAACATAATGATCGCGCCAGCAATGAGATGGATGCGCGTGCGAAAGCGTCAGTGTCACGGAAAGCGATTCGGGCGGATGCAGGCAGCGGAAATCGCGGCCGGCGCGGTAATGCACGATGCTCCCGGTCTCCATCCGCGAACGGCCGAGTGGGGTCAGCATGACCGGCTCACCCTGCCAGCCCGCCATCGTTTCAGGATCGCATTCGTAATCGTCGATTTCGCAGCCCGGCCCGAAGTATCCCAGGTCGAGAAAGTCGTAATTGTGATCGCGCACGATGCCATAGCCCAGCGCCTCCGGCGCGCTCGCGCGCAAGGCATGGTCCGCAAGGGAGGGCCAGATATGGGCACTGATCGTGAAATTGCCGCGCTCTGGCGGGACCAGCACGATGTGATTGATGCCCGCGCCCTGGGTCGCGGGGAGATCCATCGCATCCCCGCCCAGCCCGGCCATCATGTCGACGAGGGCATCGCCCAGGAAGTGCGGGTCATTGCCCAGCCGCTTCAGCCAGTTCGCCGCATGCGAGAGGCTTTCCTCCTCGCCGGGGTCGAACCCCCAGGTCACAAGCGCCTCGACGCATTCCTCCAGCGAGGCCGGCGTCGGATCGCGTACGGCAATCACCGTGGCCATTCAACGGCCTTCCCCAGGTTCGGCCAGGCCTCCAGCAGCGAGGCCTGCAGCGACGCCGCCGGCTTCGCCAGCGGATCGTCCTCGCGCGCAGAAATCCGCGCAAGCAACTGGAACCCGGCAGCGGAGTCGAGCGCGAGAACCTCGCGCAGCGCTTGCCAGCGAAACCCCTCTCCCGCTTCCGGGTCGGCTTCTCCCGATGCGATCCGCGCCATTTGCGTCACTGCATCCTTGCGCCCCATCCGGCCGAGCAGCGCCATCGCCAGCTCACGGCGCGAATCCTTGAGGCGTGCCGCTGCCTGATGCACGAGAGCGCCGTCGGGCAGGCTGTACTCCCGCGTCGGCTCGGGATCGACGAGCTGGCGCTGCAGGCGCAACAGCACGAGACTGCCCGTAACGCGCCGCACGTGCAGGGCCTCTCGCAGGCCATAGCGGTAGTAGGCCATTCCGGGCATCAGATCGAGCCGGCCCGATCGCAGGACCGCCCGCCCGCCCTCTCCGTCGCGGCGAAGGACAAGGTCCGCCTCGCCCGAACCGGAAAGGACGTGAATCCAGGTCTCCTGCGGTGCGAATTTCGCGGTCTTGGGCGCGGTCAGACCTTCCAGCGCAACCCCGTCATAGGCAGCGAGCGCCAGGCTCGCGCGGCCGGCACTCGCCAGCACCAGCGTGGGAACGGCATCGCGCTTGCCATGCATCAGCGGCAACTGGCCAAGCGGATAGTCACCGAGCCCGCCTACCCCGACAGCCACGAACCCGCTCGCGAATGCATGCGCACGCGGACTTCCCGGGCTGAACAGGTCCGCCAGCGACCCGCAATGTTCCAGCACGCGGCCCGCTCCGAAACGCTCAACCCCGGCCAGAACCGAGGCGACCTCGGGCTCGGCCCGCCAGCCGGCGAGCCTTTCCGCAAGAGCCGCCTGCCCCTTCTTCCATTGGTCCTGATCCCCGCTCAGCGGGTCCTGCGCGCTTCCTGTCTGCATTGGGGCAACATCAATCAATCGCAGCAAAGGGAAACAGGCACGTCATGAGTTCTGCATGGTTGTCGTCTTCGGCATCGATACGCGACCAGTCGGCCCAGCTTCCAAATACCCCGGTCAGAACATCGAGGTCCGGCAATGCAGCACGATCGATCCCGGGCAGAATAAACGGTTCGTTTTCGGACACGGTCACGCCCCCAATCACAGTACACGAACTGCCCTTATAGGGATGAAACCTGCATTAACGAAGATCATGTTATTAATTAAAAGATTGTAATGGCGGGAAAAGCCATGGCTGTTCGCGGAAACGTCTTCCAAGAACAAGAACACGATGGACAATACCAGAGCCGCACGCGGCATTGCGAAAAGATCACGGCATGGTTCGGCGGCATCGAAACCTTCCGAAGCAACGCAATCTCAAGTAGGCGCCCGCAGCACCACCGTCAGGCCGATGCCGGTCGCCGGAACGGCGCTCCCTGCGATGGCCATGCGTTGGGCATCGGCCCGCGCTTGGTCGAGGACTTGCACCGGAACACCCGCCTCGAAGGCAATGACATCGGCCGATCCCAGCAAACGCGCCTCGCGCAAGGTCAGATCCTCCGGATCGCCGCTGCGCAGGACGATTTCGACCCTGTCCGCCGCGGGGGCCGCCGCACCGGCGAGCCATGCGTCCACACGATCCTCGCCCCCTTCGATCAGGACATCGAGCGCCCCCCCGTCCCCCAGCGCACCGTCGAGCGCGCGGCGGCGATCTCCGGCGTCGGGGAAGCGCAAGCGCAGGGCACCGCGTGCCTTGCCGAGCGACGCAGCCAGCGCGCCCAGCGATTGCGGCAGGATCCGCTCGAGCCGCAGCCGGAGCTGCTTGGCCAGTCCCGCCGATGCGCCCCCGGTACCGATGGCGACAAGAACCGGCGAGCGGTCGAGAATGGACGGCACCGTGAAATCGCACAGCGCGGGCCGGTCGGTGGCATTGACGAGAAGCCCGGCGCAGCGTGCACGGATCGCATCCGCTTCGGCGGCGACATCGTCCTCGTGGGCGATGAAAGCCAACCGTGCCCCCTTGTCGATGCCTTCCTGCAAGTCGTCGACGACGATCCCGCCCGCCCGTTCCACCAGACGCCGCTTGGCCCCGGCCGCTTCCCCCATGCCCAGCACCACGACCGGCTGGCCGGCGATGCGGTGGAAGAGGGGCAGCGTTTCGATCATGGCGTCAGGCTAGCACCCCGACGTCAATCAAGCCACTCCGGCACCTGCTCGGCGGCCAGGATCGCGGCCGGCTCGATGCGGTTGGCGACAACCGCCCATCTGTCGCCATCCACCATCACCTCGGGCACCAGCGCGCGCGAGTTGTAGGTGTTGGCCATCGTCGCGCCATAGGCGCCGGCAGTGCGGAACGCGGCAAGGTCGCCGGCCTTCACCGCATCGATCTCGCGCGCCATGGCGAAGGTGTCGGAGCTTTCGCAGATCGGACCGACAATGTTGGCGACCATGGTCTCCCCAGTCGGCTTCACCGCCGCGAAATCGTGCCAGGCATCGTACATCGCGGGCCGCGCCAGGTCGTTCATCGCCGCATCGACCACTACCCAGGGATGGCCCACGCCCTGCTTGACGCGCACCACCTCGGTGACGAGCACGCCGGAATTGCCGGTAATGACGCGGCCCGGCTCGAACATCAGCGTGACGTCCCAGCCCTTCGTCGCTTCGGCCACCATCGCGCCGTAATCGGCTGGCGTGGGAAGCTGTTCGCCCGCCTTGTAAGGCACGCCGAGACCGCCGCCGAGGTCCATGTGCGTGACGCTCAGACCGCGTTCGCGGATCGCCGCCATCAGCACGCCCATCTTGCCGAAGGCCTGCCGCGAGGGTTCCAGATCACTGATCTGGCTGCCGATGTGGACAGCCAGCCCGCGCATATGCAGCCCCGGCAGCGCCGAAAGGCGTTCGTAGATGTCGGCGGCAAGATCATAGGCGACACCGAACTTGTTCTCTGCCTTGCCGGTCGAGATCTTGGCGTGCGTCTTGGCATCGACATTGGGATTGACGCGCAGCGCGCACGTCGCGGTCTTGCCGAGCGAGGCCGCGATTTCCGCCAGTTCGACGCCCTCTTCCTCGCTTTCGAGGTTGAACTGGCCGATCCCGGCGCGCACCGCCGCCGTCAGTTCCGCATGGGTCTTGCCGACGCCGGAGAAGACCACGTCCTCCGCCGGAATGCCGGCAGCCAGCGCACGGTTCATCTCACCTTCCGAGACGACGTCCGCACCATAGCCCTGACTGGCCAGCAGGCGCAGCACGGCAAGGTTGGGGTTGGACTTCACGGCAAAGGCGATGTGTACCTTCGGCAGCGCCGACAGCGCCTCGCGGAACACTTTCGCATGGCGGGTGAGCGTGGCGCGCGAATAGACGTAGACGGGCGTACCGACGTCGCGGGCAATGGCAGCCAGCGACACATCCTCGGCATGAAGCTCGCCGTTCCTGAGTTCGAAATGGTCCATGGGTGTCCTGTAAGACTTAATCGGGCTGGGGCGCTTCGGGCGGCGGCAGATCGAAGGGATCGTCCTCCCGCTCTTCGGAGCGGGTGCGCAATTCCACGCTGCGTTCGGGAATCGCCGTGGTCGGGGGTTCGAGCAACTCCGACGCATTGGGCCTTTCGGCGCGGCCGTAGGGCGCCGGGGGAAGCTCCTTGCCCGGTTTCACGCCCAGCCCCGAACGCTGCCCGCAGGCTGCGAGCGCGGCAAGCAGGACGAAAGCGAGAACCTTGCGCATTTCCGTTACTCCAGGCCGAGCGCGGCGCGTGCTTCGGCCACGCGCAGGCGCACCTGCTCGGGCGCGGTGCCGCCGTGGCTCTTGCGCGCAGCGACCGAAGCCTCGACCGAGAGCGCCTTGAATACGCGCTCGTCGATACGGCTGTCGATGGCCTTGAGATCATCCAGCGGCAACTGGTCGAGCGCCACGCCGCGCGTCTCGGCAAGCTTCACCGCAGCGCCGGTGATGTGATGCGCCTCGCGGAAGGGAATGTCGCCCTCGCGCACCAGCCAGTCGGCAAGGTCAGTGGCGGTGGCGAAGCCCAGTTCGGCAGCCCCGCGCATGCGGTCGGTGCGGAACTTCGTGTCGGCGACCATGCCCGTCATCGCCGCGATCGACAGCGCCAGCAGGCTGGCGGCTTCGAAGACCGGCGGTTTGTCGTCCTGCATGTCCTTCGAATAGGCGAGCGGCAGGCCCTTCATCGTCATCATCAGCGCGGTGAGGCAGCCGGAGATGCGCCCGGCATGGCCGCGCACCAGCTCGGCGGCGTCCGGGTTCTTCTTCTGCGGCATGATCGAGCTGCCGGTGGAGAGCGCATCGGGCAGCGCGACGAAGCCGAAGGGCTGGCTCGCCCAGATGATGAATTCCTCTGCCAGGCGCGAGAGGTGCAACGAGCACTGGCTGGCGGCCATCAGATAATCGAGCGCAAAGTCGCGGTCGGAGACCGAATCGAGGCTGTTGTCGGTCGGCGCGTCGAAGCCGAGCGCCTGCGCGGTCATCGTACGGTCGATGGGGAAGCCGGTGCCGGCAAGCGCCGCCGAACCGAGCGGGCTGCGGTTCATGCGCTTGCGCGCATCGGCAAAACGCGAGCGGTCGCGCGCGATCATCTCGTAGTAGGCCATCAGGTGATGGCCGAGCGTGACCGGCTGCGCGGTCTGCAGGTGCGTGAAACCCGGCATGATGCTGTCGGCGTGTTCGCCCGCGCGCGTGACCAGCGCCACTTGCAGCGCCCGCAGCCCGGCATCGGCCTGATCCATGGCATCGCGCACCCAGAGGCGAAAATCGGTCGCCACCTGATCGTTGCGCGAGCGCGCGGTGTGCAAGCGCCCCGCCGCCGGGCCGATCAGCTCGGCCAGGCGCGATTCGGTGGTCATGTGGATGTCCTCGAGGTCCCAGTCCTCGGGCACGCCATTGGCCTCGTATTCGGCGGCGACCTTGTCGAGACCATCGCGGATCGTCACCGCGTCGGAATCCGAAACGACGCCGCAGGCCCCCAGCATCGCGACGTGTGCCTTGCTCGCCGCGATATCCTGCCGCCACAGCGCCTTGTCGAAGGGAATCGAGGCGTTTATCTCGCGCATGATCGCCGACGGTCCTTCCGCGAACCGTCCGCCCCACATCTGGTTGGAGCCGCCCGTCTTGCCGTCTTCCAAATCGCTCAAGTCGCTTGTCCTGTGTTCCATCGCCGGGGCAGCCGCCCTGCTGGCCGGCGGCTGCGATAAGCAAAGCAGCGGGGACACGCAACCGCAGGCTTCGCAGGCCGCTCCGGAGAGCAACGGTGCCGTGGCGGAGAAACCGGCCGAGAAGCTCGACCGCTCGCACAAGGGCGATCGGCTGCCGGACATCACGCTGGTCGACGATACCGGCGAAACGCTCGACCTCTCCTCGCTCAGGGGCAAGCCCCTGCTGATCAACCTGTGGGCCACATGGTGCGCGCCGTGCATTGCCGAGATGCCCACGCTCGATACCCTGATCGGTCAGGAAAAGGACCTTGGCGTCACCGTCCTGCCGATCTCGCAGGACATGGGCCAGCCCGACAAGGTCGTCGAGATCCTGCGCCGCCGCAAGCTCGACAACATCCAGCCCTGGATCGACGAAAAGGGCGACCTCGGCTTCCAGTACGGCGGGAACCTGCCCGTGACCGTGCTGTTCGACAGCGAGGGGAAGGAAGTCTGGCGCTTTACCGGCGGCAACGACTGGACCTCACCCGAAGCGCTGAAACTGATCGGCGAGGCCAGGTAACGCCGGAACACCCCTCCGCCGCCTGCAGGCCGTTTTCGCTTGCCGGGGAACAGGTGGCCTGCGTAGATCCCTCCTACCCGTGGCGTAGGCGCCGAAATGGCGAAGGTGTACCCATTCCCAGGTTCGCGGATCTGTTGACCATCTACCGGCTTGCCGCCGCGCCCGTCGCGGCGGGGATGGCGCTGGCAGGACATCGCGACGCCTTCTTCATTCTCATCATCATCAGCCTGGTCAGCGATCTCATCGATGGCCCGATTGCCCGCCGGCTCGGCCAGGTTTCCGAGAACGGGGCGAGGATGGACACCATTGCCGACGCATGCACGGTGCTCGCCGGGCTGCTCGGGCTCTACCTCTTCGAGGCGAACACACTGCGGCCCGAGCTGCCGTGGATCATCGTGTTCCTGGCCAGCTATGCCGCGGCGGCGGCCACATGTCTTGCGAAGTTCGGCGGACTTCCCGCCTATCATCTCTATACGTCGAAGACCGCCGCATTCGGCTCCGGAGCCTTTGTCGTCTGGCTCTATGCGATTGGCTACTCGCGCGGACTGTTTCTCGCCGTGCTGGGCATCGGCGTGCTGGCGAATGTCGAATCGCTGCTGACAACGCTCCGCCTGAAACGCTTTCGGGCCGACATCGGAAGCCTGTTCTTCCTGAGCGCCGACGAGCGCGGCAGCGATCGGGCCCCGCACTAGAACGCGGCCAGGGCGTCCAGCTTCGATCCCACTTCGGGATATCCCTCCGGCGTCGTCTCGGTAAACCAGATCAGCCGTCCGTGCGCCTGCTCGGGATGGATGGCGAAGCGGTCGGCCGAATTGCCGATCACGGTCAGCCCCTTGCCGCGCAGATAGGAAACCGCGGACGCGGCATCCTTTACCTTGAAGACGAGGTGATAGATGCCCTTCACATCGCGGGCATGCGCGGAGACCGGGCATTTCCCGCTCATTGCCGCGCCGCCGGCGTCGCCATTGCCGACAAGCGCCTCGAGCACCGTATCCCCCATGGCAAAGGCTGCGCAGGTCGCGCCGCACCACCCGTCGGTAGCGGTGTCTCGCGATCCGATTTCGGGCCATTCCAGCTTGCCACCGAACAGCTCGCGAGCCTCGGCCAGCGACGGCGCGCTGACGCCGACCGCCTGCAGCCCCTCGATCCCGAGCGGATGCGAATCGCGCCACCTGGCGATCGACCAGTCCGGTCTGGTGCGCGGCTCGTTGGGCATGTCCTGCTTCACGATTTCGAGCCGGACACCCATCGCCTGTCCGCGCGGGACGAGGAAATAGTGCGCTTCCATGCCCGGATCGTAATGGCGCTTGAACCCGCGTGCCGCGAACCACGCATCGGCCTCGGCAAGATCCCTGACCTTGAGCGCGAGGCCCAGCCAGCGCATCGGCGCGGCGGAACGGCGCAGCATGTCGCCGGTGGGCGCGCCTTCCTGCGCACCGCGTCCGGCAGGGGCTATGGGAATGACCATGGTATCGCCGATCATCATCAGCGTTTCCTCGCGGTCGAGCCCCATCTTCTCGGTCTCGGGCGTCACGAGGATCTCATAGACCGGCTCGGCGCCGAACACGTCCTGGAAGAAGACATCGCAGGCAGGCCTGTCGGCATTGTCGGCAATCGCCCAGCTGACGTGAACGAGCGGGAATTGCATGAATCGGCCCCTCTCTCTTCTGGTCCCTGTCCGTTTTCGGTCCCGACCACACCTGTTGCCCGCTTTCGCGGGGCAGGCCTGGGCAAGGAGCAGATCCCCTCGCCCCGGCAGTATCCGATCAATAGGTCTTGGGGGCTCCCGTGCCCATGAACTTCGCAAGGTTCATGTGCAGCGACGCCACCGAACGCTCCATGTAGGGATTGGGCTGCGCACCGCGATAGCCCACGTTCTTCATGCCCTGCTGGACGGCAGCCATGTTGTCGAAGTCCTGCTGTAGCACCGGCGGCCATTCGTGCGGCTGGGTGTATTCCCACTCGGTCTCGGGCGCCTCGCCTTCGGGCCACAGCTCATAGACAGCCGCCTCGAAGATGCACTTGTCGGGATCGGTGCCGTAGGGCCGCGCCTGATAGCACAGCATGTTGTTGACGGCGTGACCGATCTGGAAGTTGGGGAAGATCTGCCAGGCGGTTCCGGCCTGCGCGGTGTGCTGCGGATCCACCGTCGGCCAAACGACGCCGCGCTCGGCATCTTCCTTGCGCGCGGTGGTGATCCAGTAGGCCGAGACTTTGGCGGCCGGCGTGCCTTCGGGCAGTTCGTCCTTCAGACGGTTGGCCACGTCCACCAGCGTGCGCGTGGTGTTGGTATTGGCGTTTTCCCAGGTGAAGTTCTGCATCTCCGCCGTGGTCAGGCGCGGATCCTCACCCGCGCCGAGGCGCAGCTTGCCCGAATCCTCTTCCTGCCCCTTGGGCGCATCGTAGCCGATGTTGGAGTGCAGGCCCTGATTGCGCGCCCAGCCGCGGAACTGGCCGAATTCCATGAATTCGGGGTGCGTGGTGGAGACGTGGTAGGTCTCGCAGAAGGCCTCCATCGCGACCTTCCAGTTGCATTCGAACACCACCCACTTGCGCCAGCGCGGACGCATGTTTTCAAGGCCATAGGGATCGAGCATGGTCGCTGCGGGATGGAGGTATTCGGCGAGCGGCATGCACTCGGGATCGAGGTTGATCCAGATCCAGCCGCCCCAGGTATCGACCTGAGCCTTGCCGAGATCGGCCAGTCCGCCGCACAAGTGCCCCTGCCAGTCTTCCTGATGCTCGATGTAGGTGTTGGTCCCTTCCAGATCGAAGGTCCAGCCGTGATAGCCGCAGATAAAGTTGGGGCGCGAACCGCGCGCGTTGCGCATGCCCTTGGGCGTATCCACCAGCTTGCGGCCGCGGTGCGGACAGACATTGTGGAAGGCGCGGATTTCGGTTTCCGACGAGCGCACCACGATCACCGAATCGTCGATGATGTCGTACGTGATGTAGTTGCCGACCTCGGGGATGTCCTCGAGCCGCCCGGCCTGCAGCCAGACCTTGCGCCACAGCTTGTCGCGCTCTGCCCTGGCATATTCCGGGGACACGTAGGCCTCGGCCGGTACGTTGACCGGAGCCACCAGTTCATCCGGCGCCTGCACGATCTTGCCTATCTCACCCATGCGATCCTCGTGGTCTTGAAGTTTGTGCCGATTTGCGTTCGTTATCTCATTATTGGCACATTCGCGCAAATCGCCCGAGCGGTTCCGGCCAGTCCCGTTCAGTGCCCGGCAAAGGCCTCATTGCGGCGCGGCAGGGTGCCGATGGCAAGGCTGCTGCCGGTCATGGAGGCCAGCGCCAGCCACAGGAAACCCGTGTAGCTGCCGGTGACGTCGAAGATGCGGGCTGCCGCGAGCGGGCCCACCGCCGTACCGACCGACAGCGCCGCCAGCACGCCGCCATAGAGCCCGCCGAAGTTCTTGAGGCCGAAGTGGCGGGTCAGCAGGAAGACCACGACGTCGATCTCCGCACCGAGCGTGAGCCCGATCAGCGCGGATGCCATCACCATCCCGACATAAGTGGTTCCGAAGAACAGCAGCAGCAGGCACCCCGCGACCGGCAGCATGAACACCGCCGCGCCGACCAGCGAGGCCGGGAAGCGATCGAGCAGCAGCCCGGTACCAAGCCGGCCCGCCAGCGAGAACCAGCCGACGAAGGATGCGATCGCCGCCGCCGTCAGCGGGTCCGCCCCCTGATCGCCGAGGATCGCGGTGAAATGCACGACGATGGCAATGATCGTGAAGGTGAAGAGCAGGCTGGCGACGAAGAGCCGGTGGTAGATGCTGGAGCGCAGGCCTTCGGAAAGGCTCACCCCCGGCATGTCGCCCATGCCGCCCTTGCTGCCCTCTTCCTTCTGCGGCGCCTTGCGCCCCCGGTCGAACCGGCCATGGAAGAACAGGAAGATCACGGGAAACGCCGCCAGCAGCCAGACCCCGGCATGGGCCGAAAAGGCCGCCCGCCAGCCAAACTCGGAAATGGCGTAAGTCGCCACCAGCGGGAAGACGCCGGCCGCGATCGAGGCGCCGCACAACGTTACGGCAAAGGCCATCCCCCGCGAGACATGGAAGAGCGAGGCCACCGCGCTGGTCCAGACCGAAGCCTGCACCGGCAGCGCCGCGAGCGCGATGAGCGACCACAGCAGATACCACTGCACCAGCGAACCGTCGGCCGTGCCCAGCAAGGCAAAGGCCGCACCGATCATCAGCAGCCCGACAACGCCGAACCGGCGCGGGCCGAACCGGTCCACGGCAAGGCCGATGAACACGCCGCCCACCGCCTGCACCAGCGTCGCTATGGTAAGGCCGAAGGTGACTTCGGTCCGGCTCCAGCCGAACTCCTGCGCGATCGGCCCGAAATAGGGGCCGATGCCATAGATGTGGATCACGCTGGTGGCATAGCCGAGCCCCGCCGCGACCGGCACCATGGCATGGGCGCGCCACTCCTCTCGCGCGCTGAGCGTCGATGTCGCCATGTCAGGCCCGTCGCAGTGCCAGAACGCTGCCTTCGGCATCGGCCGAAAGATAGACGGTCCCGTCGCTCGCAGCAGCGATGCCGGTGAAGGTGTTCATCGGCCCGCACATGTCGCCCACACCGCCCAGCTGCACTGGCTTCGCTCCGCCGGGCGCGCCGATCGGCAGGTCTCTGGCAGCAACCTCGCGCGCACCGCCCGACAAGTCGCTAACAACGACTTCGCCGGCACCGGGATCGGCGACGTAAAGCGTGCCGCCGACAATCGCGATGCCTTCGGGACGGGCGAGACCGTCGAGCACCGTCTTCTTGCGCCCGCCGGCCAGCTTGACCACGCGGCCCGCGCCGCTCTCGGCCACATAGACAGTGCCGTCACCCGCGACGGCAACGCCGACCGGCCGGTCGAGACCGCTCGCCAGCTCCTCCTTGCGGCCATCGACGACCATCAGAACCTTACCGGTCCCGAACTCGGCGACCGCAAAGCCGCCGCCGGGAAGGCCATCCACGCCCATGGGCAGGTCAAGGCCACTGGCCAGCACTTCGCTTTCCTGCGCGGCCGGACGGAAACGCGCGACATCGCCGTTAGCCGTCGTCACGACCCACTCACCGGCCCCCGCAGCCGTGACGTCACGCACCCAGCCGGGGAAACCGGGCGAGAAGAGCATGCCCGCGAGCTGCAGTTCACCGCCCGGCGCCAGTGTGTAGGTAAACCCGCCGTCCGCCACGAAGAGCGTGCCGTCAGCGCCGACCGCAAGGCCGATCGGCCATTGCAGGCCCTTGTCGACCAGCGGTTTCGCCACGCCCGGCGCGGTGATCTCGTGGATCGAGCCGGTAATATGCGAAACGAAGGTACGGCCACCGACGAAAGCGACGTTGTCGAGGCCCGGACCGATGTCCGCGAGCACTTCCTTTTCGCCGGTGCGCGGGTCGATCTTGAGCACCTGCCCCGAATAGACCTGGGTCGAGACGATGTAACCATCGGGGTGGAACTTGACCGAGTCCGGCACGCCGAGATCCTTGGCGACCACTTCGGGCTCGCCCCCGTCGAGGCTGACGCGCCAGATTTCGTTGGCGCCCTGAGCCGGGAAATAGAGCTTGCCGTCGGGACCGACTTCGAAGGCGTTGACCATTGGCAGCCCCTTGACGATGACGCGCGGCGCCCCGCCGTTCTTGTCCAGTTCCATGATCCGCGCCCCCATGCGCAGCTCGCCGGCAATGATGCGGTCCTGATAGCAGGTGATCGGATTGGCCACCGGCATGTCGCCCTCGATAACCTTGTACTCGCCCTTGGGCGTCATCATCGAGACGCGCCCCTCGGTGATTTCGGTGCAGTAGAGATTGCCCGCGCTGTCGAAGGCGAGATCGTCCGGACCGACGATGCCGCCGCCCATCGGACTGATCGTCTCGATCGCGCCGGTATCGACATCGATGGCACTGACCTTGCTG
The DNA here is from genome assembly GCF_025153475.1 of Novosphingobium mangrovisedimenti. Taxonomy (GTDB): domain Bacteria; phylum Pseudomonadota; class Alphaproteobacteria; order Sphingomonadales; family Sphingomonadaceae; genus Novosphingobium; species Novosphingobium mangrovi_A. Next base: position 368,485 of record NZ_JANZXA010000001.1, read on the forward strand.
CCCGCAACCTGCGCCACATAGATGCGCCCGTCGGCACCGGTGCGAAGACCGTTTGCACCGTTCAGCCGGCTCGACGACGTCGCCCGGTCGAGTGTCCAGCCTTCGGCGGCTTTGGCGGCTACGGTGTCGCGGTTTCGGCCAGCAGGTTTCAGCATGTATACATCCTTCTCCCCCGGCCTCGCGCCGAGTCTTTAGCCAAGTCCTATCGCCCGCTGCCGCCCCACGCAACGTGGCCGACGGCGCCCCTTCGCCCATCGCCGGGGCGTGCCAATCGGTCGGCATCGGCCATTGCCAAGGGTGCGTGCGTGCGGATATTCGTCGGGTGCACCGATAACAATCCCACACCCTTCATGGCGGACAGGTGCGGCGCCGCGCAAGTCGCCGTTTCCGGGCATCTAGCCCGCCGCCCACCCAAGAGGATGACCTGAGCATGCCCACCCCCGAAATGCGCTTCGACGGCCGCGTCGCGGTCGTGACCGGGGCCGGCCGCGGTCTTGGCCGCGCCTATGCCCTGCTGCTCGCCTCCCGCGGATGCAAGGTCATCGTCAACGACCTCGGCGGCGCGATCAACGGCGACCGACCGGATACAAGCGTGGCGCAGACTGTGGTCGATGAAATCGTCGCGGCAGGCGGCGAGGCGATCGCCAACGGCGATTCGGTGGCCACCCCCGAAGGCGGCAAGGCGATCATCCAGAGCGCGTTCGACACCTGGGGGCGGATCGACTCACTGATCCACAACGCCGGCAACGTTCGCTACGGCACCATCCGCGAGATCAGCTACGACGACTTCAAGTCCGTCGTCGACGTCCACCTGATGGGCGCCTTCCATGTCGTTCAGGCCGCGTTCGGCCCCATGTGCGACGCGAACTTCGGGCGCATCGTGCTGACCAGCTCGATCGGCGGCGTCTATGGCAACAACCGCTGCGTGAACTACGGCATGTCGAAGGCGGGCATGATCGGCCTCAACAGCGTCGCCGCGCTCGAGGGCGAAGAATTCAACGTCAAGTCCAATGTCATCGTACCCAGTGCCGTGACGCGCATGGCCGAAGGCATCGACATTTCGCAGTACCCGCCGATGGACCCCGAGCTTGTTGCCCCCGTCGTCGCCTGGCTGGCGCACGAGGCCTGCCCGGTCTCCGGCGAGATGATCGCCTCGATCGCCGGACGCATCTCGCGCATGTTCATTGCGGAGACCAAGGGCGTCTACCGCCCCTCGTGGACCATCGAGGATGTCGCCGCTGCCTGCGAGGGCTTCCACGACAAGGGGGCGGACAATCCGCAGGTCCTCGACTTCGGGCTTCACGGCCATGTCGACCACATCGGCTACAGTTTCGCGATGGCGCGCGAGGGCCGATGACCTTGCTATAATGAACAACACTGTTGACAATTAATCGCGCAAGTCTAGATCACAGCGCAAACATGGCGGCCATTCTGAAAGAGCTGCCAACCGGAGAAGTGGGAACGGACATGACCTGCCAGAAGACCAACGTGCCGCCGGCCGCAGAACTCGATATTCCGGCCCTCAAGGCGAAGTACCGCGCCGAGCGCGACAAGCGCCTGCGCCGCGAGGGCGGCGAGCAGTACGTGCGCCCGACCGACGATCTTTCCGACAACTATGCCCACGACCCCTTCACCCCCATCGCTCCGCGCGATGCGCTCGACGAGGAGATCGACGTGGCCATCCTCGGGGCAGGTTTCTCGGGCATCCTCGCCGGTTATCATCTGCACAAGCAGGGCATCTCCAACGTGCGCAACATCGACCACGCGGGCGGCTTCGGCGGCGTGTGGTACTGGAACCGCTATCCCGGCGTGCAGTGCGACAACGATGCCTACTGCTACCTGCCGCTGCTCGAGGAAACGGGCTTCATGCCCTCAAAGAAGTTCTCCGACGGCTGGGAAATCCAGGCCTACTGCCAGAAGATGGCCGAGGACTTCGACCTTGCCGACAAGGCGCTGTTTCATACCCTGGTCGAAAGCATCGTCTGGGACGAAACGATCAAGCGCTGGCACGTGAAGACCAACCGGGGCGACGACATCAAGGCCCGCTTCGTGATCATGGCTGGCGGCGTGATGAACATGCCCAAGCTGCCCGGCATCCCCGGCATTCATGAATACAAGGGCAAGATGTTCCACACCAGCCGCTGGGAACACGACTATTCCGGCGGGTCCTGGGACAACCCCGTGCTCGACAAGCTGGCCGACAAGCGTGTCGCCATCGTCGGCACCGGCGCCACCTCGGTGCAGGCGGTGCCGTTCCTCGGCAAGTACGCCAAGCAGCTCTACGTCCTGCAGCGCACGCCTTCGAACATCGACGAGCGCCCCAATCCGCCGACGGACCCTGACTGGGCCGCCTCGCTCAAGCCCGGCTGGCAGCAGGAGCGCATGGCGAACTTCCACCGCGGCGCGCAAGTGGTGTTCAATCCCGGCGAGCCCGATCTCATCTGCGACATCTGGACCGAGGTCAACCGCAACCTCAACATCGAGCTGGAAGCCGAAGGCTTCCCGCAGATCTCCATCGAGGAGATGATGGCACGACGCGAAGTGATCGACTTCCAGGTGATGGAACGCCTGCGCCGCCGCGTCGACGCGCTGGTGGAGGACAAGAAGACCGCCGAGATCCTCAAGCCGTGGTTCCGCTTCATGTGCAAGCGGCCGCTTTCGAACAACGAGTTCTATCCCACCTTCAACCGCCCGAACGTCAAGCTGATCGACGTCTCGCCGACGCAGGGCGTGGAGGGCATGACCGAGAAGGGCTTCGTTGCCGATGGGGTGGAATACGAAGTCGACCTGATGGTCTTCGCCTCGGGCTTCGAGGTGACCTCGGACCTCAAGCGCCGCTGGGGCATCGACACTGTCACGGGCGAAGGCGGCGAATCGATCTACGACCACTGGAGCGAAGGCCCCAGCACCATGCACGGCGTCATCACCGACAAGTTCCCCGGCATGTTCTACATGGGCTACATCCAGGGTGCGACGAACTCGAGCACGACCGAGCAGTTCGGCCGCCAGGCCGAGCACATCGCCTTCATGATCGGTGAAGCCGGTCGCCGCGGCGCACAGACCGTCGCCGCGACCCGGGAAGGCGTCGAGACCTACGTCCAGCACTGCCGCGAGAACGAGGTCGACATGTCCGAGTTCCAGAACGACTGCACGCCCAGCTACTTCAACAACGAAGGCGAGAAGAACCCAAAGTGGGCTCTCTTCAAGGGCTATGTCGCCGGCTGGGACTCGTTCCTCGACATGCTGACCAAGTGGCGCAAGAGCCCTGACCTGCCCGGCGTCGAATTCGTATCCTGATCCGGGACGGTGCGCCGGGGTCTCAGGCTCCGGCGCGGCTTCCACAGGCCGTCAGGCGGTATCGCCCGCCGCCGCGACGCGCTCGGCCCTGAGCGCGTCGCGCCGCGCCTTTCCAGCCTCGTCCCGCAAGGCGCTATCGATGAACTCGATACTGCGCGGCACCTTGTAGGCAACCAGCCTCCCTCGCACGAAGTCCAGCAGTCCCCCGGCATCAGGCTTCACCGCCTCCTCCAGCGCGCACGATCGCATGGACCCGCGCGCCCAGGTCATCGTCGGGCAGCCCGATGACGATGGCCTCCGCCACGTCGGGATGGGCAAGCAGCGCGGCCTCGATCTCGGCCGGATAGAGGTTCCGTCCCCCCGAAATGACAAGATCCGTGCGCCGGTCCGCGATGTAGAGATAGCCGTCGGCATCGACCCAGCCGTAGTCGCCGAAACTCTCGAAGCCGTCGGGCAGTCGCCGGGAATCCGCCTCCAGGTAGTGATAGGACCTGTCCTCTCCGCTCGTACCGGCGCGGCGTTGACCGAGGCTTTCATTAGCTTGAGCGCGAAACGGTCGGTCCGCGCGATCTCCCTCGCAAGTTCCAGCGCCCGCTCCTGAAGCTGCGCGCGCGGGACAACCTCGTTGACCATGCCCGCCGCCGCGGCCACCTGCGCCGAAAGCCAGCCGCCGGTGAACAGCATCTGCTTGGCGCGCCGCACGCCCAGCTCGAAAGGATGGGCGAAGAACTCCACGCCGGGCACCCCCATGTCCGAACCGGTGTTGTCGCGGAACCGGGCATCGTCGGCCGCAATCACGACCACGCTGACCGCCTCGTCATCGCAGACAAGCCGCATCGCCGCGTCGATCTCGTAGGTCATGCGCGTACCCTGCGCGTTGCGCTTTTCCGGCCGCGCCAGGACGATCCGCGCCACGGCGGACGCCGCCATTTCATAGCGGATCTGCATGAAGGCGGGCGGTGGCCCGGCAACGGATTCCGGCATCTTTCCCCTCGTCATGTTATTAGACACTTGTCCAGCAACACACCCACGAGGCGCCCGTGCACAAGCCACAACGGCACATGCGTTCTGCAAAGCCCCTTGCACGAGCCCCCGCGCCTCGGTAAAGGCGCCCCCTGCCGACGCTCCGGATACACCCGGACAACGCCTGGCACGCCGCAGTAGCTCAGCTGGTAGAGCACGACATTCGTAATGTTGGGGTCGGGGGTTCGAGTCCCTTCTGCGGCACCATTTCCCTGAAGATGCTTTGACAAGGAAGACCGCTCGTTGGCGGCGAAAGACCGTTCGCCTTTGGAGCTGACTGGGATCCTGTCCGGGGCGTTTCGGGCAGGGGTTTGAGGCCTTCCTGAGCCAGACCCGTTTTCAGCCAAGTGCGACATCCGCCAGCATAGCCGTCGTTCAACAGCCCAGATCGGCGCGCCGAAACTTGCCGTACGTTGATGGGATCCAATCGAACAACGACCGACCGGAATGGCACAGGCAAAGCGAACTCCGGATGGCGGAATGTCGGGGCGCCGTGTCATTGTGACGCCCCGACAAGCCTGAATGGCCCGATCTGTCGGTTGCCATGAACGAATTGCCATTCGTGCGACCCGAATGGCTCGAGGCCTTGCAACTTGTGTGCGGTAGCCTAGCAATCCCTTTCAGTATTGGCTGGGATATGCTCCGTGGATATTTCACCAACGGCATTCAGAATATGAAGAATTTAAGAATTGAGGCCTGAAAAGTGTCCGTTTCGAGTGTTCCAAGACTGACCGAACTCCTGGCTCCGGCTGAATGGTCACTCGTCGAATCGCTGGCCATTCGCCGTAAATATCGAGATGGGGAAATCATCCACGAACGCGGCGATCGAGACCAGACCATCGGCATCGTCATCACCGGCCGGGTCAAGCTCATCAACCCGCGCAGCGATGGCCTCGAGGTCTTTTCCGGACTGATACACACCGGTCAGAACTATGGCGATGCCGCGCTGCTGCATGACCAGTCCCGGCAGCATCGGGCAGTGGCGATTGGCGAAACCGTCATCGATCATCTGGAAAGCGCAGCCTTCAATCGGTTGCTCGGCAATGCCGCCATTGCCCGCGCCTTTTACGTTGTCGCGTCTTTCCGCCTGTCAGTGTCGCTGGCGCTGCTCGACGACATGCGCACCCTGGCTCCCGAAGTGCGGCTGGGCAGGCTGATCATCCGTATGCATCAGGCTGCCGACGGTAGCGATCGGCTCGATTTCCTCCAGGAGGAGTTTGCCGGGATGCTCGGGATATCGACAGTAACGCTTGCCAAGGCACTGCGGCAACTGACGCGACACGGTTTCATCGCAACGGGCTACCGCCACATCCGGATCAGCGATCCGGTGAAACTTGCCACCTGGCTCCGGGAACATGAAATGGAGTGAGTGATCCGGGTTGGTCGGCAATAGACAGAGTTTATCTCGTCAAACGTCGATCAAACCCGCGACTGCGTTGGATGAAGTCCAACAGCCCCGATCCCGCCAACACCAACCGAGCGATGAATGACGATATAAGAGAACAGTCGCCTCAGAACGGCGGCAACGCCGGAAGCGGGCGGCCGAACCTGTCGCTTGGCACCATCTCTTCAAACGGCAGGTCACTCGGCGTGAAGCCCAGATGCCTGACTACCGCCTCATGGAGTAACTGACTGAAACGGACGCCTGCATTGCCCCCGACCATCCAGACGACCTGTCCACTCGCCTCGATGGGCTCGTCCAGCCTCAGATGAATGGCCATGCCAACCCTGAGCAGCGCGCGAGGGGCCTCGATCATGCAACCGCCCGACGAGAGGTCGTAAAGAAAGACCTCGTATCGACGTTCGCCAACAAAGCACTCAATCCCCTTGTCCACGATCAAGCGTTCGTAATCGCGTTCGTCCATCGCCGCCCTCCTTTGATCGAAAGCGGCATATACAAATAGTGTAAAGCAATAATGAGCATCGGATGCCCGAAGCCATTTTATTCAAATCGAACCTGTACACGTGGTACATCGCCGTCGCTCTCGCCAAATCACAATCGGATGCCCTGATCTGCAGGCAGCCTGATCACATCGGGTTCGGCATGGACAACACGGTCTCCCGAATACATTCCGCCCGGGCGCAGAATTCGCTTCAACGAAAGCGCCGGACGTTCGACAAGAAACCAAACGCAACAAGTCAAAGCTGTTTTCCCGACGCTCGATCGAAGGACTGGGAAGCAGGCCGCCGCAACTTGTCGAAGCGCGTATCGCCCCTCCCGAATCATCGTTTCAGAACAAGAGAATAACCCGAACGTACGCCCCCAGCCATGCCGTTCCCGGCTTTGGCCACGCGATATGCTGCCCGGCCCGGTTGCGCCGGGCAGCATATCGAAGGCTCAGTAGCGGTATCCGAGGCTCAGGAAATAGCTCCGGCCCGGTTGCGGGAACCCGTTGGTCAGGACGTAGTACTCGTCGAACAGGTTGCGCGCGCCGGCCCCGATCTCGATGCCTTCGGCCAGCGCATAGGACACCGTCAGGTTAGCCAGGACGTAATCGCCCGTTCGGTAGTACGAGGTGCCTGCCGTATTCACGGTCCAGCGATTGGATGCAAAGTCCGCGTTCGGAAGGATGTGCAGGCCGCTGACCGGCGCCCAGTCGACCCAGACGAAGCCCTTGTGCGCCGGCACGCCCGTCGGCCTGAAGGCGCTGTCGGAGGGATCGGTCAGGTCACGATGCGTGTAGGTGTAATTGCCGCCCAGGCTGATCATGTCGTCGAGCCGGGCGGTGATGGAAACTTCGGCGCCATAGTATTCCCCGCTACCCAGATTGCGGCTCTGGCTGACCGACTGCCCCTCGTAGATGAAGGGGAACGAGACGATCGCATCGTCGAGTTTCGAATAGAACACCGAAACCTCGGCGTGGACCGGGCCGAACGTGCGCGCGGCGCCGATCTCGAAGTTGGTGGCGCGCTCCGCCTTGAGGTTGGGATTGGAGACCGCGCCGCCGAAGCGCGAACTGAAACGCTCGAACAGCGTGGGAAAGCGTGCGCGCGAAGAAATGCTGGCGTGCAGCGCGGTCTGCGCGTCCGGCGTCCACGACAGCCGGCCCTGCGCATTGACCGCGCTGGCATTGTGCAGCGGGTATTCGATCAGCGCATCGCTGGCGTAGTCCTCCGCGCGCTTCAGGTCGCGCCAGTCGAAGCTGACACCGGCAACGAAGGTCCAGTCCGGCATCAGCGTCAGCCGGTTTTCGGCGGCGATGCTGTAGGTTTCCTCGATGCTGCTCTGCCGGGGCTCGGTCGTGCCGGCAGGAAAGCTCTGCTGCCACTCGACGTGCTTGTCTCGCCGGTAGTGGGCGGCAAGGCTCAGCTGGTCCGCCTCGGAGATGGTCACGTCCAGCTGCGCCGATCCGCCCCAGGCCGTGTCGGCGTACCAGCTGTTGAAGGCCCGGCGCAGGCTCTGGGTCGTCTGCGTCGCATCGTCGTACGCACTCAGGAGATTGTCGAAGCCGTTGCGATAGACACGGGTACGCAGCGTGGCGCGATCACCGAGCGCGGTGGTCGACAGGAAATAGATGCTGTCGATGTTCCAGTAAGGCCAGGTCCAGTTGCGCTGGCTCGAAACCGGATCGGTCACGTGGAGCGGCGCGTTCTTCGATCCTTCCTGCCGCGTATAGCTCAGCGAATATTCGTCGGTATCGTTGGGCGTAAAGCCGACCTTGGCGTTGAGGCGCCAGTCGGTGCTGCGCGACAGGCCGCGCTCGCCGCCATCCTCAGCCGAACCCTCGACGGGAGAATAATCCCCGGGCAGGTCCCAGTGATCCTGGAAATTGCGCGTGTAGCTCGCCTGCGCATACCACATGTCCTGCCGCGTACCGAGCAGCGCGAAAACATTGTATCCGGCATAATCGGCGTCGCGATCCAGGTTCAGCGTGCCACGCGCTTCCGCTTCCAGGGCCTTCGCGGGCTTTCGCGTCACCAGATTGACGGCACCGCCCATGGCGCCGGGGCCGTCGAGCAACGAGGCATAGCCCTTGGCGACCTGTACCTGCGCGATGTCCCCGGTCAGGAAGCGGCCATAGTCGAGCCGCCCGTCGGCCGGCAGGTAGACACGGATGCCATCGATCGAGAGCGGCACCTGATAGCGGTCGAACCCTCGCACGAAGATCAGCCGCTCGTTACGCGAACCGCCGCTGTTGGACGACGAGACACCGGGCATCAGGTTCACCGCATCGTCCAGCGTGTAGCGCTCGAATTGCCGGATCGCCTCCGCATCGAGTGTCGATGAACTGATCGTCGGCGCCTGGGGCGACGGCGCGGCCACGATGATCTGCCCGAGCGTGAACGCATCGCTCTCTCCCCCGCCCTCCACGGGGGCATCGGCCCACGCGGTGGCCGGCATTGCAAGAAGACACGAAAAACTGGCCGCAAGGGCGGCGGAATGACGCATGAGCTTTCCCCTGGAAACGTGCCTCGCCGGGACTGGCGAATCACTATATTTTATGGAATATAGTATCGTACGAAATATGGATATGGTCGAGACAGAAAAGGGGCCCTTCGTGCGAACTCCATTCGGCATCGCTCTTGCCGCTCTTGCCTTGCAGCCCGGTGCGACAAGCGCGATGGCACAGGAAAGCCAGCCCCAACCGGCTTGTCCGGCCGAAGCGGCGGTCCTGCCGGCGCCCTACGCCGGATGGTCACAGCGCACCGCGATGAACGCCGCGACCGATCCTGCCCACCTCGCGGACGCGCAGCTCGAACCCGGCCAGGCCATCGACGCCGTGCTCGCTTCCACCCCGGCGGTGCGTTACGCACGCCGGCCCGAAAAGCCGGGCGGCTCGGTCAGCTTCGGTGGCCTCTATGCGCTCGAGATCAAGACGGCGGGGACTTACCGCATCGCGCTGGGATCGGCCGCCTGGATAGACCTGCTTCGCGACGGCGAGGCGCTTGTCTCGACCGCCCACGGCCATGGCCCCGAATGCACGGGCATCCGCAAGGTCGTGGCGTTTTCCCTGACCCCCGGCAGCTACCTGCTGCAGATCTCCGCGAACGCCTCGCCGCGGATGCCGCTGCTCGCGGTTCGCGTGCCGTGACCCGCACATGAAGCGCCTGTTTCCGGCGCTTGCCGGGCTCGCCGCCGCGATCTGCGGAATATCCACCGCAGCCGGAAGCCGCGAGAGCGACCCCGCCGTTGCCTCCCGGATCGAACTGGGCCGGCGGCTGTTCTACGAGGCGGACCTGTCGATCAACGGCACCATGTCCTGCGCGACCTGCCATGAACAGAAGCATGGATTCGCCGACGGCAACCGCACGCATCCCGGCGCACTGGACGATCCGGGACGGCGCAATGTGCCCGGCCTCGCCAATGTCGGCCGGTTTGCGCGCCTGACCTGGGCCGACCCCGCCCTCACCAGCCTGGAAGCGCAGATTGCGGTTCCTGTCTTCGGCGAACATCCGGTGGAGATGGGCATGAAGGGCCACGAAGCGGACATCCCAGCCCGACTCGGCCACGATGCCTGTTATGTCCGCATGTTCCGCCAGGCCTTCCCGGAAGGCGACGGCCGGATCAGCTACGACAACGTGGCCAGAGCGATCGCCGCATTCGAACGCTCGCTCGTCTCGCGCAATGCGCCCTACGACAGGTTCGTTGGCGGAGACGCCGAGGTCATTTCTCCGAACGCCCGCACCGGCCTGACGATCTTCCGAAACACGTGCGCGTCCTGCCATGCCGGCCCCGACCTGACCGACACGGCCTATCACCGGATCGTGCCAGCACACGGGGCCTCGGGGAACGATGCCGGACTCTCCGAAGTCACCGGAAACAGCGCGGACGACCACAAGTTCCGCACGCCGGGCCTGCGCAACCTCGGTGTAACGGCACCCTATCTGCACGATGGCTCGGCCGAGTCGGTTGCGGATGCCATCCGGGCACACGATGACTTCGCGACGCTCCCCGAGGCCGACCTCGATGCGCTGGCCGTCTTTCTGGACACGCTGACCGACCGCGACTTCCTCACCGACCCGCGTTTCGCCCTGCCGGCACAGGCCTGCGGCCAGCCGCTTTGAGCACCGAGACGAGATAGAGCCCCGGAAGCGAGGCGCCGGTGCGTCAGCTTACTGCAGCGTCACCCCGTCCTCGTCGCCGTCACCGGCGCGGCCGAAGAACTGCATGAGCTGGATCAGCAACTCGCAGCGTGCGGAAAGCCCCGAGGCTTCCAGCAGCGCCTGCTTGGCGGCGGGATCGAACGGCGCGATCTGTGAGACGCCGTTGATCAACGCCACGTCATCGAGCCGCCCGACCTGATCCCAGTCGAGCGCATAGCCCTGCGCATCGGCGAAGCGGCGTGCTTCACGTTCGAAACCGGCACGCTCGATCGGCGCGAGTACCTCGTGCTCGTCATCCGCGATCAGCTCGGCATCGACCTGACGGAAAGGCGTAGTCACATCGAGCTCGCGCAGGATGCGGAAGCGCTGCTCGCCTTCGAGCACGATGTTGAAGCAGCCATCATCCAGCGCCTCGACATCGTCGATGCGCCCCACGCAGCCCACCGAAAACAGCGGCGCGCCTTCCAGAGGACTCTGCGGCTGGATCATGCCGATCCGCCGGTCGCGCGCGAGCGCATCGCTGATCATCGCCCGGTAGCGCGGCTCGAAGATGTGCAGGGGAAGCTGCAGCCCGGGGTAGAGGACCGCACCCGACAGGGGAAAGATGGTAATGCGCGGCACGCGTCAGCCGAACAGGACAGTCGAAAGCTTGCGGCGCGTCGCCGCGACCCACGGGTCCTCCAGGCCGATCGCCTCGAAAATCTGCAGCAGCTTGGCACGCGCCGCGCCTTCGTTCCACGCGCGATCGGCGGCAACCATGCGCAGCAGCGTGTCGGCGGCCTCGTCGCGCTCACCGGCGGCGAAAGCGGCATTGGCGAATGCGAGCTGGGCATCCATGTCGCCCGGACGCTCTTCGGCGGCAGTGCGCAACGCGGCCAGTTCGCTGTCTTCCGGCTTGTCCTTCGCCAGTTCGAGCGCGGTACGAGCGCGTTCGAGATGCGGATCGGCGGCCACCGCCGGATCGAGACTGCCCAGCACCTGCTCGGCTTCCTCCAGCCGCCCGGCGACGACGAAACCGCGAATCAGGCCGGACAGCACTTCGGCATTGTCGGGCTCCATCTCCAGGATCTGCATGAAGATGCTCGCGGCGCGCTCCCCGTCGTTCGCGGCCAGCGCTTCCTCGCCCATGGCGACCAGCGGGGCGATATCCGCCTTGGGCGCGGCACCGCCGGGCTGGACTGGCAGCTTCTCCAGCAGCTGGTCCAGCGTCTGCTTCAACTGCGATTCGCTGCGCGCGTTCGTCAGGTCGGCCACCGGCTGCCCCTGGAAGATCGCATAGACCGTGGGGATCGAGCGCACCTGAAACTGCGAGGCGATGAACTGTTCCTCGTCGACGTTGATCTTGGCCAGGACCACGCCCTTGTCCGCATATTCGGCGGCGACCTTCTCCAGCACGGGCGCCAGCGCCTTGCACGGCCCGCACCATTCCGCCCAGAAATCGAGGATGACCAACTGGGTCATCGAAGGTTCGGCAACCTCCTTGCGGAACCTGTCGACTGCCTTCTGTTCGTCGAGATTGAGACCCATGCTGGCCAAGGTACTTGCTCCCATTTCCTTGCGGCTGGCCCCCTAGATCGGATTTATGCGGCCATTTGTGAAGGGTTAAAGCGCGCGCGAGCCATCACCATGGCGCCGTTGTGGACCTGCCGGTAAAAAATTTGCGATTCCCCTCTTGCCGCATCCGAAACCCCCTGCTAGTGGCGCGCCTCCACCCCGGACCTGCCGCTCTCGCAGCAGGCTTCCGAAACGCCAGAGCGGGCGTAGCTCAGGGGTAGAGCACAACCTTGCCAAGGTTGGGGTCGAGGGTTCGAATCCCTTCGCCCGCTCCAGTTTTCCAGACATCGCAGAGACTTGGGAAAGACCCTCCGGGGCCTTCCTCGGTGAGCGCCCGCGCAAGGCGTGAAGGTGCGCCGGTCAGTAGCCGGCGGCTTCCTCCAGTCCGTCGCGGTCGAGAATCACGACGGTGCGGCGGGACGGCGCATCGATCAGCCCGCTGGTGCGCAGCTTGGTGATCTGGCGGCTCACCGTCTCGATGGTCAGGCCGAGCACCTCGGCCATCTCCTGCCGTCCAAACGGCAGGTCGAACGCGATCACGCCGTCTTCGTCGGCCGGTGCGCCGAGGCGGTCCGCCATGTCGAGCAGGAAGGTCGCCACGCGCTCCACCGCACTTTTCTGGCCGAGCAGGAACATCCACTGGCGCGCATGATCCAGATCCATCAGCGTGCGCTGCAGCAGCTTGTGCTCGAGCGGCGGATTGTTCTGCGCGACGGCATCGAAGTCCGAGCGCGTGAACGTGCAGACTTCGGCATCGGTCAGGGCGACCACCGATTGCCGGCTCTTCGTGCCGAAGGGCCTGCCGATGAAGTCGCTGGGATAGGCGATGCCGAGCGTCTGGTCGCGGCCGTCCCAAGTCGAGGCGGACAGCTTGAGAACGCCTTCTATGACGTTGCCGACGAGCAACGATTCATCGCCTTCCCAGACCAGGGTCTGGCCGCGGCGGACGCTGCGGCGATGGCCATGCCGGCTGAGCTCGGCAATCTTGTCATCGGTCAGCGAATGGCAGATCGCGCTTTCGCGGACGGCGCACTGTGCACAAGCATCCATGATTCGGACATCCTTCAAAAGAGGCTGGGGGGGCTTCCGCGATCCAGGCCCGTGAACGCGTCCCCACACCCCTCCGGCCGCCGCAACGGCGATGCTGCAATTACCATCTGGACATGCAGCCGGCGGGTCATGAGTTCCCTGTCCATGAACTGGATCAAATTCATGGCACCCCTATCGATCATGCCGGGACGGGGCCGCTATCCGCAAAGTACCGGATGGGGCTGTCGCGGAGCAGTGCAAAGGCCATGAAAATCGGCACTTAGGGCGGTCAATGCGATTACCTCTGCCCGGCCTCCCCTCTCCGGCCCGCCTCCAACCTCGTACAATACCGGAGTGCCGCAGCAGCACTTACGGCCCATTCTCGCGCTGGAGAGCAGGTGGAGCCGCGGCCATGATTCACGCCCGGATGATCGACGACAACCCGACGCCAAGCACAATACGAGGCACGTCTCTGCCGGCGCATGCATCCATGCAGCCGCACGCCCCCCTGTTTGACCAGACCGCGACCATACATGAGCTGCGCAACGTTCTCTCGGCCATTGCAACCGGCTTCCACCTGCTGGAAAACCGGCCCCGCGAAGCCAGGGCATCCTCGATCTGGAAAGGCATGCGAGAGGCTGCAGCGGTCTCCCAGCAGCTTGCTTCGCAACTCCTCGCCGAGCAGGAAGCCCACGCACGAACCGTGATCGACCTGCGCGAGGCACTGGACCACCTCTCCACGCGCGTCAGGCCCTTTCTCCCGGACAACATCTCGCTGAGCATCAGGACATGGCAAGGCGTTCCGCCGATCCTCGCCGCCCCTGAAGAATGCGAGGCGGTACTGCTCCATCTGGTCGACAATGCCATCGAGGCAATGCCTGACGGCGGCACCCTGACGATCGATGCCAGACCCTCGCGGGGGGACGCGCTCATCGCGGTGGCCGACGACGGCATCGGCATGCGACGCCAGGGGCGCGAACAGGCCATGTGCCCGTTCTACACGACGAGACCGGAAAGGGACATCGGCCTGGGATTGATGCAGGCCAAGCGCTTCACCGCGCAGCTGGGCGGGCGTTTCTCGTTCAGGAGCACGCCCGCCAGAGGCAGCGTGTTCGTGCTGCGCCTGCCCGGCGCGCCGCGCAAGGCCGATTGACCCGGCCGACGAACTACCGACCAGACAGACGACGAGGAAAGACAATGACCATGACGGACTGGGACGAGCTGAAAGCCGACGTCGAGCGTTTTCGGGACGAGGCGAGGGTTCAGGCCCATCTGGCTTCCAAGGATGCCCAGGACCAATGGGCCGAACTGGAAGACAAGTGGCACGAATTCGCCCGGAAGGCGGAACTGGCGAAGAGCGGCGAAGGCATCCGCTCCGCGATCGAGGTTCTCGGCGACGAACTGAAGCAGGCCTACGAACGCATCAAGAAATCGGTCTGAGGGATGGCGCGATACCGATCATTCCGGACTTGCCGCCGGGCGGTTCGCGCTTAATCCTCCTGCCATGACCAGATCGACAGGAACACCCGGAGCCGGCGGGACGCGGCAGCATGGCGAAATGCCGCCGCTTTCCAGCAACATCACAAGGCATGCGCCGACCGCCATGGGGCGCCGCTGGTCGTTCCCGATCGGGACGATCGCGGGCACGGTCATTCGCATCCACTACACCTTCCTCATCCTGTTCGCCTGGATCGGGGTGGCGGGATGGGCCGCGTCGGGACCGACAGCCGCGCTCCATACGCTCACCTTCTTCGCGCTGCTGTTCCTTTGCGTGGTCCTGCACGAGTTCGGGCACATTTTCGCCGCCCGCCGGTTCGGTGTGCGCACGCCGGAAGTGGTTCTACTGCCGATCGGCGGCGTTTCACGCATGGAGCGGATTCCGGAGGAGCCGCAGGCCGAATTCGTCATCGCCATAGCGGGTCCCGCAGTCACGCTGGTCATCGCGCTTGTGCTGATCCTGGCACTGGGCGGACTGCCGGCTCCCGAAGCCGTCGCGCAGGACTTCACGCTCCACGGACTGATCGTGCAGCTGGCCTTCGCCAATCTGGTGCTGTTCGTCTTCAACCTGATCCCGGCCTTCCCGCTCGACGGTGGCCGCGTCCTGCGGGCCGGGCTTGCCGCCACGCTCGGACATACCCGCGGCACGCGCGTCGCCGCGCAAATCGGCCAGGCCGCGGCATTCCTGCTCGGGCTTGCGGGCCTGTTCGGCGGGAACATGATCCTCGTTCTGGTGGCGGTGTTCATCTATCTCGCCGCCGGCTCCGAGAACGGCATCGCGCAATTGCACGGCATCACCAGCGGCAAGCCCGCCAGCGCATCGATGATTTCGAGCTTCGTTTCGCTGCAGGCCAACGATCCCGTGCGCGAGGCCGCGAATGCGCTGATCCACACCGAGCAGCGCGAATTTCCGGTGGTCGACGACCAGGGCCGTCTCGAAGGGCTGCTCACACGCGACGGGATCGTGCAGGCACTCGTGACCAAGGGGCCGGAAAGCCCGATCGCCGACGTCATGCGCCGGGACATCGCCGCCGTCAGCCGCTGGACGCTCATGGACGACATCGTGTCGCTCCTGACCGAAGGCGCGCCCGCCGTCGGCGTCGTCGACGACCATGGCCGCTGCCTGGGGTACATCACCTGGGAAAACCTGATGGAAGAGCTGATGATCTCACGCGCCCTCGATCAGCGCCGCGCCCGGACGTCTGCTGCACGCTAAGCGCCGCGGCCTCCGGTACATTCCTTATTCGGCGGGTTTTGCGGCGCCGCTAGGCTCTTCATTGACTCGCCGCAATGGACGGAGTCGGAAACCGGCCTAGCCGTCCGCAGAAGACGGTGCGGTCCTGCAACCGCTGCCATGTCGACGCGTTTCGTCACGCACTGCCGCGAGAGAGGGAGAAGGATGAGCGAAGAGGCCCTGAGCGATTCCCGCCCTTCCGTCTATCCGCCGATCCGGAAGGATCGCGAGGCCCTGCGCCCGCGCCCCAACCTGTTCGACTACGAGAGCGAATGCGCCGCCTTTTCGTGGGACAAGGCAAGAGCGCTGCTCGACGGGTTGCCCGATGGCCAGGGCCTCAACATCGCATACGAAGCGGTGGACCGCCATGCCTCCGGAGCGAAGGGCGACAAGGCCGCCTTGCGCTGGCTGGGCAAGGCGGGCGAGCGGCGCGACATCACCTATCGCGAACTCTCGGAGGAAACGAGCCGCTTCGCCAATGCGCTGAAGTGCCTGGGTGTCGAACCCGGCGAGCGCGTCTACGTCATGATGGGGCGGCTGCCCGAACTCTACATCGCCATGCTCGGCGCGCTGAAGGCCGGGTGTGTGGCCTCGCCGCTGTTTTCGGCCTTCGGTCCCGAGCCGATCGCGGTGCGCATGCAGCTCGGTGACGGGCGCGTGCTGGTCACCACGCCCCGGCTCTACAAGCGCAAGGTGGCGGGCATCCGCGATCAGGTGCCGGGCCTTGCCCATGTCCTGCTGGTGGGCGAAGGCGAGGTTGAGGGAGACGGACTCCACCGCTGGGACCGTACCGTCGAGGCAGCCTCTCCCCAATTCACGATACGCCCGACCGATCCCGAGGACATGGCGCTGCTGCACTTCACCAGCGGAACCACCGGCCGGCCCAAGGGCGCGATCCACGTCCATCAGGCGGTCGTCGCGCATCACGTCACCGGACGTTACGCACTCGACCTGCACGAGGACGACGTGTTCTGGTGCACTGCCGATCCCGGGTGGGTGACGGGCACCAGCTATGGGATCATCGCCCCGCTTACCAACGGCGTCACCAGCATTGTCGCCGAAGCCGAATTCGATGCCGAAACCTGGTTCGACATTCTCGAGCAAGAGAAAGTGTCGGTCTGGTACACCGCGCCGACCGCGATCCGCATGATGATGCGGATAGGAACCGATGTGGCGAAAGGGCGCGACTTGTCCGCGCTGCGCTTCATGGCCAGCGTCGGCGAGCCGCTGAACCCGGAAGCCGTGGTCTGGGGGCAGGAAGCCTTCGGCATGCCCTTCCACGACAACTGGTGGCAGACCGAGACCGGCGGCATCATGATTGCCAATTATGCCGCGCTCGACATCAGGCCGGGCTCGATGGGCCGGCCGATGCCGGGCATAGAGGCGGCCATCGTGCGCAAACTGGACAGCGGTGATGTCGAAGTGATCGACGAACCGATGGTCGAGGGCGAACTGGCGCTGCGGCGCGGCTGGCCCTCGATGATGCGCGGCTACCTGCACGAGGAGGAACGCTACCGCAAAAGCTTCGCCGGGGACTGGTATCTCACCGGCGACCTCGCGCAGCGCGACAGCGACGGGTACTTCTGGTTCGTCGGCAGGGCGGACGACGTCATCAAGTCTGCCGGCCACCTGATCGGCCCCTTCGAAGTCGAAAGCGCGCTGATCGAGCATCCGGCCGTCGCCGAGGCTGCCGTGATCGGCAAGCCCGACCCGACGCTCGGCGAAATGGTCAAGGCCTTCGTCACGCTGCGCCCCGGCCATGAAGCCAGCGAGGCCATGCGCCGCGAGCTGATCGGCCATGCCCGCAAGAAACTGGGCGCGGCGGTCGCGCCCAAGGAAATCGACTTCCGCGAGAACCTGCCCAAGACCCGCTCGGGCAAGATCATGCGCCGCCTGCTCAAGGCCCGCGAACTCGGCCTGCCCGAAGGCGACATCTCGACTCTGGAGAGCGACGAGAAATGACCGGAAAGCTCAAGATCGGAAAGGAACACGGGCAGCGTCTGTTCCGCGAGATGCTGCGCATCCGGCGTTTCGAATCGAAATGCGCGCAGCTCTATCAGGCCGAAAAGATCAGGGGCTTTCTCCATCTCTACGATGGCGAGGAGGCCGTGGCCGTGGGCGTGATGCAGGCACTGCAACCCGAGGACGCCGTCGTTGCCACCTACCGCGAGCATGGCCATGCCCTGGCGCGCGGGATCGCGATGGAGCCCATCATGGCCGAGATGTTCGGCAAGGTGGAAGGCTGCAGCCGGGGCCGAGGCGGTTCGATGCACTTGTTCGACCGCGCGACCCGGTTCCTCGGCGGCAACGCCATTGTCGGCGGCGGGCTGCCGCTGGCCGTGGGCACGGCGCTCGCCGACAAGAGCCTGCGCCCCGGCGCGATCACCACCTGCTTCTTCGGCGAGGGCGCGGCGGGCGAAGGCGAATTTCACGAGAGCATGAACCTTGCCGCCTTGTGGAAGCTGCCCGTGCTCTTCGTGTGCGAGAACAATCTCTATGCCATGGGCGTCCCGCTCGAAGTGGCCGAGGCCGATACCGAGATCTTTCACAAGGCCAAGGCCTACGGGATCGAGGGCGAACAGGTCGACGGCATGAACCCGGTCGCCGTGGAGATCGCCGCGCAGCGCGCCGCCGAGGCGATCCGGGCGGGCAAGGGCCCCTATTTCCTCGAATGCCGAACCTACCGTTTCCGCGCCCATTCGATGTTCGATTCCCAGCAATACCGCACGCGCGAGGAAATCGAGCAGTGGAAGGAGCGCGATCCCCTCTCCCACATGCAGCAATGGCTCACCGACGCGCACCTGATGACGGCCGAGGAACTGGCGGCGATCGAGGCGCAGGTGGATGAGGAGATCGAAAAAGCGGTCGCCTTCGCCGAGGCCGGAACATGGGAAAGCGTGGAGGATCTCGAACGCTTCGTGACGATGGACGAGGTGCCACAATGAGCGATCCGGCCCCCACCCGCATGACCTATCGCGAGGCCTGCAAACAGGCGATCCGCGATGCGCTCAACGCCGATCCCAACTGCTTCGTGATGGGCGAGGACGTCGGCCGCTACGGCGGCTGCTACGCCGTGACCAAGGGCCTGCTGGAAGAATTCGGACTCGAACGGATCCGCGACACGCCGCTGGCCGAAAGCGTCATCGCCGGGGCCGGGATCGGCGCGGCGATCGGCGGCATGCGTCCGATCGTCGAGATCATGACCTGCAATTTCAGCCTGCTGGCGCTCGACCAGATCGTCAACAATGCCGCCAGCATCCCGCACATGTCGGGCGGGCAGTTCGCCGTGCCGGTGGTGATCCGCATGGCAACCGGCGGCGGCCGCCAGCTTGCCGCGCAGCATTCGCACAGCCTCGAAGGCTGGTACGCGCACATCCCCGGGATCAAGGTGCTCGCCCCCGGCACGGTCGAGGACGCGCGGCACATGCTGGCCGCCGCGCTCGCCGATCCGAACCCGGTGCTGATCTTCGAACACGTCATGCTCTACAACGAGGAAGGCGATCTCGATCCGGCGGTGGATGCGGTCGACATCTCCTCGGCCAAGGTGCGCCGGGACGGCAAGGACGTGACGATCCTGACCTACGGAGGCTCGCTGCCCAAGGCGCTGGAAGCCGCCGAAGAACTGGCCAGGGACGGCATCGCGGCCGAAGTGGTCGACTTGCGCGTGCTGCGCCCGCTCGACGATGCGACGATCTTCGCATCGGTCATGCGGACGCGGCGCTGCGTCATCGTCGATGAAGGCTGGCGCAGCGGCTCGCTCTCCGCGGAGATCGCCGCGCGGCTGGCCGACGAACTGTTCTTCGAGCTCGATGCCCCGGTCCGGCGCGTGTGCACGCGCGAGGTTCCGGTTCCCTACGCGGCGCACCTTGAAGCAGAGGCTCTGCCGCAAGTGGCCGACATTGTCACCGCCGCGCGCAGGCTGGCGAAGCCGCAATGAGCGATTTCACCATGCCGTCGCTGGGCGCCGACATGGAGCGCGGCACGCTGGTCGAATGGCTGGTGAAGCCCGGTAGCAAGGTGCGCAGTGGTGACATCATCGCCGTGGTCGAAACGCACAAGGGCGCCATCGACGTCGAGATATTCGAGGACGCCACTGTCTCCGAAATCTGCGCCCATGAAGGCGAGACCGTGCCCGTGGGCGGCCTGCTCGCGCGGCTCGAAGCCGAGGGCGGAAAGGCTGCACCGTTACTGCCAGCCACCAAGCCGGAACCTGCCCCGGCTGCAGCCAAAGCGGCGCCCGAACCGACCTTCACCATCACGCGCACCGGCCGCACCAAGGTCTCTCCCGCCGCGCGGCGCCTTGCCGCGCAGATCGGCATTGATCCCGAGACATTGACCGGAACGGGCGTCGACGGCTCGGTCTCACTTGCCGATGTCGAACTTGCCCGTGCGAGCGCGGCGAAGCCCGCCCCCGCGGCCAAAGCCGCCCGCAAGCGCGGCTTCGACCCGGTCGAGATGCGCCGCGGCATTGCCCTTGCCATGGCGCGTTCCAAGCGGGAGATCCCGCACTACTACCTGTCCAGCACGGTCGACATGGGCCCCACGCTCGACTGGCTTGCCCGCTTCAACGAAGCCCGCCCGCCGACCGAGCGCATGCTGGCCGCCGTGCCCCTGATCAAGGCGACCGCGCTGGCCCTGCGCAAGCATCCGCAGCTCAACGGCTTCTGGCAGGACGATGCCTTCCAGCCCGGCGCGGGCGTGCACATCGGCTGGGCCATTTCGCTGCGCGGCGGCGGGCTGGTCTCGCCTGCAATCCACGATGCGGACACGCTCGCCCTGCCCGACCTGATGGACAAACTGCGCGATCTGGTCGCGCGAGCGCGCAGCGGGGGCCTCCGCAGTTCGGAACTGATGGACGCCACCGTCACCATCACCAGCCTGGGCGAGCGCGGCGCCGACAATGTCGCGGCCATCATCTATCCGCCGCAAGTCGCGATCGTCGGCTTCGGCCGCATCCGCGAGCGGCCTTGGATCGTCGATGGCAAGGTCGCGGCGCGCCCGCTCGTCGACGTGACACTGGCCGCCGATCACCGGGCCAGCGACGGCCACACCGGGGGCCTCTTGCTCTCCACCATCGAACAATTGCTGCAGGAACCAGAGACGCTGTGACCAAAGATGAAATCCGCAAGCTCGCGATCGACATCCTCGGCGGCATTGCCCCCGAAGCGGACTTCGACATGCTCGAAGACGACGAGGAACTGCGCGAGGCGCTCGATCTCGATTCGATGGATTTCCTCAACTTCATCACCGGTCTGCACAAAGCCACCGGGGCCGACATTCCCGAGGCCGACTATGCCCAACTTTCCAGCCTGCAGGACGTGGTTGCCTATCTGACTGCAAAGACTGCATAATCCCATCGTGCCGCTGCCAACGGCAAGCCCCCTTTCCAGACCGCGTTCGCTCCTTCTCTCCCCCCAGCCTGACGGCAAATACGGACGAAACCCATGACCAAGACTTCCCCTTCCGTTCTCTGGTTCGAAGACATCGCCATCGCCGACGTTCCGATCGTCGGCGGCAAGAATGCATCGCTGGGCGAAATGGTCCGCGAACTGGGCAGCAAGGGCGTGCGCGTTCCCACCGGCTTTGCGACCACCTCCGCCGCCTACCGCAACTTCATCGCCGAAAACGGCATCGAGCCCGATATCCGCGAGGACATCCGCCGCTACAAGGCCGGCGAGGCCACTCTGCAGGAAGCCGGAAGCGCCGTGCGCGAGCGCATTCTGGCAAGCCGGATCCACGATGCCCTCGCGAACGAGATCCGCGCCGCCTACGACACGCTCTCGCAGCGCCTCGGCGTGCAGGACCCGGCTGTGGCCGTACGCAGCAGCGCGACCGCCGAGGACCTGCCCGACGCCAGCTTCGCCGGCCAGCAGGAAACCTTCCTCAACGTGCGCGGTCACCGCGCCCTGCTCGATGCTTGCACGCGCTGCTTCGCCTCGCTCTTCACCGACCGCGCGATCAGCTACCGCGAGGCCAAGGGCTTCGACCATTTCGAGGTCGCGCTGTCGATCGGCATCCAGCAGATGGTCCGCTCCGACCTTGCCGGATCGGGCGTGATCTTCACGCTCGATACCGAAACCGGCTTTCCCGATGTCGCCGTGATCAGCGCCGCATGGGGCCTCGGCGAAACGGTCGTGCAGGGCATGGTCGATCCCGACAAGTACGTCGTCTTCAAGCCGCTGCTGGATGACAGGAGCACGCAGCCGATCATCGAAAAGGCCTGCGGCGCCAAGGCGACCAAGATGATCTATGCCGAGGGCGGCTCCAAGCGCACCCAGCTTGTCGAGACCACGCAGGCCGAACAGCGCGCCTTCGTCCTGCCCGATGACGATGTCCTCGAACTCGGCCGCTGGGCCGTGATCGTCGAGCAGCACTATGGCCGCCCGATGGATCTCGAATGGGCCAAGGACGGCGAGACCGGCCTGCTCTATCTGGTGCAGGCGCGCCCGGAGACGGTGCAGTCTGGCAGCAGCCGCACCAGCTTCCGCACTTACCGCCTGAAGGAAAAGGGAACCCCGATCCTTACCGGCGCGGCGATCGGCAGCGCGATTGCCTCGGGCCGGGCCTGCGTGATCCGCGACGTGGCCGACATCGGCAATTTCGTCGACGGCGCGATCCTCGTCACCGGCAATACCGACCCCGACTGGGTGCCGGTGATGAAGCGCGCGGCCGGGATCGTCACCGATCACGGCGGCAACACCAGCCACGCCGCCATCGTCAGCCGCGAACTGGGCGTGCCCGCCGTCGTCGGCACCGGCACGGCGACCGAGGTGCTGAAAGACGGGGAGGACATCACCCTGTCCTGCGCGGGCAGCGAGACCGGGCTGATCTACGACGGGCTGCTCGATTTCGAGAGCGAGGAGATCAATCTCGACACGCTGCCCGAGACCCGCACCGGCGTGATGGTGAACATCGCCGATCCCTCCGCCGCGTTCCAGTGGTGGCGCCTGCCCGCCAAGGGCGTGGGGCTCGCCCGCATGGAATTCATCATCAACAACCTGATCAAGGTCCACCCGATGGCGCTGCTCCACCCCGAGCGGATCGACCCGGAAGAGCGCAAGGTGATCCGCGATCTGGCGCAGGGCTATGCCTCGCCCGCGGACTTCTTCGTCGAGACGCTGGCGCGCGGCATCGCCAAGCTGGCGACGCCCTATCATCCGCACCCCGCCATCGTGCGCCTCAGCGACTTCAAGACCAACGAATATGCCCACCTCATCGGCGGCAGCGCCTTCGAGCCCGAAGAGGAAAACCCGATGATCGGGTTCCGCGGCGCCTCGCGCTATTACGACGAACGCTACCGCGAAGGCTTCGCGCTCGAATGCCGCGCGCTGAAACGCGTGCGCGAGGAACTGGGCTTTACCAACGTGGTGATCATGGTGCCCTTCTGCCGCACCACCGCCGAAGCCGACCGCGTGCTCGAAACCATGGCCGAATACGGGTTGAAACGCGGCGAGAACGGGTTGCAGATCTACATGATGTGCGAGATCCCGGCGAACGTCGTCCTCGGCGAGGAATTCGCCAAGCGCTTCGACGGTTTCTCGATCGGCTCGAACGACCTCACCCAGCTAACCCTCGGCATCGACCGCGATTCCGACATTCTCGCCGGCCTGTTCGACGAGCGGAACGAGGCGGTCGAACGCATGATCGCGCAGGCCATCGAAAAGGCCCACGCAGGCGGCATCAAGATCGGCATCTGCGGCCAGGCCCCCAGCAACTACCCCGAGTTCGCCGCCTTCCTCGTCGAAGAAGGGATCGACACGATCTCGCTCAACCCGGACAGCTTCGTGCGGACCATCGGCAGCATTGCCGAGGCGGAAAAGGCATCGTGAGGCGATAGACAGTGACCGTTCTACCCTGAATCGTCATTGCGAGGCCCGCAGGGCCGCGGCAATCCAGAGCGTCGTGACCCCGCCCTGGATTGCTTCGCTTCGCTCGCAATGACGAACAGTTCATTCAAAAGTGATCATGCGCCAGGCGGTAACCGACTGGAACGCCAGCCACTCTCGCCACAAACCTCCCGTCGCCCCCGCGCAGGCGGGGGGCCCGCTTCCTTGTCCGGCTATCGTCTTTGGCCGGTTGCGAACAGGCTGGTTCGGGACTCGCTGACCAAGACACCCGCCCTCAATCCGGCCTCTTGGAGACGTCCTCCTGTCTAATGTTGTCGCCCGCGAGTAACTACGCTTGGCACGATCGTCTGGAAGATGGCGCTAGAATGGCACATCCTCATCAAGATCAAAGCTTGCAAAAGACTTCGCGGATTTCGCTTCTTTGAGCCTGCCAGCCGTCCGAGGGTCGGCAGCTAAGAGCCGATCAATCTCGGCCGCGATTTCTTCCGCAGATCTCCGCAACCGAGGTAGAGCTTGATGCTTGCCAATAAAACCTGTGGGATCCTCACCGTATTTGAACGAGATCACCTTCACACCACGTCCTAGCGCAAAGCCGATCTCTTGTTGCGTCCAGAACGAGGCGCTGAAACCCTTGGTGTGCACCGCTACCATCGCGTCCATCGTGCGCAGCCCTCGCTCAATTTCATCCTGCCACGCCAAGGTAGGCTGGATATCCTCGTGAGCTACGAAACCAGCTATCTCATGGATAGCGAGTGCATCTTTAAGACGTGTGGCGATTAGCTTGTCTGCCGAAATGTGCGAGATGAAAAGCCGGAAACGCTTGGTGTCCCGCCAGTTCTGTGGCTGTTCCACCGGCCCCACCGTCGCACCATCCTGGATGATGCCGAGATCAGCAGCGATCGTCTGAATGCGATTGTTGGACACTGACGATAGAACCGATTGTGCGTAGACGCGCTTGCTTCCATAGTTGCCGTGGGGGTGTGCGCGATGATCGACTTGGCATGCGTCGAAGTAATGGTCGATTTCGACGAACGTCCATCGTTTCTGGAGTTCCACCGCAACAGCCTCAATCAGCTTCAAACGTTCAGACGGTCGCAATCATGTTCCTCCGACCAATCGATGAAGAACCGGGCTTCTAACTCGGATTGTAGTATTGCGTCACCTGTAAATGCTAGCGGCACAATCACTGTGACGTGCACGGATGGGCGGTTTTGGGATGTTGCAGAGTTAGAGAACGGCGACCTTGGGCGCGTATTTGCCATATGCGCGATGACAGCTTTGTCGGTGTGTCCTGAACGACCACTCTAGCGCAAGAATCGCGGATAGCTGCCATGGGAACCCGCCCCCATTTGTCCACGCAGCCCAGCATTCACAGCGCTCAGCATATGCGCGGCAGTTGCTCACCGGCCATGAGATCAAGCGCGTAGCTGCCGCCGAGCGTCTGCAACGCAACGCTACCCGCGCCCTCGGCAACGGTGCCGATGATCGCGGCGGCTGCGTCAAACTCACGCAGGACGGCCAGCGTGCGTTCCGCCTCCTGCGCCGGAACTAGCGCGGCGAAGCGGCCTTCGTTGGCGACATAGAGCGGATCGAGCCCGAGTATCTCGCAGGCCCCGCGTACCGGCTCGGACACCGGGATGGCCGCCTGTTCCAGACGCATGGCCACGCCCGCCGTCTGCGCGATCTCGACGAGGGCGGTTGCCAGTCCGCCGCGCGTGAGGTCGCGCAGGCAGTGGAGGTCTATGCCCTGTTCCACCAGCTTCGCCACACAGGCGGCGAGCGGGGCGCAGTCGCTGGCGATCGGCGGTTCGAAGCCGAGCCCCTCGCGCGCCGCCATCACGGCCATGCCGTGGCGGCCGATGTCGCCGCTCAGGACAATGGCATCGCCCGGGCGCACCCGCCGGGGCGAGACAAGCTGCGGCGTCATGACCTCTCCGATCCCGGAGCTGTTGATGTAGAGGCCGTCCCCCTTGCCGCGCTCCACCACCTTGGTGTCGCCGGTGACGAGGCGCACGCCCGCCGCCTGCGCGGCCTCGCGCATGGACTGGGCGATGCGAGCAAGATCGCTGGTGGGAAAGCCTTCCTCGATCACGAAACCGGCACTGAGCGCGATCGGGCGCGCGCCGCACATCGCCAGATCGTTGACCGTGCCGTTGACGGCGAGCGTGCCGATATCACCGCCTTCGAAGAACAGCGGCCGCACGACGTAACTGTCGGTCGTGAACGCGATCCGCGCCCCGCCGATCTCGATACAGGCGCCGTCATGTTCCAGATCCTCGGGAGCCTCGGCGAAAGCAGGCCGGAAGATGTCCTCGATCAGGCGATGGGTCAGGAGCCCGCCGCTGCCGTGGCCCATCTCGACGTGATCGCGGTCGGTTTCGGGCAGAGGGCAGTTCAGGGAGAAAGTCGGGCTGTCGCTCATGCGGCCTTGCCTGTTTGCGCCGGGGAGCGGCGGTAGCGATAGTAGGCCGCGCAGGCCCCTTCGGAGGATACCATGGTCGCGCCCAGCGGGTGTTCGGGCGTGCAGGCCTTGCCGAAGGCGGGGCAATCGCCGGGCTTGCGCGCGCCGCGCAGCACTTCGCCGCTGATGCACAGGCCGGGACGCTCGCGGCCCACGGCGATTTCGGAAAAGCGGCCCAGTGCATCGAAACGGGCATATTCGGGGGAGAGCCCGAGCCCGCTCTGCGTAATCGGCCCCATCCCGCGCCAGTCCTGCGCCTGCACCGTGAAGACCCGGTCCACAGCCGCGCGCGCGGCCGGATTGCCCTCGGGCCGGACGAGGCGGTCGTACTGGTTCTCGACCTCGGCGCGCCCTTCCTCGAGCTGGCGGATGCACAGGTAAAGGCCCTGCAGCAGGTCGAGCGGCTCGAAGCCGGTGACGACGATGGGGATGTGATGGCGGGCCGCGATGGGCAGGTAGTCGCGGTATCCGGTGATCGTGCAGACATGCCCGGCGGCAAGGAAACCGTGAACGTCGCAGGCCGGATCGGCGAGCAAGGCATCCATCGCCGGCGGCACCAGCACATGGCTGACCAGCAGCGAGAAGTTGCCCAGCCCCTCGCGCGCGGCCTGCAGCACGGCCATGGCCGTGGCGGGCGCCGTCGTCTCGAAACCGATGGCGAAGAACACCACTTCGCGCTCCGGGTTCTCGCGCGCGATCGCCAGGGCATCGAGCGGCGAATAGACCATGCGCACATCCGCGCCGCGCCCCCGGGCCGAGAACAGGCTTCCGTTGTCGCCCGGCACGCGCAGCATGTCGCCGAAGGAGCAGAAGATCACTTCCGGCCTTTCGGCCATGGCGATCGCGGCATCGATCATGCCCGGCGGCGTCACGCAGACGGGGCAGCCCGGCCCGTGCAGCAGCGTGATACCCTCTGGCAGCATCCGGTCTATGCCGTGGCGGACGATGGCATGGGTCTGCCCCCCGCAGATCTCCATGATCGACCATGGCCGCGTCACGATGGCCGCGATGGCCTCGGCACAGGCCCGCGCCGCGGCGGCATCGCGATACTCGTCGACGTGCTTCATGCCTCGTCCCCGAACTCGATTTCCGCGAGCAGGGCCAGCGTCGCGCGCGCCTTTTCCTCGTCGATCACCGAAATGGCGAACCCGGCGTGGACGAGTACATAGTCGCCCACCCGGGCCTCGGGCACATAGGCAAGGTTCGCGCGCTTGACGATGCCGGCAAAGGCAATGCGCCCTTCGCGGGTGAGCGGGTCGTCACCCTCGATGCTCAGGAGTTCGCCGGGGACGGCAAGGCACATCAGCGTTTCTCCTCGGTCAGCATCCGGGCGGCAAAGGCGGCCTGCCCCACGGCGAGCCCGCCGTCACCCGTCGGCACCCGCAGATGGCGGAAGGGCTGGAAACCCGCCGCCCGCAACTGCGCCTCCGCCTGTTCGGTCAGGCGGGCATTCTGGAAACAACCGCCGGTCAGCACAACCCGCTCGATCCCGATCCGCCGCGAAACATCGACGATGGCGCAGACCAACCAGTCGTGAAATCCGGCGGCGAGATCGTCCGCGTCGGTGCCGGCTTGCAAAGCCTCCATCAGCGTCCCGAGCATCGAACGCCAGTCGATCCGGAGAACGCCTTCCTCCTCGCTGACCAGAGGCGGCGGCAGCGCAAAGGCGGCCGAGGCCCTGTCGGAAGCGAATTCCACCGCCATCGCCGCTTCGCCTTCGAACGAGGCACGCTGGCACAGGCCGAGTATCGACGCGACGGCATCGAACAGCCGTCCGGCACTCGATGTCAGCGGCGCGTTGGTCCCGCGTTCCAGCATGGTACGAAGAACGCCGCGCTCCTGCCCAGTGAAAGCGGCAAGGGGTTCGCACTCCATGTCCCACAAGGCATCGCCGTAAAGCGCATGGAGCGCGCCCAGAGCGGCGCGGCGCGGTTCGCGGATGGCCGCATCGCCCCCGGGCAAACGGAACGGCAACAGATGCGCCGCGCGGCGATACGTGTCCTCGCCGAGAGCCAGGAACTCGCCGCCCCAGATCGTGCCGTCCGAGCCATGGCCGGTCCCGTCCCAGGCCACGCCCAGCACCGGGCCGGACAGATCGTTGTCGATCATGGCGCTCAGCACGTGGGCGAGGTGATGCGGGGCCTTGCACACGTCCCGCCCCATGGCCTGCGCCACATGGGTGCTGTGATAGCCCGGATGCGCATCACAGGCGACGCGCGCGGGTTCAAGCCCGTAAAGCGCCGTCATGCTCGCGATGGAGCTGGAAAAAGCGGCACGCGTCTCGACGCTGTCGAGGTCGCCCACATGCGGACCGAGCACGATCGTCTCGGCCTGCCCCACGGCCACGCTGCTCTTCATATGACCGCCGAGGGCCAGAACCGGCGCGGTCTGGTGCGGGTCGGTGAGTACGAGCGGTGCGAAGCCCCGGGCGCTGCGCAGGACCGTGGCCTTACCCGCGATCACGCGCAGCACGGAATCGTCGACCGGATGCAGGATCGGGCGGTCATGGGTGAGGAAAAGATCGGCGATGCCAGAGAGGCGCGACAGGGCCTCCTCGTCGTTCGCGGCAAGTGGTTCTCCGCTGCGGTTGCCGCTGGTCGCAACGACGGGGAAGCCGAGCATGTCCATGAGCAGGTGATGGAGCGGCGTATAGGGCAGCATCAGGCCGATGTTCGGATTGGCAGACGCGACATTCGGAGCCAGCGACGGGGACGCGTCCGTGCGGGAGTGCAGCAGGACGATGGGCGCGACGGGGGATTCCAGCCATTGGCGCTCCGCCCTGGAAACATACGCGAGGGCATGGGCTTGGGCGATCGATCCCGCCATGACCGCAAAGGGCTTGGCCGGCCGGTGCTTGCGCTGCCGTAACCGGGTTACTGCCGCCTCGTTTCGCGCATCAACGAGGAGCTGGAATCCGCCCAGCCCTTTCAGCGCCAGTATCTGTCCATCGCGCAGCGCCTGTGCGGCCTGTTCGAGCGCCGCTCCCTGCTCGGCCAGCGTTGCGCCATCGGCAGACCGGAGCGTCAGGCGCGGTCCGCAATCGGGGCAGGCGTTGATCTCAGCATGGAAGCGGCGCGAGGCGGGATCGTGATATTCCGCTCGGCAGGCATTGCACATCGCGAAATGGCGCATGGCCGTGCGCGCGCGGTCATAGGGCACGGCCTCGATAATGCTGAAGCGCGGGCCGCAATGCATGCAACTCGTGAAGGGGTAGCGATAGCGCCGGTTCGCGGGATCGTTCATCTCCGCCCGGCAATCCTCGCACATGGCGAGATCGGGCTGGACGACGACGCCGGGCGCCTCGCCGGTGCTGCTCGGTGCGATGGAGAAATCCCGCTGCCCGGTCAGGGCAATCGTCTCCGGCGCGATCCTGTCAATGACAGCCGGAGGCCGGACTTCGCGTTCCAGCCGTGCGAGGAAACGCTCAACCGCCTCTCCCTCCCCCTCGACCTCGAGGGCAACGCCCGAACCTGTGTTGCGCACGAAACCGCCCAGCCCCTCGCTCACTGCCAGCCGGTAGGCGAACGGACGGAAGCCCACGCCCTGCACGGCCCCGGCGATGGTCAGCCTGACACGCTGGCGCTGCGCGTCATCGGCAAGCAGGCCGGTGCCGGGCTCCATGGCGGCTCAGTCCTCCGTCTCGGGCACTTCCATCGTGGCGCCGCGGATCATGACGTGGAGGGCATTGGGATCGGTGGCGTCGTCGGATGCGACGATATCCAGCTCCGCGCCTTCGGCAATCGTGCCCTTGGCCTCGTCGACGTAGTGCTCGCGGAAATGCTCGGGCGAGAACTGGCTGAGCGCGCCCAGCCAGACATCGACGCGCGATATGGCCTTGGCATTGGCATCGCCTGCGAGCGTTTCGAGATGGCGGACGAGATCGCGGACAATGCCCGTTTCATGCATGGTTTTCTTGCTCCTGAAGTCTGGCCGCTTCGGCCCTCACCCTCTCCGCTGCGGGCGCGGCGGCGGCAGCAACTTGCGCCGACAGCGGCGCCCCGCCGTCGAAGCAGGCCCCCTCGATCGCGTAGACGACGATGTCCCTCGGCGCGAGATCGAGCGTACGGGCCAACGCAACCGCCTCGCCCAGCCCGAAGGCGTGGCTCGACAGGAAAGCCATGTCGCGCGGCAGCTCTTCGTGGGCGAGGTCGATGCGGTGAATGCGGCCGGGCTCGCCCATCGGCGCTGCGGCATCGACGCACACGATGGCGTCGAATTGGGCCCAGTCCTCTATCAGCGCCAGCATGTCGCCGCTGCGCGCCATCAGCGTGACGCCCGGCGGCAGGTGCTCTTCCAGCAGCGCGGCAACGGCGGCGCCGACACCGTCATCGCCCCGGTCGGGATTGCCGAGGCACAGCACCAGCACGCACGGCGGCCCGCTCACGAGCGATGCACCGAGAGCTTGAGGAAGTGGGCCGAGCAGGAAATGCACGGATCGTAATTGCGGATGGTCTGTTCGCAGCGGTCGCGGATCACGTCATCGTCGGCCTCGACCAGCGATCCGGCGACAGCTGCCAGATCGGCCTCGATGCTGGGCTGGTTCTGCGATGTCGGCGGCACGATGCGCGCGGCGCGGATGGTGCCGTCCTCCTCGAAATCGTAGCGGTGCCAGCAGATGCCGCGCGGCGCCTCGGTGCAGCCGAAGCCGGTGCCGGCGCGCGGTTCGAAGGGCACGGTCGCTGCCTCGGGCAGTTCGTACTCGCCAATGAGCCGCACGGCCTCTTCGCAGGCAAAGGCGACTTCGAGCGCGCGCACGACGATGCTGCGGAAGGGATTGTTGCAGACCGGCCCCAGCCCCGCCTCGCGCGCAAGCGACTGGATCGTCTCGGGCAAGAGCTGCGAATTGAGCGCATAGCGCGCCAGCGGCCCGACCAGATAGGCCCCGCGCTGCTTCACCATGGCATGAAGCGCGGTGGAATGGGGGACGTGGCGTTCCTCGAATTCGTTTTCGAAATCGCCAATGTCGATGTCGATCCCGCGGCTGGAGACCAGCCTGCCGCCGGTGATCGGATATTCGCTCTCGTGCCGCATGGCGACGAATTCGTAGTCCTGCTCGAAATCGGGGATCGGCAGGGTGGAAGTCCAGCGTACCAGATCGAAGGCCTGATCGCGCGCGCGCTTCAGTTCCTCGCCCATGGGCGCAAGTTCGGCCTTCGTGGGCAAGCGGTAGAACCCGCCCGGCCGGACATTGACCGGGTGAATCTCGCGTCCGCCCAGCAGGCACATCAGCGCATTGCCCGCCTTCTTGACCGCGAGCCCGCTGCGCACGACGTCGCCGTGCTTTTCGGCCATGCGGATCGCGTCGGGATAGCCGAGGAAATCGGGGGCATGCAGCATGACCACGTGCAGCGCGTGGCTTTCGATCCATTCGCCGCAATAGAGCAGCCGCCGCAGCGTGCGAAGCTGGCCGCCGACCTCGATACCGAAAGCCCGTTCCACCGCCTGCACCGCGCCCATCTGGTAGGCAACCGGGCAGATCCCGCAGATGCGCGCGACGATGTCGGGCAGCTCCATGTAGCCACGCCCGCGCAGGAACGCCTCGAAGAAGCGCGGCGGTTCGAAGATGCGCAGGTTCGCCGCCTTCACCGCGCCGTCCTCGATATGCAGATCGAGCGCGCCCTCGCCCTCGACGCGGGCGAGGTAATCGACCTTGATCGTCTTAGTCGTCATGCGCTTCGCTTTCCTCGCGGAACGGTTCGGCCCAGGCATTGAACGTGCGCAGGGCCCGCTGGATGTCGCGCGGCTGCGCGCCCAGAGCCTGCCATTCGCCGGCCAGTGACTTCATGTTGGGCGTTTCCATCGGCCCGTAGCATCCATAGCAGCCGCGCCGGTAGGCCGGGCAGAGCGCGCCGCACCCGGCATGGGTCACGGGGCCGAGGCACGGCGTGCCCTGAACCATGACGCAGACATTGCCGCGCTGCTTGCACTCGACGCAGACGCTGTGCGCGGCAATCGCGGGCTTGCGTCCGGCAAGATAGGCCGAGATCACTTCGAGCAGCTGCATCTTGTTGATCGGGCAGCCGTGGAGTTCGTAGTCGACCGCGACATGGTCCGAGATCGGCGTCGATGTCGCCAGCGTCTCGATATAGCGGGGCGAGGCATAGACGGTGGAGACGAACTCATCGACGTCGGCGAAATTGCGCAGCGCCTGGATGCCGCCCGCCGTCGCACAGGCCCCGATGGTGACGAGGAACTTCGACTGTTCGCGCACGTCCTGGATGCGCCGGGCATCGTGCGGGGTCGTGATCGAGCCCTCCACCAGCGAGAGGTCGTAGGGACCCTCGGAAATCGCGCTGGAGGCTTCGGGGAAGTTGGCGATCTCGACCGCACCGGCCAGCGCCAGCAGTTCGTCCTCGCAATCGAGGATCGAGAGCTGGCAGCCGTCGCACGAGGCGAATTTCCAGACGGCGAGGCGGGGGCGCTGCAGCGAGGGCATGCTCAGATCTCCCGCATGGCAAGGATGCCGGCGATGCGGTCCAGCGCCATCACCGGGCCGTCCTTGCAGATGAACGAGGGGCCGAACTGGCAATGGCCGCACAGGCCGATGGCGCATTTCATGTTGCGCTCCATCGAAAGGAACGTGCGTTCGGCGGGCAGGTTCGCTTCCTGCAGGGCCGTGGCGGAAAAGCGCATCATCACTTCGGGCCCGCAGATGAAGGCATAAGTATCGTCCGGATCAAAGGCCGCCCGGCGGATCAGCGAGGGGACGACGCCGACATTCCCGCGCCACTCGGTATCGGCATGATCGACGGTGACCTGCACTTCCACGTCCAGCCGCTGCCGCCAGTGTTCGAGCTGGTGGCGAAAGAGGATTTCGCGCGGGCTGCGGCATCCGGCGAGGATCGTCACCCGGCCATAGCGCTCGCGCGCCGCCAGCACCGCCTCGATGGCCGGGCGCAGCGGCGCGAGACCGAGCCCGCCGGCGACGAACACGACGTCCGAGCCTTCCGCCTCGGCCACCGGCCAGCCCGTGCCGTAGGGCCCGCGCAGGCCCAGCACCGCGCCTTCTTCCATGCCCGCAAGCGCGCCGCTGACGGCGCCGACCGCGCGGATCGTATGGACGAAGCCGCGCGGCGTTTCCCCGCTGATGCTGATCGCCACTTCGCCGATCCCCATGGCATAGAGCATGTTGAACTGGCCCGGGAGCCCTGCCGGGCGGTTGCCGGACACCGGCTCCACTTCCAGCGTGACGACACCGGCCAGTTCGCTCTGCGCGCGGCTGACGCGATAGACGTCGGGCACCATGGGATCGCGCGGGGGCATGACGGCCTGCATCATTTCGATCCGTAGACGTCCAGTATCTGCAGGCGCGTCGCATGGAGCCGCTTGACGATGATCGGCAGGAAGCGCTGCATCATCTCGTAGCCCAGATGGTGATCGGCATCGCATTTCCCGCGCAGGCATTTCGCGTCGATACCGATGGCGCGGGTAAGGTCCATGGCGCGCGCATCGAACTCGGCGCGGTAGGGCGGCACGATCCACGATGCGCCGACGATCTCGCTTTCGCCCAGCGTCGAGATGACCACCGGCGCGCTTCCCGGCGCGGCGATCTCCAGCGTGACCCGCCCGTGCCGGATCAGGTAGAAGGTATCGGCGGGATCGCCTTCGCGGATGAGATATTCGCCCGCGTCGAAGCGGTAGTTGCGCGCGCAACCAGCCAGCAGCTCAAGATATTCCGGAGCAAGCCCCGCGAAGAAGGGATGCTTCGCCATAAGCTGGTCCATGGTTTCCATGGTCACGCCTCTCCTTTCCCGCCGGGAGTCGCCCTGATGGCCGCCGCTTCCTCGGTAATGTCGATCCCTACCGGGCACCATGTCACGCAGCGCCCGCAGCCGACGCAGCCCGAGGTGCCGAACTGGTCGATCCAGTTGGCCAGCTTGTGCGTCATCCACTGGCGATAGCGCGAGCGCGTCGAGGATCGGACGCTGCCGCCGTGGACATAGGAAAAGTCCATCGTGAAGCAGGAATCCCACTTGCGCACGCGCTCGGCGCTCTGGTTGGTGAGGTCGCTATGATCCTCCACCGTGGTGCAGAAACAGGTAGGGCAGACCATAGTGCAGTTCGCGCAAGTGAGGCAGCGCTCCGCCACCTCGTCCCAGCGCGGATGTTCGAGGTTGCCCTGCAGCAGTTCCTTGATGCCGTTGGTATCGAGACTGCGCCCCATCTGCCCGGCGGTGCGTTCCACGACCGCGGCGGCTGCCTCGATCTGCACCGCGGAAGCAGGCGCGGAAGGCACCTCCTCCATCACTTGCGCGCCTGCGTCGCTGCCGATCTCAACAAGGAAGCGGTGCTCGCCACCGTCGAGCAATTCGGTCAGAGCCAGATCGAAGCCGCTTTCAACTTTCGGGCCGGTTTCCATCGACACGCAGAAGCAGGTGCCGCCCGCCTGCCCGCAATTGACCGCGACGATGAAAGCCTCCTGCCGCCGTGCGGCATATGTCGCATTGGCATGGTCGCCTTCGGCAAGGACGCGGTCCTGAATCGCCATGGCATGAAGCTCGCAGCCGCGAACGCCGATGAAGGCGAATTTGTCCTGCGACGTTTCGGGCGGCGAAATCGCCATGCCGCCTTTGTCGTCCCACCGCGCACTCCACAGCGTCTCGACCGGCGGAAACAGGAACTTCTTCCACGAATGCGGACCAACGGCATAGCCGAATAGAGCGTCGTCCTGCCGCCGTTCGAGCCTGTAGCGCCCCGGCTCCTGACGGTCCGTCCAGCCCTGGGGCAGGTCCCCGATGCCGGTTATATCGTCATAGACGACCGCATCGTCGCGCAAGGCCGGCCCCACGACGCGGAACCCCATACTGGCAAGCCGTTCGATCAGAGCTTGCAGACCGAGCGGGTCGATCACCAAGCCTGCCGTGTCCGCACTGTCGCGTTGCATACCTCGGTCCCGGTCCTGATCGGCGCTATCGTGCAACGGCCTACCGCAATCCCCCGGCGTACCGTATTGGGAATCCTCCTATAATCTATTCCGCGCCAACTGACCAACAGCCATC
This sequence comes from Novosphingobium mangrovisedimenti, assembly GCF_025153475.1. Taxonomy (GTDB): domain Bacteria; phylum Pseudomonadota; class Alphaproteobacteria; order Sphingomonadales; family Sphingomonadaceae; genus Novosphingobium; species Novosphingobium mangrovi_A. The sequence continues at coordinate 403,471 of NZ_JANZXA010000001.1, forward strand.
CCGCAATGTCATGCCGAAACGCCCGGACGCTCTCATCCGCGCGCAAGTTGCGCTGCCGCAACGACCTTCCGGCGAAACAATGCCACGGCACCGGGCGTTGCCCTGGAGGTTCACGCCAGTCTTTCGATAGGATAGTCCTTTCCGGACTGCCGCAAGCCGAACGGAGAAATGCACCCGTGGATATGCAGTCACACACCCCGAACGGCCTTCGCCTGCCGACGATCCAGGACTACCTTCCCCTGATCGGAAGTGAAGCGGCGCAGCGCATCCAGGCCAAGGCTCAACGGCTCAGCGACCTGCACATCATCAACGTGAATTCCACCTACTACGGCGGCGGCGTGGCCGAGATCCTCTCCTCGCTGACGTTGCTGATGAATGGCGCAGGCATCCGCACGGGCTGGCGGGTATTGCAGGGACGACCCGATTTCTTCAGCATTACCAAGAAGATGCATAACGCCCTGCAAGGCGGGGAGATCCACTTCAACGACCTGAAGCAGGACATCTACGAGGAAGTCGTCTTCGAAAACGCCGCGCGCATGCACATCGACCACGATGTCATCATCGTGCACGATCCCCAGCCGCTGCCGCTGATCAACCACTTTCGCAAGAAGGCCCCCTGGATCTGGCGCTGCCACGTCGATCTCTCGCATCCCGACCCCGAACTCCTGTCCTATCTTTCCGGCTTCATCGAACAGTATGACGCGGTGGTCCTGTCCCTGCCGGAATATGCGCAGAACCTGTCGACGCCGCAGCGGTTCATCATGCCGGCCATCAATCCCTTCTCGACGACCAACAAGGAACTGACCGACAAGGAAATCGACGAACGGCTGAGCCACTACGACATTCCCACGGACCTCCCGCTGGTCGTGCAGATCTCGCGTTTCGACAAGTGGAAGGACCCGCAGGGCGTGATCGATGCCTTTCGCATCGCCAGCAAGGAAGTGGACGCGACGCTGGTGCTGGTCGGCAATATCGCGACCGACGATCCGGAAGGGCAGGATATTTTCGAGGCCCTGTGCGGCTGCCGGGAAGAGCGGATCCGCGTCCTGTCCGTCCAGGACTCCGCGCTGGTCAACGCCCTGCAGCGGCGCGCCGCCGTCGTCATGCAAAAGTCGCTCAAGGAAGGCTTCGGTTTGACCGTGACCGAGGCGATGTGGAAGGGCGCGGTCGTCATCGGCGGCAACGTCGGCGGTATCAAGCACCAGATCGAGGACGACGTGAACGGCATCCTCGTCGATAGCGTAGAGGACGCGGCGGAACAGATCGTCCGTGTCCTGAAGGACCCCGCCCTCCGCAAGACGATGGGCAAGGCGGCACGCGAAACCGTGCGCACCCGCTTTCTCATGACCCGGCTGATGGAGGACTGGCTCGATCTCATCGCCTCGTTCGAGCCGCACTTCCGCCTCAAGGGGCATGCCGATTGACCCTGCCGGGGAAGCGCTTTCACGCCGGACCGGCCCCTGCCAGGCGCCCTTCGACGCCCGAGGCCCGTCGGGAGCGAGACAACACGAAAGGCCTTCCGACAGGCAAGGCGGCCATGCAGCGGCGATGTTTCCTCGTTGCGATAGGCAACCATCGATATTCCTGCGCTTTATCGGGGAGTGCCCGGAGCGGCACAACGTCTCACCGACGCGGACCGGAGTCGGCAATGGCACAAGACAGCGGCCCGGTCGGGACGGCCCCTCATCCGATGCCGCCTGCCCGACAAGCTCTTCCCAAGGCCTGGCCGAGACCGATGCCCCCCGTGCGGCCGCTGACGTGGTGCTCACCCTCGGCCTTGCCCTCGTCCTCGGCCATCGGCACGCTGGCGGCACTGTTATGCTATTGACTTGCATGACGTTTTAACAAAGACTGGCGGGACCGGCTCCGGTCAATCGGTTCAACTGCCAGCAGTCATGACCTCGCTTACGCACGATACATCCGCAACGTCGAAGCGGACCCTGGACCTGCTTGCGCGTGCTTTTCGCGAGGTGTCCGATTGCGCGTTCTATGTCGTGGGCCCCGACAACAGGATCGTCGTCTGGAACCGGGGCGCCGCCGATCTGCTGGGACTGGCGGCGGAAAACGCCATCGGCCTGGACGGGGCATGCGTCTATCCCGAGGATGCGATCGAGGCCGACAAGCCGGTGCACGATCTCACCGCGGCCCGTACGCACGACCGGATGGAGGAAGCGGCCTGGCGGATACGGTCCGACGCGACCGAGTTCCTCGCCCATGTCTCGATCACGGCCCTGCACGGCGATGATGGCGCGATCGTCGGCTATGCGCACCTCCTGCGGGACATCACCGAGCAGCATGCGACCGAAGAGGCGCTGAAGGCGAGCGCCAATCACTTGCGCTCGATCCTCTCGACCGTGCCCGACGCGATGATCGTGATCGACGAACAGGGCCGGATCATCTCGTTCAGCGCTGCCGCGGAAAAGCTGTTCGGCTATACCGAAACGGAAGTCGCCGGCAGGAACGTGAGCATGCTCATGCCGTCGCCGGACCGCGAGCGGCACGATGGCTATATTGCCCGCTATCTGCAGACCGACGACCGGCGCATCATCGGCATCGGGCGCGTGGTGCTCGGCGAGCGGCGGGACGGGACGACTTTCCCGATGGAACTCTCCGTGGGTGAAGCCCATGGCGAGAAACAGCGCGTCTTCACGGGCTTCATTCGGGATCTGACCGAACGGCAGCGTACCCAGCACCAGCTCGAAGAGCTGCGGGACGAGCTGATCCACGTGACCCGGGTGAGCGCCATGGGCACCATGGCCTCCACGCTCGCGCATGAACTCAACCAGCCGCTCACGGCGATCGCCAACTACGTCGAGGGCGTCCGCACGCTCATGACCAGTGGCACGCTCGACCCCGAGACCAGCGACATGGTCGTGGATGCCCTAGCCGCGACCTACAACGAGGCCTTGCGCGCGGGCCAGATCGTCCGGAGGCTGCGAGCCTTCGTTGCCCGTGGCGAGAGCGAGAAGACGATCGAATCGCTGCCCTCGCTTGTCAGCGAGACCGGCGGGTTCGCCACGCTCGATGCACGCCAGCAGAACATCGACGTGACTTTCGACCTCGATCCCCTGGCCTCGCCGGTGCTCATCGATCGCATCCAGATCCAGCAGGTCCTGCTCAACCTGATGCGCAACGCCGTCGAAGCCATGGCCCAATCCACCACGCGCCGCCTCGTCGTGACCACGCGCAGCGAGACCGACGAGATGGTGCGCGTCACCGTGGCCGATACCGGCCCCGGCATCGCGCCCGACCTGCGCGATCAGCTCTTCACCGCATTCACCACGACCAAGGCGGAGGGCATGGGCCTCGGCCTGTCGATCTGCCGGACCATCGTCGAAGCCAATGGCGGGCGGATCTGGATGGAACCGGGGCCGGATGGCGGGGCGCAGTTCCATTTCACACTGATCAAGGCCAAAGGATAGAAAGTTGGCGGCCAAGCTTGTCCATATCATCGACGATGAAGAGGCGATCCGCAAGTCGACCAGCTTCATGCTCAAGGTCGCCGGGTACCAGGTGGAAACCTGGGAATCCGGCGTCGCCTTCCTCAAGAATATAAAGGATGTCGAGGAAGGCGCCGTCCTGCTGGACGTGCGCATGCCGGACATGGACGGGCTCGAGGTTCAGGCCGAGATAGCGGCGCATGGTGCGCTGCTGCCTGTGGTGATCCTCACCGGGCACGGGGACGTCAACCTTGCCGTGCGGGCCATGAAGGCCGGGGCGGTCGATTTCATCGAGAAGCCGGTCGAGAAGGAGCAGCTCATCGGCGCGCTGGAACGCGCGCTCGAAAAGCTCGAAGGGCGTGCAGAAGCCGCCAGGCTGACCGAGCAGGCCGAAGTGCGCCTCGCCGCTCTGACCGCGCGCGAAAGGGAAGTGCTCGACGGCCTTGCCAAGGGATTTCCGAACAAGACCATTGCCTACGATCTGGGCATCTCGCCCCGCACGGTCGAGGTCTATCGCGCCAACGTCATGACCAAGCTCGACGTGCGCAGCTTTTCGGAAGCCCTGCGCATCGCCTTCGCGGCCGGACTGGGGTAAGCCCTCACCGGGCAATTACGTAATGCGGTTCGTACGGAACCGTGCAACTTGGCAAGACCGGCGAAATGGTTCGCCGGCAGGCCCAAGATGATACATGACCCACTTGCCTTCGCCGGATGCAAAGCCGCGAATTATCGTTGTCGAAGATAATGTTGCAGTCCGGCGCTCGTTGCTGTTGCTCCTTCATGGCCGGGGTTGGGACGTCCGCGCTTACAGCTCGGCGAGATCGATGCTGGACGACCCCCAGGCGGACAGCGCAACCTGCCTCGTGGCCGACTATCGCCTTGCCGATCTGGACGGTGTCGAACTGCTGAACCAGTTGCGCGAACGCGGCTGGCAGGGGCAGGCGCTGCTGGTCACGGGATACCCCTCCCCCGAACTCGAAAACGCAGCCTATGCAGCCGGTTACGCACAGGTCATTGAAAAGCCCGTCGGCGACCTGACCTTGCCCGAAACCATACGCCGCCTGATCGAGACGAACCCTTCCTGACGAATGCGCCCGCTGGCATGGCCGGCTCTATGACAGAGCGGTCACCAAACTGACCAAACGCTGTAACGACCCGCGCGTAGGGGCGCCCCCAAGTTTCGCGGAAGGGGCAAAATGGCGTCGAAACGTTTCGAAGCACCGCGCGGGGGCGAGGGTGCCCGTGGTTGGGTAAGGGCGATACCGGCGCTTGTCGCGGCCGTGCTTGCCGCCGCGCCGGTTGCAGCGCAGGATCCGCAACCGGCACCGGTCGTCCACCAGATCGCCGCGCCGGAAGCGCGGCAGGGCGTCGCCTCCGATGGCACGCATGTCTATGCCATCGATAATACGGCCATTGCCCGATACCGGATCGCCGACGGACGCAAGGTTGCCGAATGGCACGGGGACCCGGCGCGCTACCCGCACATCAACAGCTGCACGATCGCCCAGGCCGAACTGGTCTGCGCCGCGTCGAACTACCCCGGCGTGCCGCAACTCAGCACCATCGAGATCTTCGCTCCCGAAACGCTGCATCACCTGCGCTCGGTCAGCCTGGGCATGATGCCCGGCTCGCTGACGGTCCTCGACCGGCATGACGGGCACTGGTGGGCGGTCTTAGCCAACTACGACGGCAAGGGCGGCGAACCGGGACGCGATCACCGCTACACGCTGTTTGCCCGGCTCGACGAGGAATTCCGCATCGTGCGCGGCTGGGCCTTCCCGGACGACGTGCTCGCGCGCTTCGCCCCCAGGAGCGCATCGGGCGCAAGCTGGGGCGCGGACGGACATCTCTACGTCAGCGGCCACGACCTTCCCGAACTCTACGTGCTCGACCTTCCCGATGCCGGCTCGGTTCTGGTCCACAAGGCAACGATTCCGGTCGTCACGCATGGGCAGGCGATAGATTTCGACCCGCGCGAACCCGCGCTGCTGTGGTCGATAGACCGCGCATCGAACACCGTGGTCGCCAGCCGCATCAGTGTCGCCCCGTGATCCGCCCGCGCCTCTACCGCTTCCGCTTCCTGCTCGGCGCCGTGGCGCTGGTCGCGGGCACGTCGTTCGCCGATCCGCTCCCCACGCCCGACACGGCGCCGGCACTGTCCTTCGGTCCGGGCAAGACGCCGTCGGCGTGCGATCGGGGCGACCTTTCGGTGATGACCTACAATGTCGCCGGCCTGCCCTGGCCCCTCGCGAAGAAGGGACCGGGCGCGCTGCGCTTGATCGCGACGCGCCTGGCCGGAATGCGCGCCGAGCGCTGCGCCCCGCACGTCGTCGTGCTGCAGGAAGCCTTCAGCCGCGAGGCCAAGGCGATCGGCACGCGCGCGGGCTATCCCTTCATCGTCGAGGGCCCCTACCTGCGCACGGGAACGGCGCCAGAGGGCGTGGAACGCAACTGGATGCTGGGCGAAACCGCAGGCACGCCGATCGACAGCGGCCTGATGGTCCTTTCGGACCTGCCCGTGCTCGACGTGCGCAGGGCCGCATTCCCCGAAGGCGCCTGCGCCGGATACGACTGCCTGGCCGCCAAGGGCGTTGTGCTGGTGACCCTGCAGCTTCCCGACAACCGCAAGGTCATGGTCGCGACCACCCATTTCAACAGCCGCGGCGCCTCGAAAGCGCCGGTGGCCCGGACCTTCGACGCCTATCGGCGCGAGGCCGATTTCCTGGCGGGCTTCATCACCGCGAACCGGGGCAAGGACATGCCGCTGATCGTCGCGGGGGATTTCAACCGCGGTCAACGTCCCGGCCGGACCGCCGTACTGCAGACCGCCATGGCCCGCCTTGCAGGCGCCCCGCAGGACGACGCTCTGCGCACCTACATGACCGGCGAGCGGCAGCCGGTGCTGCCCGCCGCCGATGCCGGAACGATCGTCCGGCGCGCGCGCGACATGCAATTCGCCATTGCCGGCGAGAGGGTCCGCCTGACCCCCGTCGGCGCCGACATTCCTTTCGGAACCGAAGCCGACGGATCGATGCTTTCCGACCACATCGGTTACACGATCCGCTATCGCTATTCGGAAAGCTGATTTCCCGCTTGTGGCGGCGGGCGTGAAGCGCCCGCTTCCCACAAACGATGCGGCCTCCGAGGTTCCCCCGGAGGCCGCCTTCATCGCCTGACCAACCGCCTTACTGGCAAGCGAGACATTCGTCGTAGTCGGTGCTCTCGCCGATCTCGAACTTGGGCGCTTCGGAAGTGTTGTCCGCCTCCACGCCGCCGGCGAAGCCCGCGCGCTGCACCGACTTGGAGCGCAGGTAGTAGAGCGACTTGATGCCCTTTTCCCACGCCTGGAAGTGCAGCATCATCAGGTCCCACTTGTCGACATCGGCGGGGATGAACAGGTTCAGCGACTGCGCCTGGTCGATGTAGGGCGTGCGGTCGGCGGCGAATTCGAGCAGCCAGCGCTGGTCGATCTCGAAGCTCGTCTTGTAAACCGCCTTTTCCTCCGGCGAGAGGAAATCGAGGTGCTGGACCGAGCCGCCGTTCTCAAGGATCGTGTTCCACACATTGGTGGAATCCTTGGACTTCGAGGCCAGCAGCTTCTGCAGGTAGGGGTTCTTCACCACGAAGGAGCCCGAAAGTGTCTTGTGGGTATAGATGTTGGCCGGGATCGGCTCGATGCAGGCGCTGGTGCCGCCGCAGATGATCGAAATCGAGGCCGTGGGCGCGATCGCCATCTTGCAGCTGAAACGCTCCATCACGCCCTGGTCGGCCGCGTCGGGGCAGGGCCCGCGCTCGTTCGCCAGCATCATCGAGGCCTCGTTGGCCTTCTGGTTGATGTACTGGAAGATCTGCAGGTTGAGCGCCTTGGCCATCGCGCTCTCGAAAGCGATGCCCTTCTTCTGCAGGTACGAGTGGAAACCCATCACGCCCATGCCGACCGAACGCTCGCGCATAGCCGAATACTTGGCGCGGGCCATCTCGTCGGGCGCGCGGTCGATGTAGTCCTGCAGCACGTTGTCGAGGAAGCGCAGCACGTCCTCGATGAAGCGCTTCTCGCCCTTCCACTCTTCCCAGGTTTCGAGGTTGAGCGAGGAGAGGCAACACACCGCCGTGCGATCGTTGCCAAGGTGGTCGCGGCCGGTCGGCAGGGTAATTTCCGAGCACAGGTTCGAGGTCGAGACCTTGAGGCCGAGATCGCGGTGATGCTTGGGCATCATGCGGTTCACGGTATCGGAGAAGACGATGTAGGGCTCACCCGTCTGCAGGCGGATCTCCACCAGCTTCTGGAACAGCGAGCGCGCATCGACCGTATTGCGCACCGAACCATCTTTCGGGCTGCGCAGTTCGAACTCGGCACCGTCGCGCACGGCTTCCATGAACTCGTCGGTGAGCAGTACGCCGTGGTGCAGGTTGAGTGCCTTGCGGTTGAAGTCGCCCGAGGGCTTGCGGATCTCGAGGAACTCTTCGATTTCCGGGTGCGAGACGTCGATGTAGCAGGCAGCCGAGCCGCGACGCAGCGAGCCCTGCGAAATCGCCAGCGTGAGGCTGTCCATCACGCGCACGAAGGGAATGATGCCGCTCGTCTTGCCGTTGAGGCCAACCGGCTCGCCGATGCCGCGCACCGAGCCCCAGTACGTGCCGATGCCGCCGCCGCGCGAGGCCAGCCAGACGTTCTCGTTCCAGGTCGCGACGATGCCTTCGAGGCTGTCGTCGACCGAGTTGAGGTAGCACGAGATCGGCAGGCCGCGTCCGGTGCCACCGTTCGAAAGCACGGGCGTTGCCGGCATGAACCACAGCTTCGAGATGTAGTCGTAGAGCCGCTGGGCGTGCTCGGCATCGTCGGCATAGGCATCCGCGACGCGCGCGAAGATGTCCTGATACTTCTCGCCGGGCAGCAGATAACGGTCGTCGAGCGTTTCCTTGCCGAAATCGGTCAGGAGCGCGTTGCGGCTCTCGTCGGTGACGACGTTGAAGCGGCGATCGTGGATGACCTTGGAATCGCTTTTCCCGGCGGCCTTGGCAGCCTTCTTCGGCGCCGGCGCCTCAACCAGATCTGCGGTCGCGGTATCGGTCTTGTCCATGACGATTGCCGGGCTCTCGCCCGTCTCCTTCTGTTTCGTGGCGGCTTCGCGCGGAGTGTCGAGTACGCCCATCTCGGTCTGCTCCCCGTCGTCGTGGCTCACATCGTGGCTGGCCACATGACCCTCGTTTCCGTTTCTGAAATCCACTTGTCGCCCCCGCAGCCCTCAAAAATGTCATCAAACCGCCCCGAGGCGGCGTCACAGCCTAAGGCAGTGGTCCAGCGACCGGCGCGAGTCGGCGGGAGGCAAGCTTCCCGTCTAGCACAACCGGTACAAAAAGAGAACGATGAAGTTCCCGCCCAACCCTTGCCACGCCGCCCCGCAAGACCTTTGCCCACCCCGGGGACACGGTCACACGCGATGCATGATCCATGTGACTTTCCTAGGTGTTGAGGCCCGACGAGCGACGCGCCACAACCCATAGTGCGCTTTCTGGAAACGGGCGCAAGAGGGTGAAGTCGCAGTTAACGGGAAGCGACCGAAGGCACCCGGCACTGCGCGACGCGTGGAAAGTCCTGACCCCGTTGCCGGTGCAAGAGTCAAAATCGGCAATGCGCGCAAAAATTTTTCCACATAAATTGCCGACGAGTCGAATCGTGCTTGCGACGAGCCGAGTCCACTTTCGCCCGCTGTCAAGCACCCGGACACCTAAATGTTGGGCGATCCCCCTACCCGACGACACTACAGGCAGCGACGCAGCCATCTTGCGGACCATCCGGGACAAGCATCCGTCGAGCGCGCTATGCCGCTTGACGAAGCGGGGATGCAAAACCGCCTCTGACATGCAACCGTAGGAATGCGGGCCCCAATCGGGCCCGACCGAACATTCCATTCCGTGGCAAGGGACAAGCCCCCATGTTCAACATCATCGGCGCCATCATCAGCGGCCTGATCATCGGCGTGCTGGCGCGCTATTTCTATCCCGGCGACGTCGACATGGGCTGGGTCGCGACGATCCTGCTCGGCATCGGCGGCTCGCTCGCCGCCGGCCTCATCACCAGCCGCGGCCAGCGCGAATTCAGCCAGGCCGGCTGCCTCGCCTCGATCCTGGGCGCGATGGCGCTGATCTTCATCGGCCGCGCACTGGGCGTCGGCGGCTGAGGCCTATTTCGCCCGCGCGAGGATATTGGCGGCGGTGGTGACGAGACCGCCGTTCGCCGCAATCGTCAGTCCGGTCAGCCAGCGCGCCTCGTGCGAGGCGAGGAAGCCAACGACATCGGCAATGTCCTCCGGCTCGCCGAGGCGACGCAGCGCCGTCCAGGGCACGACCTGATCGGGCCAGGACTGCCCGGCGATCATTTCGGTGCGCGTACAGCCCGGCGCGACAGAGTTGCAGGTTATCCCGCGCGGGCCCAACTCCTGCGCCAGACTGCGCATGAACGCCTCTGCCCCGGCCTTCGCCGCCGCGCCGATCGACACGCCCGGCGCCGGGTGCGTGGCCATGCCCGAGGAGATGAAGACCACCCGCCCGGCCTCGCTGCGAGGTCAGCCGCGCGAACTCCGATGCGGCAAGGATCGTCGAACGCAGATTGAGCGCGAGGACGGCATCGACGGTTTCCAAGGGCATGTCGGTGGCCAGACCGCCCTTGCCGCCGCGTCACAGCAGCGCCCCGCCATCGACGGGGATCACCGTGCCGGTAATCCAGCGCGCGGCATCGCTGCACAGGAAGGCGATGGGCCCGGCAATGTCGTCGGGCTGGGCAATGCGCTTGAGCGCCTGATCGCGCGTGGTCATCTCGAAGCCCTGCGGCGTCTCGGCCCAGGCGGCGATCGGCCCGGTGGCCGTCGTTCCCGGCGCCACGGCGTTGACGCGGATCCAGCGCGGGCCGAACTCGTGCGCAGCGCGGCGCACCAGCGTCTCGACGCCGCCCTTCATCGTCGCATAGCCGGCGACCCCGCCCGTCACCCGCCGCGCCGTGAGCGAGGAGACGAAGACCACGCTCGCCCCCTCAACCAGCGTGGGCGAGAGCGCCTGCAGCAGGAAGAAGGGCGCACGCAGGTTGACCGTGAAGATACGGTCGAATGTCTCCTCGTCGCAGGTCGCGATGTCCGAGGGCGGCATGACTGCGGCGTTAAGCACGAGCGCCTGCAGCCCGTCCGGGCACAGCGCCGCGACTTCGGCCGCGAGCCGGGCCGGGGTCTGCCGGTCGGACAGATCGCCGCCGACCAGCTGCGCGGCACCGCCAGCCATCTCGATGTCGCGCACGACCGCCTCGGCCTTGTCGCGATTGCCGCCGTAATGGACAATGACGCGGTAACCCTCCGCCGCCAGCGTCCGCGCCGTCGCAGCGCCGATGCCTTGCGACGAACCCGTCACGAATGCCGTCTTGGTCATGATGCAGTCCTCTCCCGTCTATGGCGGAAGAGTGCGTCAGGCATGGGGCGCTGTCGAGCAGGCGCGGCCCGGCTTCGCGGGAGCGATGCGGGTCAGGGAACCAGAACGGTGTCCACTGGCGTCTCGTCGGTTTCGGGATAATCGAGCGTATAGTGCAGGCCCCGGCTCTCGTGCCGCTTGAGCGCGGACTGCACGATCAGCTCGGCCGACTGCAGCAGGTTGCGCAGCTCGATCAGGTCGGTCGAAACGCGGAAGTGGCGATAGTATTCCTCGATCTCGGTGTTGAGCAGCTGGATGCGGTGCATCGCGCGCTCGAGCCGCTTGGTGGTGCGCACGATGCCCACGTAGTTCCACATGAAGCGGCGGATCTCCGTCCAGTTCTGCTTGATGACCACTTCCTCGTCGGAATCGGTCACCCGGCTTTCGTCCCAGGGCATGACCGGCGGCGGAACATCGAAGCTGTCCCATCGCGCGAGAATGTCGCTGGCCGCGGCATCGCCGAACACGAAGCATTCGAGCAGCGAGTTGGACGCCAGGCGATTGGCCCCGTGAAGACCGCTCTCAGTGCATTCCCCGGCGGCATAGAGCCCGGGCAGGTCGGTCCGGCCATCGAGATCGATCAGCACCCCGCCGCAGGTATAGTGCTGCGCCGGAACCACCGGGATCGGTTCCCGGGTCATGTCGATGCCCAGCGTCAGCAGCTTCTCGTAGATGGTCGGGAAATGCTCCATCACGAATTCGGCCGGCTTGTGGCTAATATCGAGATGGACGTAATCGAGACCGTAGCGCTTGATCTGCTCGTCGATCGCGCGGGCAACGATGTCGCGCGGCGCGAGTTCGGCGCGCTCGTCGTAGTCCGGCATGAAGCGATGGCCGGTATCCGGGTGCTTGAGATGGCCACCCTCGCCGCGCACCGCCTCGGTAATCAGGAAGTTCTTGACCTCGAGGTTGTACAGGCAGGTCGGGTGGAACTGCATCATCTCCATGTTGGAAACGCGTGCGCCCGCACGCCAGGCCATGGAGATGCCATCGCCAGTAGCCCCGCGCGGCGCCGTGCTGAACTGATAGACACGCCCCGCCCCGCCGGTCGCCAGCACCGTGGCGCGGGCGGTGAAGGCCTCGACATGGCCCGTCTCTTCATTGAGCGCATAGACGCCCCAGACACGGCCCGACGCGGAATAACGCACCTCGTGCCGGCCGGTGATGAAATCGATGCACGAACGGCCGGGCAGCAGCGTGATGTTCGGATTGGCCTCCGCCGCCCGCAGGAGTGCTTGCTGGACCGCCCAGCCGGTGGCGTCGTTGACATGGACGATGCGGCGATGGGAGTGGCCACCCTCGCGCGTCAGATGGAGCGCGTTGCCATCCATGTTGAACGGGACGCCCAGGTCGATGAGACGCCCGATCGCACGCGGGGCGCGCTCGATCACGAATTCGACCGTATCGCGCCGGTTAAGACCGGCCCCGGCAATCATGGTATCGCGCACGTGCTCTTCGAACGTATCGCCTTCGTCGAGCACCGCGGCGATCCCGCCCTGCGCCGACGCGGTCGATCCACCGGCCAGATTGCCTTTCGCGAGCACGGCCACCTTGAGGTCCTTTGCCAGTGCAAGAGCAGCGGTCAGGCCCGCCGCCCCCGACCCGATCACGACGACATCGAAAGTTCTGGCGTGGTTTGCATGCGATTCCATCGCGCTTCATTGCCGAGGTATGACGGTCTCTGCAAGAATTTGCGATGATGCCACCGTTATGTTGCAGTGCCACAAAACTACCTATAAAATACGGAAAGTACTGGAAACCATCAATACTGCCACCGATGTGGCCACCCCCCTGAATGGTTTGATCCGGTCAAACAGAATCCAGCATATAGAGGTTGACAACGTGGCTAACTTCTTCCCCCTGTGTATAGCCAACAGACACACCCCTATTCGCTCCAACGTCCGATGGGATGGAGCCAATTATATTGGTACTTGCAAAAATTGCGGCAAGGACATTAGGCGCGAAAAGCACAACGTGTGGAAAATCGACGAGGAACGTGCGTAGAACTTTCGGTAAAACTTGCAGATTTGTGCACCGCAGCGGCTTCGCACGGCGGGATGCTGCACGACCTTCGGATACGAGGCGCTGTTTACCGCGCGTCAGCAACTGCGGCTAACGGCACCGAAAGACAATTCGAACGCAATCCCGGATTTTCCCGCGCGAATCGGATTGATGTGCAAACGCTTACATTCTGCCGCCAGTGTACGACGGCCCCTTGCCATCGCCACATGACCGCTCAGGCAGCCGCGCGCGCCTGGCTTGTGAGAGTAACGAAAACGTCCTCGAGATCGGCTTCGCGCGTCGTCACATCGACGATGGCGAACCCTTGCGCCTGAACCGCGGAGAGGATCTCACCGGCATTGCTGCGATCCTTGTCGTACGTGACTTCGACAGTACGCTCGCCCGTTTTCTCGCACTTGATGACACCGGGGTAGTCGGGCAGCTCCGCCACGTCGCGATCGAACGTCAGGACCAGGATCTTCTCGCGCGCCATGCCGACCAGTTCACGGGTCGGCTTGTTGGCGATCACCTCACCGTGGTTGATGATGGCGATGCGGTCGCACAGTTCCTCGGCCTCTTCGAGGTAGTGCGTGGTAAGCACGATCGTCACGCCTTCGCGGTTCATCTCCGTAACCAGTTCCCAGAGCTGGCGACGCAATTCCACGTCGACGCCCGCGGTGGGTTCGTCAAGCACCAGCACAGGGGGCTGGTGCACCAGAGCCTTGGCGATCAGCAGGCGCCGCTTCATGCCGCCCGACAGCGTGCGCGCATAGGCGTTGCGCTTGTCCTCCAGATGCACGGCGCGAAGCAGTTCTTCGGACCGGCGCAGATGCCTGGCAATGCCATAGAGCCCGGCCTGGTTCTCGAGCACCTCGAACGGGGTGAAAAAGGGATCGAAGACGATTTCCTGCGGGACGATACCGATCGAGCGCTTGGCGTTGCGCTGGTTGCGATCGATGTCGAAACCCCAGATCTCCGCCGTGCCCGAGGTCTTGCGCACAAGGCCCGCAAGAATGTTGATCAACGTGGACTTGCCCGCGCCATTGGGCCCAAGCAGGCCGAAAATGCCGCCTTCGGGCACATCGAAGGACACGCCCTTGAGCGCCAGCTTGCCCTCGTCGGTGCCGGCTGGCGCATAGCGCTTGACGAGATCGCGGATCGAAATGGCGGGCGTAGTCTGGGGGGCAGTGCTCATGGCCCCTGCATGTGGGGCAGGTTTGCGTCCACGTAAAGAGCGGTCCTTGCTTGACGCTCCTGCGCGATCCACTTATGATACACAATGTATCATTGATGCGTCAGCTGGAACAATGGCGCGCAGGATGGGAGAGCAGAAATGGCAAGTGCCGCACAACTCGTCGAAAAGGATTATTTCACCGACCATTCAGTGCTTCTCGATCCCTACGACTACTTCGAGTCCATCCGCGCCCACGGGCCGGTCTACCAGATGCGCAGCCGCGACGTGGTTGTCGTCACCGGCTTTGCGGAGGCGCTCGAGGTCCTGCTCAATACCCGCGACTTCTCGTCCTGGCTGAACCCCGATCCGCTGGTGGCGCTGCCCTTCGAGGTGGAAGGGGACGACATCGCCGCTCAGCTGGCCAGCGTGCCCAGCAGTCCCATGGAACTCATGGTCTCCTACGACGGGGACCGCCATGCCGCGGCCCGGTCGCTGCTCAACCCGCTGTTCACGCCTTCACGCCTCAAGGCCAACGAGGCGTTCATGCGCGCCTATGCCGAGGACATGGTGCGCAAGGTCGTGGCGGCAGGCGGCTGCGAGCTGGTCAACAAGGTGGCCACACCCTTCGTCACCATGGTCATCGCCGACCTGCTCGGCGTTCCGGCGGAGGATCGCGAGGCGTTCCGCGAAGTCATCGACGCCGCCCCGCCGCCGGGCAACATGGATGCCCCGGGCAGCGACGACGTCATCCATCCACTGATGGTCATGGCCGGGTATTTCACCCGCTATGTGGCCGAACGGCGCGCGCAGCCGCGAGACGACGTGATGACCGAGATGGCACTGGCGAAATATCCCGACGGATCGACGCCCGACGCCATGGAAGTCGTGAAGTCGGCCATGTTCCTGTTCGCCGCCGGGCAGGACACCAGCGCCAAGCTGATCGGCAACTCGATGCGTCGGCTGGCGGAAGACCAGGTGCTGCAGCAGCAGCTTCGCGAAGATCGCACGCTGATCGGTCCGTTCCTGGAGGAAGTGCTGCGCCTTGAAGGATCGACCAAGGCCACCTTCCGCATTGCCTCGTGCAAGACCCGGATCGGCGACGTCGAGATCCCGGCGGGCAAGCGGGTGGTCGTTTCGCTCTCTGCCGCGAACCGCGATCCGCGCCGATGGGACGATCCGGGCACCTTCCGCATCGGCCGCCCCAGGATCAAGGAACACCTCGCCTTCGGGCGCGGCGCTCATACGTGTGCCGGCGCGCCGCTCGCCCGCGCGGAAGTGGCCGTGATCCTCGAGCGCTTCCTCGATCACACCACGTCGATCACGCTCGACGAGGCACATCACGGCCCGGCCGGCACACGCACGATCGAATACGAGCCGAGCTACATCATTCGCGGACTGGCGAACCTGCACATCAAGCTGGCCTGATCGGCTCCCTCGCGCACAAAAAAATCCGGGGCCAGACGGCCCCGGATTCTCCATTTCCCGCGTGACAGATCGTTCAGACTGCGCTGGCGCCTCCGGGCACCTTCTTCGCCTTGGGCTTGTACTCGGCGCCCTTGTAGCCTTCGCCATAGTCCAGCGTGCCAAACATCCAGTCGTAGAGCAGCGAGATCGTCGCGAAGTTGCCGCCGGTGAAGCGCGCATGGTGGTTGTGGTGCATCACCGACATCGTGTTGAGGTACCTGAAGGGGAAGCGGTCCACCGTCCACAGGTCGTGGTTGTGCAGGTTGATCTGCGAGAAGGCGACCCAGGTCACGACGATGGTGACGACGTGGAAGTCTCCCATGAAGCGCGACAGCACGAAGATGCAGGCAACATAGAGCCCCAGCCCCATCGCGACTTCGAGCGGGTGGATATAGCTCGAGTCCTCGCGGCACGGGTTGTGCTGGCGATGGTGCACGGCGTGGACCCAGATCAGCGGGCCGCCCAGGAAGCCGGCATCGTGGAACAGGAAGCGGTGCACCAGATAGTAGAAGAAATCATAGACCATCAGGATGACGAAGCAGTCGAGCAGAACCTGCCAGACCGGCTGAGGGGCGGTCGTCAGGCAGAACGGCAGCACGCCCGCGAAGATTGCCACCCAGAAAAAGAGGCCCCACTTGCGGTTCCAGCGCTGGTTCGCCGCATAGCGCGGGTTCTCCATTTTCTGGCGGTAGGTCTCATGATTGAGACGATTGGCCTCGCGGAACGTGGGCACCAGCCGCACCAGCAGCTTTCCCACCAAGGTCACGGCCATGATTCCAAGCGCCGTGTAAAGCGACAATTGCCACTGGTAGCCCGCTACCAGTCCATCCCAAAACGCGCTGCCCATTGTTCGATCCTCTCAGACTCTGCATCCCGGGCCTGATTCGTTGACGGCTCCGAGAACATTGTTCTCATAGCGAGGCGAGGTGGATCATTTCCTTGTCCCAGATCAAATTCGAGACGGGTGGCGGGGCGTCATCCTCTCCCGCGGTCCCGTCACGCTAGATCCCGGCGTACCACGCATAGGCGCCGTTATCCTCCCAGTAGCCGCCCTTCCCGCCGTAAATGCCGTCGAGAGAGGCCACTGCCTCGATGCGGGTAACGAACTTGGCGTGCTTGTAGCCGAGCTGGCGCTCGACCCGCAGGCGCAGCGGAGCGCCGTGGGCCTGTTCCAGCGGCTTGCCGTTCATGGCCCAGGCAAGGATCGTCTGCGGGTGAAAGGCATCCACCAGATCGATCGATTCATAATAGGGCCGCCCGTGATAGAGATCGGCGCAGTGGAACACGACGTACTTCGCCTGAGGCTTGAGCCCGGCGAGATCGAGCAGCGGCCCGAGGCGAGGGCCCGTCCACTGGCCGATCGCGCTCCAGCCCTCGACGCAGTCGTGCCGGGTGATCTGGGTGCGCTGGGGCATGGACCTGAGCGTATCGAGCGGCAGCGTCAGCGGCTTTTCCACCAGCCCCTCCACCCGCAATGCCCATTGCGCAAAGCCCTGCGCCAGATGCCGGCGATAGACGGGATCGGCCACTTCGCGGCTGCCATTGGCGCGAAACACGGGCGACATGTCCGCCTCGGTGAACTCGCGCGCCAGGGCATTGCGGCCGAGTGCGCGCTGGGTGGCCATATGCAGGTCTTCGGCGCCTTCCAGGGTATGGCGGAAGGCGGGATTCTCGAACAGCCTGTCGCAGCCGGACAGCAGAAGGCTGCCCGCCCCGGCGGCCCCGACGCGAATCAGGGTGCGGCGCGAGAGGATCAGGCGGCTCATACGGCTTGCTCCGGCATCTGTCCTGCGGGTGCCGGCTTTTCAGCGGGCAATCGATAACGGCCGGTGATCATCGAACGCACCTCGTTCAAGGGCCCGGCCAGCACGACCATCGCCATGTGGACGAGAAAGAACAGCACCAGCAGAAAGGCGCAGATGAAATGCACCGAACGCGCGGACTGGCGGCCGCCGAACACTTCCGCCGCCAGCGGAAACCATGCGTCGGTGCCTGGAGACATCGCCAGCCCGGTCAGGATCATCAGCGGCAGCAGGCCGAACAGCACGCCGGCATAGGCCAGCTTCTGCAGAACGTTGTACTTCAGCGCCGCCGGCCCGGTGGGGAAACGCAGGCGCGCGTGCGCCTCGATGTCGTGCCAGATATGCGACGGCCGCCATTCGGCACGGGTAATGTGGATGTCGCGCTGAATATGCCGGTTGACCAGCGACCACAGCAGATAGAGCAGCAGCCCCACCGCCAGCACCCAGGCAAAGGCCAGATGCCAGATACGCGCACCGGCAAGACTGTAGCGCGAGGGGATCGTCGCCCAGTAGGGGACCGCGCGGCGCTGCATGCGCCCGTCCTGATCCTCCCAGAGCCCGAGCACACCGGTCGTTTCGATCCGGGCATTGCCGATCTGCAGATAGCCGAACTCCTTGCCCGCCGCCCGCGCCGAGCTGATCTTCAGCCAGGGTGCGTCGTAATTCGCCCCGTATTCACCCCAGTAGAGGCGTGGGTGCGCGTTGAAGATCATCAAGCCGCTCATCAGCATGACGAGCAGGGTCCCGGCATTGATCCAGTGCCACAGGCGCGTGGAGAGGCGGTGGCGCCTGACCACTTCGCCCCCTCCGGAACGCACTGCCGGGACCGCCGCCCCGCTCATTCGTGGGTCAGCCCCGGATTGCCGCCTTCCAGCCGGATGCGCAGCGTATTCTGCACATAGGCGGTGGCGACGTACTGGCCGACCATCATCGGAAATTCGATGAGCTGCGCCTCATCCCAGCTCTGCGCGAGCACAGTCCAGGTCGCATCCGAAAGCACCTTGTCCTCCAGCAATTCCTCCACCCCGCGCAGGATCGCCGCTTCATGCGTGGTCCAGCCGGGCGCCGTCGCGCCGATGCGGGTGCGCGCGATGGTATCGTTGTCCAGCCCGACACGATAGGCGATGTTGACGTGCTGGCCCCATTCATACGGCGCACGGCACAGCCAGCCGATCCGCAGCACCGCCAGTTCGCGCTCGCGCGCGGGGATGCGGCCGCTGAACAGCACCGTGCCCATTTGCATCTGGCAGCGGAAGAGGTCGGGATGCTTGAGCACGGTGCACATGTATTCGGGCACCTCGTCTATCCGCGGCGCGCCCGCGCCGGCGCGAACCGCGTGGACCAGCTCGCGCGAGGCTTCGTCTATGTCGTCCTGCGCGACCGCATCGATGCGCGGCCGGTCGCCCACGACATGCGCCTCGCGCGCCGCGATGTCGAAACCCGGATCAAATGCCGCGGTTGCCAAAGTCATATCCGCTCCTTCATTCCCGTGTCGTTCGTTCCGGGATCGCCAGCGGTTACAGCCGTGTCCCGGTTCTATTCGCCGATCAGGTGGACAGCGATCTGCCGACGGTGCGGCATTGCCCGGTGCTCGGCAAGGTAAATCCCCTGCCAGGTGCCCAGCGCCATCCGTCCGCCGATCACCGGGATCTGCAGGTTCACGCCCGTCAGCGTCGCCTTGAGATGGGCGGGCATGTCGTCGGGCCCTTCATCGTCGTGCGCATAGTGCCCGCCCTCGGGCGCCAGGCGGTTCAGCCATGCGGCAAGGTCCGTCCGCACTTCCCTGGCCGCGTTCTCCTGAATCAGCAGAGATGCCGAGGTATGCCGGCACAGCAGCGTCAGCAAACCTTCCGCCAGGCCCGTCCCGCCGAGCCAATCTGCCATCGCTCGTGTGATATCGGTGAAGCCACGCCCCGGAGTCTCGAAGGAAAGGATGGTAGACACTTGTCTCATGGCCCGCCGATCTTGATCCCTGCCCGCACAGGTTTCAACAGGCAGCAGAACAACGAGAGGAGAAACGCGCATGGAAACCCGGTTCTGCAAGGTGGAGATCGACGGCCACGTGATGACCGTGACGATCGACCGTCCGGAGATGCGCAACGCCCTTCACGGCGAGGCGAACTTCGAACTGGGCGAGGTGTTCGACCATTTCGAGGCCGATCCGCAATTGTGGGTGGCGATCCTGACCGGAGCGGGCGACAAGGCCTTTTCCGCCGGCGCCGACCTGCGCACGCCCTCCGACAAGGACGATCCGCGCGCCTACAAGGGCATGCCGGTGCCCGAGACGGGATTTGCCGGGCTCGTCTGGCGTTTCAACCGCCGCAAGCCGGTGATCGCCGCCGTCAATGGCTTTGCCCTGGGCGGCGGGTTCGAGGCAGCGCTCGCCTGCGACGTGATCGTCGCGGCCGAAAGCGCCAGCTTCGGGCTGACCGAACCGAAAGTGGGCCTTGCCGCGCTCGGCGGCGGTATCCAGCGCATCGTGCAGGAACTCGGCCCCAAGCGCGCCCACGCCATGCTGCTGACCGCGCGCAAGGTGCCCGCCGCGCAGGCGCAGGAATGGGGCATGGTCGCGGAAGTCGTGCCGGATGCCGAACTCATGGCCTGCGCCCGGCGCTGGGCAGATGAGATCGCCGCCTGCTCACCAGCCTCGATCATCGCCACCAAGGCCGTGATGCAGTCCTACTACGACCTGGGCATGGAAGCCTCCAACCGGGAGATGTTCGCCCTGCCCGAAGTGTGCGCCATGTTCACCGGGCCCGATGCGCGCGAAGGCGGCAAGGCGCTGTTCGAAAAACGCGCGCCGGTCTGGTCCAACCCGCAATGAGCGGAGGGCCCACCGTCCTCGTCGAGCGGCAGGGGGCGATCGCGCAGGTCACGCTCAACCGCCCGGAACGCCGCAACGGCGTGACGGTGGCCATGTGCTTCGCATTTCACGAGGCCGTGTCGCGGATCGCCGGGAGCGATGCCCGCGTGCTGGTGCTGCGCGGTGCCGGGGACGACTTCTGCGTCGGTGCCGACATCGCGGCATCGCCCGAAGAGAACGCCCCGCCCACAGAGCCGGGCACCGCAACCCCCGGCGACATGGGTGCGATCTATCATGCCTCGACCCTGCTCCACACGATGCCGCAGGTAACCATCGCCGCGATCGACGGTGGATGCGCCGGTGCCGGCATGGGCTGGGCCACCGCCTGCGACCTGCGCTTCGCCACGGCCCGGGCACGGTTCTCAACGGCGTTCCTCAACGTCGGCGTCTCGGGCGACATGGGGCTGGCATGGAACCTCGCCCGCCTCGTCGGCGGCGCCAAGGCGCGCGAACTGCTGTTCTTCCCGGACCGCTTCGACGGCAGGGACGCGCTTGCCGTGGGGCTGGTCAACCGTCTCTACGAGCCCGACGTCCTGCACGCGCGAACGCGCGCGCTGGCCGAACAGCTCGCCGCGCGCGATCCGCTGGCATTGCGCCTGATGAAAGCCAACTGCGTCTCAGCCGAAACGCTGCCCATGGGCGACTACATCGAGGTCGAATCCGGGCGCCACCTGCAGACCACCAATCGCCCAGAACTGCGCCGGCTGATGGCCGAGGGATACGCCCACCGCAAAGGCAGCTAAGCGCGAGCGCACGAACGGCTCAGTCGCCCGCGATGGTCATCCCATCGACGCGGACGGTCGGGACATTGATCGCGCGATACCATTCCAGATCGTTCGCCGGGGTAAGCTGCGCGAACATGGACAGCAGGTTGCCCGCCACGGTGAATTCGGAAATCGGTCCCGCCAGTTCGCCGTCGACGATGCGTAAGCCCGTCGCGCCCCGGCTGTAGTCTCCGGTCACGCCGTTGACGCCTTGCCCGATGAGTTCGGTCACGTAGACGCCATCCTTGATGTCGGCCATCAGTTCGGCGGGCGACAGGGCACCCGCGGCCAGGTGCACGTTGCCGACCGAGACACTGGGCGCGCCGCCGCCGCTACGCGCGGCGTGACCGGTAGGCTGCATGCCGAGCTGGCGGGCCGAAGCCGAATCAAGCAGCCAGCCGGTGATGCGCCCATCCTCGACCAGATTGCGCGCGACGGTGGGAAGACCCTCGCCGTCGAACGGACGCGAACGCAGGCCGCGCGGCCTGTGCGGCTCCTCGACGATGGCGATGCCCGGCGCGAAGATCTGATCTTCCAGCTTGTCGAGCAGGAAGCTCGACCGACGGGCGATTGCGCTGCCGGACATGGCACCGATCAGGTGGCCCAGCAGCGTACCGGCAACGCGCGGGTCGAACACCACCGGCATGGCGCCGCTCTTCATCCGGCCCGAACCGATGCGGGCCACCGCGCGTTCACCGGCAAGCGTACCGATCTCCGCCGCCGGCGGCAGGTCCGCCTTGTGATGGGCCGATCGCCATGCGCTGTCGCGCTGCTTGTCCGATCCCTCGCCGCCCACGATCGACACGCTCAGCGAGTGGCTGGTCGAGCCATAGCCGCCCGCGAAACCGTGGCTGGTGGCAAGCGCGAAAACGCCCGTACCGGCACTGGCCGACGAGCCATCCGAATTGGTGACGCCAGCGATGGCGCGCGCGGCGTCTTCCGCTTCCTCGGCCATGGCCCGCAGCGTCTGCGGGCTGGGTTCGGAGGCATCGACGAGATCGAGAACGGGCCAGTGGCCGCTGACCAGAAGCTCCTGCGGGGCAAGGCCGGCATAGGCGTCCTCGGGCGCGGCGCGCGCCATGTCGATGGCTCGCGCCGCCAGCTCGTCGAGCGCCTGCGGCGAAAGGTCGGAAGAGCCGATGCTCGCCGAACGGCGCCCGGCGAAGACGCGCAGCGCCATGTGCTCGCTTTCGGAACGCTCCACGTCCTCCAGCTTGCCGAGCCGGATCTGGATACCTTCGGACGAATTGGCCCCATAGACGGCATCGGCCGCATCGGCGCCCACGCGGCGCGCGCGCTCGATCAGGTCCTGCGCGCGATCGCTGGCCTGTTCCGGACTGAGCATGTGAAACGCAACTCCCTGATCACCACGCCCCGCAAGACCCGGGCATGCAATCGGAATGCCCTAATCGCCACATGCACGAAGGGCAAATGCCAGTTGCAAGGATTGGTCTTCGACCGTTGCGCCGAACGACCTTCCCCGAAAATCAGGTAAAGGCGAGCGCGAGCCCCTTGAACAGGGCCGTCAGCGCAAACGGCAACCCGATCGCAAGCCCCCACAGGAACAGCCGGTCGCGCTTGTAGTAGGGGGCGAGCCCGGGATCGTGGGCCTGATCGTCGGTAAGCCGGTTCCAGCGCGATTCGAAACGGCGACAGGCCGGAATGATGGCAATGACGAGGATCACGAGGGCAAGATAGGGGAGCAACGATCCGCCGTGGGCCTTGAGCGCGCCAATGGTTACGAAGATCTGCAAGGCCGTATAGACCAGCAGCGCGTAAGCGATGTGATCGCTCATCTTTCGGCGCCAGTCCGTCTTCATGCCATCCAGTACCGCGCCCCGACGCATCGTGCCATGGTTGGTATTGTTGCTCATCAGGCGACTCTCCCTCGTCCGACAGGGCGGAACTAAACCACCTAAATGCGATTCGATCAAGCTGGGTTCGATTTTCTGCAAGTGCGAAGAAGAGATTAACACCTCTTGCGCCCGACTCATGCACGAAACCTGCCAAATTACCCGGCCAGACGGATTGCCGGCTTGCCGTCGCCCCGCCGGCTGCGTAAACCTCACAGGGATGACGGGAACGACTGATCTCATGCAGGAACGAAGCGACGCGGTCGCGGGTGCCTCGCTGGTTGCCGAACGTGGCGGACTCGAAGTCATTTCGATCGCCAAGAGCTATGACAAGCGCGCCGTGCTCACCGACATCTCGCTGTCGGTGGCCAAGGGCGAAGTGCTGGGCCTGCTGGGCCCCAACGGCGCCGGCAAGACAACCTGCTTCTATTCGATCATGGGCCTGGTGCGCCCGGACTCGGGCCGTATCCTGATGGACGGCATCGATGTCACCCGCCTGCCGATGTACCGCCGCGCGATCCTGGGGCTGGGCTACCTGCCGCAGGAGACCTCGATCTTCCGGGGCATGACCGTCGAGCAGAACATCAACGCGGTCCTCGAACTCAACGAACCGGACACGCAGGTGCGCCAGGGCGAGCTGGAACGGCTGCTCGACGAATTCGGGCTTACGCGCCTGCGCTCCAGTCCGGCGATGGCCCTTTCGGGCGGTGAACGCCGCCGCTGCGAAATCGCGCGCGCGCTGGCCGCTAAACCTTCGATCATGCTGCTCGACGAGCCGTTCGCCGGCATCGACCCGCTGTCCATCGCCGACATTCGCGACCTCGTGCGCGACCTCAAGAACCGCGGCATCGGCGTGCTGATCACCGATCACAACGTGCGCGAAACGCTCGACATCGTCGACCGCGCCTGCATCATCTACGGTGGCCAGGTGCTCTTTTCCGGTGGCCCCGAAGCGCTTGTCGCCGACGAGAACGTACGCCGCCTCTATCTCGGCGAGGGCTTCACGTTGTGATTCTCGCGAGGGGGGGGCTTCATTCCGGTGCATCGGGCCCTGCGCAAGCCGCGTACCCGGCCTGCGCCCGGCACGGCGGCCTGCCCTTCCCGCCGAAGGGCCGGTGCGGACGGACGGACTGACCGATGGCGCTCGGGCCTCGCCTAGATCTCAGGCAAAGCCAGTCGCTGGTCATGACGCCGCAGCTCCAGCAGGCGATCAAGCTGCTGGCGCTGTCCAACCTCGAGATCGAAGCCTTCATCGGTGAATCGCTCGAAGCCAATCCGCTGCTGGACGTCGATGCAAAGCCCCCCGAGACAGTGGCCGAAACGGCGGACATGCCTGAAGAGGCCCGCCGCACCACGCTGGAAGGCTCCCCCGTCGACCAGCTGATCGGCGAGGGCCGTGCCTCCGACGACCGGCCGCTCGACATCGATCGCAATGCGCTCGACATCGAACGCGACACCGGCGATGGCCAGCGCGCGACCGACGATGCGGCCTGGGGCTCCGACCTGCGCGGGGGCGGCGGCGAGGAAGGTCCGGGAATCGACGAACGCCCCGGCGGCAGCGAAACGCTGGCAGAGCACCTGGATGCACAGGTCGGCGCGGTGACCGGCGACATCCGGATCGCCGGGATTGCCCGCTACATCATCGGCCAGCTCGACGAATCCGGCTATCTCCCGGCCACGCTGGACGAACTGGCAGAGGATCTGGGCATCGAGGTCGACGAGGTGGAACAGGGCCTTGCCGTAGTCCAGTCGCTCGAACCCACGGGGGTTGGCGCGCGCACCCTGTCCGAATGCATCGCCCTGCAGGCGAAAGAGGCCGACCGCTATGACCCTTGCATGGCGAAGCTGATCGACAATCTCGACCTGATCGGTCGCGGCGATCTTGCGCGGCTCAAGCGCATGTGCGGCGTCGACGACGAAGACTTCGCCGACATGCTTTCCGAACTGCGCGGATACGATCCCAAGCCCGGCCTGCGCTACGGCGGCGAGCCGAGCGGCGCGGTGACCCCCGACATCCTGGTGACGCCGCGCGCCGACGGGGGCTGGGACATCACCCTCAACCAGGCCACACTGCCGCGCCTGATCGTCAACCGCGGCTACTATGTCGAGGTCAAGGGCACGTGCGACGACAAGGCCTCGCGCGCGTGGCTCTCGGAAAAGCTCGCGGACGCCAACTGGCTGATCAAGGCTCTCGACCAGCGGCAGAAGACCATCCTCAAGGTCGCAACCGAGCTGGTAAAGCAACAGGACGGCTTCTTCCGCCACGGCGTCTCGCATCTGAAGCCGCTGACGCTGCGCGCCGTGGCCGAAGCGATCGGCATGCACGAATCGACGGTCAGCCGCGTCACCTCGAACAAGTTCCTCAATTGTCCGCGCGGCACCTACGAGCTGAAATATTTCTTCAGCTCAGGCGTGGCATCGGCCAGCGGCGAAGGCGGTGCTTCCGCCGAAGCCGTCAAGGCAGCGATCAAGCAGCTCATCGATGCCGAGGACCCCAAGGCGATCCTGTCGGACGACGCGCTGGTCGAACTGCTCAAGGGCAAGGGCTTCGAACTCGCGCGCAGGACCGTCGCCAAGTATCGTGAAGCGATCGGTCTGGGCAGTTCCGTACAGCGCCGCCGGCAGAAAGCCCTCGCCGCGGCACGCTGAATTTGCATTCAGCATTGATTCAGCCGCCGGAACGCGTCCGGCGCAATTCCACGAGTCATCACGAAATTAAGCATGGTTATTATAACCATGTCCGTCCATATCCTTGTTTTCCTTAGTAAAAATTTATTCCCAACCAAAATGATTGTGTTACGCTTCCTGCCATGAACCGAGCTGGGCCTGCGGCAAACCGCAGGGAAACGGCCAACAGTGGAGAGGATGCCCATGTCTTATATCGATGGGAATACCGGCAACGGCCGCAAGGTGCTGACCGGCGGCACCGTTGCGCTGATACAGGCCGGACTTGCCCTGGCGCTCATCAACGGGTTCGCCGTCCACTTCATCAAGGAAGAGCGACCGGCGCCGCCCGTAGGCGTGAACATCCCGCTTCCGCCAGTGCCGCAGCCGAGCGAGGAGCCCACGGTCCAGCCGGAACAGCCCGTGGCGAAGGATACCTTCATCGACACACCGGTGCCCCCGATCCCGACACCGAGCACACCGCCGATCGAGATCGCCCAGCGGCAGCAATCGCTGTCGGCCGGAGACCTGACGGACTTCACCTTCATCCCGCCGGTTGCCCCTGCCGAACCGCCAGCCCGTTTCGCACCGCAATCGGCAAAACCGCGAGGCGACATGGCGCAGTGGGTCACGACCGACGATTATCCCACGCGCGACATTCGCGCCGGACACACCGGTGCCGTCGGCTTCCGCCTCGCCATCGACGCCAGCGGCCGGGTGACCGACTGCACCATCATCAAGTCGAGCGGCTATGCCGGGCTCGACGACGCCACCTGCCGCAACGTGACGAAGCGCGCCCGCTTCGAAGCCGCGACCAACGAGGCCGGAGAGAGAGTGGCCGGCAGCTATTCGGGAATGATCCGCTGGGTCATCCCGAGGGACTGACCGCCCGGCACCGAACAGGAATATCCCATTGCGGCCATATCCCCGCCGCATGGCCGGAGCGGCGCCAACCGCGCCTGTCCCAAAGCCGCTCCGGTCACCCGTTTCGCAAGACGCGCCCGCATGGGCGGCTGACGCCTGCCCTTTCCCGGGTTCATTCCGGGAAAGGGCCTTTTCCTGATCGCATCGCGTCAGGACCTAGCCCAGCAACGATGCCTTCACGCCATCGATGACGTATTGCGCTGCGAGCGCGGCCAGCAGCACGCCCAGCAGCCGGGTGATGACCGCCTCGACCTTGTCGCCCAGCACTTTCATCAGCGGCCCGGCCGCTGCCAGGGCGAGGAAGCTCAGCACCATGACCGACAGCATCGCCGCCAGCACAACAACGGTCTGCTCGAAGCCGCGGGCGCGGCTCATCAAGAGCATGATCGTTGCGATCGAACCGGGGCCGGCCAGCATCGGCATGGCCATCGGGAAGATCGAGACATCCTCCACTTCCGGCGTTTCCGCGTGCTGCGCGATGATCTTCTCGGCGCGTTCCTCGCGGCGCTGGGTGCGCTTCTCGAAGACCATCTCGACGGCGATCATGAACAGCATGATGCCGCCGGCAATGCGGAAGGCATCCAGTTCGACATGCAGCGCACCGAGCAACTGCTTGCCGAACAACGCGAAGACCACGAGGATCATGGCCGCGATCACACAGGCTCGCGCGGCCATGATGACGGCCTGGCGCCGGCTCGCCTCTGCCGAAAGCCCGGCGTAGATCGGCGCGCATCCCGGCGGGTCGATCACCACGAACAGGGTGATGAATGCGGAAAGATAGAGACTGAGCATCGCGCCGCTATTCTGCCTGTCCGGCGACCGACAGCGACAACACTTCGGTCATTTCGCCACCCTTGCGCAGCGACACCGAAAGCGTGCGCGCGTTGTTCGCCTCCACATGGTAGGTCCAGTTCAGGGTGTCGTCGTCGGACCGGCCGCCACCGTCCATGCCTGCCTCGCGGCGCCTTTCCCTGTTCGCCTCGGGCTTTTCCGGACGCGGGCCCGCACCCCGCGCGGGGCAATCGGCAACCGAGGCGGAAAGCATGTCGGGCTGCTCCAGCGGCTCGCTCAGTGCATCCCCCTGATCGAGCACCCAGCGGTAGTCGCCTTTCTTCTGCTGGCGCCAGATCGTGGTGAAGTACCCGAACGTGCCGTCCGGCCGCTGCCACGCCCCCTTGGTCACGCCGAGCGTGCCGTCGCAGCTCATCCAGACCTGGTACGGCTCCCACTCCACCGAGACGGGCGGGTCCTTGCGGCCCCTGAGCCATTCCCTGGCCATGACAGGACCGGGCGCGAACATGACGGCTTCATCGTCCGCGTAGTCGCGAAAGGCCGTCCACTGCCCCTTTTCCTTCGCCTCGCGGGCAAAGGCGATTTCGGCGGCGATCAGGGCGCTGGGATTGGCCGTGCCGACACCCGGACGGCGACCACGCCTTTCCGCGTCCGCCGGCGCGGCAAGCGACGCTGCGGCAGCAGCCATCAGCAGGACCGCCCCCAGACGCTTCAAAGCGCGCCCTCCTCCAGCGCGATCCCGGCATTGCGGTGCGCGGCGACGACGGTGTTGCGCAGCAGAACCGCGATGGTCATCGGCCCGACACCACCGGGCACCGGGGTAATCGCACCGGCGACCTCGGCCGCGGACGCAAAATCGACATCGCCCACCAGCTTCGTCTTGCCTTCCTCGGCAGCGGGCACGCGGTTGATGCCGACGTCGATCACGGTCGCGCCCGGCTTGAGCCAGTCGCCCTTGACCATCTCGGGCCGGCCGACCGCGGCCACCACGATGTCGGCGCGGCGCACGACGGCGGGCAGGTCCTTGGTGCGGCTGTGCGCCACGGTCACCGTGCAGCTTTCGGCAATGAGAAGCTGCGCCATCGGCTTGCCGACGATGTTCGAGCGACCGATCACCACGGCATCGAGGCCCGACAGCGAACCCAGCTTGTCCTTGAGCAGCATCACGCAGCCCAGCGGCGTGCAGGGCACGAAGCCCGGCAGACCCGTCGCGAGGCGCCCGACATTGACGACATGGAAGCCGTCGACGTCCTTGTCCGGGTCGATCGTCGCGATCACCTTCTGCTCGTTCATGTGCGACGGCAGCGGAAGCTGGACGAGAATGCCGTCGACCGCCGGATCAGCATTGAGCCGCTCGACCAGCGCCAGCAGGTCTGCCTCGTTGGTATCGGCGGGCAGCTTGTGCTCGAAGCTTTCCATGCCGCAGGCAACGGTCTGCTTGCCCTTGTTGCGCACATAGACCTGGCTTGCCGGGTCCTCGCCCACCAGCACCACGGCCAGCCCGGCCTTGCGCCCGGCCATGGCCTCGAAATCCGCAGCCACTTCGGCAACGCGCGCGCGCAGATCCTGCGCGAAGGCCTTGCCGTCGATGATGTCTGCTTTCGTCATCGTGTCCACCATCAGTAGAAGGCTATCGCCAGATTGCGCAGGATGATGCCCAGGATCGTCAGTCCGATGATCAGCACCATCGGCGAAAAGTCGATCGCACCGGTATTGGGCATCATACGCCGGATCGGCCGCAGCATCGGATCGAGAATGGCATTCAGCGCATGCCAGACCGCCGCCACGAACTGGTTGTGCATGTTGACCACGTTGAATGCGATGAGCAGGCCCAGCACGAACTGCACGATCACCACGAAGACGATGATGTTGATCAGGTACTGGACGATCTCGTAGAGGGTGGCGAACAGCAAGACCTGCTCCTTTCCTGATGGCGGCCGACCTCAGGCCGATGTTGGCCGCGCTGATAGCCGAGCAGGCGCCGCCCCGGCAAGGGTGCGCTCCACAGTCGGCCGACAGGCTTCGACGAAGACTATTGCGGGATGAGCGTGGAGGTTCGCTCGATCCGCCAGTTGAGCTGTTCCTCGCTGGCGCCGGGCACGTCGTTGACGCGCCGCAGGACGATGGTGCCACGCTTCGACGGGCGGCCATCCGCGAAGTCGACCACGATCGGCGCCTCGTAATAGAGCGAGCCCGCCGCGCCTTCGGTATCGCCCTTGCCCACCGCGATCTTCGGGCTGGCCTGGCCGCCGAATTCGGCCTGCAGCTTTTCCGGCGTCATCTGTGCATCGAGGCTCCAGGCCCTGGCCGCATCAATCCAGTCGCCGACGCGCAGGGCATTGGTGTAGTAGCGCAGCAACCGTTCGGGATCGCGGCGCTCGACCAGCGCAGCCATGTCCAGCCCCGCGGCGATCCCGGCGCTGGCCGCCGCCGAGGCATCGACCGTGGGCAGCGGCGCGGGTTCGGACACAACCGCTTCGGTCGCCTCCCCGCTCGCTTCGCCGGTCATTTCAGGAGCCGGCGGATTCTGGTCACATGCCGCAAGCAGCAGCACGCTGCCGGAAAGCGTGGTCGCGAGCATGGCCCTGATGGCAGCATTGATGCGCATGTGACTTGAGATACCTTTCAGCTCGTGGGTCCTCTCACATGGATGTCTGGCCTGCGCGGATCAACGTGCCGGCGCCTTCCTGCGTGAATATTTCCAGCAACATGGCATGCGATACCCGTCCGTCAAGCACAACGGCCGCCTCGCACCCGGCCTCGACCGCGTGGATGCAGGTATCCAGCTTGGGGATCATGCCACCCGAGATCGTGCCGTCCTGCCTGAGCCGCCCGATGTCGGCAGGCCTGAGATCGGTCAGCAGGTTGCCCTGCTTGTCGAGCACCCCGTGAACGTCGGTCAGCAGAAACAGGCGCGCCGCGCCAAGCGCCGCGGCGATGGCGCCGGCCATGGTATCGGCATTGACGTTGTAGGTCTCTCCATCCGCGCCCGGCGCGATGGGGGCGATCACCGGGATCATGCCGGCGGCCGAAATGGTTTCGATCACCGAGGTATCGATCTTGTCGGGCTCGCCGACGAAGCCGAGGTCGACGACCTGCTCGATCAGGCTGTCCGGGTCTTTCTTGGTGCGCTGGACCTTGCGGGCAGTGACCATGCCGCCGTCCTTGCCCGAAATGCCCATGGCCTTGCCGCCAGCCTTGGCAATCCAGCCGACGATCTCCTTGTTGATCGCGCCGGACAGGACCATCTCGGCCACTTCCGCCGTCGCCTTGTCGGTGACGCGCAGCCCGTCGACGAACTGGCTTTCGATCCCGGCCTTCTTGAGCATGGCCCCGATCTGCGGCCCGCCGCCGTGGACCACGACCGGGTTGATGCCGACCGCTTTCAGCAGCACGACGTCCTCGGCAAAATCATGCGCCAGTTCGGGATCGCCCATCGCGTGGCCGCCGTACTTCACCACGAAAGTGCTGCCCGCGTATCGCTGCATGTAGGGCAGCGCATCGACGAGAGTTTCGGCCTTGGCGAGAAGAGCGGGATCGTGCGGATTCGGCATGCTCTGCGCTTTAGACCCCTCGGCGCGGATTTGAAGAGGTTTTCGGGGAGTTTTTCCGACTTCCCCCGGGGCCCGGCACAAGTCCATACCCAGGCGGAACCCGGGGGCGCAGGCCGAAGCGCCCCGGACGACAACCGGATTTCGAAGGAGCGGGGATATGAAGTGGCGGATCGCGGTGGCGGCATTGATGCTCGCAGGGTGCGGCAAACAGGCGGACAGCCCGCCCTCGGCGCCACCGACAAGCTACCTGATCCGGAAGGCCGATCTCTATCGCACCGAGCCCGGCGACATCTGCCGGACGAGGGATTCCACGTTCCTGCAGAACCTGATCCTGCGCATCAGCGCCGCGCTGCCGCCGGGCAGCACGGGGTTCGATTTCGAGGACTTCGATGCCCGCGCCGTGGCCGATGACGGCAAGGGCATGGAGGCCGTGCTGCGCTTCCGCTCCAGCGCACCGGACGGACACGCGCAGATGATGTACGCGGCGGGGCCATTCGATCCGGCCACCTGCACCGTCGGTCCGATGACCGGCGGCATCGGCACGGATCCCCATGCCGCGGCTGCCATGCAGACCTTCAGTGTCGATGGGCCGAAGGCAACTTCGTGAAGGCGGGGGGCGCGCCTGCATAGCGCGTCCTCGCCAGAGGATGGCCTAGGACGGATCGACATTCAGCCCTGACGGCCTGCAAATGGCGCTTTTCCGCGCTTCCGGTGCTCACGTACTAAAAGTACGCTGCGCTCCGGATCCCGTAAAAACACCATTTTCGGCTCGCCATCTTCTGAATGTCGATCCGTCCTAGGCGTCGAGCCGCCGTCCGAGCTTCACGAAGAACCAGATGAACGGCGGAACCATGATCGTGGAAAGCACGAGCTTGGAAATGATCTGACCTTCCATGATCGAGACGATCGGCAGGTCCTGCCCGACGAAGGATATGGTGATGAACAGCACCGTATCGACAACCTGAGACAACAGGCTGGCGACCCATGCGCGCAACAGTAGCAGGCCGCTACGTTCGTCCCCCAGCTTCTCTCCCGCCAGTTTCGAGAACAGGTAGACGTTGAGCGTCTGCGAGACGCCGTAGGAGACCAGACCGGCGAACTGCATCCGCGCGCCCTGCCCCAGCAGGCGGGCGAATGCCTCCTGATCGTTCCAGAACGGCGCGGGCGGAACCACGCGGATCACGAAAGTCAGCAGCAGCATCGAGACGATCAGCGGGATGAAGCCGAAACGCACCAACCGGTTTGCCGCGTTCTTTCCGTGCAGCTCGGCAACCGCGCTCGACAGTACGACCAGAAGCAGGAACGCGAATATCCCGGACTCGACGGCGAGATCGCCCAGCATCGGCCAGTGGCCGAGCGACGCGAGCTTGGTGCCCAGCACGCCAGCCAGCACGACCAGCCCCCCATAGAGCAGCGAGAAGACGAACAGCGAGCGGGAAATGACGGGTGCGGGAGCTGAAGCCTGATTCATGACCATGCTCTAACCGGCCCGAGACAAATGCACTAGCCGTCTTGCACCCGCCTCGATAGGTTCCTCCGATTCCTCTCGCATTTCACGAAAGATCCGCGCCTCGATGCATGTCGCCTACAGCCTGCTCGGCATCGTTCTCATCATGGCGGCAGCCTTCCTGCTTTCCACCGACCGCAAGGCGATCCGCCTGCGGGTGGTGGGCGCGGCCTTCGCGCTGCAGGCGGGCCTTGCCGCTCTCGTCCTCTACGTTCCCTTCGGCAACCGCGTCCTGCGTGGGGCGGCCTCGGGCGTGGAGAGCCTGCTCGGCTATGCTCATGCCGGGATCGACTTCCTGTTCGGCCCGATCGCCTCGGCCGAGATCGGCGGCACCAGCTTCGCGATTTCGGCGCTGCCGGTCATCATCTTCTTCGCCTCGCTGATCTCGATCCTCTACTACCTGAAGATCATGCCGCTGGTGATCCACTGGATCGGCGGCGCGCTGGAGAAGGTGACCGGGATCAGCAAGGTGGAAAGCCTGTGCGCGGCCTCCAACATCTTCGTTGGCCAGAGCGAGAGCCCGCTGGTGATCCGGCCCTACCTGGCCAGCCTCAATCCCTCGCAGCTGTTCTGCGTGATGACGGTCGGTCTGGCCGGTGTCGCCGGCACGATCCTGGCCGCCTATGCGAGCATGGGCATCCGCATCGACTATCTCGTCGCCGCCGCCTTCATGTCGGCGCCCGGCGGCATCTTCATGGCCAAGATGATCATGCCCGACCCGCGCGGGCCCCACCCGGACGAAAGCAACGTCCACGAAGGCTCCTCACCCCCCGCCGGCATGGCCGCCGCCGCGCTCAACCGCGAGGACGTGACACACCAGCCCGGCGTCCACGTCGAAGAGCCCGAACCCGTCGAACACGACGAGGAAAAACCCGCCAACCTCATCATGGCAGCCTCGCAAGGCGCGCAGACCGGCGTCAAGCTGGCCGTGGCTGTCGGCGCCATGGTCCTGGCTTTCGTCGCCCTGATCGCGCTCGCCAACGGCATCGTCGGCTGGGCGGCAGGACTGTTCGGGTTCCAGGACGTGACGTTCCAGTCGCTACTGGGCTACGTCTTCGCACCGATCTTCTACCTGCTCGCCGCGCCCGACTGGACAGAGGCGATGCACGCGGGCGGCCTGTTCGGCACCAAGATCGTGCTCAACGAATTCGTCTCGTTCATCGAACTGGGCAAGGATTCGATGCTGTCGCAGCGCACCGTGGCCGTCGTCACGTTCGCGCTGTGCGGTTTCGCCAACTTCTCCTCGATCGCGATCCAGATGGCCGTGACCGGCGGCCTCGCACCCAACCAGCGCCCGACGATCGCAAGGCTGGGCATCCGTGCACTGGCCGCCGGCAGCCTCTCCAACCTGATGAGCGCGGCGCTGGCGGGGCTGTTCCTGGGCATGGCCTGAGCCAAGCGCCCCGGCGATCTTGCCGACATTCGTCTGGACAATCGCCAAAGGCAGCGCTTCCTTTCTCCCATCGCCGTCAGAGCCGGTCCGGAGAGAGCCATGAAACCCGAGGAATTTCGCAACACCTACGGCCCGGTCGCTCTCGTGACCGGTGCCTCGTCGGGAATCGGGCTGGCATTTGCAGAGGAGCTGGCGGCACGAGGCTTCGATCTGGTGCTGGTCGCCCGGCGCACCGACCGGCTTGAAGCCCTTGCACAGCGGCTGCTGAGTTCGTGCGGCGTGCGCACCCGGGTGATCGGCGCCGATCTGTCCGATCCCGATGCCCCGGCCCGCCTGCTGACCGAAACCGAAGGGACCGACATCGGCCTCGTGATCAGCAATGCCGGTTTCAACATCAAGGGTGCGTTCGAGACCAAGGACGCCTCGGCCATGGCCAGGATGCTCACCGTCAACTGCCACGCGCCCATGCAGCTTGCCCACGGCTTCATCCCTCGCCTGAAAGCGCGGGGCCGCGGCGGCATCGTGTTCACGGCCTCGGTCGAGGGGCTGATCGGCTGCCCCTATTCGACCGCCTATTCGGCCTCGAAAGCGCTTGTCGTCTCGCTTGGCGAAGGCCTGTGGGGGGAACTGCAGGGCACGGGCATAGACGTTCTTACGCTATGCCCCGGCGCCACCGAAAGCGAGGCGACGGCAAACCTAAACGGTATAACCAACCTGCAGCCCGCCGCGGAAGTCGCCCGCCTCACGCTCGACAACCTGCGCGAGGGGCCCACCTACATTCCCCATGCGCACTATCGCGGCATGTTCGAGCACTTGCGCAGCCTGCCGCGGCGTGAAGCCCTGGCGAGCATGGCACAAGGCATGAAAGACCTGGCCTGATCCCTGCCATCGGGCGCTCTGCAATCCGGCGCCACGCCTCCCGAGCGCAGGTGCACCACAGAGCCCGAGAGTATCACAGGCGCCCGCCTCTCAAGTATTTATACACAGAAAAATAGCTAATTTTACTTACTTATGCGTGATTGCCTACTGAATTAAACGATTTAATGGACCTTCGTTCGAAATTTCGATTTCTAATGAAAATCGTTTTCATAATATTTCGACCAATATTTTAACTTGTCTGAAGTTTTCCAGTATATAGATTCCAGTCAATACTTCCTCGAATCGTAGCATGCGACGAACGAGACAACCGTTGCAGGCAAGCCGCCGTTCGGCTGCCCCGACCCCAAGGCTCAGCATTGCGCTGCGCCGGCCGCCGCCTCTCCATACCCCCCCAGAGGCGGCGGTTCCGGGGCCCGGGAGCGCTGGCAAGGCGCAGACGAACTTCATGCCTTCTCCCGCCATTTCGTGCTATTCTGCCCAAGCCGCCACGGGGGAAACGACCAAGGGGGAGCGCGATGCTCACAGACTCGAATGTTCGGCCCTACCAGTTCCAGCTCGCGCCCGACCGCCTGTGGCAGGCGATCAACCCCTGGACGTGGAATCTGGACACCGGCCCCATCGGCTTGATCAACGTCAACATAGGCGCCACGAAGCGCCCCGAAACCGAACGTGCGATCCTCGATGAAGTCGGCAGCTACGGCAGGCAGATCGGGCACATCGGCGATGCGCTGGAAGTGCTGATCCGCCATCTCGACCTCAAGGACCTGGGCCAGTCGGAACAGGATGCGCTGGACGTCCTCAAGGGCGACCTGGCGCAGATCCGGGGCATCAAGGCGCGAGACAAGGGCTCATGACCTTGAGCTGGCCACTGATCGCACTCGTCGCACTGGCCATCTTCGTGCTGGGCTGGCTCTCCGGGCGAACGTCCAGAACCGAACGCGACCTGTCAGGGCCACCCGCCACCTCGCAACCACCCACCCGGCAGCCTCGCCCGGATCCTGGCCCCTCGGTCCGGGCCGAGATCGAGGCCGCGATCGCCG
The DNA here is from genome assembly GCF_025153475.1 of Novosphingobium mangrovisedimenti. Classification (GTDB taxonomy): domain Bacteria; phylum Pseudomonadota; class Alphaproteobacteria; order Sphingomonadales; family Sphingomonadaceae; genus Novosphingobium; species Novosphingobium mangrovi_A. The sequence goes on from NZ_JANZXA010000001.1 coordinate 439,040, forward strand.
AAGGGCGCAAGATCGAGGCGATCAAGCTCCTTCGCGAAGCCACCGGCATGGGCCTCAAGGAAGCGAAGGAAGCCGTTGAGGCGATGGAGCGTCGCTAGAGCCTAGATCGCCGCGAACACGGCCAGCGCAATATCGACCCACAGCGCGAGCACAAATACCGCGCCCAGCGAGAAAGCCAGCCCCCGGGGGCCCGGGTTGTTGGTCGTCATGTGCACGACGCTCTGCACGATGCGAGCGCCTGCGAAACTCCAGGCGAAGATCAGCGTCCACAGCCCGACCGCGCCCATGACAAAGGCCGTGATGCAGGCCGCGTAGAACAGCGTTGGCAGTTCGAACAGATTGTCCCAGTGACGCGCTGCCGCGGTCGCCGCCTCGGGCTCGGGTGCACCTAGATGCGCCCGGTAGAAATCCGGGTCCTGCCCCGCCTTCACGGCTGCCCCGCGCGCAATCGCCATTTTCACGAACGCGACAAAGGTCAGTGCGACGACAGTGAGCACCGGCAAAAAGATCAAGGTCTGGCTGGTGGCGTGCATGCGTGTTTCTCCCCCATATTCCCATCTGGCCGGAAGGATGCCCAAGCCGGAACACGCCCGCAAGCGCGACGGAGCGCAGCAGGAGGCCGCTCGCCTTACTCTGTCAGCCGAAAGACAGGCCCCTCGGACAGGGCCACCTGTCAGTTGCCGGCAGTCTCGTCCGCGGGAACATTGGTCATCGGGGTCGTCGGCAAGTCGACCGGCACCTTGGGGCCTTCCGGCTCGACCGCCCATTCGGTCGACTGCCCGGTGGGCTCCGGCGCAGCAACGATGTCGCTGGTGTCGCCCGAAGGATCCCACAACCAGACCAGGAGAACCACGAGCAGAAGCAGGATGATGATGATCCAGAACCACTTGGCGCGGCCGGTAGGCGCAGGATCGGCCATGAGCACTCTCCCTTGTAAAGCGGGTGCAAAACACTGCACTGATGCAAAGCGGGTGGTAGCAAAAAGTTCCCCCCCTACACAATCGGCATCTCTACACCCGGCTGCATCGTGCCGTCCACGCGCACCCGCAAAAGCGGAACTGCCGATTACCAAATATTAACCACATCCCATTAGCTACCGGCATTGGAAAACCGTGGACTGCGGCCGGACATGGCAGTGCGCCAGAAACGGCATACACGACGTCGGAATCCGGTTGAGATCAGCGCCTGCACACGTGTGCTGCTGCATGAAGGTTATGAGTTAGAATGGCCTTAGCTTTTCGAGGACAGACGGACGGCCCGCTCTACCAGTCGCTGAAAAAGGCGCGGACCGGCATCATCTCCGTAGTACTGCTCAGCGTACTGCTCAACATCCTGCTGCTCGGCGGGTCGATCTACATGATGCTGGTCTATGACGAAGTGCTGCCCAGCCACAGCATGCCGACGCTTTTCGGACTGCTGCTGATGATCACGGTCGTCTATGCTTTCCAGAGCCTGTTCCACATCCTGCGAAGCAATATCCTGACACAGATCGCGGGTTCGATGGACCTCGAGATGGCCCCCCGCATCCAACAGGCGATCAGCCATCTTGCCGTCAACGGGCATAGCGACGTCGAAGCCATGCTGCCGGTTCGCGACATCGACCAGATCCGCTCCTTCCTGGCTTCGCCCGGGCCGACCGCCCTCATCGACCTGCCCTGGATCCTGTTCTTCCTCGTATTCATCTCGATGCTGCACATCTGGCTGGGCGTGACCGTCCTGGCAGGCGCCATCGTCATGATCGGCCTGACCGTGCTCAACGCCCGCCTGACCGCCACCGGGGTCCGCGAGCTGGCCAGCATGTCGGCGACGCGCTCGGCGATCGCCGAGGCGAACCGCCGCCACGCCGAAACCCTGCGGGCGCTCGGCATGGAAGGCCGGATCAACGATCACTGGCTCTCGGTCAATTCCGTGTATCTGGACCGGCAGCAGCACTTCTCGCGGCTTGCCGGCCTGCTCGGCGGCGCCAGCAAGGGCTTTCGCCAGTTCCTGCAATCGGCCGTGCTGACCGTGGGCGCCCTGCTCGTCATTCGCGGCGAGGCTTCGGGCGGCATCATATTCGCAAGTTCGATATTGTCCGCCCGTGCGCTCGGCCCGGTCGATCAGGCCATTGCCAACTGGCGCGGTTTCGCCGGCGCGCGCGATGCCTGGCGGCGGCTCAACACCCTGATCGCCCGGCTTCCGGATCACGCCGAAATCACCCAGTTGCCCGCGCCCAAAAACGAACTCACGGTGGAAGCCCTCACGCTTGGCCCGCCCGCGCTGGGCATGCCCACGCTTCGCAACATCAGCTTCTCGCTCTCCGCCGGCGACGGCATCGGCATCATCGGCCCCAGCGGCTCGGGCAAGTCGACGCTGGCCCGCGCCCTGACGGGGATCTGGCAGCCCATGGCCGGCAGCGTGCGCCTCGACGGTGCGACCATCGACCAGTGGAACTCGGACGAACTGGGCCGCCACATCGGCTACCTGCCCCAGGACGTGCAGCTCTTCGACGGCACCGTCGCGCAGAACATTGCCCGCTTCGACCCGCACGCGACCAGCGATGACATCATCGCCGCGGCCCGCGCCGCCAATGCCCACGACCTGATCGTCCGGCTGCCCGACGGTTATGAAACCCCGGTGGGGTCCGACGGACTGGCGCTTTCTGGCGGCCAGCGCCAGCGGATCGCCCTTGCCCGCGCCCTGTTTCGCGACCCCTTCCTGCTGGTGCTGGACGAGCCCAATGCCAATCTGGACAGCGAAGGCGATACCGCGCTGATCCAGGCGATCGAGAACGCGCGGCACCGCGGCGCCATCGTGGTCGTCATCGCGCACCGCCCGGTCGTCCTGAACGCGCTCGACTACGTCCTGTGCATCCACGGCGGCGTGGCGCGCGACTTCGGTCCGAAGAACGATGTGCTCTCGCGCGTCCTCTTGCCCAGCCAGCGCAATGCGCCACCCGTGCGCGTTGCCGCATCAGCCTGAACCGCCTGACAGGAACCCACCCATGTCCACGATGCTGATGGAAATCGATACGGTCGAACGCGCCATCCACTCCGCCGACACGATGCGTGAAGGCATGTCCAAGACCGTTCGCACCGCCACGGCCTCTATCATCCTGTTCACGGTCGGAATCGTCGGGTCCGCAGCACTCCTGCCGATGGGCAGCGCGGTCGTCGGCTCGGGCGAGGTACAGGCGGAATCGCTCGTGAAGGAAATCTCGCACCCCACCGGCGGCGTGATCTCGGCCATGCTCGTCAAGGAAGGCGATCACGTCAAGAAAGGCGATGTCCTGATCCGTTTCGATTCGACGGTCAGCGGCGCCAACGCGGAATACTCGGGCATGACGGTGACCCAGCTGCTGGCCACGCGCGCCAGGCTTCAGGCGGTACAGCTCGCACGGCCTTCGATCACCTTCCCCGACGAACTGGCCAACAGCACCGACCCTGCCGCCAAGCAGGCCATGGAAGACCAGCAGCGCCTGTTCGAGCTGGACCAGCAGAAGAATGCCAGCATGCGCGCCCAGCTCACGCAGCGCATTGCCCAGTATCAGCAGGAAATCGTCGCCAGCCAGCGCCAGGCCGCGGCGATGAACCAGCAATACGCCCTGATCGTTCCCGAACGCGACGGCCTGCGCAAGTTGTGGGACAAGCGCCTGGTGTCGATCAACCGCCTCAACCAGATCGAGCGCACGGCGGTGGAACTGAAAGGCCAGTCCGCCTCCCTTTCCGCCCAGATGGCACAGAGCCGCGCCCGCATCGGCGAAGTACGCGAACAGATCCTGAATATGGAACAGACCGTCCGGTCCGATGCCGGCACCCAGCTGATGACGGTGAATTCCCAGCTCAACGACCAGCGGGTGCGCGCCGCGTCCGCCAGCGACACCTACGACCGCAGCGCCGTGCGCGCACCCTATGGCGGTGTGATCGACAAGCTGGCGTTCAACACCATCGGCAGCTTCGTTCCGCCGGCGCAGCAAATCGTCGAAATCGTGCCCGACGACGACAGGATGGAAGTGACCACGCAGATCAATCCGATGGACATCGATCAGGTCCGCGTCGGGCAGGACGCGCGCGTCCGCTTCACGGCTTTCAGCGCCCCCTCGACCCCCGAAGTCACCGGCAAGGTGGTATTCGTGTCGGCCGACCGCGCGCAGGACAACCGCACGGGGATCAGCTACTATCGCGCCCGCATCGCCCTCACCCGCGACGACCTCAAGAAGATTGGCGATACGAAGCTGAAGTCCGGCATGCCCGCCGAAGTGTTCATCACCACCGGCTACAGGACGATGCTGTCCTACATCACCAAGCCGCTACGCGACCAGTTCGCCCGGGCCTTCCTCGAAAGCTGACCCTGAATTTGGCCGGATGATCGCGCGTCGGGCAGGCTTTCATGCTGCCACGACACCTTTGGCGACAAGGCCTTAGTAAAAAGATGTCGGTACTTTCGCCGGCCCTATCGCCCTACCGCATGCCGCAAGTTAAAGCATTTTTAACGCGGACGGCTGTAATGAATCCGCGATACCTTATCGAGGGAGCACATGCCATGGGATTGGCAGTACAACTGCAGTTGGAACAGCGCGCGGGCGACCGTCGCGATGTCGCGATCCCGGCAACCATCCGCAAGACGGGCGCCCCCATCGACGTGGAGATCGAAAACCTCTCCGTCACCGGTTTCCGCGCAAGCCTGAACTCCATCCTGAAAGAGGGTGACAGTGTGTCGATCGGCGCGGCATGGCTGGGACGCCGTACAGCGCGCGTGGTCTGGGCGATGCACCCGCGCTACGGCTTCGCTTTCGATGCCCCGCTGCAGACTTCCGATGTCCTGGCCGCAAAGGCGATCGAAAACGTCGAGCCGCTCGGCAATATCGCATTTCCCCCGGAACAGGACGCAGCCCCGCTGGTCGAACGGCCCGTACGGCTCGGCGTCGTCCGGTCGGTTGCACTCGCGACGGCCGAAACCTTCATAGCGATCGGCGAAGGCCTGAGGCGCCGCGTCGTATCCTGAAGCCGCGCTGGCGCCTTTGACCCCCGCCGCATTCCATCCGGAAAATCTCGACACCCTGCGTCCTTGACCACTCCCGGCCTTGCCGCGGGCGGTACAATCACGTTTCAAGATAAGACGATCGTGCCCTAGGCTACCAGCGGTTCGGGCTCGCCGGTGTCGGTCTGATAGACCTTCTTCCTGTTGTAGGCGACGAGCACGGGAACGTCCAAATCATCCAGATCGTCGGCACCGCGCACGCGCCGGTTCAGCAGTTCGATCACCACCGAGATCTGGACGCCCAGGACAAAGCCGATCACCAGCGCCAGCGCCGCAATCACGGGTATGTTAGGCGAAACCGGCTTGGGCGAGGCCGTGGCATCCCCTATCGGCTTCAGCCCGGTATGGCTCGAAGCGATGGCCTGCTGCAATACGGCGGCCTGCCCGGTAAGCACGATCGCCCGCTGCGAAAGGACGGAGACTTCGCTGGCGATCAGCCGCGCCGGCTGAAGCTTGCCCCGGTCTTCCAGCAACCGGGCGGTCTGCGCGGTAATCGCGCCTGCCGTCCCTACCACTTGCGGCGCCGATCCGGCACTGGCGGCAGGGTTGACCGCCTGGGCCACGAGCGCCGCACGACGCGCCTGCAATGCCAGGACCGTCGGGTGATTGGGGCCAAGCTGGATCTGCGCCGAAGCCAGCGCCGCATCCAGACTCGCAATCTGGCCGAAAGCCTGCTGATTGCGCGGCACACGCCGAGCGGCGGCCTCCTGGGCCAGGCGCGGGCTGCCCGAAAGCGCCTGCAATGCAAGGCTGATGCTGTCGCTGTTGTCATCGAACAGGTGCACGTTGTTGGCCTGCTCGAAGTCACGCTTGCGCTTCATCGCACTGTCGAGCGCGCTGGCGACTTTCGCCCCCTCTTCGCGAATCGTTTCCAGCCGCTCGAGGTCGTTCTTCCGCCTGACCTCAAGCATGCGGTCCAGATAGACCTCACGCACGATCGCGGCCCCGTGCTGCGCATCCTGGGGCGAATCCGAAAAGAAGTTGATGTCGAAGAACGGCGCGTTCGCGTCCCAGCGAACGTCCGTCTGCTGGCTGACGCCGCGGGCGCTCGAGCGAAGGCTGCGCAGATAGGCGGGATTCGAGGTATCGCCGCCCGGCGGCGATATGACGTAGCCCAGCTTCAGCGCGGCAGGCTCCGTCACCAGCGGATCCCCGATGATCGCGGTCTGGGTTTCGGAAAAGCGCGAAAGGACCGTTCGCGACAGGTACTTGCCCGTGAGCGGATCAGGTTCGAGGTTGTCCGCCTCGACGCGCGCCGACCCGACATATGTCTTGGGCAGCGACCGCGCCACCATAAGGGCGGTCAGCAGACACGTCACCGTGGCCAGGGCAATGGTGACCCAGTGCGCGCGGCATATGCGCAGCCAGTTCAGGCCAAGCATGGCACGAGCCCCCGCCCCACGCCCGGAACAGGGCGGACGTCACGCCGCGACAGTGCCCTTCCGGATTCGCTCAACTCGTTATCCTGTCGAAAAAAGGAATGCGGCGAAAGATCATGGCCTTCACGAAGATCGGTCCGAACAGTCCACAAGACAGCATGACCAGCATATAAAGCGGAAAGAACGTATCGTTCCACGTAAAAAAGCGGTCCATGATGAACTTGCTTGAGAAAATGAAGAGAGTGTTGAGAAGGTATATTACGAAACTGTATTCGCCAATCCACTGCGTAAAGCGGTTGAAGCGCGGCCAGTCCCGCCGGCACAGGCCATGCAGGACGGCCAGCGACGCCAGACCGCAGGACAGGATCGATATGTAATAGATCCTCAACAGGCGCGTGATCACCAGCACCAGCACGAACACCAGAATGGCCGAAAGCAGGTTCTCGTCCACCATGCGCGTCCAGCGCCCGGCATCGCCCGCCACCACGCCTCCGACAAAGAAGAAGCCGCCGTAAATGAAAAGCCGGTTCACGTAGAGAACGTCGAGCCCCGGCGTCGTTACCAGCGGCATGAGCGGAATGAAGATGATCGCCAGATGCAGCGGCGTAGGCAGGATCGGCCGCAGCAGCACCGCGACAACGATCAGTTCGAACAGCACCGCCACATACCACAGGAACTGCGCCGGGCTCTCGGCCGTATGCACGACCAGGCTGTCGCCGGCATAGGCCAGGAATGCCTGCAGCAGATGCGACATGCCCCCCGAACCCGCGAGCGCGATACGGGCCTGCCCCTCGACAACGAAACTGGCCGCCACCAGCAGCATGCCGAAAATCGTGAAGGGAACGAGCAGCCGGTAGGCTCGCTGCGCAAGAAACCGCAGGGGCGCGGCCTGCGCCTTCTTGTCGCCGCCGGTGTAGTAGAAAAGGAACCCGCTCACGAACAGGAAGAACGGCATGTGGAACGAATAGATCGCCGTGCGCATGACGAAAAACCAATGCGCGCCCGGCGGTGCCGGCGCCACCAGCAGATGGCCGATCACCACGAGAACGATCCCGAGCCCCTTGCATCGCGTAAGATCATCGAGGCGAGGCCGGGAACGGGCGGTTTCGGGAAGCGTGGGCGAATTGGAAGTCGTCGTCACTGATCCTGCCTGGATGACTTCACCAGCCGGCAGGATACAGACCGTACGCTTAATCCCGCCTTTGCCATTCCGGCTCTATAGGGTACATCGCAAAAAGCAAGTGTGGGCAAGCGCATGCGGCCCGCCTCACCCCGGTTTCGGGCGTGAGAAAGGTTCCCGGAAAGGTGGTCATGCAGCAAACGGTCCGATTCCTGTTCTGGTCCAGAGACAGGCAGACACGTCGCCCCTTCACGCTATCCGGTTACCACCCCTCCGAATCGGGGCTTGCTGCCAAGTTCGCCCTGAAGGCGGCGATCGTTCTGGTAGCGGCCATACTCGGACTGGCCATCGGTGGCCTGCCGCTGAACCGCATCGTGGTTCCGCTGCTGCCGCTCGTCGTCCTGACGCTGCTCATCATTTGGATCCTGCCGGAAAACCGCAATCCGCCGACCCGGTTCATGAGTTTCACCTTTTTTGCCTATTTCGTGGCCGTGGTGGTCTGGCCCTACTATCTCGCCATCCAGTTGCCGGGCCTGCCGCTGATAGAAATTCGCCGCCTGTTCGTCGCGCTGTCGATCCTGGGCTTCCTGATCTGCTATTCGACCTCCCGGGCTTTCCGGGACGAGCTGTGGCGCATCTGCCGCGCTTCCTCTCTGGAAGTAAAACTGCTCTGGGCCTTCGTCGCCTTCCAGGCGCTCTCCGTCCCCTTCTCCGTCGACGTGGCGGGATCGATACCCACTTTCGTGAAGAACCAGCTGGGCTGGACGGCGGTCTTCTTCATCGTTGCCTACGTGATGTCGAAGCCGGGCAACGTGGACCGTTTCGCCAATATCATCCGCGCGCTCGCCGTGTTCCTGGTCGTGCTGGGCTACTTCGAATACCGCAATCAGGGCCTGTTGTGGGCCAATCACATCCCGTGGTTCCTGAAGGTCAGCGACCCGGCGATGATCAACCTGCTCGACCCGATGTTCCGCGAAGGCGAATACCGCGTGACCGGACCGTTCTCGACCTCGCTGTCCTATAGCGAATTCATGGCGATGGCGATGCCGTTCTTCCTCCACTACATCGTCGAGGGCCGGAAGCTGTGGCTGCGCGCCGTGGCGCTGCTGTGCCATGCGCTGGTGTTCTATGGCATCCTTCTCACCCAGGCGCGCGTGGGCATCGTCGGCGCCCTGGCTGCCCACGGCGTCTATTTCGCGGCATGGACGATCCGCAAGTGGCGCCTCGAACGCACCAACATCGTCGCAGCCGCGCTGCTGTTCCTCATGCCGGTCCTGCTGGCGCTCTCGGCAACGGCAGTGCTGACCGTACCGCGCCTGAGGATCATGACGCTGGGCGGCGGTGCGCATGCCGCCAGCACGCAGGGCCGCGTGGAACAGATGAAGGCGGCCATCCCGCTCATCATCAAGCGGCCCGTGATCGGATACGGCCCCGGCGAAGGCGCCGGCGTGCTCGGCTACCGCAACCCCGCGGGCGAGCTTTCCATCGACAGCTACATCCTGGCCGCGGCCCTGAACTACGGCCTTGTCGGCTTCCTCGTGATGACCGCCATGTTCGGCCTGTTCGTCCTCAAGGGAATACAGGTCGGGCAAGCGAGCAAGGGAGAAACCAGCGTGGCGATCGCGGCGGCAACCAGTATCGCCGTCTGGATGGTCGCCAAGATCGTGCTGGCCCAGGAAGACAACGTCTCGGTCGTCTTCATGATGATGGGGCTGATCGCGGCATGCGCCTACCGGGTTCGGCAGGACGCGCCCTCCGCAGGCGTGTCGACGACGCGCCGCTGGCTTTAGGACAACCTGCCCCTTAGGGACGCCGTCCGTTGACGTTGCCTTTCACCGTGCAATCGGTGCAGCGAAAGACCCGGATCACGACGTGGCGCTTTGCGTCTTTCGGCGTTTCGGCGACATTGTTGACGATGACGCAATTCCGGCAATCGTAGACCGCCACGCCGTTCACGCGGTAGGCACGCACCCGGTTGTCGGCAATCGTGATCCGGTCGAAACCGCCGTCGTCGACGCCCTTGCGCACGTGGTTGAACGCCGTGAAGCCCTGCATGTCGCCGTCGGAACTGTTGCGCAGCAACTTCACGTCCTGCGTGATCCCCCTCGTGGGCGACGACCACATCTGGATGCAGTCGGGATGGGCTTTGCCCGTCCTGAAATCGCTGCACGAGCTGTCCGTCACCGTCACGCGCTGGGATGACCCGATATTGATGCCGTCGATCGTCATGTTGACGATCCGGGCGTGCGAAACGGAGACGTCCTGGGATTGGGCAATGACAAGGCCGCGCTGCGCGGACGTCATCTTCACATTCTCGAAGCCGATGTCCCGGCTGTTGAGGACGTGGATCGCATAGCCCTGGCTCACCAGGCCGAATGTGCCGCCGACGACGCGCACCCCTTGCGCGTTGCCGATTTCCAGCGTCGCGCGCGCATCGGTCATGTTGAGCGTGACCGGTTCGGACCATGTCTTGCCCTGGATGCGGATCTTCCCGTAATCGCCCGGCGCCAGCACGATGACCGCGCCGGGAGGGGCATCCTCGATCACCCTTTCGACGGTGGCTGGCGTGGCCGACAGCGTCGAGCCGAGCGCCATCATGAGGATCGACATGATCTTGCCTCCTAGAAACACCCATGCACCGGCCAGGAACGCCGCCAGCACCAGTCCTCCGGCAGCGTAATATACCGACGGCCTGAACAAGGGCTGTCGCGATCCGGGCAATGCGCCTATTGTCCGCCCGCCGCTACGCCCGGCAGCGACACGTCCTCGGCCATCTCGTACTTGAGCTTCGCGAGGTCCACGGGGCAGTAGGACTGCAGGTGGCGGTTGCCGGCAGCGTAGTGCCCGGATGCCCGCTCCTCGATCGCACCCTCGAGCTTTCTGCGATAGTACGAGGAAAACGCGTGCTGATGGTACGCCAGCCGATAGAGGAAGTTCCCGATCGGGGCCAGCGAACGCGGTCCCGCCGGATAGACGGGGGTCGGACGCAACCGGTTCGCCAGACGCAGCAGCGGCACGCCGCCATCGGGCGGACTCTTGCCCGCCCCCATCTTGGTGGACGGCGTCTCGCCTTCGGCCGGTCCGGCCATCCCGCAGTGCTGCAGGATGGCGCCGAGAAAGGCCCGCGCGTCTTTCGCCAGAAGTTCCTGGGGAAGGACCAGCACATTGTCCGGGCCGAACGCCCTGGCATATTCGTCGGCCAGCAGATCGAAGCGCAGGCACAGCGGATCGAACCCGTAATAGCCCGGTTCGCATTTTTCGTTCTGGTCGAAAAAGTCCTCAACCGACAGCGATCCGCCACGCTTGACATATTGCTGGTAGAGCGAGCGCATCGCCGCAGGCTGCCTGCGCACCGTCAGAAGGATCTTCGCTTCCGGGGCAATGAGGCGGAGACGTTCCACCAGCAGCTTCGATTCGCGCGAGCCGAAGAACGGGTTGGCCACCAGGTTCTCGTTGCTGATGACGTCGATCGACGCCGGCGTCCCCGCTGCCCGGCGCGCGGCGATCTCCTGGCGCGCGGCGTCGGCATCGAAGGCGAAATCATGCGGGCGGACGATCCACTTCTGCACATCCTCCGGCTGCATCAGCATGCGGAACCAGCGCGGATCGGTGAATAGCTCGTTCTGCAGCCAAGTAGTGGCCGTCTTGTGGAACCCGGGATGGATCAGCAAGGTCATAATACGACTTTCCGGTTAATGGGCGCCACCTGCCCGATCATGCATGGTATTGATTTTGTTGAAATAGCAGACAGCCATGAAGCTCGCGATGTTGGGCCCCGTGACAGCTCGCCCGCGGCAAGGACCGAACCGCCACGAATCGCCAACGCAGCGATCGGCTGGAAGTGCTGCTTCAACTTTGCGATCATCTAGTCGGGACCCGCGCAATCTTCTGGCAAATACCTGTCAACCTGCCGCACCCTGCAACAGGCCAAAACCGACCATGCTGCACGCGCGAATTCTGATTATCCCCCGTCCGCCGGCGACTTGATATGCACACGGGGCTTCAATCATCAACAATTTACTCCCACGGTCTAAAGAAATCATGCAATGTCGCTCCGGGCGAAATCATATGGCGCTATTGCGCTGCGGCAAGGAAGTCTTCGAGCAATGACCGGCGATCGCCGCCTCCCTCTGATCAGTGTCGTCATTCCCGCCTACAATGCACAGGATACAATTGCCGACACGTTACGATCGGTACAGGCGCAGACGCACGATGCGCTCGAGATCATCGTCGTCGACGACGGATCGCGCGACGACACCGCCCGGATCATCGGGGAATTTGCCGCCGCAGATCCGCGCTTCCGGCACGTGCTGCAGGAAAACGCAGGCGTGGCGGCCGCCCGCAACAACGGCTGGCGGCAGGCCAGCTCCGACCTCATAGCCTTCGTCGACGCCGACGATCTGTGGACGCGGGACAAGATCGAGCGCCAGCTTGCCGTGCTGTCGGAGGCGGGCCCGCGGGTCGGCCTCGTCTATTCACGATACGTGATGATCGACGGCGACAACCGCGTGACCTATCGCGACGACAGCCCCAAATTCTCGGGCAACGTGCTCGATGCGCTGCTCATCAGCAACTTCATCGGCAACGGCAGCGCGGCGCTGGTACGCCGCGAGGCGCTCGAGGCCGCGAACGGCTATGAACCAGCACTGTTTGCCGCCGGCGCGCAGGGTTGCGAGGATATCCTGTTCTATTGCCGTGTCGCCGAACACTACGAGTTTGCCGTCGTCGAGGACTACCAGATCGGATACCGGCAGTTGCCGGATGCCATGTCCGCCAACCTGCCGCGCATGCTCCGCTCGTGGACCATGGTGCTCGACGAAATGCTGGCGAAGTACCCGCAGAAGAAGAAGCTGGTCCGCAAGGGTCTTCGCACTTACGCGAACTGGGCCGTCAGACGCGCCGTCCATCGCCGCCAGCCCGCCACGGTTCTGGAACTGGCACGCCTCGTGGCCAAACGCTCGCCGGGGCTGGCCACGGGCATGCTCCTGCGCACCGCACCGGCAGCGGCGCTGGATTCGCTGCTGTGGCGGCTCCCGATCCGCGGCAAGGCACGCCGTCGCAAGCCCGCCCCAGCCGCGGCTGCCGATACCTTGCGCTTTCCGGTCGGCAGCCGCTTCGAAGGCTAAACCTCGACCGGCCCCCTCGCCCGACTGTTGCCGAGCAGGGTGGCGAACGCATCGAGGGCGATACCGCCCCTGACCTCCTGCCGGCGCAGGGCAAGGGCATCGGCACTGGCGTCGACCAGACCTTCGACGCACGTGAGGCCGGTACGATACCCGCACAGCGCCGCCATGTCGCGGATCGCCGGATCGAAGGCCCCGAACGGATAAGCGATGGACGTCACCTCCCGCCCGAGCCGGGCTTCCAGCACGGCCTTCGACCCCGCCAGTTCCCGCACCAACTCCTCGGGCGCGAGGCCCGTGAGACCTACGTGCCTGACACCATGCGCTCCGATCGTGACGTCGTGATCCTGCAGCGATGCAATCTCTGCCCAGTCGAGCAGCGGCGCGGGCTCGCCATATCGGCTATCCCAGTCCGCATGGCCTCCCACAGCATTGGTGGGCACATAGAGGGCCGCCGGAAAACCATATCGCTGGAGCAGCGGCAAGGCCGTTTCCATGAAGTCGCGGGTCGCGTCGTCGAAAGTGATCGCCACCGAACGCTGGGGCAACGGCTGCCCCGAGGCGAACACCGCAGTCAGCCTTTCCAGCGTTATGCCGGTGAAACCGTTGTCATGCAGCCAACCCAGCTGGGCTTCGAAGGCAGCGGGGCTCGTGCGCCACTGTGCAAGGGCCGCCGGGCCAACATCGGCAATGCGATGATACATGAGGATGGGAAACGGGTGCCACGCGCTGGCGACGGGCACCGCGCGTGCGTCATTGCCGCCGCGTTCATCCGCCGCAGGGGTCGGGCGTTGCTCGCGCGGGAGCGCAGGCGCGATCCTGCCTGCTTTTTCGCGCTCCTCCGCAACGATGCCCTGAACCGCGGCATCCGCGAGCCGCGCTGCGGGGTAGGCCGGAGCCGCATCATAGAGAAGATCCAGTACGTTGGCGTAAGGCCAGCGCCCCGCCCGCACGTCCCGCTTCAGCCGGGCCCGCACCGCCGCGCGCCACAACCGCCGCGTATTGCGCCAGGAAACGAAACGTCCCTTCCATCGCTTCAGCGGCCCTTCGTGCAGGCGCACGCCGGCAAGCTGCTCGCGCAGCTCGGGCGAATCCACGCGCGACCGAACGGCTGCGGCAAGCGCCTCGCCGGACATGCCCCCGAAGACCACCGCATCGAAACGGCAAAGCTCGCGGCCGCGAAAGAGCACGACGCAGCGCAGCCGTTCCCTGCCCGGCAGATCGAGGTTCGGGATCGTCCGGGCAATGTCGATCGGTTCGATATGGGCATTGCCGACCGTCACGGCCCGCGTACCATCGAGTTCATCCAGGATGCGCAAGGACAGCATCGAGAGAATCCGGCTGCCCATCTTCCCGTCCCGATCCTGACGGTCCAGCCAATCCACAAGACGACGCACGCCGGCATCGACCCGGGGCCACAGGTCCGGCCAGGGCGGAGACGCCGCAAAGCCCCCCACGACCAGTGCATCCTCCACGATGGCGGCAGCCATGCCAATGTCCAGACCAGTCTCCACCTGCTCGGGCACGCGCGAGAGAAGCGCCGCCGGATCGGCGTTCCGACCAATCCCCACCGCCGCTACCCACAAGGCGTGAGACCACACCGCATCGCGCAGACCTTCCGCTGGCGCGCCCTGCGCAAGCACCGGCAAGGGCGTTGCCAGGCGAGGGTCGGGCTGGTGGCCACGGCGAATGACGCGCAGACCATCCTCGAGGTGCCGGGTGACATCGCTGGAAAGCGAACCCGCACGCGCATGAACATCGACCCAATGGCCGGGAACAGCCTTGAATACGGTACCCATGCGCGCAATGCGCTGCCACAAGTCCCAGTCCTCGCAGACATGCAGCGCGGTATCGAAGTCTCCCGCCGCACGGATAACCTCGCTGCGGGTAAAGGCGGCATGGATCGCGAAAGGACAGGACCGGGCCGTCACGGCGAACGGGTTGTCGAGGTCCGCCGCCGGATGGGACGTCCACCATGGCACCCCGTTGCGGATACGCCGCCACCCGCAATGGAGCAGGCCAGCCCCAGGCGTGGCCGCCGCGGCTGCGAGCATCGTCTCGAAATGATCTTCGGCCAGCCGATCGTCCGCATCGAGGAACTGGATCCACGTACCACGCACGGTGGCAAGGGCGGTATTGCGCGCCGCTGCCGCCCCGCCATTCGCCTGCCTGACAAGGGTGAAGCGATCATCTCCCGCAACATGACGCTCGACGGCAGACACTGTCCCATCGGTTGAGCCGTCATCGACGATCACGACTTCCCAATCGGGAAAGCTCTGCCGCCGAACACTCTCGATCGTACTACCGATGGTAGCCGAAGCGTTATAGGCCGGAATAATAACGGAAACGGAAGGCATCGTGTCTCCGGCGTGTCCGTGCATGCTATTGTGCAAAACGCAGCGTGCGCGAAGGACAGGAACTGGCAGTTCACGCTACGATAGCAGGTCTGTTCATTGATTCTAAAAAAAAATTGTGCGGCGCGGCATGGGTGCTATAAGCCTGACATATCCTCGAATTACAGGGTCGTCCGTAGCGAAACAGGGCTGGCCTTTTACTGCTCCTACACGAAGAGGAGACTAAGCCGATGTCCCGGCGCGGCGATATTGGGGAGTATAAGTGAACCTGCGATCACGCACCGCCCTGCACTGGCGGGATTTGCTTCTCGAACTTGTCGGCCGCGACCTCAAGATCCGCTATCAACGTTCAGCGATCGGTCTCGGATGGTCGCTGATGAAGCCTCTCAGCCAGCTGCTCGTGTTCGCAACCGTGTTCAGCAAGGTGCTGCCGCTCAATATCGAGAACTACACGACGTTCGTCTTTACCGGCGTGCTGGCGTGGAGCTGGTTCAGCACGTCGCTCACATCGTCCACGATAGCCGTGACCGCCAACCGGGAACTGGTCCGTCGCCCCGGCTTTCCCGTCTTCCTGCTGCCGGTGCTGACCATCGTCAGCCAGGGCGTGCACTTCCTGCTGGCGCTGCCGCTCCTGCTGATCTGCGCCGTTGTCCAGACAGGGCTGCCCGGCCCCGCGATCGTCTCGCTGCCGCTCGTCATCGTCATGCAGTTCCTGCTGACGCTGGGGGTCTGCTACCTGGCCGCCGCCGCCCACGTCTATTTTCGCGACGTCGAGCATCTCGTCGGGATCTGCGTCATGCTGGGCTTCTACGTCACGCCCGTGTTCTACAGGCCCATTCAGGCCGACCACACCTTCGCGTTCCTGACGACGCTCAACCCGTTTGCCTGGCTGCTCGAATGCTATCGGTCGATTTTCCTCGGCCACGCATTTCCCGATGCGATCACACTGGCCAAGCTGCTGGTCGTGTCCGTCCCGCTGGTGGCGATCGGCGCATGGGTCTTCCGCCACGTCAGCTATCGTTTCGTGGACGAGCTATGACGCAGGGCGCAATCATCGTTCAGGACCTGGGCAAGTACTACCCCAGTCGCAACGCCGGCCGGCCGACGACGCTGAAGGGCTACCTGCTGTCCGGCCGCGGGGCCAGACGCGCCCAGCACGAAGCCGAACACTGGGGGCTGCGCCACGTCAGCTTCACGGTTCCCCGCGGCCGGTCGGTCGGGGTCGTCGGCCTGAACGGGGCCGGCAAGTCCACGCTCCTGCGCCTGATCGGCGGGGTCGGCCGGCCCGACGAAGGCAGCATAACGGTTGCCGGACGGATCGGCGCCCTGCTCGACATCGGGGCCGGCCTCACCGAGGATCTGAGCGGGCGGGAGAACGTCTTCCTGCTGGGCGTCATTGCCGGAATGCTGCGGTCCGAAATCGCGGAACAGTTCGATGCCATCGTCGGCTTCGCCGAACTCGAGGAATACATCGAGGCGCCGGTGCGCACCTATTCAACCGGTATGCGCATGCGGCTGGCCTTTGCCGTCGCAATCCATACCCGGCCCGAAGTCCTGCTGATCGACGAAGCCCTCGCCGTCGGCGACAAGGCATTCCAGCACAAGTGCTTCGCGCGCGTTTCCGAAATCCGCGAGGCCGGCTGCACCATCTTCCTCGTGTCCCACGACGTCGAGCAGATCGACGCGCTGTGCGACGACGTCCTGTTCCTGAAAGGCGGCCAAATGATCGCCTACGGACCGCGTCAGGAAACGCTCGCACTCTACGCGGCAACGCTGGAGTCCAAGCTTTCCAGCGAAAGCCGCGAACTGCTGCCCCAGGTGGAAGCGGATCCGCGCCTCGAGCACGAGGTCAACCGGTTCGGCTCGGGCAAGATGCAGATCGGGGCCGTGGAACTGCGCGACCATGCCGGCGAGCCCGTCGAAGCGCTGCGCACCGGCGGGCCACTGCGCGTGACCTTCGAATACAAGGGCTCCCCGCAGGTCGAGGAAGCCATTGCCGTGATGGGCATCTACGCCGAAGACGGCACCTGCTGCTACGAGACCAATTCATTGCTGGGGAACATCGTGGTCCCCGTTCCCGACGGGACGCTGACACTGTCGATCGACCGGCTCGACCTGACGGCGGCGCAATATCGGGTGACGGTCGGCCTCTTCTCGGCCGACTGGGAAGAAGTCTACGACTATCATGCGGAAGTCTATCCGCTGCGGATCATCGGTTCGCGCTCCGCCAAGGGGCTGCTCAATCCGCCTGTCCAATGGGAAGCCGAGGCACGCCTGAAGGAGCCTCTGCTGACAAGGGAAACGTCGTGAAACTTTCTGTTCTCGACCTGTCCTTCGATGCCCTTCCCGAACATCTTGACCGACCAGAGGGCTACGACGGAGCTTTCGTGCTGCTGCGTCTCGATGGCCGCCCGTGCGGGCAGGCCATCATCTGGTACGATCAATACGATCCCGAAGCGCCGCTCGCCCGACAGCTGGCCCGGGCGGCCAACTCATCGTTCTGGGAATGCTGGACCACCCGGCAGATCGGCATGACACCGGCCGAACCGGCACCGAGCCAGATTCCCAGCGCCTCCGTGGCCGTCTGCACGCGCGAGCGACCGGATGACCTGAAACGATGCCTCGACGGCCTGCTGGCCATGACCGGACAGCCGTCGATCCTGGTCGTCGACAACGCGCCCAAGACCGATGCCACGCGCCAACTCGTCGCGCAGTATCCCTCGGTCCGCTACGTGGTCGAACCGAAACCGGGTCTCGATCACGCCCGCAACACCGCGCTCGATCAGGCCGAAGGAGAGATCATCGCGTTCACCGACGATGATGCCGTCCCCGATCCCGACTGGTTCTCCTGCCTGCTGCGCAATTTCGACGATCCGCTGGTCATGGCGGCAGCCGGGCTTACCATGGCGCTTGAACTGGAAAGCGATGCACAAGTCGCCTTTCAGCGGCTCGGGGGGTTCGGGCGCGGCTTCCAGCGGGTCATCTACGATGCGGTCGTGGTCGATCCATTCGACAGCTGGAAGGCAGGCGCCGGTGTCAATTTCGCCGTCCGCCGCGCGGCGACCGATGCAGTGGGACGGTTCGATCCCGCGCTGGGTGCCGGAACCGCCGCGCATGCCGGCGACGAGACCGACTTCTTCCGCCGCCTGCTCGCAGCGGGCTACAAGATCGCCTACGATCCGCAGGCACTCAACTGGCACCGGCATCGCCGATCTATGGAAGAACTCGAACAGCAGATCTACGCGTACGAATGCGGCTCCTTCGCGATACTCACCAAGGCCCTGCTGTTCGAGCGCAATCCGCGCGCGGTGATGCGCCTTGTCCGATGGTTGCGCCAGCAGATTCCCGCCCTTGTCCGCGAAAGGCGGCGCGCAGCCGACAACGGCCTTCCGTTCAGTATTCCCGTGGCACAGGCACGCGGCGCATCGGCCGGTCCCGCAGGCTACTTCCGCGCTCGTCGGCAGGCCAGGCAGGCATAGCATGCCAAGCTCTGCCGACAGCCCCATGATCAGCGTGGTGATCCCCTCGCACAACCGGCAGGCACTGCTGGCACAGGTGCTGGACGCACTCGCCGCGCAAATACCGCAAACGCCGGCCTTCGAGGTCGTCGTCGTACTCGACGGCTGCCGGGACGGGTCGCCTGCCATGCTTGCCGGACGCTCCGATCCCTTTTCGATCACTGTCGTGGAATTGCCGGGAACGGGGCCGGCAAAAGCCCGCAATGCCGGTGTCGCCAAGGCGACGGGCCGCCTGCTGCTGTTCCTCGACGACGATGTCATCCCCACCGACCGCCTGGTCTCGGCCCACGCCGAAGCCCATGAAGCCAACCCCGGCGCGGCCGTTCTGGGCCCCTATCCACCGGAACCCGTCGCATCGGGCGAACGCTTCCGTCTCGATGCGCGGCGTTGGTGGACTTCGCATTTCGAAGAGGTTGCCGCCCCGGGGCACAGGTTCACCTACCGCGATCTCCTGACCGGCAACCTGTCGATGTCCCGCGAGCTATGGGACGAGGTCGGCGGCCTCGATCCGCAATTCGCCAAAGCCCGCGAAGACTGGGAACTCGGCGTGCGCCTCATGGAACACGGCGCGCCCTTCATCTATGCGCCGCAGGCCCTTGGCTGGCACCAGGAACATCTCACCACCACCCCGAACGGCGCATTGCGCCGGGCCAAGGAAGAAGGGCGCTCCGATGCCCTGATGGCCCTCAAGCACCCTCGATTTGTCCGTCTTCATGCGGCCCCGCGCCAGTTGCGCAAACGCAGCTGGTCAGGCCGCCTCCGCAGGATCCTGTTGCCACGGCTGGGCCTTATGGACCGCCCCGTCATGGCTGCGGGCCCGCCGTTGCTGAGACTTGTCGAACGGCTGGGACTTGGCGGGCTGCGACGCTGGCTCGACCGGCAGCTGCGGCTCTATTGCTATCAACGCGGCAGCATCGAGGCACTGGGCCGGCACTTCGCCACGTTCGGAACGGGCAGCAGCGCGGAGGCCCCTCCACCGCTTCTGGAAATCGACCTCGCCGAAGGCATCGAGCGCGCGGAGGCCATGCTTGCCGAACAAAGGCCGGTCGCGGTGCGCCTCCACCATCGCGGATACGAGATCGCGGCATTACCCTATTCGCCTGCGGCAGAACCATGGGATGCACGTCACTTGCGGGCCTACCTCACGCACCCGCACACGCTGCGCAAACTCGCTCCCATCCTGGCCGCATCGCAATTCGGCGGAGACCCGGCCGACTGGAACGGCCTTGCCCCGCTGCACATGATCGGCGTCACCGACTTCATCGCCCAGCTCCACGAAAGTCAAAGGCAATGGAGACGATCCGTTGAACGCTGAACCGCCGCAACAGGACTGGCTCGCAAGAACCGGGCGCATGGCACGCAACATTCTGGGCAACGGCATCCTGCTGGATTCGCAGACTGACAGCCACGGGCGCACGCAAGAGGTCGCGCGCGGATACCTCCTGATCTGCGTGTTCTACATCCACGCCATGATCGGCGTCTCGATCCACATGGGTCCGAATGCCTGGGCCTCGCTATATCAGCTCAAGCTCCTGGCCCCCGACGTGTCGGCCTTTTTCCTGCTGAGCGGCATGGCCGCCCCCAAGCTGGCGAACAAGGGCATCGAGCCGGTCCTGCGCAATTCGGCCACGCTGCTGCTGTTCGCGATCATTTCCCATGTCGTGGGCTTCGCGATCATTCTCATCGGTCAGAGTTTCCCGAGTGCCTGGGATGCGGCCAAGGCCTTTGGCCGTCCGCTCGTCTATGGCGTGGGCTACTCGAGCTTCGTGGCCTGGTTCTTCGTGGTCCTCGCGATCGCGCGCGTGCTCGCTTACCTCTTCCTGCGCTCGTGGATCCGTTTCGGCGTCATCGCCGCCGCACTGGTCGCACTCGTCTGGACGACCAAGAAGCTGGGACTGCCGGACAACATCTACGAATGGCGAAACTGGCCGACCGCCACGCTGTTCTTCCTGATCGGGATGAAGATGCCGCACGGCAAGGCCATCCCCAACTGGGCCGCAGTAACCGCGCTGATCCTTTCCACGGTGCTGGCGCTCATCAACCGTCACGGCCTGTTTCGTGCCGGTCCCTGCCTGAGTTGCGATCTCCACTTCGTGCCGCAACCGATGATCGGCCAGTATGGATCGATTTTCGTCTACGTGCCGCAGCAACTGCTCTTCGGGCTGTTTCTGGTCTGGGCCGCGCAGCGCTCAGCCGGCATGATGATCGGCAAGGTCGGACAGTTCTTCGGACAGGCATCGCTGGCGATCCTGTTGCTGCATGGCTGGGTGCTGCTCACGCTCTATCCCGGCATGCTGACAGGCATGCCCAAGTTCGAAACGCCGTTCCTGTTCGTCGGCATCTTCAGCGCGGCGATCGTCGTGCACGCGCTGCTCTACGTCTGCTTGAGAACCCCGCTCAACTGGCTGCAGATGCAGGTTTTCGCCATCAGCCGCATCGGCCAGCGCAGCAAGACCGCGAAGCAGCGGAAACGCCCGCAGGCGGCATGACCGCCATGTACCCGATTCCGGCTTATGGGCGCAGGAGCCGATCCGTCAGCACCCGTTCGAGAACGGTCGTACCGAAATGGGCCAGCTTCGCGTGCCATCCTTGACGGCCTGTGCGTGCAGTTCTCAAATCAGGCAGACCAGTTCAATTTCGACAAGGGTGTCTAGTCTCTTCGATTCCAGAAATCACGACAACAAATATGTATCACTCTCTTAGTAAAATTTTAGCGCGCAGGCGCGATAATTCCTACCGCCACTGACTTTGAAAGAGTATTTATAGTCTTTACAACAACAGGTCACGCGCAGTAATTTTCGACACACACAATGAAATTTATAATGTTAAAAAATTTTAACAATGTGATCTTTAAGTAGATACGCAAAAACGACATTGCAAAACCCCTTCGGGGTGTCGAATAATTCAGTTGCAATGCAACAATTTATACTGGAAATTTCCTTACTAGGTGGCGTTCGGTTGTGAAAGCACATCGAATCGTTTCAGAACTGACAGGGACAGTTATACGGCATGGGCAAAAAGGTTCTGGTTTCCGGGGGTGCGGGGTTCATCGGTTCGCATATCGTTGACCGCCTCATCAAGCGCGCCGACCTGGACACATTGGTCGTGGTGGACAACTTCTGGACGGGCAAGCGTGAGAATCTCGCGCACGTCACCGATCCGAGGCTGCACCTGGAAATCGCCGACATCGAGACGTTTGCCACCGACGAACGCTTCGACGAGATCATCCATCTCGCCTCGCCGGCCTCGCCGCCGTGGTACATGCGCGAGCCGGTGCGCACCATCAAGGCCAACCTGATGGGCGCGCTCAACTGCGTTGACAAGCTCGTCCCGGGCGGACGCATCAGCTTTGCCTCGACCTCCGAAGTCTACGGCGATCCCGTCATCAGCCCGCAACCGGAAAGCTATCGCGGACAGGTCGACTGCACCGGACCGCGCTCGTCCTACGACGAGAGCAAGCGCTGCACCGAATCGCTCCTGTTCGAGCTTCGCCGCACGACCGGCATCGACCTGCGCATCGTGCGCCTCTTCAATGTCTACGGCCCGCGCACCCGGCCGGACGACGGACGCGCGATCTCCAACTTTCTCAGCCAGGCCCTGACGAACGGCGAACTGACGATTTACGGCGACGGCCTCCAGTCCCGCAGCTGGGGCTATGTCGACGACATCGTCGACGCGCTGGAACGGTACTTCTGGGCCGACGACATAGACTATGCGGGCCCGCTGAACGTCGGCAACGATCGCGAAATCCCGGTGATCGACGTGGCGCGCTTCATTGCCGACCTGATACCGGGCGCGCGTCTCAAGATGTGCCCGCCGATTCCGCAGGACCCGACCAACCGCCGGCCCGACCTGACATTGTGTCGCCGTATCCTTCCCGGCTGGGAAGCCGGGATCAATTACGAGGAAGGCGTCCGGCGCACTCTGGAATGGTTTGCCGAAAAGGTGATGAAGGGTGCCAGCACCGACGCCCCGTCACCGCTGCGGCTGGCTGAAGAGGCCCGGGCCCGGAACAATATGGCGTCGAGCGCCTAGACCGGGACCGCCGCAGGCTGCTGCGCCGCGTCGAGCTCGCCCAGCCAGGCGAGATATGCGGGCGAACGGCGGGACCGCCACGATCCATCCGGCTCTTCCGGGCCGAAATCCTGGAAAGGACGCAAAGGCGGCGGCACGTTGTCCCCGGCATCGGTACGCGCACGGCCGGAGCGCGCCATGCCTTCCCGCAGCTCTTCCATCACGAAGCCCGGCACCAGGCGCGGCGCCGCGCGCAGTGCCCCGGCCAGCGCCGCGACAGCCGCGGGCAGGTCGGCGCGCCGCACGCGGTTGCGGAAAAGCTCGACCAGCAGTTTCGCGCGGCGACGGGCCAGGATTTTCGCAACCGCCCGGTCGGCAGGAAGGCTCTCCTCCATGATCGCATATGTCTGCAGATGAGACCGGATCATGCGATCCACGCCGCGGGACATGCTCTGCGCGTTCATCCGATATCCCACGAGATAGGCCGGAACGCACACAAACCGGTGCGCCTGCGCAATCCGCAACTGGAAAAGATAGTCTTCACACCCCTGGTTCCCGGCGTCGCGCAGCGCTGGCTCGAAGCCTGTCCGCCGTGCGAGCGGCGTGGGGACCAGCACGGTGCTGCCATTCGAGATGAAGTTCCATTCCAGGTGCCGGTAAAGCACGGCCCCTTCGATGCGCGGCGCCGGAGAGACCGGCAGCACGCAGTCATGCGCGTCGATGCGGCGATACCAGGAATAGCACAACCCGGCCCCCGGATCGGCTTCGAGCGCGGCGATCTGACGTTCCAGCTTCTGGGGATGCCAGATGTCATCACCATCACAGAACGCCGTGAACCGGCCGCGCGCACCTTCCATGCCAGTGTTCCGCGCTGCAGCAACGCCCGCATTCGCCTGCCGCAGGCAAACGACGCGCGAGTCCTGCGCCCGGACGCCCTCGACGATTGCGGCCGTCGCATCCTGCGACCCGTCGTCCACCACCCGAATTTCCAGGTCCCCGACCGTTTGCGCCTGAATGGACGAGAGCGTCCGCATAATCGTCTGTTCAGCGTTGTACACAGGTATCACCACCGTAATGGCCGGGTTCATGCCAAGAATTCCTGTCTCGCTGTGTACGCAGGCCACCAGACTATAACCTGCCTGCGCATCTTCAATATATGCTTCGAAACTGTATCGTTGTCGTCCACCTGAGAAACAGGTGATTGACCCCGGCAGCGACATGACGCAATGCAGCATCGAAATTTTCTGGCGACATCGGGCAATATGAAATGACGTTGAAGTCGCGCAAAGGCATAATTCTGGCAGGCGGATCGGGCACGAGACTCTATCCCCTCACCCGTGCAGTCTCCAAGCAGTTGATGCCGGTGTTTGACAAGCCGATGATCTACTATCCCCTGGCGACGCTGATGCTCGCCGGGATCAGGGATATTCTGGTCATCACCACGCCGCACGACCAGCCCGCCTTCCAGACTTTGCTGGGCGACGGCAGCGCATGGGGCATCTCCATCAGCTACGCCGTGCAGCCCAGCCCTGACGGACTGGCGCAGGCTTTCCACATCGGTGCCGATTTCGTGGCCGGCGGCCCCAGTGCACTGATTTTGGGCGACAACATCTTCTACGGGCATGGCCTGCCCGAACTGCTGCGCGACGCCAACGATCTGGATAGCGGAGCAAGCGTCTTCGCCTATCGGGTCAACAACCCCGAAGCCTACGGTGTCGTCGAGTTCGACGAGACCGGCAAGGCGGTCAGCCTTGAGGAAAAGCCCCAGGCCCCCAAGTCGAACCATGCGGTGACTGGCCTCTACTTCTACGACGAGACGGTCGTAGACCGGGCCCGCGATCTCAAGCCGTCGGCACGCGGCGAGCTTGAGATCACCGATCTCAACGCCCTCTATCTGGCGGATGGCAAGCTCAACGTGCAGATCATGGGACGCGGCTACGCCTGGCTCGACACGGGCACGCACGCCTCGCTGCTGGATGCCTGCACATATGTGCGCATCACCGAGGAGCGTCAGGGACTGAAGATCTGCTGCCCGGAAGAAATCGCCTGGCGCAGCGGCTTCATCGACGATGCCGCCCTGGAACGAATCGCAGCCCCCTTACGCAAGTCGGGCTACGGCGAATACCTCATGCAATTGCTGCGCTGAGGGAGAGGAGCAGACCGTGCATATCCAGTCTTGCGCCATCCCCGGCCCTCTGGTGATCGAACCCAGGGTCTTCGGCGACGCCCGGGGATTCTTCATGGAGAGCTGGAACGCGGCGGTCTTCAAGGAGGCCGGGCTCGATCTCACTTTCGTACAGGACAATCACAGCCATTCGCAAAAAGGCGTGCTACGCGGCCTGCATTTCCAGAACCCCGGCCCGCAGGGCAAGCTCCTGCGCGTGGTCCGCGGGGCCGTGTTCGACGTGGCCGTGGACCTGCGACGCTCCTCGCCACACTTCGGCCAATGGGTCGGGGTGGAATTGAGCGCGGAGAACAAGCGCCTGTTCTGGGTGCCGGAAGGCTTCGCGCACGGCTTTCTCACGCTCGAGGACGACACCGACTTCCTCTACAAGTGCACCGCGCCCTACGCGCCCGAGCACGAACAGAGCCTTGCCTGGGACGACCCCGATGTCGGCATCGAATGGCCGCTCGACGGAGTCCAGCCGCTGCTGTCGCAAAAGGACAGCGTCGGCCTCGCGCTCACGCAGATCAGGAGTTATGCGTGAAGGCAGTCGTCATTGGCGCGAACGGCCAGCTCGGCAGGGCCCTGCTGGACAGCGTCCCGCAGGGATGGACGGCAACCGGCACCGACCGCGGCCGCCTGGATCTGACCGAGCCCGAGGCGGTCGAGGCCTTCCTGCTTGACGAGGCTCCCGATGCGATCCTCAACGCCGCCGCCTATACGGCGGTTGACCGCGCCGAGGACGAAGAGGCCCTTGCGCTGGCCGTCAATGCGACCGCCGTTTCCGCAATGGCACGGGCCGCCGCGCAGCTTGGATGCCGGTTCGTGCATGTCTCGACCGATTTCGTCTTCGATGGCGGATCGTCCCGCGCCTACGGGCCAGGCGCCGCCACGGCACCGCTTTCGGCCTACGGACGCACCAAACTGGCCGGCGAACAGGCTGCGGGACCGGATGCTGCCATCGTGCGCACGTCGTGGGTCTATTCCGCCGGAAGTCACAATTTCGTGCGCACGATGCTGCGCGTGATGCGCGAGCGCGACGAGGTGCGCGTCGTAGCCGACCAGATCGGCGCTCCGACGTGGGCACCGGGCCTGGCCGCCACCATCTGGGCGCTGCTCGGGCACGGCGCGAAAGGGCTTTTTCATCACCGCGACGCCGGGGTGGCGAGCTGGTACGACTTTGCCGTGGCGATTCAGGAGGAAGCCCTCGCGATCGGCCTGCTCGACCGCGAGGTTCCGGTCCGCCCGGTCACGACCGCCGACTATCCCACGCGGGCCGTCCGCCCTGCCTTCTCGTTGCTCGACGACAGTGCCACCCGGGCGCTGCTGGGCGATCAACCGCCCCACTGGCGGGTAAATCTGCGTACCATGCTCAAAGAGGAACTGCGCATTGGCTGATATTCTGGTTACGGGTGGCGCAGGCTTCATCGGCGGCAATTTCGTCCATTACTGGAGCGCCCGTCATCCCGATGACACCATCATCGTGCTCGACCTGCTCACATATGCCGGCAACCGCTCGACGATCGAGGGCGTCGAGCGGATGGAACTGGTCGAAGGAGACATCCGCGACACGGCGCTCGTCGAGAAACTCCTGCGCGAACGCGACATCGCGACGATCGTCCACTTCGCCGCCGAAAGCCACGTCGACCGGTCGATCAGCGGCCCCGACGCGTTCATCGACACGAACATCCTGGGGACCAACAGCCTGCTGAAGGCCGCGCGGGCGGTCTGGCTGGATCAGGGCAGCGGGCGCGACCACCGCTTCCACCATATTTCCACCGACGAGGTCTACGGCTCGCTCGGCCCCAACGATCCGCCGTTCCGCGAAGATACGCCTTACGCGCCCAACTCGCCTTACTCCGCCTCGAAAGCGAGTTCGGACCATCTGGTTCGGGCCTATCACCACACGTTCGGCCTGCAGACCACGACGAGCAACTGCTCGAACAACTACGGCCCCTACCAGTATCCGGAAAAGCTCATCCCGCTGTTCCTGATCAATGCTCTGTCCGGAAAGCCGCTGCCGATTTACGGCGACGGCCTCAACGTGCGCGACTGGCTCCATGTCGAGGATCACTGCCGCGGCATCGAGGCATGTCTGACGAACGGCGCTCTCGGCGAGACCTACAATATCGGGGGCGGCGCCGAATTGCCGAACCTGACCGTGATCGAAGAGATCTGCCGCGGCGTCGACGCCGCGTTCGAGAAGGACCCCACGCTCGCCGACCGCTATCCCGATGCCCCGCCGGCGAAGGGCGGGCAGACCGCCCGGCTCAAGACTTTCGTGACCGACCGCGCAGGGCACGATCGCCGCTACGCCATCGACGAGACCAAGGCCCGCGCCACGATCGGCTATGCACCGGCTCGCGACTTTGCCTCCGGCATTCGCGACACCATCGACTGGTACCTCGCCAACGAGCCGTGGTGGCGCGCCCTCCTCGGGTAACGTCACGCCCGCTCCGTCGCGACCGGCGCGAAGAGCCGCAAAACCGACAGCGGGACGCGAAGAAACAAATAACGCGATTTATGCGCTAGTCGCACGTGGCGGCAGGCTGTGGTGTTACAAATTTGCCATTTGTAAAGCCTTTGAAGATTTGGTGTATGCTGCGCATCTCCGCACCATACCCGGCTGAAGATGCGCCGCCCAAACGAACGCCCGCCATCGGCGATACTGCAAGAATCGGTTTTCGTGTTTCAGTTTGATACCGCATCGAAAGGAATTTGCGCGATATTATGGGTCGTCAGGAGACTGTGCCCTATGGCATGTCAGCAGTCTCCGCGTTACCGTGCCGGGCACGTGAATGGAGAATGATGTGGGCTGGTTTGATCGACTATTTTCGCGTCCCGAAATGGAGGAGGACGATAGCGTTCCTTCCACCTATTCCCTCTCGGGATTCGCGAAGCCGCTTGCTCCGAGCGGTCGAAAGGCCCTTCTGCCCCGGTTCCACGGCTCCGCGACCGATGAATTGCGCGGGCTTCGCGGCAGCCCTTCGGATCGCGTCCGGATGCGCCTGCGCGATGCCTTCACGCCGTCGCAACCGGTATCCAGCACGAAGCAGTTCGCGGGCCGCACCGCAATTCTCGATGGCCTGATTCGCGCCATCGAGGATCAGCGCCTCCATGTCGTGCTCTATGGTGAGCGCGGGATCGGCAAGACCTCGCTGCTCCACGTCGTTTCGCAACTCGCCGAAGAAGCCCAGTACCTGGTGCGCTATGTCTCGTGCGGCGAGGAATCGGACTTCGGAACGCTCATGCGGTCGGTCGTCGGCACGATACCGCTGCTCTACCATGCGGACTACGATCCGACCGACGAAGAGATCGAGCAGGGCACGTCCCTTGACTCGCTGCTACCGCCCGGCCCGGTAACGGCCAACCAGGTCTGCGACATATTTTCGCGTCTCTCCGGCACGCGCCTGCTGATCATCCTCGACGAATTCGATCGCAGTCCGCACGGCAATTTCCGCAGGATCATCGCCGAACTGATCAAGAACCTGTCCGACCGCTCGATCCGGGTGCAGTTCGTCATCGCCGGCGTGGCGAGCAACCTTGCCGAACTCGTCGAGCATATTCCTTCGGTACGACGCAACGTCATCGGCCTGCGCGTCCCGCCCATGAACGCAGAAGAAACACGCGAACTGATCGCCATCGGCGAAGAAGCGAGCGGCATGCCGTTCAACGACAAGGCCGCCGATCTCATCACGACGATTGCGAAGGGCTCACCCTACCTGGCCAGCCTGCTGGGGCAGCACGCCGCGATCGAAGCGGTCGAACGCGATGCCAAGGAGGTGGACGCGAGCGATGTCGCTGCAGGCGTACGGATTGCCGCCGACGAGATCGAGCAACGCATCTCCGAGCGGACCGTAAAAGCGGTCAAGCGCGCCTTCGCGGAAGGCAACAGCGTGGACCTCGGCACGATCGCATGCCTTGCCATGGCGAACGGCGGGCGTCTTGAAACGCGCGGCTCGGGACTTGCATCCGACAATGGCCGCGAATGCGAACGCATCGTCCGCGACATTGCCCTTGCCGACGATCTGGTCGTCCCGCTCGGCGACCCCGACGAGGGCGTGTACGAATTTCGCGAGGAAGGCGCACCAGCCTATATCTGGATACGCCTGACGCTCACCCAGATCGAGGAACACGGCAGGCCGATGATCACGACCGGCTGATCCGCTTCCTCGCATTCTGCGGCCCAGGGCCGAATTCCATGGAGACCGGATGTCGGGCTTGCTGTCGAAAATTGCCGAGCACGTACGTTTGCGCCTGTGGCGCCGCAACCAGCATGACAACCTCAAGCTGCGCGCCTACTTTCGCGAACGCTACCGGATCGACGTCGGCCTTCAGTCCTATGGCTGCTTCGACCAGTGGCGCATGCCGGGGCCGATCCGGATCGGACGCTACTGCTCCATAGCCAACACGGTGCGCTCGGCGCCGATCAATCATCCGGTCGACGCGATCACGACCCATCCCGCGCTTTACGAGCGCAAGTTCGGCGTCGTCGACAAGGACATCCACTGGGACGACGTCCTCGACATTTCGGACGACGTCTGGATCGGCCACTATGCGATGATCCTGCCCGGCTGCAAAAGCATAGGCCGCGGCGCTGTTGTCGGCGCGGGGGCGATCGTCACCAGGGACGTGCCCGCCTACGCGATCGTCGCCGGCAACCCGGCGCGCAAGCTGCGGGACCGCTTTTCGCCGGACATGATCGAAGCCCTCGAGGCCAGTCGGTGGTGGGAACTCGATCCGCCCGAACTGCGCGCCCTCGTCGAAAGCGACCACGAACTGGTCTACCACCCCTCGGCGGAACGCATCCGCGCCTGGACCGAAACCCGGGGAAGTCGCCCGTGACCATCGCGACCGAGGCCGGGGCGGGCGATGCGTCGCCAGGCAGTCCCGACACCCCCTACATCAGCATCATCGTTCCGCACTACGAGGATCTGGCAAGCCTCGGCCTGTGCCTGGATGCGCTGATGCGGCAGGAAGGCGATCTCGACTTCGAGATCGTGGTGGCGGACAACATGTCGCCCAGCGGCGAAGCCGCCGTAAGCCGCGTGATCGACGGCAGGGCACGGCTGACCATCGCGACGCAGAAAGGCGCCGGGCCCGCCCGCAATGCCGGTGTGGCGGCCTCACGTGGCCGGATCCTCGCCTTCACCGACTGCGACTGCATCCCCGACCCCGGCTGGCTTCAGGCCGGCGTGGCCGCGCTTGCCAGCCATGACTTCGTGGGAGGACGTATGACCGTGCTCGTTCCCGATCCGGCGAAGATGAGCGGGGCGGAAGGGTTCGAACGCGTGTTCGCCTTCAACAATCGCGCCTATGTCGAGGAGAAGGGTTTCACGGTCACCGCAAACCTGTTCTGTCCGCGCGCGCTTTTCGATACGGTGGGCGGATTCCGCACCGGCGTATCCGAAGATCTGGAATGGTGTCACCGCGCCCGCGACGCCGGTTACCGGATCGGATATGCCGCCGATGCCGTGGTCGGCCATCCGGCCCGAGCCGACTGGGGCCAGCTGCGCCACAAGTGGCGCCGGATCAATGCCGAGACCTTCGGCCTTTATGCCGGAAAGCCGCTGGGGCGCGTGAAATGGGCCCTGCGCAGCCTTGCGCTGCCGGCGACCATTCTGGCGCACGTACCGCGCATACTTTCGAGCCCGGCCGTTCCCGGCGCGCAAAACAAGGCACGGGCGCTGGGGACACTGGTTCGCATCCGACTTTGGCGCCTCGCCAACTCGCTAATCCTCGTTTTCGGCAAGGAGCCCTGATGCACGTCTCGATCGCCATCGTCGCCTTTCGCAACGCCGATGAGATCGCCGGATGCCTTTCCGCGCTCTCCGCCAGTACCTATCCCGATTTCGACGTGGTGATCTGCGAAAACGGCGGGCCCGAAGCCTTCGAGGCACTCAGCGCCGTCACGCCGGATACCTTGCCCGGCGGACAGGCCGTGCGGGCCATCCTAGCCCCCGGCAATCTGGGTTATGCCGGCGGCGTCAACGTCTGCATGACCGCATCGCCCGATGCGGACGCATGGTGGATCGTCAATCCCGATACCGTACCGGCCCCCGGCGCGCTCGCCGCTCTGGTCGCGCGGCTGCAACTCGGCGACGTGGCCGCAGTGGGCGGGGTCCTCCACAATCCGCAGGGACGCATCCAGGCCTATGGCGGCCAGTGGCGCGCGGCCTGGGCCCGCCCGGTTTCGATCGGCAATGGCGCATCGCTTTCCGAACATCCCGATCCAGCAGAGGTCGAGCGCCGGACGAACTATCTGCTCGGCGCCTCGATGCTGATCGGACGCGAATTCGTCGATCGCGTCGGGCTGATGCGCGAGGACTACTTCCTCTATTGCGAGGAAGTCGAGTGGTGCCTTCGCGCCGTGGCCGCGGGGCTCAAGCTCGGCTTTGCCCCCGATGCCCTGGTCTGCCACGATCAGGGAGGCTCCACCGGTTCGGGCGATGCCCACCGCAAGCGCCCGCGCCTGCCGATCTATCTGGACGAGCGCAACAAGCTGAACGTGGTGCGCGACACGACGCCGGGCAAACTGCCCCTCGCCGCGCTCGGCTCGCTCATGCTGCTGTTCGCGCGCTACGGACGCCGCGGCGCATTCCGCCAGCTGGGTTACGGACTGTCGGGCTGGCTGGCAGGCCTGCGCAACCGGCGCGGCCTGCCGCCCTGGATGGCCTGAGGCGCGAGGACCGACCGCGGCCCTCGCGCAGTATCAGAACTCGTTCAGCACCGTGCCGATGACGTTGACCTTGTCGGACTTCAGTTCGTCGATCAGGGTCTTGATGTCGGACACGTAGCTCACGTCCTTGCGCGCAACGACGACACAGTGCCTCACGATCGAGGCTATCCGTCGAGCATCCGAACTGTTGTTGCTGGGCGGCGTGTCGATGATCGTGACTTCGAAGTCGCGCATGCACAGGTCGACCAGCGACTTGAAGGATGCCCCGGCCAGCAGTTCCTGCGCACGCTCGTTCCTGCCACCGGCATAGATGACCGAAAGCGACGGCATCACTTCTTCCTGGATCACGCTGCCATAGGCGATAGAACTGTCGGAGAGACAATCGCTGAGCGCAGGCATCTCACGCGAGGGCACGATCATCCGATGCATCGCCGGCTTGCGCAGGTTCGCATCGATCAACAGCGTCCGGATTCCCGCACGGGCCAACGACACGGCCAGATTCGCCGCGACGAAAGTCGTCCCGCTCTTCGCGTTCGGCGAACAGATCGCCAGCCCGCGCCGTCCCGCACGCACGTGGTGCGCAAGCAGGTGCGTACGCAGGGCGGCGATCGCTTCCGCCTCCGCCGAGCTGGGATCGGACAGAACGACCACGCTCTGGGAAAACCCGAAGGTGATCGGAGAGGCCTGCTCGTCCTCGGCTGCCACCTGCTCGGGGGCATCCGCCGTCACGATCTCCTCGGGAGTCTCCGCGCCGACGGTATCCTCGGCCTCGGCGACAACATCGGTCGGATTTTCGTCCATGGGTTCTCCGGATTTACCCTTCGGTGCAGTCATCTCAAGCCGCCTTGCTGCCAAAACGTGCGAACCAGGACGGCAACGCGCCGCCCTCGGCCGGTTCGCTGCTGACAATGCGCCCGATCACCGGCACTTCGTCAACAGCGAGATCGTCGATACTGCGCACCCTGCGCTTCAACAACTCGGCCGCGATCGCCGCCACGAAACCCAGACCGATACCCGCGGCAATGGCGCCGACGAGGATCAGGGGAATGTTGGGCGAACTGGGGCTTTCGGGTGCAACGGCATTGCCCAGCAGCGTCACGCCGCTTTCGCGCGAGGCGGCTTCGAGACTGAGCTCGCTCGCACGCTGCATGGTCTTGTTGTACTGGTCGCGCAGGACATCGATGCGCGCCTGCATCTTGCGCAACTGGTCAACATTGCCGCGCTGCGCGAGCACCTTGGCCTGCTGGCTTGCCACCTGGCTGGTCAGCGACGGCCCCGTCGCGGAGGCGGCACGAGACGCGGCGATGGCCGCCGCGCGTTCCTGGGCTGCAGCCGTGGCCAGTGCCTGCCGCTGCTGCTTGAGCGCCACCATCTGCGGATGGTTGGGGCCCAGCGTCTGCGACATCGAGGCAATCTGCGCATCGACCTGCGCGAGCTGCGCGCTCGACGGCGTCGACACCAGCGCCGCGGCACCAGGCATCTGCACCGGAACCTGGTTCGAAAGCGCCTTGAGCCGTTCGGTCTGCGGATCGCTGTAGTCGTCCTGGAGAACGACGCCCGTCTCCTTTTCAAAGGCCGTCTTCGCATTCTCGGCCTTGGTCAGCTCCGCAGCGACCTTGTCGGCCTGCTGGCGGAACCATTCCGAATTCCGCTCGGCACCTTCCTGGCGAAACGCAATGCTCTGCTCGATGTAGGAGGTACGCAGCAGATCGGCGATCTCGCGCGCTTCATCGGGCGACTTGCCCTTGTAGGTGATCTCCAGAATGCTGCTGCTGGCGAGGGCCTTGGCCTCGGTATTTTCGATGATCCCGTCCGCAAGCCAGCGGCGCAGATCGACCGTTCCTCTCGCACCGCTGCGATCGTAGGCGGCGATCTTTTTCGGATCCTTGGTCCAGCCGAGCGCGTCGACGACCTCGCCGGCCACGCGATAGTCCGTGATCAGTTCGGACTGGGTCGCGATGTAGGCGCGTGCCATGGCATTCGACATGGCCTGCTGGGTTACCGCGTTGGGCCTCATCAGATCGAGCAGGACGCGCGACTTGGCCTCGTACTGCTGAGGAAGCACGAGAATCGCGATCACCGCGATGAACAGGCAGGCCACCATCGAAATCGCGAATGCCGCGCGACGGACCCAGAGGATGCGAAGAAGCTGGATAAGGCTCATGTGCGTTTCCTTGGCTGGCTCCAGACGATCAGAAGAAGCGCTCGCCCACTTCGATCACGTCACCGATCTCGATCGGGTCATCAAGGCCGACGTGTTCCAGTTCCTTGCCGTCGCGGATCACCTTGACCTTTTTCTTGGAACCGAGCTGGGTCAGCCCGCCCGCCACGGCCAGGGCCTTGCGCAGGGTCATCCCTTCCTCGACCGCATAGTTACCCGGCCGCGTAACCTGGCCCAGCGCATAGAAGGTCTGGGCGGTGGGAACGAAGATCTTGTCGCCCGGAGCGACGATGGGATCTTCATCCGGCCCCCCTGTCGCGATACCGGCGATGTCGAGCGACAATTCGGTACCGTCCGCACGACGAATCTTGACGATCTTCGCACTGCCGTCCTTCACGCCGCCAACGCGGGCGAGGATGTCGGAGACATGATAGGCACGTTCGATGGGAACGGCCCCGGGCTGGGCAACCGCACCAAGCACGGTGACATAGCGGCTCGCGTAGGTAACGATAGTCACGTTGACGGCCGGGGTAGTATAGAAGCCGCCGGCCTGGAGGGCCGTGCTGATATCGTCGCGAAGCTGCAGCACGGTCTTCCCGCCTGCGGTGACATTGCCGATCAACGGAAGCAGGATCGAGCCGTCCGACTGGATCTGGACGCGCATGGGGCCCTCATTGCCGCCCACCACCGACACCTCGATCATGTCGCCGGGGCCAAGCACATAGCCCTCGGCCATGGCCGGGGGAGGCGGAACCGGCTGGGCCTGGGCCAAGCCCGCCGCAAGGCATGCTACGCCCATGGCCAGAACTGCGATGGTCTTTCTCGGCTTGAATTGCATCGTGAAATCCTTTGCGCGTTCAAATCTGCATCTGCAGGGTGATGCCGGCACGCAGGGCATCGTAGTCGTAAATGGCGAGGTCCGCATTGCGGTTCTCGTACATGGCGTCGAGTGACAGGGAAAACGGCCCTATCGGTTCGATTTTGAGTGCAGCTCCAATGCTGTTGAGCCGGTCATGCGTGATATTGATCATCGTGGCCAAGGGGGAATACTTGAAATCCCGGGTGCGATGCGATGCCATAACGCGCAAGCTCATGCGGCTGTTCAGATCCATATCGGCCTGGAGCCCATAGTCCGTCCGCTTCATGTAATCGACGTTGAAGCCCAGAGTCGGTATCGTGTCCTGGCTTGCGGTAGCCTTAAGGCTCAGTCGATCGCTGGCCTTCAGGGTCAATCTGGCCTGCCACGTAAGACCGTCGAACCCGTTCTTTCCTGCGCCCACGCCCTGCTGCTTGAGATTGGTGTAGGCAACCATGACGAACGCGCCCAGCCTGGCGCCGATGTCGCGCGAAAACTGTCCGCCCGCCGACCGGATGCGAAGCTTGGGGGCACCGAAGTAGTCGAACTGGTCGCGATTCACGAAATCGACATCGCGCTGCGTGGCAAATACCCGCAATTCGCCGATGGAAGGCTGCGAATACATCAACCCGCCGCCATAGGTGACGCTGTTGTAGTCCGATCCCTTGCGCTGCTGCGCGCTGTTTCGGGCGGTCTCGAAATCCATCAGCACATAAGGCTTGATTCCGACAAAGCCCCCGCACCCGACCATCGTGCCTCCGCTGAAGCGGGTTTCGGTGTTCTTGGTGCTGCCATTCACGCCGGGCGCCGTGTTGAGATCGCCCAGTTCGCTCTGCTTGCGGCTGACGCCGGCCTTCGTTTCGACACCGCAAGGACCGAACACGCCGCCCGCGCCCAGGTTGGCGTCGATCCGCTCGCGATTGAGGCGGGTGTTGCGTGCATAGAAGTCGTAACCCACGGAGCCTGTCAGCGAGACATAGCCGGGGCCGAGCGGCTGGTAGATGTCGGCATCGACAGACGGCGTGAACCGGAAGTCGCGCCTCTTGAGGTCGCGCTGCAGGGCAAGGTCCTCGGTGCCGCGCACGACGTTGCCATCGTAAAGGCCGCGGGCCGTAATCACGATATCGGTATGCGGAGATTGCGGCATGACCGGTGCCGACTGCGCCCAAGCCGGAGACGCCAGCGCCACGCAGCCGACGGCGCACAGTCCAACAAGCTTCGATTTGAGCATTACACCCCCCAAACTCATATCCTCTGAACCAATACGTTCTTACGTTCTCGTCATTTACGACGATACAGGATGCGGCGTAGCATGCCGAAGAAATTGCGACTTTGCTCGCCTAAACTTGCATCGCCTGCCGCTTTTTTAACATCGAGTCCGTTCATTTTTGGTACAGCGTGCCCGGCAAGGCGGCATGACATCGTGCGCGCAACCACGAGACGCTTCCTTCGGGCCTGCGCCGGTTGCATCAGATCGATGTCGCGCACGGGGATCGGAGACGCCGTCAGCGCCCCTGCCTCGACGGCACTGCGAAACAGGGCCTCCCCCTTATCGGTCCGG
Organism: Novosphingobium mangrovisedimenti; assembly: GCF_025153475.1. GTDB lineage: Bacteria > Pseudomonadota > Alphaproteobacteria > Sphingomonadales > Sphingomonadaceae > Novosphingobium > Novosphingobium mangrovi_A. Next base: position 474,988 of record NZ_JANZXA010000001.1, read on the forward strand.
GTGACTATCAGGCTGCGCCCTTCCTGCTCCTCGAAGGACGGATAACCGTCGGCATCGCCGTACCATGCATCGGCGCAGGCGATGTCCGCGACGCCGCCAACCGCATCCGGACAGATCTTGCAACGGAACTGGACCTCCTTGGAAAGGTGGGCACCCCAGCTGTCGGCATAGCTCATTTCCGCGACCTGTCCGTCCACGGTTTCCGCCCGCGCCACGCCGGGCCAGCCGTTGCCGCGATATCGGAACCGCGCGAGCTTTGCCGGGTCGAGCCCCATCTCGCGCACGATGCGATCGGCACCGGCGTGGCTGGGCATCCCACCGCAGAAAAAAGACAGCGCGATCGGAATCCGTTCAGCCACCCGCGCATCCACCGTCGCCAGCTGACGCAAAGCCGAAACGTCGCAAGGCTTGCCCACGAAAGCAGTTCGCACGTCTTCCCCGAGAATGCGATCGATCTCCTGCAGTGGCGAGGACGCGGTGTAACGCGATCCTGCGTTCGCGATCACTTCCTGCGCGCTTGTCGAATACTGCAGCCGGCTGCGGGTGGGATAGTCCGGGTCCGGCGCTACGTGCAGCACGCGCTCGACCAGTCCGCTTGAAAGCGCCTGGATGAGCAAGGCGGAAAGCGCGCCACCCGATGAACCTGAGAAACGCACGTCGGGATCGGTCGCGTGGCCCGCAAGAACCTGGAAAGACGGACCCCAGTAGGAATCGCGCGCGGGTGCATCGGACCACGGGGCAACGACCGCGCCGGGACATGCAGTGGCGATCCGGGCTTCGGCATCCTGTTGCAGCGGCGCGACAAGGCGCGGCCGGCTGTATCCGGGCGACACCGTCTCCATCTGCACGGATTCGGGCGCAACGCCCGCGCACAGACCGCATCCGCTACACAATTCCGCCTTGAGCACGCGGTCGATAGTTGGCGACGATGGCAAGGTCATGCGGCCAGTTTGACCTGACGTTTACGCAGCGTTTCCGTGAAAAGGTCGGACAACGCGGATCGATAGACGTCGAGCAGGGCGTCCACCTTCTTCATCCCCTCACGCTCGGCCTGCGCCAGACGATCGCGTTCGTCGAGAGACCGGAGCGCAAAATCCACCGCATCCCCGACACTCATGCCCGTCATCGGCAGCACATGATCGTACTCCAGAAGACCGAACAGGCCGCTGAACTTGCGGCTATAGGCCACCGGGACGACCGGCGTACCTGCGGAATAGGCACCGATGCAGGCATGCATCCGGCCGGCGACGAGGAAATCGAGGCTCGAGATATAGCTCTTGGCCTGCGACGGGCCATCGAAGGCGGGAACGCGGACGACCGACGGAAAATCCACCGCCAGTCGGTCGGCCAGGCGATTGTCGTCATCGGTCGGATCGGTCTTGCTGGTAGCGTGCGGCACGAGGTGCACTTCGACGTCATCGCGTGCACACAAACGCTCAAGAAGCACGCGGGTGAACTCGGCGTAGTCGTAGCTCAGCCCAAAACGGTTATTTCCCGATTCCGCCTGATGGTAGAGCAGCCCGGATGCGTTCACCCCGACCCGCAGCCTGGCACCGCCCCGCTCGGCTGACCGATCGACATGGGGCAGCATGAACGCGACATCGACCGACATCTCGTTGCGCGCACGCGGCGCAAGCGCGCGGGACACATCAAGCGACTGCTGATCACGCGACAACACGGTGTCGCAATTGCGCAGGGCCATCGCGCCAAGACGCCGGTATCCCCAACTCGTGAACGGGCCGATCGTCTGTGGCGACAGGACCAGCGGTACGTGGCGCGCGACCGCCATCATCTTCGTCAGCCAGAGAAATCCGAACCGCTTCGCCCCGTAGATTTCGGCAAAACTGTCTCCAGCTCCGATATCCAGCACACAATCGAGGTCGCCGACCGCCTTCCAGAACCCGGCCGGCGACAGCATGGCCCGGGAATCGATCACGAAGACCTCGACTTCTCCCTTCAGCAGGGCCGGCGCATCACCGTCGCGCATGCTCATGACGACAAAGTGCGGAACCAGCCCCATCCGCTCCGCAACCTGCCTGACGATCGCGATGTTGCCGAGCGTAAGCGCGCCGACGCCGAGGTTGCCCGAGCTCACGGAATGCCACAGCAGACCGATCCGGACATGCCTTGCCGGATCATCCCCTTCCAGGACCCGCTCTAGCCTGCTCACGTCCGGTCACCTCCTGAAGCCATCGGCTCGTGTCCTAGATCAAACCCATACTGCGATTGCAACATTGCAAATGTTGCACTTGCGATACGGTAAAATGCTGCATCGCCCTTCACGAATGCTGCACCGCCCTGTTTAGGCTTGGAATTTCAGTATGCCAGCTATATCAGAGGCTCAAATTGGCACAATTGCATAAGGAAATTTTTACCGAGGTATTGTTTAAACATGGTATCAGTCGTGGATCGGGCTTGATTGAAAAGGTGGACACCATCGATTCGACATACTTGACATTAACGACTAGTTCATGTTGCAGCGCGGTAGAATTGGAGCATCCCCTTTGGCACAGGTTGCCTGCAAGGAATTCTGTGCGGTGATGCAACTCGGTACTAGAGCCAGCAGTCACCCGATCGGCAATACCCTTCCCAGGGTCTGGAATTAAGGGTTGTTGGAACAATGCGCGTTGCATTGGTAGCCTCTGGTGGCGGACATGTTCGCCAATTACTCGATCTCGAGCCGTTGTGGTCGTCGTCGGACTACTTCTTCGTGACCGAAGAAACTGCTCTTACTCGCGACATTGCCAAGCGGCACCGCGCGTTCTTCGTCCCGCATGTCGCCCTGGGTCAGGCCCGCCTCGGCAAACCCATCGCCATGCTCGCCGCCGCTGTGCGCAGCGTCCTGCAGTCGTGGCGAATCATGTGGCGCGAACGCCCGGCGGCCGTCATCACGACAGGAGCGGGATCCTCCTATTTCCCCGTTCTTTTCGCACGCATGCTCGGCGCGAAGATCGTCCTCATCGATTCCTTTGCCCGGTTCAACGGGCCGTCCGCCTTCGCGCGGATTGCAGCGCCTCTCGCACACATCCGTGTCGCGCAATCGCAGGAAGCCGGACGCAACTGGCCCGGCGCCCAGGTGTTCGACCCCTTCCGCCGCCTTGAAAAGATGCGGCCTGAAAAGGAGCGGCTGGTCTTCGCAACCGTGGGTGCCACGCTCCCGTTCGACCGGCTGGTCAAACTCGTCGACCAGGCCAAGCGTCAGGGCCTGCTTCCGGAAAAGGTAATCCTGCAGACAGGACAACCGCTGAAAACCGAGGTCGACCCGTCGATCGAGGTTCGCGATGCGATTCCCTTCGATCAGGTCGGTGAAATTCTCGCACGAGCGGACATCGTCATCTGCCACGGCGGAACAGGATCGATCATCACCGCCCTGCAGCAGGGCTGCCGGGTCATCGCGGTCCCACGCAGCTACACACGCGGCGAGCACTACGACGATCACCAGTGGGAGATCGCGCGCGCCTTTGCCGGCCGGGGGCTCTTGACGATGGTCGGCGACGACGACGACATCGCAGGCGCGCTCGCAAGCGCACGCGCCACCGAACCGGTCTGCGCCACTCTGGCCCCGGACGCCCTCATCGGCGAACTGAAAGCCGTGATGCACAAATGGGAAGATGACGAATCGGCACGCCAACATGGTTTCCGCCGACTGTTGTAAACTCGGGAACATTCTCTCGGCCACACGGGTCATCGGCGATGCCGTGACGATCACGGCCAGCGAAAGCCGATCATTTTCATTATAATTTTTAGCTATTTACTCACGCCCCTCCGTGGTCTGCGGCCTCGGCGCAACCAATCTTACGCACAAACCATGAATCGGCCGGTAACCATTACCTGCAAGGCCGCTTCAATCAAAAACCCGCCATCATCATGACAGCAAAGCACGAAGTTGCTTCGGAGCTTTCATGTAGGGGTTTTTATGACGGTTTTCTCAGTTAGTTCGGCTGCTGAACTCAACGCGGCCCTGAAGCAGGCTCTTGGAGGCGACACGATCGAACTGGCCGCGGGGGACTATTCGTCCCTCACGATCAAGAACAAGGACTTCGGCAGCGGCATCACGATCACGTCCGCCGATCCCGACAACCGGGCCCAGATCGATGGCTTCAAGATCATCGGCAGCAGCGGCATCACGTTCAGCAACGTGGATTTCACGCCGCCGGCAGATGCAAAGTCGCACAGCCTGCTGACCTACCAGTCGTCGAACATCCATTTCGACGGCATCACCGTCACCGGGCCCGAGGGCGACGCAGGCTACAATCTCGCGGCATTCATGATCCGCGAGAGCAGCGACGTGAGCGTGACGAACTCGGAATTCTCGCATCTCTGGCACGCAGTCAGCATCCTCAACAACACCGGGCTGACGATTGCGGACAACTATATTCACGACATCCGCACCGACGGCGTCCGTGGCGGCGGCAATTCGGACACGGTCATCAGCAACAACTACTTCACCGATTTCCACCCGTCAGCGACGGACCACCCCGATGCGATTCAGCTGTGGGCCAACAGCATGACGCAACCGTCCGACAACGTGACGATCAGCGACAACGTCATCTATTGCCCCGACGGCCAGTCCACCCAGGGCATCTTCATCCGTGACCAGGCCGGCGATCAGTACTACACGAACGTCTCGATCACGGGCAATGTGGTCATAGGTGCCCGCGGCAACGGCATTGCCGCGGAGCATATCGACGGCGGCACAATCAGCGGAAACATCGTCGCCGGGCTTGGCGACAACACGTCGTGGCTCCGGGTGGGTGAAAGCTGGAACGTAACCGTCCACGACAACACGGGCACGACGATCACCGACGCAAGCGGCGGCGGTGCGGATTTCTACCACAACACCGTACTTGACCCCATCTACGATGGCGGCGTCGCCTTGATGAACATCTACGGCGACTATATTGCATCGATCCTGCCGCCTCTGGCCGACCTGCCGGGCAGCGATCTGGTGCAAATGGCGAAGACGCAATTCGCCGAAACGCTGGCTGCGCAGCCGGAAGTCACATATATCACGGGCACCGATGGCTCCGATCGCCTTAGCGTGACCAACCTCGGCGACACCCATATCGATGGCGGCGACGGCAGGGACATCATTACCGGGGGCCTCTTTCACAACGAACTGGTGGGCGGCAACGGCAACGACGTCTATCACGTCAACGGTACGGGCGATGTCGTGATCGAGGAGGCCAACGGGGGCAACGATACCGTCTATGCCGCCATCGACTATACGCTGACCGACAATGTCGAGATCCTGCGCATGGCCTCGGAAGGGCTGACGGGCACGGGCAATGCCCTCGACAACCGGATGATAGGCAGCGATGGAACCGACACTTTCTACGGCATGGACGGCGACGACGTCATCCAGGGCCTCGCTGGGGACGATGTCCTGCACGGCGGCAATGGCAACGACGTCCTGGTGGCCGGTACCGGCAACGACACGCTGTACGGCGATGCTGGCAACGATCGCCTGCGCGGCGAGGATGGCAACGACGTGATTTTCGGCGGTGCCGGCAACGACGTGATCGAGGGCGGCGCCGGTGTCGACACGCTCTGGGGCGGCGACGGCCGCGATACCTTCGTATTCCGTCCCGGCGATCTGGACGGAACGACGTATCAGAACCCGGAAGTCATCGGGGACTTCAGCCGGGCTCAGGGCGAACGCCTGAACCTGTCCGCCCTCGACGCGAATGCGGCCACCTGGAGCAATGAAGCGTTCTCGTGGATCGGCACGCATCACTTCTCCGGCAAGGCAGGCGAACTGCGCTACGAAGTATCCGCTGGCAACGCGATCATCTCTGGCGACACGAACGGGGACGGCGTCGCCGACTTCCACCTTGAATTACTTGGTGTCTCCACGCTCAGCAGCAGCGACCTGATCCTGTAATCCGGTCCGAATGCTTGCCCGGTCGTATCCTCCTGATGCGACCGGGCTACCTGCGTCTGGTCCAGAGGCGCTTCGCTGTTCGCCCTGCCGGCCCGCGACCGCCCTGCCGACACGAGACAACCGGATGGGCCAAACGCCCTACCGCACTGTACCTGTTACGACGTTAATGCCCGTCAGTCTGAGAACTGCGAAGAAGCTTGCTATGTTTCGCCCGGCCATAATGAGCCCGATACAGGCGGTCACGCCAGTCAGCCCTCCCCACCGCGCTGCTATCGGCGCCGTGAATACAAGCAATGCAAGCGCTGTGAGCGCAATGATCATGTTGACCTTTTCATGACCGCACATCGCCAGTGTCAGCCCGCACGGCCCGGTCATGACATAGATGGCTTGCGCGAACGCCATGACGCGAAGTATCTCAGCGGCGGCAATAAATTCCTCACCGACAATACCAAGCAATTGCGACGCAAAAATAAGAATGATCAGGACGACCGGGGCCGCGAAAGCAATCGAAAGGCGCGTCGCGCTCCTCCCCAGCTTGGCAATTCGTTCCAAATTTCCGGCAGCACGCGCCGCACCGATTTGGGTTGAAAAGACACTATACAAGCCAATGGTGATGATAGAAAGCACGCTCGCAATTTGAAAAGCCACTCGATATAAACCAGCATCGTAAACGCCCAGAACACTGGCAACCGTAACCAGGCCATACCAATCCCCGATATTGAGCGCTATTCCAACGCTCCACAAAGGAATTGCGACCTTCAGAATTTCGGAAAACGAAATATGCAGGCCCGATCCCGCAGTTACTGTGTGCTTCAACCCCATCAGAACGGCGAAAATTCCTGTGGCGATCCCTGCGATCGCTGTAACAAGCAAGACTTCCTCAACCGTATGGAGCATACCCGTTAGCAATACCATGCTAACCATGGTGGGAATAAACAATCCCTCGATCGACTGCCCGAAAATAAAAGACTTTTGAGACCGGAGTATTGCACTCATCAAACGCGTCAAAGTGCGTGCAATGAAAATTACCACCAATATAATTATGATATTTATCGGCATCATTTCTTTTAGGAGAAGACCGGTAACGCGATGCCCTCCGAAAACGATGACTGCACTAATAATGAGTGCAATAAGCATGGACCAACCAATAAGCGATACGTAAGTCCTGCGATCGATAGAGGTCTTCATCGCAATTGCCCGCGACAGCTCGCGAACCGCTGCCATATCCACGCCTCCAACGGCAACCACGGAAAGAAACATCGCCGTTTGCGTTACAAGCGCATAAGTTCCGTTGGCTTCCGGCCCCATTGTACGTCCAATGAAGAACGTCACAAAAAACCCCGCCAATACGGCCGAGCCGCGGATTGTGAGCGCCGCCAGAGATTGAAAATGATATTTGATCTTTGCAATCATTGGTTTGCCGTGCCCTGCCCACAATGCGATGCGGCGCTCTTCACTTCCCAAAAGCGCCCTGTCAAAACAAAAAAAGGGGGGCCAGCATCACAGCCTCACCCCCTTCCCACCCACAAAATTGAACGCGCGGCAAGTCCGCTTCACAGATAGCTCTATCGCCAGCGCAAACCGATCAAGTACGGCTTCCCAGATTGAAGCACTTCCGCCAACACGTCACCAGAACAGCCCAGAGTTCCGCGCACAACCTCACGCACCTCGACGAGGCTGTGACTTAGGCGGTAGCACCTCCGTCGACAGTAATTACAGTACCGGTTACTGCCGAGGCAGATTCCGAGAGAAGATAACTGACGGCGCCAGACACCTGCTCCGGCGTAGGAAGCCCCAAGGGTGCCCGCCGCCGCACAGAGTTGAGCTTCTCCCCTTGCAGGGCCTCCGTCATCGACGTCTCCATATAGCCCGGCGCAACGCAGTTTACCGTTATCGATAGTTTACCGACCTCGCGGGAGAACGAGCGGGTAAAACCTTCCAGGCCCGCCTTGGTAGCGCCATAAACGGCAAGTCCATTAAAACCCGTCGACGCTATTATGGAACTGATATTGATAATGCGCCCCGCTTTTCGCTTCAGCATCGGGCGCACCAGGAACTTGGTCAGCGTAATGGGACCCAAGAGATTAGTTCGTATAACTTTTTCGATGTCAGACTGATGCATGGTCGCAAGAACGCCATCAAGGCCAATCCCTGCATTGTTGACCAGCCCATAAATGTCCCCGATGTCCTTCGACAAACCACGTGCAAAATCAGGAATTGAATCTATTTCACTCACGTCGAAGGGAATATACTCAACCTTGCCCTTATTACTTTCGATGAGGCTCTGCAGCTCGTCCGTCAACGTGCGGCTCAGCCCGAAAACCCGATAACCATCATTGACGAGACAATGGGCGATTGCCAACCCCAGCCCGCGAGAAGCACCTGTAACAACAACGTTTTTCAATTTAGTGTCTCCGAACCTTACCGGAAGATGCTAGCGCAAGGCTAGATACGATCATTACTTTTGCAGGCACGGCTTCGGGTTGAAAATGTGTCCGGCACCATTTCTTCAAAGACCGCTTGAAGGCTCCCTCGTCTTCGACAGGCATGTTTGGAACGACATCCAGCACCAGAATATTTCCAACGATGGGGTTCGGAATTGCAGACAACGCGCACTCCGCGATATCGGGGTGATCGCGAAGCTGTCGTTCAAGTTCCTCGAGTTGAAGTTTTATGCCGCCGATATTCACCTGGCTCGCCTGACGCCCCAGGAAAAGAACCCGATCGCCGCTCACTTCGACACGGTCTTCCGTGCAAATATAGCCCTCGTCATCCGCCTGGATATGATTGGCGACGGTCCTGGGCATTCCATCGGGCGGACAAGCCCAAAGCACACCCTCTTTGACCTTCAGTCGAAGGCCGCTCAATGATTTGGAAAGATACGAGGCCGGAAATCCGGCGCGGCCATCCACAACGGAAAAACCGACCCCGATTTCAGTCGATGCAAATATATGGGTCAATCGTGCGTTGGGAAAACGCTGCCGCAGACCGTCCAGCACACGCTGGTCAGCGATCTCGCCGCCAAGCGTTATCTGCCGCAAGTCCAGGTCATGAGAATGGGGGAGCATCAAAATCTTCCGCCAAAGAGACGGCGTCGCGGAAAGATGGGTACAGCCATGCCTGGCAAGAAATTCGAGGCGGCTCTGCAAATCGGCTTCAGGATCTGTGAGCACCAGAATCCCTCCTCCGCCGAACGCCTGAAGCACTACCTGCAGTCCGGCGAACCTGCTCGGCTCGTAGAGCAAGCCCCATACCGGGCGCTCCTGCCCCGCTTTCGGCAGCTTGACTGATCTAATCAGGTTGGGAAACTGATGCCTTACAATCTTTGGTACGCCAGTGGTGCCGGAGGTCGACAGGCACCATGTCGAAGGCGCCATCCCCTCCTTGGAAAGGTGTGAGGAATCGGCGCAATTTTCGCCAACCAGCGACATATCATCGATTAATTCAGTCCCTGGCGCCGCTTCAATAAGCGTCTCGACAATTTCCGATTTCAAATCACTTGCGAGCAGCAGGATATTACTTGCTCGACCGTCCAGGTAAAATAACGCCTTTACGAACTGAAACGGGCTGGCCAATTTCAGCGCAACCGAAGATCCAACGTATCTTGCAGGCAGGTCCTTCGCCAAACCAAGGAGCTGCTCAACTGTTGCCGCACCCTCGGGGGCCTTCAATATTTCCTCGTCCGGCCCATAGCCCGAGCGAATGACCAGCTCCCTCAATCCGATCATGCAGGCGCATGCTTTTCATAGAAAGCGACGAACTCACCAAAACTAACCGGATAGACGGCCTCGGAATCCATGGCAAAGGGATCAAATCCCAGTTCGTCATCCAGCATCGTGACAAAAACAGCAAAGCCCATGCTGTCGATGCCGGTTTCGAGTAGCACTGTGTCGTCTTTGAGTTCAGGCGCAGGATCCGTATGATCCTCAGCCCACAACTCTTCAAAAGTAGAAATAATTCTATCGCGCAAGCCACTCATCAAAATGTTCTCCAAAATACTGCAAATTCTGTAGCGTTTGAATTACGGAGCAATCGCACTCGGCTCGACCGATTCCGCGACATGGATGCGCCGGCCATGATCGCCCGTCATGATCCCCCGCTCCATCACCCGACCGGGGTTCCCCATTACGACAGAATTGGGCGGCACGTCTTTCATCACAACCGCCCCGGACGCCACAATGCAATGATCGCCAACCGTCACGCCCGGCATAATGATAGCACGAGCACCGATGAAACAATAATCACCGATTTTTGTGACAACATGCTTCGAATGAATAAAATCATGAGTAAGAACACTGGAACCAAAAGCCAGCGCCGTATACTTCCCAATTATTACACCTTTTGGATTGGTGAGATCAATCTTTGCGGACAGCGAAATGCGCGTCCCTTCTCCGATTTGAGTTCCCCAAACTTTGTTATAATAATTTCTGACGAGGCCAATTCCATTGCGGTGCAGAAATGTTCGCATCCGGGTCAAGGGAGTTTTCCTGATTCGCGCCATCCAATTTCTGCCTCAAATTTAGGTCAATCTGATCAGGAGAGATCTCAATCGGACATCCAATATCGCTCGTTCCGTGTCAACGGAGTTGTCTGGCTGCGCCCGCACTGCAAGGGCCTGAAGATGGGCTCGTATCCGGGCAGCAGATCACTGGAACAGACGATGGGCAGCTGCCCCTGCACAGCAACTTAGACTTGTTCAGGCCCGGCATCGTTCAACCTTTCGCTTGCGCACAACCCTGACCGCACACATGCACCGGCGCCGCGCAATTTCCATGACACCACCTCTACATCGATTTTTCCGGAGTCAACGGCCCAGATCGGTTGTATGATATTGGAACAAGTGCAATCTTGGGGGTCACGGTACTGGTTAACTGGCATAACGTGGCTGGACGGGATTGAATAATCCTTTAGAGTTTTGCTGCAAATGCACAATCTGGGCAGTGCATCGAGGAGCCGGGGGCCAATGTCTACGCTTGATAGGGTGAGGGAAATCGTTGCGACGCAACTTGGTCGCGACGCAGCCGAATTCACAGCGGATACCAACCTGATTGAGGCCGGCTTCGAATCGCTGGATGTCATCGAGACGGTGTTCGCGGTCGAGGAAGAATTTGATATCGACATCAATTTCAACGCCAACGAGAGCGCGGCTCAGGACCTCATCACGGTTGGCGACATCGTCAAGGCTGTCGAGGAAGAACTGGCGAAAAAGGCCACCAAGTGAAACGCGTAGCTATAACCGGTCTCGGCGCGGTTTCGCCGACAGGGCTCGACGCGCCGTCAACCTGGGATGCGGTGAAAGAGGGGCGCAGCGCGATCGGTCCGTTGCAGATCGAACGACAGGACCTTGTAACCTGCCCCGTGGCTGCTCAGGTAAAGGCTTTCGATCCCGCAAATTACTTCACGACAAAGCAGATCACGCCGCTGGACCGCTTTTCACAGTTCGCCGTGGTCGCGGCCCGCGAAGCACTGGCTGACTGCGGTATCGATCCGGAATCCGACGCGGTGCGCATGGCTCCGGCCATCGTGGGCACCGGTGGCGGCGGCCTGGAAACGTTCGATAACTCGTTCTGGCGGGTCTACGGCGAGAATTCGCGCCGCATCCACCCCTTCACCGTGCCGCGGCTGATGTGCAGCGCCGCCGCCAGCCAGGTTTCGATGAACCTGGGACTGCATGGCATGGCCTATGCCGTAAGCAGCGCTTGCGCCTCAGGCACGCACGCTATCGGCCAGGCCTTTGCCCTCATCCGTTCGGGCGTGAGCCGAATGGCCTTCGCGGGTGGTTCGGAAGCGTGCATGACCACGGGCAACCTTGTCGCATGGGAGGCCCTGCGCGTCCTGTCGAACGACACCTGCCGGCCATTTTCGAAGAACCGCAGCGGCCTTGTCCTGGGCGAGGGCGGCGCCATGCTCGTGTTGGAGGAATGGGACCATGCCGTCGAGCGCGGCGCCAGGATATATGCCGAGGTTCTCGGCTTCGGCACGAACTCGGACGCAGGCGACCTCACATCTCCGGATCCTGAATACGTGGAACTGGCGATGGCCATGGCGATCAGGGACGCGGGCCTGACACCCGGCCAGGTGGGCTACGTCAACGCCCACGGCACCGGAACGGCGATGAACGACGCCGTCGAAAGCGCCGCGATCCGCGCGGTCTTCGAAGGCGCCCCACCTCCGGTTTCCTCGACCAAGGGCGTGCTGGGGCACAGCCTTGGCGCCACCGGCGCGATGGAAGCGCTGCTGACCGCCATGGCCTTGCACGAACAGGTCATGCCGCCCACCGCCCACTGCACCGAGCCCGATACCGCGCTTGGCATCGACATGATTCCCGAAGGCGCCCGCAAGCAGGAATTCTCGGCCGCCCTCTCCAATTCCTTCGCATTCGGCGGCCTGAACGCCGTCTTGCTGATGGGCCGGGCCTGATCGCCATGTGCAAGGGGGAACACGCCGGCCAGTCGGCCAACCCTGATGCCAGCCTTGTGGGGTGCCTGTGCGGGTAGCCTACGTTTCAGTAGCGACACCTTCGTCCCGTCGGTCGTGGAGCGGCATTCCCTGGTATTCGCTCAGGGCGCTGCGGGAACGCTTTCCCGACACGCATGTAATCGACACGCCCCGTCTGGACCGGGCCATTGAAACGCTGGCGGCCGCCGAGCGCTTCCGCGTCAATGTCCGGCGCAATCCGCTCGTTTCGCAGCTCTATCGCCGCGCCATCAATGCCGCGCTCGAACAGATCCAGCCCGATGTGGTGGTGGGCGTCGCCGCCGCCCACAAGCTTGCGCTCATCGATCCCAAGTGGCCGATGGTCTACGCGTCCGATGCGCTCTTCGGCACGGTCGTGGACTACTACCTCAAGTACCACAGCTATACCGAGCGCACGCGGCGGCAGGGCAACAAGCTGCAAAGGGAACTCCTCAAGCGCACCGACCGCGTCCTGCTGGCCTCGTCATGGGCGGCGCAGGACGCAATGGAACGCTACGACCTTCCGCACGAGAAGGTCCGCGTCGTGCCGATGGGGGCCAACATCGACAGCGTCCCGACCTTCGCGGAGCCCCCGCTGGACGGTCCGCTCCGCCTGATCTTCGTCGGCTACGCCTGGGAACGCAAGGGCGGCCCGCTGGTGCTCGACATCTGGCGTGAACTGCATGGCCGGACGGACGGCAATGTCGAGCTGCACATCATCGGATCGCGCCCCAAGGCTGCGCTCGGGCTGGAAAACGTGATCGTGCACGGCGCGATCGACAAGACCGACCCGGCTGCCTACCGCACCTTCATCGACCTGTATCAGAATGCGCATTTCCTGCTCATGCCAAGCCGCCAGGAAGCCTACGGAATCGTCTATTGCGAGGCTGCCGCCTTCGGCCGGCCTTCGATCGGGACCGAGACCGGCGGCGTGCCGACGATCGTGCGCGACAACGAGACCGGCCTGATCCTGCCCTTCGATGCCTCTCCAAAGGCCTATGCGGATCGCATTCTTGCCTTGTGGTCGGATCCCGGCCGCTACCGGGCCATGTGCCACGCAGCCCGCAAGGATTTCGAGGAGCGGCTGAACTGGACCCAGTGGGGGCAGTCGGTCGAGACGGCGATCAACGAGGCCGTCTCGGGCCATTGACCGGCGGGCCCCGCGAACGGAGACAAATCGCCACCTGCAGCCTCCGGCCAACGCACGAGGCGGGCATCGCCCCCCATTCGCGCAAGCAGGCACTGGACCCCGGCGCCCGATGACGCCACAGTCCGCGTTGCATCGGTAAACTGACAGAAGGTGGAGACGTCCAGGAATGCGCAATGAGCTTTTGCGACCGCTAGCGGCACTGTTACTGCTTGCTGGCTGCGGCGATGGCTCCGGTGGCACTCCCGTGTCATCGACGCCGACTTCCACCCCGACGCCGACACCCACGGCGACGCCAACTCCCACCCCGACGCCGACGCCAACCCAGAGCTTCCCCTACACGCCCATCGCTGCGCTGACTGCATCGGTGGGCCCGAGGCTTCCGCTGGGCAAATGCGTCAACATGGGCAACCAGCTCGAGGCACCCAACGAAGGCGACCTGGGACGCAAGATCGCCGATTCCGATTTTCCGTTCATCAAGGCCGGCGGGTTCGACACGGTCCGCATCCCGATCCGTTTCTCTGGACATGCCGCGACCACGGCGCCCTACACGATCGATTCCGCGTTCATGAGCCGCGTGCAACATGTCGTGACGACCGCGACCAACGCGGGTCTGAACGTCATCATCGACATGCATCACTATGACGAGATGAACGATGATCCGACGGGGCAGCTGGACCGTTTCGTCTCCATGTGGCGGCAGATCGCCACCACGTTCCGGAACGCGCCCGACACCGTCTGGTTCGAATTGCTGAACGAGCCGAAGAACGTGCTGACCAACAGCAACCTGCTCAATTTCTACAATCCGGCCCTGTCCGCCATCCGCGAAACCAATGTAACCCGCTCCGTAATCATCGGCGGCGGCCTCACGTCCAACATCCAGTCGCTGGCAACGCTGAAAATGCCCAACGACCCCTATGTCGTGCCGACGTTCCACTATTACGATCCGTTCGAGTTCACCCACCAGGGCGCGACATTCATAACGCCGACGCCGCCCGTCGGCGTGACCTTCGGCAGCGACACGGACTACGCCAATCTCAGCGCGGACCTGAATCTGGTCACCGATTACTACACGCGGACCGGCCGGGTGCCGTTCATCGGCGAATATGGCGCCTACGAGGACATTCCGCTGGACCAGCGGGCCACGTATTACGGCGCGGTCAGCCACGCCTTTGCATCGATCGGAATACAGAGCTGCGCCTGGTCCTATGTGAACACGTTCCAGCTGCGCGACAGTTCCGGCTGGATTACCGAGATCACGGACCTGATCGCGACCACCACGACCAAATGAACCGATAACGTCTCCGCCGGCCCGAATCGCACAGTGCCGATTTCCGTGTCGAGGACTACTGGCAACGGCCTCCTCGTTGTCCCCAAACCAGTCACTTTCGTGACAAAAACAGTCATCCGACACCTGTGCCCGGATGACTGCGGGCATTCTTGTTTCGCAACCGCAGCATAACCCATTTCGCATTTGCAGTAGATGGGGAATGATGCAAAGCAATGCCCGATCGACAGGCTCATTCCTCGGGGGAACGCTGGCAACATGCAGATCGCAATCATCGGCTCGGGTTATGTAGGGCTGGTTTCGGGCACCTGCTTTGCGGACTTCGGACACGATGTGGTCTGCGTCGACAAGGACCCGAAGAAGATCGAGGCGCTGAAGGCTGGCAAGATGCCCATTTTCGAGCCCGGCCTCGAAGACCTCGTCGCCAAGAATGTCGCCGCCGGACGGCTCTCGTTCACGACCGATCTCGGCGAGGCCATGAAGGGTGCGCGGATCGTGTTCATTGCGGTCGGCACGCCGTCGCGCCGCGGCGACGGGCATGCCGACCTGCAGTATGTCTATGGTGCGGCCGGCGAGCTTGCGCGGTACATCGACGGGTTCGTGGTCGTGGTTGACAAGTCCACCGTACCCGTGGGCACCGGAGACGAAGTGGAACGCATCATCCGCGCGGCCAATCCCGAAGCGGACTTCGCGGTGGCATCCAATCCGGAGTTCCTGCGCGAAGGCGCCGCGATCGACGATTTCAAGCGCCCCGACCGCATCGTGATCGGCGTGGAGGAAGAGCGTGCCGCCAAGGTGCTGGAGGAAGTCTACCGGCCGCTCTACCTCAACAAGTCTCCACTGGTGCGCATGAGCCGGCGCGGGGCCGAACTCACGAAATATGCCGCCAACGCCTTTCTCGCGGTGAAGATCACCTTCATCAACGAGATCGCCGACTTGTGCGAGAAGGTCGGCGCGAACGTCCAGGACGTTTCGCGCGGCATCGGGCTGGACAACCGCATCGGTCCCAAGTTCCTCCACGCCGGTCCCGGCTTCGGCGGAAGCTGCTTTCCCAAGGATACGCTGGCGCTGCTGAAGACCAGCGAGGACTACAACGCGCCGCAGCGGATCGTGGAAACGGTCGTGACGTCCAACGACAACCGCAAGCGCGCGATGGGCCGCAAGGTGATCGCCGCCTGCGGTGGCGACGTCCACGGCAAGACGATCGCGGTGCTGGGGCTGACGTTCAAGCCCAACACCGACGACATGCGCGATTCGCCGGCGATCGCGATCATCCGCACGATACAGGATGGCGGCGGCCGCATCCGCGCCTACGACCCGGAAGGCATGGAGCAGGCCAGGCTCATGCTGGACGACGTCACTTACTGTGCCGGTGCCTACGAGGCGATCGAGGGGGCTGATGCACTGGTAATCGTGACCGAATGGGATGCATTCCGCGCACTCGACCTGACCCGCATCAAGGCCCTTCTCAAGGCGCCGGTGATCGTCGACCTGCGCAATATCTACCCGCGCGAGGAGGTCGAGAACCTGGGCTTCCAGTATACGGCCGTCGGCCGGTAGTTCGCCTGTAGATTCAGAGCGTTACCCTCGCTGCGAACAGGAGGGCAACACTGAGACTACTGATTGGGAATGAGGCCCGGCCTCACTCCGCCGCCTGCGTCCCGCCGAACATATCCGGCTCGCTGCCGTCGTCGGTCTCGTCCGTGTCGTTCGCCTTTGCCTTGCGACGCTGGTCGAAGTTGGCCCACACGGTGTTCCAGTCGCCGCGGGTCGCGCCCTTCGAGTATTCGGTGGCGCGGGTCTCGAAGAAGTTGGCGTGCTCCACACCGTTGAGCAGCGGGGTCAGCCAGGGGAGCGGGTGCTCGTCCGCCATGTAGATCGCCGGCAGGCCGAGCTGGCCCAAGCGCCAGTCGGCGATGTAGCGGATGTACTTCTTGATGTCCTTGGCGCTCATGCCGGGCACCGGGCCCATCTCGAAGGCGAGGTCGATGAAGTTGTCCTCCAGCCGCACCGTCTTCTGGCAACAGTCGATAATGTCTTCCTTCACCGCCTTGGTCAGGCAGCCGCGTTCCTTCACGAAGGTGTGGAACAGCTTGGTGATGCCTTCGCAGTGCAGCGATTCGTCGCGGATCGACCAGGTGACGATCTGGCCCATGCCCTTCATCTTGTTGAAGCGCGGGAAATTCATCAGCATCGCGAAGCTGGCGAAGAGCTGCAGCCCCTCGGTGAAGCCGCCGAACATAGCGAGCGTGCGGGCAATATCCTCGTCGCTGTCGACGCCGAAGGTGTGCATGTAGTCATGCTTCGCCTTCAGTTCCTCGTATTCGAGGAAGGCGCCATATTCGCTCTCGGGCATGCCGATGGTGTCGAGCAGGTGCGAGTAGGCCGCGATGTGCACCGTCTCCATGTTGGAGAAGGCGGTGAGCATCATTTTGATCTCGGTCGGCTTGAAGACGCGCGCGTACTTCTCGTGGTAGCAGTCCTGCACTTCCACGTCGGCCTGCGTGAAGAAACGGAAGATCTGCGTCAGCAGGTTGCGCTCGTGCTCCGAAATCTTCTGCGCCCAGTCGCGGCAATCCTCCCCCAGCGGCACTTCCTCGGGCAGCCAGTGAACCTGCTGCTGGCGCTTCCAGAAGTCGTAGGCCCAGGGGTATTCGAAGGGCTTGTAGGTCTTGCGGGCTTCCAACAGCGACATGAGCGACTACTCCGGTGTGCGATTCGGCTTCGTTTCCCGGCGCTTCCTGCGCGCCGGGCGGGGAAATTTCGACGCGCCCCTCAGGCCGGAGCACGAAATCTCACGATACCTAAATTTAGCCGCAAGAGGAGTGATCTGGCGCAACGATCCACAGTCACGTTTGCATATATCTTGCGGGTCAACGGATATGGGGACGCAAGCGCTTGTAGGCAATATAACAGCCGAACCGCCCGGAACCGGGCAGGCATGCCGCGGGTTTCCCCCATGGAGGCGCAAGCGAATGGAGGACGGACGATGAGTCAGATGCAATCGGGCGAACAGGTCTGGACGACCGTGGTCGGAACGATCCGCAAGGGCATGAAAGTGATCGCGCCGGACGGTTCGTGCCTGGGCACGGTCGCCAGCATCGATCACGACGCCGTGAAGCTGGAAGGCGGCAGCGGCGACGACTTCATTTCGCTTACCCAGATCGACGGCGTCAGCGAGGAAGGCGTGCTGCTTTCCACACGCGGCGACGCGACCTTCGGGCTGGGTGGACAGCCCTAGGCAGGCAGGCATGGTCCGCGCGCTCACCCTGCCTCTTCCCGGAATTGCACTCCGGGAAAGACCGGGCAGAGGCGCGGATGGCGGCGCGATCTCCGGCCGGAAGCCTTACTTCCAGAACCAGCGCGGGGAGAGCTTGCGACCCTTGCGGAAGCTCCACATCTGCACGTAGAGCCAGATCCCCGAGATCGAAAAGAAGACCAGCGCGAGCCCCGAAAGAACCGAGATCACCGTGCCGACCGTTCCGAACGTCTCGCCGGAGTGGAGATGATGGAACAGGCCCACCATCGAGCGGATGCCGGTAGCATCGGCACGCGGCGGCGTGCAACGCCAGCCCTCGGGGCACGCGAAGCCCGGCGGCGGCGTGGCGGCGGCCTGTGCAGCCGGATCGGGAGCGCCGGCAGGCCACAGCACCGCAACCTGGCTAAGCACGCCTGTCACCGCAATCCAGAGCATGAAAACGCCAAAAAATACCGAAATCCATCGGTGCCATTTACGCATGGAAGAATCCTGTTGTGAGGGCCGAGTAATTGCAAGTTATGCAAGCGGATTTGTCCCGCATTCTCAAGCAGCAAATTGTCGCAGTTGGTATGATCGGGATCAACGCGGCGCGGGAACGATTGGCCGCCGGACGGCGTTGAATCGGTATCGCATCGGGCAAGAGGGAAAGGAGGCCTTCTCATGCTGGAAAAGTTCCATATCCGCCACGACATGGAAGTCACCACCGATACCGGCACGCACGTCGGCACGGTCGACGGCATCAGCCGCGATCATCTCAAGCTGACTCGTGCGGACAGTTCGGACGGCACCTATCACTACATCTCGCTGCAAAACGTCGAGAAGGTCGAGGGAAACCGCATCTACCTGAAACAGGGCACGCCAATCCCGATGGGCGCCGGCGCGCCCTGACGCGCTGCGCCAGCCGCATGCCAGCCCCTGACAACGGGCCGGGCCTCACTGTTGCGACGTCCGGGCATTTTGCCTGTGCCTGCATGGCCGGGGATCATCTCCGCGAAGTTATGATACACAGTGGATGACATCTATTTCCTTCCGCACGGGGTGCTGATAGGTCGGGCACCAACAAGGCCGAAGGGAGAAATGGGCGTGAAGGCAGGATACGGAAAGCTCGCGATGGCAACGGCTCTGGCGATAACGGGCCCGTTGGCGCTTTCAGCCTGCGACCGCCCCGCGCAGCCCGTCACCAAGCTGATGACGGCCGATCCCGACGAATGGCCGAGCTGGGGCCGCACCGGCTCCGAAACCCACTATTCCCCGCTCGACCAGATCGATGCGGACAATGTCGCGGGCCTCAGGCTCGCCTGGCATTTCGACCTGGAGCCCGGCTATTCCCCCACCACCCCGCTGATGGCCGAGGGCAAGGTGTTCATCACCAGCGGCCACTCGCACATCCGCGCCTTCGATGCCGAGACCGGCAAGCTGCTGTGGGAATACGACGGCGGCACGCGCGAGCGCGCGACTTCGGCGCTGCAGATGTCGTGGGGCAACAAGGGCATCGCCTACGACAAGGGGCACGTCTTCCTCGCCACCACCGATGGCTACGTCGTCTCGCTTGATGCCGAAACCGGCCAGGAAGCCTGGAAGACCTACGACTATCCCGACGATTCCCCGCGCAATTCGAACGGCGCGCCGCGCGTGTTCGGCGGCAAGGTGATCGTCGGCTTCGGCGGCGCGGACATCAGCCCCGCGCGCGGCTTCGTCACTGCCTATGACGAGGAGACCGGCAAGCAGGCCTGGCGCTTCTACACCACCCCCGGCGATGCCGTGGCCCCGGCCAACAAGAAGGCCGAGGCGGTCATGCGCAAGACATGGCCGAGCGGATGGAAGAACGAGGACGGCACCCGGCGCGGCGGCGGCGGCACCATGTGGAACGCCTTCAGCTACGATCCCGATCTCAACCTGATCTACCTCGGCGTCGGCAACGGCTTTCCCTACAACCGCGACCGGCGCAGCCCCGGCGGAGGCGACAACCTGTTCCTCGCCTCGATCGTCGCGGTCGATGCCGATACCGGCACATACAAGTGGCACTATCAGGTCTGCCCCGGCGAGCAGTGGGACTGCACCGCCACCACCGACATGACCCTCGCCACGCTCAAGATCGACGGCAAGGCACGCAAGGTGCTGATGCAGGCACCGAAGAACGGCTTCTTCTACGTGCTCGACCGCGAGACCGGCGAACTGCTCAACCAGCCGGGCAAGATCGCCAAGGTCACCTGGGCCGATCACATCGACATGAAGACGGGCCGCCCGGTCGAGAACCCCGGCATCCGCTACAACGGCAAGCCCGGCATGTTCGAGATGTGGCCCGGGCCGACGGGCGCGCATTCGTGGATGCCGCAAGCCTACAGCCCTGACACCGGCCTCGTGTACATCCCGGTGCTGGAGAACGGCGCGCTGATCGGCGACGGCATGGACGGCGGCGGCGAGATTGCCCGCGGTATGGGCGTCACGCTGATCCCCGAAGTCGACCTGCCCGGAGGCCACCGCAGCTTCCTCAAGGCCTGGGACCCGGTGACGCAGACCGAGGTCTGGAAGGTCCAGCTGCCCGGTGCCTGGCCCGGCGGCGTGATGGCGACCGCGGGCAACCTCGTCTTCGAAGGGCAGATCGACGGCAAGTTCGTCGCGCGCGATGCGAAGACCGGCAAGGAACTGTGGTCGTTCAAGGCCGTCAGCCCGATCGTCGGCGCGCCGATCACCTATCGCATGAACGGCAGGCAGTACGTCACCGTCATCACCGGCGCGGGCGGTCAGGGCGCGGGGATGCAGACGATCGCCGATGCGCCCTACCGCACCGACTACCGCCTGCCACGCCGCGTGCTGACCTTCTCGCTCGATGGCAAGGACACGCTGCTGCCCTTCCAGTACACCGAGCCCACCCCGCCCGCCGACCCCGGCTACAAGCCCGATCCGGCGCGCAGCCAGGCCGGGTTCATGGCGTTCGCCGGCAATGCCTGCCTCGTCTGCCACGGCTGGAACGCCGTCGGCGGCGGTGCCGCGCCGGACCTGCGCTATTCGCCCGTCATCACCGACGCCGCGACCTTCCATGCAATCGTGAAGGAAGGCGGGCTCAAGATGAACGGCATGCCGCCTTTCCCGCAGATCTCCGACAAGGATCTCGAGAACCTGCGCTTCTACCTGCGCACGCGCGCGCAGCAGGCTCCGGCCGAGAAGAAAGCGCTGATGGACAAGCTCAAGGCCGCCAGGGCAAGCACGGCCAGACCGCAGGACTTCCCCGGCAAGTGGAACATCGTGATCCAGTCGCCAATAGGGCCGCAGAAAGCCGTGCTCGAGCTCAAGGTGGACGGCAATGTCGTCACCGGCACGGCGAAGGCCGAACAGGGTAGCGTCGATCTGGCGGGGGCGTTCAAGGACGGGCGGATCAAGATCAAGGGCAAGGCCTCGATGCCGATGCCGATCACCGTCGCCTACGACCTGACGGTGAAGGACGGCGAACTCGAAGGCGAAAACTCCAACGGCCCGTTCGGCACGTTCCCGGTAACCGGAACGCACTAGGGCGGATCGACATTCAGCCCTGACGGCCTGCAAATGGCGCTTTTCCGCGCTTCCGGTGCTCACGTACTAAAAGTACGCTGCGCTCCGGATCCCGTAAAAACACCATTTTCGGCTCGCCATCTTCTGAATGTCGATCCGTCCTAGCGGACCGCTGCCGCCCTCGCACATGGTTCGCGGGCACATCCACAATATTGCTGTAAGGCATGAAGTCGTGAAATCGGCGCACCTCCGTACGCATGCATTCAACTTCAGCAGAACCCAGCAAATCGAATGCCTGCGTCCACATGATCCCCACAAGACAACTTATTATTTCCGATTTTCTGCCACCCCTTCAAAACCCGGGCAACGTGACCGTCATATCTGCGAACGAGGTATCGATGGACGCGTTGGGAAGAGAGGAGGTCAACCCGGCACCCACGCGTTTCCGCCGGGCATTCCTTCCAATGCGCTAGCCCAGCGATGCGCCGACCAGAGCGCCGGCCCCGTAAGTGACGCCTGCGGCGGCAAGGCCGATGAGCAGCTGGCGCGCCGCGGAGAAGAGCGCGCCGCGTCCTGTAAAGAGGCTCGTGCCCGCACCGATCGTCGCAAGCGCGATGCCGCTCGCGACGATGCTCGCGATGAAGGCGCTTCGTCCGGACAGCAACAGGAAGGGCACGACGGGCACTATCGCACCGGCCGAAAACAGCATGAAGGACCATCCCGCAGCCCCCCAGGCCGATCCGCCCAGATCCTTCGGATCGATACCCAGTTCTTCGCGTGCCAGCGTGTCCAGCGCGCTGTCTTCCTGGCTCAGCAGGCGCTCGGCCAGCGCGCGGGCCTGGGGCTCGTCGATCCCCTTGGCCTGATAGATGAGGACGAGTTCCTCCTTCTCCTCCTCGGGCACTTCGCGCAGCTCTTCCGCCTCGGTCTCGATCTGGCTGCGGTAGAGTTCGCGCGAACTGGTGACCGACAGCCATTCGCCCATGGCCATCGAACAGGCACCCGCGACCAGACCGGCAAGCCCGGTGAGCACCAACGCACGCTGGTCGGTAGCTGCGCCGGCAACGCCCATCACGAGGCTCAGGTTGGACACGAGACCGTCGTTCGCGCCCAGCACGGCGGCACGCAGCGTATTGCCGCCGCCGCGGTGGCGCCCTTCGATCAATGCCAGCGTCGGCCCGGACAGGCCGCCCTTGCCGGCGGCCGCGCGCATCAGCACCGCGTGCGAACGTTCGTCGGCGGGCAGCCCCGCGGCGCGGGCTTCCGGTTGGTCGTCATAGGCCGCACTGTCACGCGCCTCGCCTGCGGCCAGCGCAGGCAGGACGAAAGCTGGCCCGAAACGCCGCGCCAGCGCGCTCAGGATGCGCGCCCGCAGCGAGGGCTGCGGCGCATAGGACGCCCCCTCCTCGGCCAGGCGCTTGCGCCAGAAATCCCCGTGCGCACGCTCGATCGCACCCAGCCGCCGGAAGACTTCGGCCAACTTCGGGTCGGCTTCGTTCGCGGCGAGCGCTTCATAAATCGCCGCGCCATCGACTTCGCCACGCAGATTGGCGCGATAACGAGGCACGGGGTCCGGAGTTGCCATGACCAATCGTCCAACGTCCGGAAACAAAGGTCAACTGCTGTCGGGCAAGTCCCCTGGATCTGATTCCGCGGGCCCCACCCACGCCCTCCTCACCACCTGCTCCATTGATTAAATCAGCGAGCGGCCCGGCTGAAGCAAGGAACGGGTTGGCAAAATTCACAAGAGGTACGTTGACGGCGCTGGCATCGTCGTGGCACTAGGCCGCCGCCTCAGTGGAAAATGCACTGGAAACGGCACGCATGGAACAAGCCAAGTGCTTGAAATGCGGGTGTAGCTCAATGGCAGAGCAGAAGCTTCCCAAGCTTACGACGAGGGTTCGATTCCCTTCACCCGCTCCAATTCCCGCTTGCAGACCCTCGTGTCACCCGGCTGCGTTGATGACAAAGCTCGCCGATCGGCCTATTGGCGCCTCTCTATGGAATCGCTTCGCGCCTTCTTTCTGCGGTATCGCGGACTGGCCGGTGTACTGGTCGTCGCGGCGCTGTTGCTGAAGCTCGCGGTGCCCACGGGTTTCATGGTTGGTGCCGATGCATCGCGCACGATCACCATCACGATCTGTCACGACGCCAGTGGCGACGCCGCTCCCCGGCAGCTCTCGATCCCGATGAACAAGGGCGCCGAAGAAGCGCCGGGCAAGCCGGCCAAGGGCGAGTGCCCCTATGCCGCGCTGGCGATGGCTTCGATGACAGGGGCCGACGTCGCGCTGCTGGCGCTGGCTCTCGCGTTCATCATCGCGCTGGGCTTTGCGCCCGTCCGCTTCGCGCTGCCCCGCCGCGCCGCCTATATCCTGCCGCCCCTGCGCGGCCCGCCGGCACGCATCTGACGAACTGAACCCGTTTGTCGGATCGGCCGGCGCCACGCTTTCCACAGCGTGGGCCGGCCCTGCCGGAGTACTTTCTTCATGTATGAAATCCTGCGCCGTTCGCACGAACGGCCTTGGGCACCGCCGGACGCCGTGCCGGACGCCCTCGGCGCGCAAGGCCAGGCCACCTCGCTGGTCCTGCGCATGCGCGAAAACCGTTCGCAGATCTCGCGCGACGGCCGCGCCGCCATCACCGCCCTTGCCGTCCTGTTCATGGGCACCACGCTGGTCTTCGCCTTCAAGGGCCTGTGGCTGGTCCCGCTGTTCTCGATCGCGGCCATGGCCACGCTCACGTTCGCGCTGGACCGTCACGCGCGCGGTCAGGCGATGATCGAGACGCTGGAGTTCTCGGAGCTACTGGTGCGGCATCGCGACCGGGCCGGCCGCATGGTCGAGCTGCCCACGTTCTGGCTGCGCCTCAATGCCGAACAGCGCACGCCGAGCGACCTGCGGCTGTTCCTGCGTTCGGGCAAACGCCAGATCGAGTTCGGCCGATGCCTCAGCCTCGATGAAAAACGCGCGGTCGTGCCGATCGTCGAGGCCGCGATCGCCCGACTTCCGGGGAGGTAAGCCATGGGCCTTGCCACCCTTTCCCCCGGACAAGCCGACGCCCTGCGCCGCTTCCGCCGCAACACCTGGAAGGCGATCGCCCTTTGCGCGGCGCTGCGCCTTGCCGATGCCATGCTCGGCCTCGGTCTTCTCGCCACCACGACCACGCAGGCCGGGTCCGTACCCGCCCCTGTCATCGCACCGGAGTGCCAGCCATGAAACGTACCGTTCTTTCCATCAGCCTTCTTGCCGGCCTCGGCACGGCACCTCTTGCCGCCGCCGGCAAGCCCGCACCCACCGTATCCGTCACCAACGCCTGGGCGCGCGAAACCGCACCGAGCCAGGTGAACGGTGGCGGCTTCGCGACCATCGCCAACACGGGAACGGTCGACGACCGCCTCGTTTCCGCCGCCTCGCCTGTCGCCAGTGAAGTCCAGCTTCACACCATGAGCATGGACGGCGGCGTGATGCGCATGCGGCAGCTGACCGACGGCATCGCGGTTCCAGCCGGGCAGACGGTCATGCTCAAGCCGGGTTCGCTGCATGTCATGTTCATCGGTCTCAAGCACCCGCTGAAGCGTGGCGAGAACGTGCCGGTGACCCTGCGCTTCGCCAGAGCCGGTACGGTGAAGGTGAACTTCGCCGTGCAACCGGTGGGCGCGATGGGGCCGGGAGGCAGGCATGGCGGACACTGACCTCGACCTGGAACCGGCGGACGACGCACCGCCGGGCACGGGCTCGCTGCGCTGGATGATCTGGCTGCTGGCCGGAATCGTCGTCATCCTTGTCGCCCTCACCTGGGCAGGCAGCCGCAATGACGCGGGCCCGGGCGACGAACCCGCGTTCGGCGGCGACTTCACGCTCGTGGCGCCGGACGGTTCGGCAGTCACCCGCGCCGACATCGCGGACAAGCCGTTCGCCATCTACTTCGGCTTCACCCGCTGCCCCGACGTATGCCCGACGACGCTCGCCAGCCTCGCGCGCATGCGAAAGGCACTGGGGACGGACGGAGACAGGTTCCGGATCGTGTTCGTCTCGGTCGATCCCGGGCACGACAAGCCTGCGGCCATCGGGGAATACGTGTCGCTGTTCGAAACGCCGATACTCGGCCTGACCGGCAGCACGGCGCAACTCGAACAGATCGAACAGGGCTTCGGCGTATACGTGAAGCAAGTCCCGCAGCCTGGCGGGGACTATACCATCGACCACACGGCGGCGGTCTTCCTGATCGATGCCAAAGGGAAACTGGCCGGGACCATCAGCCATGGCGAACCGGAAAAGACCGGCATCGAGAAGCTCCGGCTGATGCTCGACTGACGGCCGGTTTTCCTGGCGACAGGCCGGGCCGCGCGGTGCGTGCGCCCGGCCGTCACTCGAACATCCGCTGCAGCGACGGCGAGACGATCTCGCGCCGGTCCGCGCCGGTCCCGAGCAGCATGCGGGCGGCTATGCCGTGCGCACGGGCGAAATCGCAGGCTTGCGGGCCAAGGACCATCAACGCCGTCGCCAGGGCGTCGGCGCGCATGGCGCTCCGCTCGACGACGCTGACGCTTTCCATGCCGCTCGTGCTCGGCGCGCCCGAGGCCGGGTCGATGGTATGACCGAGACGCTGGCCGTCGATCAGGTGGAAACGCCTCGAATGGCCACTCGTCGCGATGGCCCATCCCGACAGCGCGACGCGCAGGGACAGGCTGTCTGCACCTTCCTCGCCGGGCTCGACATCGACCCACCAGGGCTGCCCATCCGGCTTGAGCCCCGCACCGCGCAACTCGCCGCCGATCTCGACCAGAAACGAGGCCACCGGATAAGCCGCCAGCGTTTCGGCAAGCCGGTCCACCCCATAACCCTTGGCAATGGCGCTGAAGTCGAGCCGGAGCCCGCCCGGTTGCCGCAGGCGCGCGCGGAAGCGGTCGAAATCCACCGCCTGCCACCCCGTCGCCCCGCGAATGGCATCGCAGGCAGCCGCATCGGGCAGGCCGGCCACCGCGCGGCTGCCGAAGCCCCAGGCCTCGCTCGCCGCGCCGACCGTGGGGTCGAAGGCGCCGTCGGTGAGCGCAGCGACATCGAGCGCCTCGGCAAGGACCCGCGCGAAGTCGCCCGGCAGAGCATGCCAGCTCCCTGTGACGGCGCGATTGTAGCGGCTGAGCAGCGAGTCCGGCTCCCACTGGCTCATCTGGCCGACGATAGTGCCCAGCACGTCCTCGCAGGCCGCCTTCAGCGGGGAGAGATCCTCGTCCGGATCGGCCACCAGCCGCACGGACCATGTCGTCCCCATGGTCTGCCCGCCGAACGTCGCTGTCCCGCCGCCGGCGGGCCTGACGATATCCGTTTCGGCCAGCGGCGGAATGGCGATACGCATCAGGAGATCAGGGCGCGAGGACTTCCAGCGTCGCCACGTAGCCGAGACCGCGCTCGGTCGCACCGGGTACGCTGGTATGGTTGTCCTCGATTTCAGCCTCCAGCCAGTACATGCCCGGCTCGGGCCAGGCGAGATGGACTTCACCCGCAGCATCGGTGGTTCCGCTCAGCTGCACGGGCGTATCGCGGTATCGCGACCCGCCAAGGACGGCAGTCACCTTGATCCCGGCCGCCGGCTTGCCGTCGACGAGAAAGCGGAACACGCCGTCTTCATCGGAAACGAGATCGTTGGGGTGGGTCACAGGGACCATTTCCAGCCCCGTGCCCTGCGGTTCGAACACCGTTTGCGTCGGCGCGCCGAGCGTCACGAAGAATTCGTTGCGCGATTGCATCTCGCGAATCCGGACATCGGTCGCGCCCGCGGGAATCAACGTGTCGAGCCTGGAGGCATCGGCCCCGCGCGGCAGGCGCTTTTCCTCTCCATTGAGCTTGTAGCGCCCGAAGGCGCCGGTGCGTGCAGTGCCGATCTTCCACGTGCCCTGCTGGGTCAGGTGGACATCGAAAGTCGACCGGTAGCGACCGGTGGCCGCATTCTCGATCGCGCCATCGCTGCCATCGGGCCGTTCCACCGCGATGCCCTCGGGGCTCAGCGCATGGTGGTTGGGATAGAACAGGTCGTTGGAAATCGCGCCGTCCACGGTGATCCAGGCATCATCGCCCGAAAGGACCGTCTCGGACGGCAGGAGCCACGCCCGGTGGGCATCGGCCGCACCCGGCAGTGCCAGAGCGAGAGGCAAAGCGAGGGAAATGGCGGAAATCGCGCTGCGCAATTTCATCGGATCAGTCCTTTCAGGGCGTAACGGTGGAAACAATGGTGCCAAGCTCGCTCTTGCCGCTGGCACGTGCCTTTGCGACCTTCGCGCCGCCAAGCGTGACGGGAAGCTTCACGACCTCGCGGCCGCCGACTTCGCGGGCCGCTTCAACACAGAGCTGGTACTGGCCGGCGGGCAGGCCGCGCAGGGCCGAGGCAGGGATCGAGAGCGTCTGGGGCCCCGGCGCGCGGGTGGCGCCCGAAACGCCATCGATCGAGGCGCTGCGCCCGGCCTTGCGCCACCACGTGCGCATGTCGCTGAGCCACTTGCGCCCCTCGCCGCCGCGCTTGTCCTTGTCGTACCAGACCGACAGCGTCCGCGCCGTGCCGCCGGGACCTTCAAGCCAGACCGCGACATAGGGCCGGTGGTATTCGGCGACCGCCAGGCGCGGAATGGTGATGTCGATAGTGATGGTATCGGCCAGAGCCGGGCTGGCCGCTGTTGCGGCCACGGTAGCCGATCCGGTCAGGACGAAAAGCGAAGTCGTGCGCATGGCAATCCTCAATGAAAGGCCGACAGGCCTCAGTGAACGAAGAACAGGGCAAGCAGGAGCGGCACCAGCAGCCCTAGGCCGGTGAGCGGCCAGGTAGACGGACGGTTCTTCCCGTGCAGCCAGAGCAGCACGAACCCGGTTCCGATGAACACCAGCGAGGCAAACACGAACACGTCGATGAACAGGCGCCAGACCGCGCCGGTATCGCGGCCTTTGTGCAGGTCGTTGAAGTAGGCGATCCATCCGCGGTCGGTGGCTTCCCATTCAACGACGCCGCTCGTGCGATCGATGGCGATCCACGTGTCGCCGCCCGGTCGTGGCATGGCAAGATAGATCTCGTCCGCACCCAGCTCTGCGGGGGCATCCGTGACGGCGAGGTCGGTCCGACCCGAAAGGGCCTTCCGCAGGGCGGACGGCAGCGGGCGGGTGCCGGTTTCCGGCAACGAAGCGACCAGGGCCAGGGCTTCGGCATCAAGCTCGGCCGCCCCCTCGACGACGCTGGGGTTCGCGCCGATATCGGCCGCATGGTTGAGCGTGAAGCCGGTCAGGACGAACAGCAGCAGGCCGACCAGCGCCACTGCCGAGCTGATCCAGTGCCAGGTGTGCAGATGGCGGAGCCAGAAGCCGCGCGTCAGTTTCCGGCGCGGCCGGGCCCCGGGCTGCGGCGCGGCGACGGCGGACGATCTTTGCGAACGGGCAGGGTCGTGCATCAATCAGCTCAGTGAAAAGCCCACGGGCACGATCACCCATGCGGAAACGGGTTTGCCGGCCTGCATGGCGGGCACGAAGCGCCACTTGCGCACGGTCTTGAGGGCAGCGTGATCGAGGCGTTCGAAGCCGCTGGACTCGCGGATCTCGATCGTTCCCGCTTGCCCTTCCGCAGTGACGAGCACCTTGAGCAGGACCGTTCCTTCCTCACGGTTGCGGCGCGACATGTAGGGATAAGTGGGCCCCGGATTGTTGAGCTGGGCGGCCGAGAAGTCGGGCGGCGTCACCGGCGCGGGCGGCGCAGGCGGAGACGCAGGTGCCGGCGGGGCATCGACCCTGACCGGGCTGGTGGCGGGAACGACCGGCGCCGCGGCAATCCGGACGGGCGATTTCGAAGGCAGTTCGATCAGCGGCTGAACGGCCGCGACGTCCGGCACGATCTGCGCCGGCTCGGGCTGCACGTCCGGTTGCGGCGGCGTGTCCGGGCTGGGCGGCGGAGACGCCACGTTGAAGACGGTCAGGTGCTTGCGCTCCACGGGCTGCGCGGCGACGACGCCAAGGCCCAGCAGACCGGCAATGGCGACAAGGTGGATCCCGCCGACGATCAGGAACGAGCGCAGGCTGAACCCGCCCGTGCGATAGCCCCCCCGCCCGGAAGACACGAAGACATCCTCTTCCCCGGCGCAAGGCGCCACCGGCACCGGCTCGTCGCCGACCGGCAAACGCGAGACCGGAGCGCCACGAGGGCGCTCCGGCTGCCGGGTCACTCCGGTCCTGCGCGCGGCGGCGACAGGATCAAGGGTCGTGGACATGGTCATGTTCATGGTTTCCTCGACTTTCGATTTCCGGAGTGCGGGAGCGGCATGGTCAGGCCAGCGGATCAGTAGCTGGCGCTGAGGGTTATGAGGGCCTGGCGACCGGGCCCGGGCACGGCGAAGTGCGGGTTGCGCAACTTCACGATATACCGCTTGTCGGTCAGGTTGCGGATGTTGAGCCGGACCGAGAAGTTCTCGTTGAACCGGAACCCGGCATTGGCATCGAAGCGCCAGTAACCCTCGGAGGACACGAGGTTCGCCGTATCGGCATAGCGCTTGGAGGCGTGATAGGCGCCGCCGCCGACCGTGAAGCGATCGGTCACGTCGACATTCGCGGTAAGCGCGACATTGTGCTTGGGCGTGTTCGGCAGGGCATTGCCGATACCGGTCTGGATGTCCTCGCCAGTCTCGTCGAAGATGCCGCTCGCGCGGATCTCGCTGTCGATATAGGTGTAGCCCGCGAGCAGCGTGACCGGCCCGGCACGACCGCTGGCACCCAGTTCGAAGCCCCTGATACGGGCCTTGTTGGCCACCGGCTCAAGCGTTCCGGTGCCATCGTCCTGCTGGATGTTGCTGCGATCGATCTGGAACGCGGCCGCCGTCAGGCTGAGAGCGCCATCGAACAGGTCGGCCTTGCCGCCCACTTCCCAGTTCTCGATGCGAGAGGGCTTGTAGGCCTCGTTGCTGGCGTTGGCGCCGTTGGACCCTTCGCCCACGTCCGAGCCCGGCGGCGTCGCCGAGTCCGCATAGGAGAAGTAGAGGCTCGAATTCTCGGTCGGCTTGAAGACAACGCCGCCCTGCCAGGTCACGAAGTCGCTCGTCTTGTCGACATTGTAGGCCACGCCGCGGCTCGTGCCGTTGGACCGGACATTGAAGCTGGTCCAGCGCACGCCGCCGTTGAGCAGCAGCTGCGGCATGAGCTCGATGGTATCGAATGCGTAGAAGCTGTAATCCTCGACGCTGGTGCGGTTGGGCGTCGTGCCGTGCGTGATCGCACCGACCCACGGATCAGACGGGTTCGGGTTGTCGAGCGTGGTGCAGTTGTAGTCGGCCAGCATCGCGGCATCGCAGGTCCGGCCCGCGGTCTCGACGCTGTAGCTATAGGCATCGGTATCGGCCGCCGAAAGCTCGAAGCCCATGGCTACGCTGTGCTTGATGCCGCCGGTATCGAATTTGCCCGCGAGGTTCAGGTTGTTGACGAGGCCATCGTTGCGGGAGTCGCGGCTCTTGGTGTTGCGCCAGACATAGCCTTCGGCGACGTTGCCGGCGCTATCGTCGGGATTGGTGACGATGTAGTTGTTGCGCGAGTGCGACCAGCGCGCCGTGTCCGAAAGGATCCAGCCGCCGCCGAAGTCGTGCTGGAACTGGAACGTGACCGAATCCACCTTGGTCTTCTGGAAGTCGCGCACGGTCAGACCGTAGAAATTGTCGTAATCGACATCGGCCGGGCGACGGCTGCCTTCGGGCAGGACGTCGTCGAGCTGGTTGCGCGACGTGAGCGGCAGGCCGTAGTCCGGCATGTCGTCGGTCTCGTAGTGGTAGTACGACAGGGTTGCCGTCGTGTCGGTGCCCAGGCCCCAGGTGACCGAAGGCGAGAAGCCCCAGCGCTTCTGGAACACGCTGTCGCGGCCGGCAACGTCGGCGTCCTGCCACATGCCGGTGATGCGCACCGCCAGCTTGTCGGCAAGCTTGGCATTGGCATCCACGGTGACGCGCTTGAAATCCGAGGTGCCGCCGGTCACGTCGAGGTTCGCGAAGGTACCGTCCTGCGGCATCTTGCTGACGATGTTGATCGAACCGCCCGCCGCGCCGCGTCCGCCGAACGCGCTGTTGGGGCCCTTGAAGACCTCGATGCGCTCGACCGCGAACGTCTCGCGGGTCTGCGAGCCGACATCGCGGGCACCATCGACATAGGTATCCGAGGTGGCATCGACACCGCGAATGACGGGGATGTCGGCGCTGGCCGTGCCGCCCTCGCCGGCGCCGAGGGTGATCCCGGGAACCGTGCGCAGGGCGTCCGCGAAGTCGAACGACGCGGTATCCCGCAGGACCTGATCGGTGATGACGTTGACCGTGCGCGGCGTATCCACCAGCGGCGCGGTGGCCTTGGGCGACTGCACTTGCGGCACGCTGTACTCATCGGTGACCGCGGTGTCGGTGACGCTGACGCCCTGGAGGCGCGTCGGCTCGCTATCCGGTTCCCGGGCATGTGCCTGCGCATGAGCGGTGGCAATGAAGCCCACGCAGCCCAATGCGACAAATCCTGCAGCAACTTGCCCGCGACCGGTTGAAAGACGTTTCATAATTCTCCCCTGAAACTGGACGAGAATCGCTATTGCGACTTAGTCGCATTTAGTCAACCACTAATGCGAATGGATCTCAAGAAAGGCGTGCTGCCCTGTCAGGTGTCGGCCCAGAGGCGCAGCAGGTTGTGGTAGAGGTTGGTCAGGTCCCGCACGACCGCATCTTCGCCACCGCGCTCGGCGGTCAGCGTCTGGACCGAGCAATCCAGCCGGTAGAGCTGTTCGCGCTGGACGTGATCCCGCACCATGCTTTGCAACCAGAAAAAACTGGCGACGCGCTCGCCACGCGTCACCGGCGTCACGTGGTGGAGGCTGGAGGCCGGATAGAGCACCATGTCGCCGGCGGCCAGCTTCACCCGCTGCTCGCCATAGAGATCCTCGATGACGAGCTCTCCGCCCTCGTAGCTATCCGGATCGGCCAGGAACAGCGTGCAGGACAGGTCGCTGCGGATACGAAACTCCGTCCCCTTGAGCTGGCGAACGGCATTGTCGACGTGGCTCCCGAATTCCTCTCCGCCCGAATAGCGATTGAACAGCGGGGGAAACACCTTCAGCGGCAAGGCCGCCGCCACGAAGTGCGGCGCCCGGCCGAGCGCGGCGGCGATCAGGTTGCCCGCTTCGCGTTCGGCCTCGCTGCCATGGCGAAGCTGGCGGTTGTTCTTGGCCAGCATGGACTGGTGGCCGGACGTCTCGTTTCCGTCGACCCAGTCTCCCGCGTCGATCACGGCCCGACATGCGCGGACCTCTTCGGGCGAAAGGACGGCGGCAAGTTTGAGAAGCACGAACGGACCTCCTGGACACGGCGAAAGGACAGACCGGAACTCGCATTTCGAGCGTTCGCCGCACGCCGCTCCCAGCAACAAACCTCGGCCCGCGACGCGGGTAGTGCGAATACTATTGCGAGTCAATTGCAGTAAATTTACGAGGTGGGATCATCTCCTTGCTGCGTCTATCCTTGCCCCAGGGCGACGCATGCCTGCGGACGCTCGCCAGCGGCAAGTCCGCGCGGTATCGGTAGCCGGGAAGGAGATTCGTCCCCATGGATGAATGCGATGACCAGGCCGAAACCATCACCTTCCTCTCACGGGCCGCGACATATGGCCTTGCCGGTCCGGTCGAACGCATCGACACCCACGCCGCCATCGTGTTTCTGGCAGGCGAGCATGCCTTCAAGCTCAAACGCGCGGTGCGCTATCCCTATCTCGACTTCTCGACTGCGGAGAAACGCAGGGCCGTATGCGAAGCCGAACTTGCCCTCAACCGCCGCACCGCGCCCGAGATCTATCGCGATGTCCGGCCCGTCGGCCGGCTCGACGACGGACGTCTCGCGCTCGGTGCCGGTACGCCTGTCGACTGGCTGGTGGTCATGCGCCGCTTCGCAAGCGAATGCCTGCTCGACACCATGGCGCGCAAGGGCCCGCTGCCGCCGTCCCTGATCCGCGACCTTGCGGACGAGATCGCCGCATTTCACGACAAGGCCGAAACGGTGCCCGGCCCCGGCGCCGAACGCGTGCGCAGGGTGATCGAAGGCAACCGCGCCAGCATGGTCGCACTCGCGCAAGGCCTGCTGCCCGCCAACGACTGCGACCTTCTCCACGATCGCAGCATCGCCGCTCTCGAGGCGCTGTCGCCCCTGCTCGACCGGCGGGCGGACAGCGGCCACGTGAAGCACTGCCACGGCGACCTGCATCTCGCCAACATCTGCCTGTGGCACGGCCGGCCGACGCTGTTCGACTGCCTCGAATTCGACCCTGAACTGGCGACCACCGACGTGCTCTACGATCTGGCGTTCCTGCTGATGGACCTCTGGCAGCGGGACCTGCATGCCGAGGCTTCGCTGACGTTCAACCGCTATTGCGACATGCGCGATGAACGCGACGGGCTGGCCGCCATGCCGCTGTTCCTATCGATGCGCGCGGCCGTGCGGGCCCATGTCAGCGCCAGTGCGGCGGAACGGCAGGCGAATGCCGCGCAGCGCGCCGACAAGCGGCGGGCGGCTTGTGACTACCTGGCCACCGCGCTGGCCATGCTTGACCGGCCCGGCCCGCGCCTGATCGCCATCGGCGGCCTGAGCGGCACCGGAAAGTCGACGCTGGCCGGGCACCTGGCACCGCGCATCGGCGCCGCACCGGGCGCCCGCTGGCTGCGCAGCGATGTGCTGCGCAAGCGGCTGGCCGGTGTCAGGCCCGAAGACCGGCTATCCGCCGATGCCTATACCAAGGAGCGCGGGCACGAAGTCTATCGCAAGCTTACGCAGGACGCCCGAGGCGCACTCGCGGCGGGAATGAACGTGATCGTCGACGCCGTCTTCGCCGATCCTGCCGAGCGGGCCGCCATTGCCGACGTCGCGGCAAGCTGCGGCGTGCCTTTCACCGGCTTGTGGCTGGAGGCACCGCCCGAAGTAATGCGCACGCGCGTCGACACGCGGAAGGCAGACGCCTCGGATGCTGATTCCGCCGTTGTCGACCGGCAGCTCGACTATGCGCTGGGCGACCTCGGCGCATGGCGGCGGACAAACGCGGCAGGAACGCCGGATGAAGTCCTTGCCGAGGCCCTTCGTCATATCGACGAAACACTAGGGTGATGACACCATGAACGGGAACATCCCCAGGTTGACACGACCGGCCCGACCGCCGACCATTCCGCAGTAAGTCCAAGGAGCGCCGCGCAAATTGTCCGTCCGTGATCAAAGCCAGGCCATGGGCAAGGTGACAGCCGTGCGCGGGGCTGTGATCGACATTGCCTTTCCGGGCGGAGACCTGCCGGCCGTCGACGAGGCCGTGACGATCGAGGAACGCGACGGCACTGCCGTACTGGCCGAAGTGCAGGCGCACCTCGATGCCCATACCGTGCGCGCCATCGCGCTCGAGCCGACATCGGGCCTGCGCCGCGGCGATGCGGCCAGAAGCATGGGCAAGCCACTGACGACGCCGGTGGGCGAGGCCGTGCTGGGCCGGCTGCTCACGGTTTCGGGCGCAATCGGCGACAAGGGCGGACCGCTGCCCGACGACGTTCCGCGCTGGCCGATCCACCGGGCGCCACCCCCGCTGGCCAGCCAGACCGGTGTGATCGACACCTTCACCACCGGGATCAAGGTGATCGACCTGCTCACCCCGCTCTCGCGCGGTGGCAAGGCGGCGATGTTCGGCGGCGCAGGAGTCGGCAAGACCGTGCTGGTGATGGAACTGATCCAGGCCATGGTGACCGGCTATCAGGGCATTTCGGTCTTCGCGGGCGTGGGTGAACGCTCGCGCGAGGGGCACGAGATGCTGCTCGACATGACCGAATCGGGCGTGCTCGAGCGCACCGTGCTGGTCTACGGCCAGATGAATGAGCCGCCGGGCGCGCGCTGGCGCGTGCCGATGACGGCGCTGACCGTCGCCGAGTATTTTCGCGACGAGAAGCACCGCAATGTCCTGCTGCTGATGGACAACATCTTCCGCTTCGTTCAGGCGGGCGCCGAAGTGTCCGGCCTGCTCGGTCGCCTGCCCTCACGCGTCGGCTACCAGCCCACGCTGGCAAGCGAAGTGGCCGGGCTGCAGGAACGGATCGCCTCGATCGGCGATGCCGCCATCACCGCAATCCAGGCGGTCTATGTCCCCGCCGACGACTTCACCGACCCCGCCGTCACCACCATCGCCGGCCATGTCGATTCGATGATCGTGCTGTCCCGCGCCATGGCGGCGGAAGGCATGTACCCGGCCATCGATCCTATCGCATCGACCTCGGTCCTGCTCGACCCGGACATTCTCGGCGAGGAGCACGTGCGCGTCGCCAACGAGGTGCGGCGCACGATCGAGCACTATCGCGAATTGCAGGACGTCGTCTCGCTGCTGGGCATCGAGGAACTGGGGACGCAGGACCGCCGCATCGTCGAGCGGGCACGGCGACTGCAGCGCTTTCTCACCCAGCCCTTCACCGTGACCGAGGCCTTTACCGGCACACCGGGCCGCTCGGTCAAGCCGGAGGACACCATCGCCGGGTGCCGCGCCATCCTGAACGGCGAATGCGACGACTGGCGGGAAAGCTCGCTGTTCATGGTCGGCACGCTGGAAGAAGCCCGCGCCAAGGAAGCCTCTGCCAAGGGAACGCTGGCGGCATGACCGGGACCCTGCACCTTTCGATCGCCACGCCCGAAACCGCGCTGGTCGACGTGAAAGCACGCATGGTGCGGGCCATGGACGAGAGCGGCAGCTTCGGCATCCTGCCCGGCCATGCCGATTTCCTGACCGTGCTGCCCTCCTCGCTGGTGCGCTGGCGTGACGAGGAGGACGCGCTCCACTACTGCGCCGTGCGCAGCGGCGTGCTGACCGTGAGCGGGGGCAAGACTGTCGCCATTGCCTGTCGCGAGGCCATGCTGGGCGACAAGCTGGACGTTCTGGAGGCCGAAATCGTAGCGGCCCGCCAACAGGAAGAGGAAGAGGAGCGCTGTGCCCGGGTCGAACAGGCACAGATGCACGCGCGCGCTGTGCGGCAACTGATGCGCTACATGATGCACGACGGCGGCGATGCGCTGAACGCCGTCCTGGCAGAGCACAACACATGACCGGCGAGGGCGATCCGATGGCACGCGCCGCCCACGAGGCCCACGAACGCGAAAAGGCGGGAAAGGCCGATCCGGAACCTTCGCTCGGCGCGCGTTTCGCGCAAATTGGCGTGCTCGGCTGGATGGTGGTGCTGCCGATACTGGCCATGCTGGCATTCGGGCGCTGGCTGGACCACCGGTTCGGCACCGGCATCTTCTTTTCCGCCCCTGCCCTGATGATCGGCGCCGCCATCGGTTTCACGCTCGCCTGGCGCTGGATGCACCGACGCCTGTGATGACGCCCGATCTCCTCTTCTGGCTGAAGGCCCTTGCCGCGCTGGTCATCGGGCTGGTGCTCGGGTTCGTGCACTTCGGCATGCTCGCATCGGTGACCGAGGACTACCTGGCCGGCCGCGCGATGCGGGCGGTGATCGTGCAGGTCCTGCGCCTCGCCGTGCTGGGGGCCGTACTGTTCGCACTGGTGCGCCTGGGTGCCCTGCCGCTTCTGGCAGGGGCGCTCGGCATCATCGCCGCGCGGGCGATCGTGCTGCGTCGCCGGAGGCCCGAGCCATGATCCAGCCACCGCTCACCGCCGAACCGGTGTTCCATCTCGGCCCCGTGCCGATCACCCAGCCCGTGCTGACGACCTGGGCAATCATGGCGCTGATGGTCCTGTTCTCGGTCCTGCTTTCCCGCCGCCTGAAGCAGCGGCCCGGACGCACTCAGACGGTCATGGAGCTCATCACCGGCGCGCTCGACCAGCAGATCGGCGATGTCGTGCAATCGGACCCGGCGCCCTACCGCGCGCTGATAGGCACGATCTTCCTGTTCGTCTTCGTCGCCAACTGGTCGGGTGCCCTGCCCGGCGTGGAACCGCCGACGGCGCATCTGGAAACCGATGCCGCGCTGGCGCTGATCGTGTTCGGCGCCACGCTCTACCACGGCGTGCGCGTGAACGGGGTGGTCGGCTACCTCAAGACTTTCGCCGATCCGCACTGGGTGATGATCCCGCTCAACCTCGTCGAACAGATCACCCGCACGTTCAGCCTTTTCATCCGCCTGTTCGGCAATGTCATGAGCGGCGTCTTCATCATCGCCATCATGCTTTCGCTGGCCGGGTTTCTGGTGCCGATCCCGCTGATGGCGCTCGATTTGCTGACCGGCGCGGTACAGGCTTATATCTTCGCCATTCTCGGCTGCGTCTTCATCGGCGCCGCAGTCAGTGAACGAGGCGATGCCGAAAAGAATTCTCGTGAACGGAGTGCTGCATGACAGTCGAAGAGATCAGCATTTTGTCGGCGGCCATCGCCGTTTCCTTCGGGGCGCTGGGCCCCGGACTGGGTGAAGGCCGGGCAGTTGCCGCGGCCGTAGACGCCATAGCCCGCCAGCCCGAGGCTTCGGGCACGATCTCGCGTACGCTCTTCGTGGGCCTCGCCATGATCGAGACGACGGCGATCTACTGCCTTGTCGTCGCACTGCTCGTGCTGTTCGCCAATCCCTTCGTGAAGTAGCCCGCAGGACAGCGCCGCCCATGCGCATCGACTGGTGGACCCTCGGCCTGCAGACCATCAACCTGCTGGTGCTGCTCTGGCTTCTGGGACGGTTCTTCTTCCGCCCCATGGCGAAGATCGTGGCCGAGCGCCAGGCGGCCGCCAACGAATTGCTCGATGCCGCCAGGAAGGCGCAGGACAAGGCCGAAGCCGCGGTGCAGGAAGCCCAGGCCGAACGCGATCGTTCCGCCGCGGCCCGCGAGGCCGTGCTGGACGCCGCGCGCAAGGAGGCCGAGGCCCAGCGCGCCAAGCTGATCGAGACCGCGCATGCCGAAGCCCTGCGCAAGCGTTCCGAAGCCGAGACCGCCATCGATCATGCCCGCAGC
Organism: Novosphingobium mangrovisedimenti; assembly: GCF_025153475.1. Taxonomy (GTDB): domain Bacteria; phylum Pseudomonadota; class Alphaproteobacteria; order Sphingomonadales; family Sphingomonadaceae; genus Novosphingobium; species Novosphingobium mangrovi_A. The sequence continues at coordinate 513,457 of NZ_JANZXA010000001.1, forward strand.
GAGGCCGAAGCACAGCTGGCCCGGCAGGCCAACGTGCTGGCAACCGATGTCGCCGCCCATCTTCTCGAAGGGCCGGGGGCAAGGCTGCCGGTCGGCGCCTTCCTGCCCGAACTCGAACAGGCGCTTGCCGAACTGCCCGGCAGGACTCGCTCGGCCATCGCCACCCCCGCCGCGCCGGCCTCGCTGATCAGCGCCCGACCTCTGGCGGACGATGACGCGCAAGCGGCCCGCACGGCGGTCAGCGGCGCCCTCGGACATGATGCGACCCTTTCGTTCGACACCGATCCTAGCCTCGTTGCCGGACTTCGGCTGAGCAGCGGGATGGTCGTGCTCGACGTCAACCTGCGCGCGGACCTCGACCGCGTGCTAGCAGGACTGGACAGCCGTGACGGGTGACGCGCATGCCTCGCAGGACCTTGGCGAACGCTGGCTGGAACACGGCCGCGAGCGCCTGAAATCGGTGGACCTGGCTCCGCGCGCGGAGACCTTCGGCCTCGTCGAGGAAGTGGCCGACGGCATTGCCCGCATTTCCGGCCTGCCCGATGTCCGCCTCAACGAACAGCTCCGCTTCGAGGGCGGCGAGATGGGTCTGGCGCTGACGCTCGATGCCGACAGCATCAGTGCCGTCCTGCTCGACGAGGCCACCGGCGTAGAGGCGGGCATGCGGGTCTCGGGGACTGGTGAGGTAGTGCGGGTGCCCGTGGGCAACGGCCTTCTCGGGCGTGTCGTCGATCCGCTCGGAAGGCCGGTCGACGGTGGCCCGCCCATCGTCGAGACCGACCGCCTGCCAGTCGAGCGCCCGGCGCCCGCGATCATCGAGCGCGATCTGGTCTCCCAGCCGGTGGAAACCGGCGTGCTGGTGGTCGATTCGCTCTTCGCCCTCGGGCGCGGACAGCGCGAGCTGATCATCGGCGACCGCGCCACGGGCAAGACCTCGATCGCGCTCGACGCCATCATCAACCAGAAGCACAGCGACATGATCTGCGTCTATGTCGCCGTCGGGCAGCGCGCGACCGCGATCGAAAGAGCGATCGAGGCCGTCAAGGCCCACGGCGCGCCGGAACGCTGCATCTTCGTAGCCGCCTCGGCGGCGGAGGCGCCCGGCCTGCAATGGCTGGCGCCCTTCGCCGGCTTCACCATGGCCGAATATTTCCGCGACAAGGGACAGCACGCGCTGATCGTCATCGACGATCTCACCCGGCATGCCGCCACGCACCGCGAGCTGGCCCTGCTCACGCGCGAGCCACCGGGGCGCGAGGCCTACCCCGGCGACATCTTCTACCTCCACGCCCGCCTGCTCGAACGCGCCGCACGCCTCGCGCCGGAGCTGGGCAGCGGATCGCTGACCGCACTGCCCATAGCCGAAACCGACGCGGGCAACCTTTCCGCCTATATTCCCACCAACCTGATCTCGATCACCGACGGGCAGATCGTGCTCGACACCCGCCTGTTCGCCGCCAACCAACGCCCCGCCGTCGATGTCGGCCTGAGCGTCAGCCGGGTCGGCGGCAAGGCCCAGAAGCCTGCGCTGCGGCAGGTTTCTGGTCGCATCAGGCTCGATTACGCGCAGTTCCTCGAGCTGGAGATGTTCACCCGGCTGGGCGGCGTCAGCGACACCCGCTTCAAGGATACCCTGACGCGTGGCGAGCGCATCCGCGCCGTGCTTTCCCAGCCACGCTTCACACCGTTGCGGCAGGCCGATCAGGTAGCCTTGCTTGCCGCGCTCAATACCGGCGTGCTCGATACGCTGACGCCCGAAGCCATCGCCGCGCTGCGCCCCCGCATCGCGCCGGCGCTGGACGATGCGGCGAGCGATCTGGTCGCGGCGATCGAGGCCGGAGAGAAACTCGAATTCGCCGCGCAGACGCGGCTGGCCGACGTGGTGCGCACGCTTGTGGAGTCCGGCCATGGCTGAACGGCTGAGCGACGTCGAAGCCCGGATCGACAGCGTTCGCCAACTTTCCATGGTGATTTCGGCAATGCGCGGGATCGCTTCGGTCCGCAGCCACGAAGCCAGCGCCCGCCTGCCGGGCATCCGCGACTATGCCGACACGATCGGCAGCGCCATCGCGCAGGCCCTTGCCCTGTTCAAGGGCGCGGACATCGCACCGGACGCCGACGGCGAGGCATCGGGGCGGCTGCTGGTGCTGGCACTGTGCGCCGAGCAGGGGTTCGTCGGGGCCTTCAACACGCATATCCTCGATGCCGTGCAGGCCCTGATCGATGCCGCCGGCGCCGATCGGAGCGACATACTGATGGTGGGCACGCGCGGCATTGCCGCGGCCCGCGAACGCGGGCTGGAGCCAGCCGAGAGCATGGTCATGACCGGCCATGCCGACCAGCTCACCGCCCTGGCCAACCGCCTCGCCGACCGGCTCTTCGCCCGGCTCCAGGGTGGCGCGGTGAGCCGGGTCGTCATCGTCGGCGCCCAGCCGCCCGAGGCCCGGAAGACAACCGATACCGTGGTGCCGCAAACGCTCATTCCGTTCGACTTCGCGCGTTTTCCCGCAACCAATCGCGCGCAAGCCCCGCTCGTGCACCTGCCGGCGCCGATCCTGCTCGAACGGCTCACCAACGAATATGTCTTCGCCCAGCTGTGCGAAGCCCTGACGCTGTCCTACGCAGCGGAAAACGAGGCCCGCATGCGCGCGATGATTGCCGCCCGGGAGAACGTCGCCCGCAAGGTCGACGAACTGACCGCAACGGCGCGGCGGCTCCGCCAGGAACAGATCACCGAGGAACTGATCGAACTCGCCTCTGCCGTGAAGGAATGAGCGACGGTCGGGTCAGGCCGCTTGTAGTAGCCGGCCATGAACTTGGGGATCTCGACCAGGAACTCGCCACGCGGATGGGGCTTGTCGGTGGTGAAGTACTCCAGCACCGCCACGAAGCCCCCCCTGACCGGGTTCCCCGCATCCGCGTGCCAGTCGGCGGCAATGGCGCGCGTCCGCCGCCAGAGTTCGCCGAAGCTCACGGTTTCGAACCGGTCGAGCAGGTGCGTGCCCCTGCGCCCGCTATGCGGATCGGTTACCAGTTCACGCGCAAAGTGACCGATCGCCGGCCGATCGGCACAGCCTTCCATGACGATCCGAACGACCTTCGCCAGCCTCAGCCGGGCCGCTGCTTGGCCTGCGTGACGGACGCTAGGAGAAGCTCTTCGAGGCAGCGGTGATGAAGCCGGTTGCCGCTAGCCTTTCGGCACGCCATCCCGCAGCGCCTGCCGCACCCATGCCTCGACGCCGAGAACCTTTATCTGGCGGTCGAGCAGGCGCTCGATCATCTCGCTGTCGGCCTCCCGACACCCCGCGCGCAATCGCAACGTCGTTTGCGTCCCGGACTTGCTGCGCCATTCGACCGTGACTTGCGACGTCTCCGTGGGCGGATTCGCGCAGGGCCAGTCGCGCGTGGTGCCCGTCGGCGGACGGAGCGGCAAGACGGCCTTGCGCACCTCGTCGTAAGTCCTGCGCGACACCGCGCGCATGCGCGACCCGATCAGGGCCGTATGGCGCAGCCCCTCGAAGTCGACCAGACCTCCCGGCGTCACGCTGACCCGGTAGACCGGACAGAAACCGTTGCAGGGGCCGCGCGCAATGACGATTTCCTCGCGCGGCCGGGCGGGCCCGCCTTCCCGAAGCGGCAGCGTGCACGCGCCGAGCAGACCGATGCCCAGCACAACGCACCCTGCCGCGATCAGGACAAGGATCTTCACCACCTGACGGTCACACTGCCGCGCAAGGCCAGGTTGACCTCGCCATGGCGGCGATCCGCCGACAGTTCGCCGCCCATGATGAACCCGACCGAACCGCCGAAGGCGCGCAGGCGCCCGAACCAGCCGCTCGTCGAGCCCTCGGGCGAGAGGGTGAAGGCCTCTCCGGGCGCGACGTCCCCGGTGCCGAGCCGCGCCGTGGTGGCGCCCAGGCTTCCGCCCAGCACTTCACGCCAGCCGCCTTCGGTCTCGATCCGCATCCAGTTCTCGTCGCGGGCGTTCATCCCCATGAGATCGAAGCCGACGGTCATGCCGCCGTTGAGGCCGAACTCGTCGCTGGTGCGCTTGTCGACGACAAGGCCGAGCGCATCGTCCCCGGTTTCGGCATAGCCGTCTTCCCTGAGCCGGACGTAGTCCACCGACACCTGCGGACGAAAGAAGAAGAACTGGGTTCCGCCCTCGGCCGATGCGCCCGCGACGAATGTCACGAAGCTGCCGTTCCAGCTCCCGTCGATGGTGCGCTTGATTTCCTTGTCCGCCGTCACGCCCGTGAACTTTCGCTCGCTGTCGAAATCGGCATGCCCGATCGAGGCGCGCGCGAAGCCGCCGAAGGCGCCCCAGTGACCGCGCCAATGCACCGCGCCTTCGACCGATCCCGATTTCACTTCGCTGGCGGCACCGATCGTATGCCGGTTCCACAGGTAGGACACCGTCGCACCGAAATAGCCGAGGCCGGTCTCGTACTCGCCGCCAAGCGACCAGGCATAGCCGCTCAGATCGTAGGCCGCGGTCGGGCCCGCCTTCTTGTCGCTTCCCCAGAACGCGAGATTGACGGTGGTTGCGATCTTGCCTTCATGCCCGAGCGGGGTCGGCGGATCCTGCAACTGGCGCGCCAGCGTGCGAACACCCAGGCTGATGCCCTCGAACGCGCCGCCCGCATGATCGGGCAGCATCTGCCCAACGGCGTCGCGGAACGTACCGCCATCGGTGATGGACAGGAAGACGTCCTCGATTTCCTCGTCGGTCGAAAGCGCCGCGAAAACCGCATCGTAGGCACTGGCCTGCGACCGATTGAGCCCCAGTTCGCCGATCGAGCGCCGGGCGACATCGACCACGATCGTGTTGTCGGCGGCACCCTCGTCGAGTTCGGCCTTGAACATGAAGGGGACAAGATCGGTCACCGTCTCCAGCTTGTCGAGACCTTCGATGGCCGAAGCGGTCAGGACCTGATAGCTGCCTTCTGCGGTGGAAACGTCGGCCAGCCGGATCGCCAGCTTGGCCCCTTCGGCAAAGCTGGCAGTGCCGCCCACCGTATAGGCGCTGCCCTGGCCGTTCGCGGCATCGAGCGTCGCCACCAGCACGCCGTTCTCGCCGATCTCGAGCGAGCCGACCTGGGTGGGCATACGAATGTCGAGAGCGCCCCCGGACACCTTCACCGAGGCTTGGGACGCGTTGAGCAGGCTGCCTCCAAAGGCGGAAGTGCCCGCCAGCGTCAGTGAGTCCGCGCCGCCGCCGAAATCGAGCGTGCCGGAAAAGGAGGAACTGCCCTCCAGCGTCATCGTGTCGGCACCACCACCGAAAGTGACCTTGCCCGTCTGCACGGCATCGCCCGACAGCGCGAGCCGGTCGTCGCCGCCGCCGAACGTCACATCGCCCGTCAGGCTGCCGTCGGCGATGGCGAGAAGGTCATTGCCGCTGCCCAGGCGCACGTCGCCGGAAATCGACGGGGCATCGTATCCGGAAGCGACCTGGGTCTGGCGTACCGTCAGGTCCTGCGTCGCGGCCGAAAGATCGATCGCGACATTGCGGCCCGATGCCGCCGCCGCGCCGGATGCCGTGATCGCGCCGCTGTTCTCCAAGAGCGTGACGGAGCCGCTCTCGTCGAGGATGGCGGTGGCGGTGCCGTCCGCTCCGGCGACGGCCTTGATCGTACCGCTGTTGCGGATCGTCGGCAGGCTCGCCCCGGCTGCGACGTGGAGCGCGGTGGTGCGGGCCGAAGCCGCATTTCCACCGCTCGCGCTGATCGTTCCCGAATTCCGCAGTTCGGGCGTCGACGCGCCCGCGCCGATCCGCACGGCGGTCGCGCTGCCGCCGTTGGACACGGCCATGACCGTCCCGCCGATGCCAATGCCGTTGGCTATGGTCACTTCGCCGCCGCGCCCGGCGATCGCCAGGCCGGTTGCATCGACGCCGGAATAGAGGCCGCGGCCCTCGATCGCACCGTCGATCTGCAGGCCATACCCGCTCGCGGTACCGGCGACCGGACCGATGGCAACGGCGTGATCGGTGGCACCGATCACCATGGCCGGCGCGGCGCCATAGGACACGACCTTGGCCGAACCTTCCTCGTTGTCGGGAATGCCGTCCGCGTCCTCGTCAGCGTTGTCCGGATCGGCATCCCCCGGCGGCACGGCCAGGACGATGCCACCCGAGACGTTGCCTTCGATGAGCAGCGCCGACCCGCCCTGCAACAAATCGTCCGCGTCGAGCTTGGAGGGATCGGAGGGAACCGTCGTATAACGGTATCCGGTTGCCGCGACATTGCCCTGCACGACCATCGCGCCGTCGACGTCACCGGAAAAATGCGCACCGACCGCATCCTCGCCGCGCGCGGAAACCGAGCCGGCGAGACGAACGTCCCCATCGATCGCGCCAGCCTCGATGCCGACCGAACGATCGCCGGTCACCGCCGTTTCGCCATTGTGGGTGAAATCCCCTGTCAGCGGACCGCCCAGCGAGATACCGGCGGAATCATTGCCCACCACGGTGATCTTGCCGCTGTTGGAGATATTGCCGCCATGCGCGCCCTCGGTGCGGATGCCGTAGCGGTTCGCGCCAAGCGCGAAGGGGCCGTCCAGATCACCATCGTTGTCATCATCGGCCGGCGCATAGGGCTCGTCGACCGTGATCGTGCCGGAATTGACGATGTTCCCGCTGGTACCGGCAAGCGCCACGATGCCCGCGGTGCCGTTGCTGACATCGATCGTCCCGGCATTGCTGACGGCGTGATCGCTGTCCATCGTGACGGCCGTGCCACCGGTCAGCACAACGGAGCCGTCCGTAGTGATGGTGATCGTGTCCGCCGCACCGTTCTTTATCGTCGAGGTGCGAAGCGGGGTGGTCTTCTTGGTCGTGATGTCCTCGGCACGGGCCGTCTGGGTGCTGGCAGCGAGTGCGAGGAATGCGGTGGAAGCAAGCAGGTAACGCGACATCTCAATCCCTTCAGGTCCGTATCGACCCGTTGGACGGAGCGGTGCGCGTGCAGCCTTGAAAAAAGTTTCTAGAAGCGGGTGTCGATGCCGATGCGCACCGTGCGCGGGCGCAGCGGCGTCACCTGCTCGCGCCCGGTGCCGAAGGGCGTGCCAAGCGAGAAGCGGTTGCCGCGCTCGTCGGCGATGTTCGTCATCCCAAGCGTCAGCCCGATCCGGTCGGTGCCGATCCGCGCGGTGATGCCGGTATCGAGGTAGTCGCCTTGCGGATCGCCGAGTTCGGGCCCGATGCCGAGCCGGGAGCGGCCGACATAGCTGGCCCACCCCTGCGCCTGCAGCCTGAGATCGCCGCGCAATTCGCGCTCCCAGCGCAAGCCCAGCCGCGCGGCGACATTGGCGATGTTGGGAACCTGCATCGCCCGCGTCTGCAGCAGCTCCACGGGCAGCGAGGGCTTGTCCACCTTGCTCTGGTTCCACGCGACACCCGCTTCGAGGCGCAGGCCGGTCAGCACTTGCGCGCCGCCGCTGAGGCTGGCGGTCCAGATACGGCCATCACCGATATTGGCCGTGCTCGGCAGGCCGGAGGCATCGATGAAGTCGGCCTGGATGTCCTGCCAGCGCGTGTAGGACAGGCTCATGGCAAGATCGAACGCGCCGCGACCGCGACTGCCATGCCGAGCGCCCACCTCGAAGGTCTGCGTGCGGTCGTTGCGGAAGCGACGCACATAGTTGCTGTCGATGGCGAGACCGCCCGGACGAAAGCCCTCCTGATACCGCATGTACATCGCGGAATGCGGGGCGATCTCCAGATGCAGTGCCAGCGAGGGGAGGACCGTCGTGAAGGTACGCCGGGCCGCAATGCCGCTCTTGGCATAGACGATGAGCACTTCGGGCAGGATGTCCTCGCCCTCGCCGTCGAGTCGCGACCAGGTCACGCGGCCACCCGCCGTCGCCACCAGCGGCTGTGTCAACCGCAGACTGGCCTCGCCATAAAGCGTGGCCTCGTCGATGGTATTGCGCACGCCAGCCGTCGCGCTGCGCAAGCCAGTGGACGAGAACAGGCGGCTCAGAGTCGTCCTGTTATGCGTGAAGCTGGCACCGGCAAGCCAGCTGAAACCACCGCGTTCGGGCATCCACAGCCGCGTCTCGTTGGCGACCATGCGGGTACGGTTGGTCTGGGTGAAGACACGCGGCGCCCCATCAGGCAACGAGGCATCGTAGTTCTCGCGCAGGTTCTGGCGGACCAGTCCGGTGGTCGAACGCAGGTGCACGGCACCGATCCGCCCCGAAACGACAATCTGCCCCATACCATAGTCCGCGCGCGCGCTTTCGGGCACGCGCGCGGTATTTTCGAGCGGCACGCCGTCGCGGTCCGCATACTGGCTGTCGGCCGTATCGGTCGACTGGCCCAGCACCGCCACGTCGACCGACCAGCCAGGCGCCGGCTCGACGCGCAGCGCGACGCGGCCGCCGAGGATGTCGGTCCGGTTCACGTCGCGCCGGCCGAGCAGCGGCTTGTCGATATAGCCGCCCAGCCGCATGGCATCGACCGTTGCGCGCAGCGCGGCTGTGCCTTCGGCCAGCGGCAAATTGACCGTCGCGCTGGCATCCGCGCCGGGATCGCCATGCTGGGTCAGCGAGCCGCCGAGCATCCCGGAAAAGCTGGTCACGTCCAGTTGCGGCGCATTCGGCACGAGGCGGATGATGCCGCCCAGCGAACCGGCACCGTAAAGCGTGCCCTGCGGTCCTTCGAGCACCTCCACCCGCGCCATGTCGGAAAGCCGCAAGTCGGGGTCGGGGGCATTGTAGGTCAGGCGCAGGTCGCCGATGTACTGCCCCACGGTCGCCTGTGTCGGCCCGGTGAAGCTCGAATCCGCGATCCCGCGAATGAACAGCTTGTTGCGCCCGCTGCCGAGGTGGGTGGAAGCCACGGTGGCAAGCTCGCGCGCGATCTTCTCGGTCCCGCCGACGCCCCCGGCAGCAAGTGTCTGGCCGTCCAGAATGGCAACCTGCCCGGCCACCTGATCGATGGTGAGATCGCGTTTGGTCGCGACGACGACGATCGGTTCCGCCGCCACTTCGTCACCGGCCCCGGCAAGGTTCGCCCTTACCGCATAAGCGGGGGCTCTCGCAGCCATGCGGCGGGCGGGAACCCTCTCTATCCGCCAGGACCCCGGTCCGGTGGCTACGGCGCGCGCGCCGGCGGCACGCGCCAGCCGGCGAACCGCCTCTTCGGCATCGAAACGCCCGCTGATCGGCGGAACCGGACGGGCGGCCAGCGCCGGATCGGTTATGACGATGCTGCTTCCCGTCTGGCGCGCGATCTCGATGGCCGCGCTGCCCGCGCTGCCGGGGCCCGTCGCCACCCTTGAGGTTCCGGCAAGGGCAGGAGCCGGCGCGACCATCGCGATCGCCAGAAGGATTCGGCCGATATGCATCGTCAAAGAGGAGCGAGGCTCCACCCATCGGCGGTGCGGATCACCTCCAGACCGAGGAGATCGCCTATCGCCTGCGGGTCCTTCCTGATCGGGGCGATCAGCACGGACCCGGAAATGCTGGCCGGCTTCCCGCCCGGCGCACCCGCCGAAAACGGAATGCCGGTAACGCGCGTGAGATCGGAGGCCACCCGTTCGAGCGATGCCTGTTCGAAAGTCAGCCGGCCCTGGCGCCATTCGCCGACCTGTCCGACGGCTACGGCGGAAAGCACGTAACGGTCCGTAGCGATGTCGTGCGACAGCCGCTGGCCGGGATCGATACGCACGTTCTGCGCATCGGGATTGAACTGCACCGCGCCTTCCGAGACGGCAACGCTCATCCCCTGTCGGTCAAGGCGCACGTCGAAGACCGTGCCGATATCCACTAGCCGGTCCTCCCCGACAGCGACACGGAAGGGTGCATCGGCATCGTAGCGCACAGTGAAAAGCGCTTCGCCATGCTTGAGCCGGGCCCGCCGCGGATCGTTGTGATCGAGCTCGATCGTCGTCTGCCCGGACAGCGCGATCGAGGTCCCGTCCCGCATCGTCAGCGTTCGGATTTCGCCGGGGGCCGTTGCGATCTCATAAAGGTCGGCCCGTTCGCGCTGCCACAGCCCTACACCCACCACCAGGGCGACCGAAGCCGCCAGCACGCCGCCCAGCCAGCGGCGGCGCGACGAGACAGGCGCTTGGGAAACCGGCTCATGCGACGCTGAGATGTCGTTCGCCGGGCCGGCGACACGAAGCAGTTCGGCGCCCTCTGCCACCGAAGCGCTGATCGCGTCGTAGGCCTGTGCATGCGCGGGATCGGCCTCCAGCCACGCCGTAAAGCCCGCCCAGTCGGTAAAGGCGGGATCGCCGGTGCGGACGGCCCAGTCGAGGGCCTGCTCATGGATTGCCTCGCTACTGGCCATTGCGCATTCCTTTCATGAGCACGACGGAGTCGATCGCGGACAGCCTCATCGCTCCTCTCCATCGGCTCGTGCCTTCCACTCGGCCAGGGCGCGATAGGCCGTGCGCAGGTCCCCTTCCACGGTGCTCAGGCTCACGCCGAGTTCGGCAGCGACGGCCTTCTGGGGAAGGCCGTCGACCCGATGGCGGCGGAAGATGGCGGCAACGCGTGGGCCAAGGCTGTCGAGCATGGCCAGAACCTTCGCGGCTTCCTGCGTCGCGGTCAGTTGCCGCTCCGCAGAGGGTTCTGAAGAAACCTCGCCCTCCCCGGTATGGACATCGGCCCAGTCCCTCTCGCGTTTTTCCGCCTGGCGCACCGAACGGTAGCGATCGACCATGACCGCGTTCGCGACCGTATGAAGATAGGCCAGCGGCGATGCCACGGGCCCGAGGTTGCTCGTGGTGATACGGATCCAGACTTCCTGCAGGATGTCCTCGGCGGCATCCCCCGCCCCCCTCGCGCGAAGAAAGCGCAGCAGTTGCTCCCGATAAGTCAGAAGCGCGCTTTCTAGGCCGGATGAAGACGATGGATCTGTCACGGACACGGGGAATCGTTGCACCAGTCGGCGTGGCTAGACTGTCTCAACGATCAGATAAAGCGCGAAACAGCACGCCATGGCCGCGCGATCTCTGCTGCGCGCAACTTTGCCGATGATTTCCGGCAGCCTGTCCTTCGCGACCTGTTCGAGATCAGAACTTGGGCCGATTGGAGGGATCGCAGGGCACATGGATCATGTACTTTGGAAAAGGCGTGTTTTCGCAGTCATCGGGAATGCAATTCCCGCGATCCGCCGCCGTGCCGACCACCGGCGAAGCACTTGATTGGCGAGGCCCGCTTTGCAACAGCTTGATGCGACAGCAATCGATCGAGGCAGATGGAAACGCCGATGGCGCGTCGCAGGGTGAAAGTCTTCTTCGATGGCGGTTGTCGCCCCAACCCCGGCCCCATGGAGGCGGCCGTGGTGGTGCGCGGCGTAGAGCATCTGTTCGATGACCTGGGGACCGGGACGAATACCGACGCCGAATGGCTGGCACTGATCCTCGCTCTGGAATTGTCGCAAGCGGCCGGTCTTGCCGATGTCGAACTGATCGGCGACGCGGTCGAGGTGACGAGGCAGGCCAATGCGGTTCTGGCAAGTCGCCAAGCGCCGCACCGCCATGCAGCCCGGTTCCTGGCCCTGGCGATCGAAGCGCCGCCTGCCCGGGTCCGCTGGATCAAGCGCGAACAGAACCTCGCCGGCATTGCGCTGGCAGCCCGGCATCCACGATAACGCTGCTGCCGGTTTGCCGTCGAAGGGAACGGGCACGACCGGCCACACGCCAGCGTCGCGCAACCTCGTGACGTCATGACGCCTGCACGCTCCGCACACGACATCCCCTCCCCTCAGTCCACACAATTTAATCAGTATACATCTTATATTGACTATGCGGGCCGAGCGGTTATCACTCGTCGGGCAAGCACGGACGGAGTACGGGCGTGAACGCGAACGAAATCATCATTGCAGGCGCCGGGATCGGCGGTTTGAGCCTGGCCCTCATGCTTCACGAGCGTGGCATCAGAAGCACGGTCTTCGAAAGCGCGCCGCAACTCGCTCCGCTGGGGGTGGGTATCAGCGTCTTGCCCCACGCCAGTGCGCAGCTCTGTCAACTCGGCCTGCGCGAAGCGCTTGAGCGCACGGCGATCTCGGCGCGCAATTCATGCTTCTACACACGCTTCGGGCAGCTGGTGCATACCGAGGCCGTGGGTCTCTCTGCCGGCTATGATGTTCCCCAGTTCCAGATTCATCGCGGCGACCTGCAACAAATCCTGGCAAGTGCGCTGGTGGCGCGCACCGGAACGCGGACCATCGTGACAGGCCACCGCTGCACCGGCTTCGAGCAGAGCGAGGACAGTGTCCTCGTTCACTTCGTGGACGAGACGGGCGCCCCCCTGCCGAGCGTGCGCGGTTCGGCGCTGGTGGGCTCGGACGGCATCCATTCCGCCGTCCGCAAGCTGCTGCATCCCGATGATGGCCCACCGATCTATTCGGGCGTCAACATGTGGCGCGGCGTCACGCGCTGGAAGCCCTATCTCGACGGTGCAAGCTACGTCAGGGCCGGTTGGCTGAGCCATGGAAAGATGGTCATCTACCCCATCCGCGACAATATCGACAGCGAGGGAACCCAACTGATAAACTGGGTCGCCGAGATCGAGACGCCCGAACACACGCGGCAGGACTGGAACCGCCGGGGCCGCATCGAGGATTTCATCCACGCGTTCGAGGACTGGCATTTCGATTTCCTCGACGTGCCCGCGATGATCCGTGCGGCCGACACGATCCTGGAATATCCCATGGTCGACAAGGACCCCTTGCCATGGTGGACCAGCGGCGCGGTCACATTGCTGGGAGACGCGGCCCATCCGATGTATCCGCGCGGCTCCAACGGCGCCGGCCAGGCCATTCTCGACGCGCGGGCGCTGGCAGACGCGCTGGCGGCCGACGGAAACGTCGAAGCAGCTCTTCAGGCATACGCGGACCAGCGCCTGCCCGCGACTGCGGACGTCGTGCGCACCAACCGCACCACGCCGCCCGACGTGATCCTGAAAGTCGTGCACGAACGCTCGGGCGACCGTCCCTTCGAACGCATCGAGGATGTCATCGACCCGGCCGAACTGGCCGCCATCAGCAACAGCTACAAGGCCGTGGCCGGGTACGCCCGCGATCAGGTGCGGCCGGCCGGCTGACGGGCCAGCCCCTCAGAAAGCGTCGGCCTGCCGCCCCGGTGCGGCCAAGGCAAGCACATCGAGGGCCTCCACCCGCTCGGCAATGCCCAGCGACAGCGGAAAGGGCGACAGGTCGCACGCGAAGCGGCGCGCATTGGCGACCTGCGGGACAAGACACAGGTCTGCGATCGTAAGCTGTTCGCCAAGACAATAGCGCCCGTGGCGACGCTCGCGCGACAGCATGGATTCAAAGCTCGCCATGCCGGTTGCGATCCAGTGCTCGTACCATCGCTGCACGCCGGGCTCGTCGACCCCGAAATCCTCCCGCAGCAACTTGAGGACCCGCACGTTGTTGAGCGGATGAATGTCGCAAGCGATAACTTGCGACAGGGCCCGAACATAGGCGCGCTCGACGAGGCCGGCGGGCATCAGCGGCGGCTCGGGATAACGTTCCTCAAGGTATTCCATGATTGCCAGAGACTGCGTGAAGGCCTGCCCGTCCTCGCAAAGAACGGGCACCAGCCCCTGCGGATTGACCGCAAGGAATGCCTCGGTGCGATGCGCCCCCTCGGGCAGGCTTACGAAGCGCTGCGAGTAGTCGAGCCCCTTTGCGGCAAGAGCCAGACGCAGCCTGTAGGACGTGGAGCTTCGAAAGAAGCCGTAGACGTCGCGCGCGGTCATTCCGGATCGTTGAGAATATGATGCGGCGTGGAAGAAACGACCTCCGCATAAGTGGGCACGAACCGCCGCCCCTCGATCAGGCTGATGAAGGCCGGCCGGATCTCTTCCGCCAGGATCGCGCGGATCCGGGCATGTTCGGCGATGTCGGACCATTCGGCGATGAGGAAGAACCGCTGCGGGTCGGTGGTATCGCGGCACAGGACTCCATCCTGCACCTGCGCGGGTGACTTGTGCATCGGATTGCCGTCCGAATAATCGAACTCGTCGAACAGGGCGATGAACTCCTCCTCGCGGCCAGGCTCGACGCGAAAGTCGTAGATGTGGAGGTAGTTACCCTTTGTCGCGAGCGGTTCCATTGCCATCAAGGTGTCCTTTTCGGTCAAGATTCCATAGTCGGCGGCGGACAGGCGGCTTCCCATGCCCGGGCAGCGGCGAGCAGTCGGTGCTCCTCCCACCAGGGCGCGACGAGCTGCAGCCCCATGGGCACGCCGTTGCGGTCCAGCCCCGACGGCAGCGTTATCGCGGGGTGACCGGAAAGGTTGAAAAGCGACAGATAGGGCACCCACGCGTCGCGTAGCGGCCCGACACTCCGTCCGCCGATTTCCAGCGGCGCATCGGTAGGATGATCCGCCGCGATCGCCGCCGCAGCCGCGCATGGGGTGAGGATGAAGTCGTATCCGGCCGCAAAGACCCGCTGCACGGCCCGGAAAACAGCGGTGCGACCGGCCAGAGCTGCGCTGAGCCCGAGCGCTGTGGCCTCACGCCCCCGGGCCGCGCCGTCCCGAAACGTCAGGGACAGGCGCTCCCCCAACCGCGCGGGCAGGGCGGCAACGCGCGCGGCCCACGACACTTCCTGAAGCACGGCCCAGTGCCGCGTGGGATTTTCCAGCGGATACTCGAGCCAGTCCACCCGCGCGCCCGCATCCGCCAGCACCTTTGCCGCATCGACCATCTGGCATTCAACGTCGTCATCGAGGACCGCATTGCCGGCAAACCGCCAGATCGCGATGCGCCGCCCCGCAAGGGCATCGCCATCGCTGCCCGGATGCGGGATACGCAGATCCGGTTGCGACAGGCTTTGCGGATCGGACCGGTGCGGCCCCGCGACCGCGACCAGGCCACGCTCGAGCACGTCCACGTCGCGTGCCAGAAGCCCCAGGTGAACGATGCTGGCGAACCCTTCCGGCACTTTCTCGTGCGGGATGCGGCCCGAGGTGGCCTTCAGGCCGAAGACCCCGGTCAGGGCGGCAGGCAGACGCGTCGAACATCCCGCATCGGTGGCAAGGGCCAGAGGGGTTGCGCCGGTAACCACGGCCACGCCCGCTCCGCTCGATGATCCCCCGCAAGTCATGCGCGGATTCCAGGGATTGAGCGTCATGCCCGTCAGCGAAGAATAGCCGAGCGGACTGTGCGCAAATTCGGTCGTGGTGGTCTTGGCGACGATGCTCGCGCCGGCTTGCCGCAGCCGCGCCACCGCTTCCATGTCACGCTCCGCGGGCGCGGCATCCTGCAGAGCGAGCGAGCCCCAGCGCGTCGGCGCGCCGGCGACATCGAGAATGTCTTTCACGGACACGGCCACCCCCGCCAGCGTTCCCTTTGGAGTCGACGGGTCGGGCTGCGCCTCCAGTATCGCGCTGAACGGGTTCCAGGCTGACTGAACGGCCTCGATATTTGTCGCGACGGCGACGCCTGCCTGCATTTCGAGCCCCTTTTGATAAAAAAGGGGTATACTGATCGATAATATTGTGTTCAACCCTCCAAAGGACGAAACGACACAAGATCGGATCAAGGATTTCAGAGGCATGGCAAAAACTGATCGGGTGGAGCCGGCACGCGGGGACACGGGTGAGGAACAGGGTTCCCTGCGCCAGTTGATGGAGGATCTGCCGCTGTGGAAGCGGCCCGGATACCTGATCCGCAGGGTCCACCAGCTGCACTACGCGCTGTTCTTCGAGGAAGTCGGCGATTCGGACATCACCCCTGTCCAGTACGGGCTGATGACGATCCTTTCGACCAACCCGGACATCGACCAGATCGCCATTGCGACCAAGCTTGGCATCGACCGGACCAACGTCGCCGACGTGCTGCGCCGGCTGGAACGCGCCGGCCTCGTCGAGCGCCGCCAGAGCGAAATCGACCGCAGGGCCAAGCTCGTGCGCCTGACCCGGGCCGGACGCGAGATGCTCAGTCGGCACTATCCCGACATGACGCGTGCGCAGACCCGGCTGCTGGCATGCCTCAATAGCAAGCAGCGCGAAGCCTTTCTCGATGCGCTGGTCACCATCATCGAAGCGAACAACCAGTTCGGCCGTTCCAGCCTCACAAACGAGGCCGGGGGGACCGAGACAAAGAGTGCGCGAGGTCGCAAGAAGCGCAGCACGGAGTAATCATGCCGATCACCGCGGCCCATTGGGTCTTCCTCTTCACCGTCGCCACCATCATTTTCGTGATGGTGGTGCGCCGCAACGTCGCGATTGTCGCCATCGCCGGTACCGTGGCTCTGGCCTTCATGTCCGCCAATGCCGGCACGACGCTGCCCGATCGCATGATCTTCGCCACGCAAAGCCTGTTCCGTGCGATCCTGATGGCGGGCATCGGCCTGTTCGACATCATGCTGCTGGTGGCCCTCATGCTGGCCATGCTGAAAGCCATGAGCAAGGAGGGCGCGGACGAACTCATGATCATCCCGGTGCGCCGGCTGATCGTCGGCCCGCGTTCCGCGTTCATCACGCTCGCCTGCACGACATACGTGTGCGGCATCTTCTTCTGGCCCTCGCCGGCGACGGCGCTGGTCGGCACGGTCCTGGTGCCGGTCGCGATCCGGGCAAGGCTGCCTGCGATCGGCGCGGTGGCGGCCGTCAACATCGCCGGGCACGGGATGGCTCTCTCTTCCGACCCGGTAATCCAGGCGGCAACCCGCATTTCCGCAGGCGCGGCCCATGTGTCCCCCGGCCTTGTCCTTTTCTACACGGTACTGTTCGCGGGTGTCGTCGGCGTGATCGCGCTTACGGTCTTCGGCCTGCTGCTCGGACGGGACATGCGACGCGGCAAGGTGGTTGCCAGCGCTTCGACCCTGCCGCTCGGCGACTCTCAGGGGCGCTCCGAGTTCGGCCCCCATGCCCGCTTCCTCGCCATTCTGACACCGTCCGTGCTGTTCGGAATGGGAACCCTCATCATCTCGCGCGCCCTGTTCGACCCTGCTCACGCCATCTACGGCGGCGATGCCACGGCGCTTCTCGGCGGGTGCGCGGTCTGCATCCTCGTCATCGCCTGCGTCGTGCAGGACGGGCATCACGCGCTGGAACAGGTCATCGTCCATCTTCGCGAAGGATTTGCCTTTGCCGTCAAGGTCTTTGCGCCCGTCCTGCCGATCGTCGCCTTCTTCTTCCTCGGCGACCCCGAGCATGCCGCCAAAGTCCTCGGTCCGGGCACCCCGGGGTTCCTCCTCGATCTCGGCAAGGCCGCAAGCAGCTTTCTGGGACAGGACAATCCGATCCTGCCCTTCGGCGTGATGGTCGTCGGGATTCTATCGGGCATCGACGGCTTCGGCTTTTCCGGCTTGCCGCTGACAGGCAGCATCGCCGGTGCCGTCGCCAGTACGGTTCCCGCTAATGCCGCGATCCTCGCCAGTATCGGGCAGATCGGCAGCGTCTGGGTCGGGGGCGGCACCATCGTCCCATGGTCGGGCGTCTGCGTGGCCGCGGCCATGGCCGATGTGAACCCCGACGAACTGGCCCGGCGCAACTTCCTGCCCGTGGCCCTCGGCTTCCTGGCTGCGGCCACGCTCGCCCTGTTCCTGATATACGCGAACAAATAAGAGCCTGCGGTCCGCAAGGACCTTTCAGGACATGGCCCCCGGGCGCGCATCCCGCGCACCCGGGGGTTCGTCTTTTCGGCCGAGACACGACCTGCGGCAAGACCCGAGGCCATAGGACAGACCTGAAGCCCACAACTGGCCAATAGCCCGACCGTGGCGGAACCGGCTCGCCTTCCACGCGACATCCTGCGCAAAGGCTGCAAGGCTCCCGCTCCCCGTCCACTGGAACGTCCCGCAAGACAGCCCCCTAACAAAACATGGACGGTGCCGTTCCAGCCAAATCCGGGATCATGTCGGGCACATACTTCGAACAAAAAAAAAGCCGGCCTGCCCTTTGGTATCGGGCAGACCGGCTGTCATGCAGGTTGGGTAATCGTTAGAAGGTGATACCGGCGCGAATGTAGTAGGTGCCACCGGCAAGCCCCATCGGCGAGGTCGTCGGATACTTCGACCCGAGGATGCCGCGGTAGGGATTGAGGTCGGGGCGGTTGTCGAAGATGTCGGTCGCACCGACCGCGATGTCGAGGTTCTCGAGCGGCTTGAAGCCCACTTCCGCGTCGAAGGTGATCTCCGATCCCGGGTCGAAACGCAGGCCGAGCGAGTTGACGTGCAGTTCGGTGTACTTGCCGAAGTAGTTCATGCGGACAAGGCCGTGCCAGCGCTCGCTGCTATGCGTAATCGTCGCATTCCCGCGCCAGCGCGGCAGCATCTTCTCAAGCTGGATCACGCGGCCTTCGTCCAGCAGTTCGTTAGGATCGCTGGGATCGTAGGACGTGACCTCGTTCTTGGTGTAGTTCATCGCCGCGCTGAAGGCCGTCTGCCCCGCCGGAATGAAGTTGAGCGGCACCGTCGCGACGACGTCGACACCCTGCGTGGTCGAGGAGAAGTCGTTGGTGAAGAACTTGAAGGTGCCGATCTGGCTGGCGAAGGCGTAGCCCTGCGCGATCAGGTCGGCACGCTGCAGGTCGGTCAGCGAATAGCTTTGCGACTGCGTCAGGCGGTTCTTCATCTTGATGTTGAAGTAGTCGATCGTGACATTCAGCCAGGGCTCGTCGAAGACCAGGCCCGCGCTGAAGCTCTTCGACGTTTCCGGCTTCAGCTTCTGCCCGCCCACCGCGAGCGCGATCGGGTTGTCCGCCGGAATGATGCCGGTCTGGACCAGGGTGCCATCGGCGGTCAGCTGCTGACCAAGGCCGGTGTAGGCCTGCTGGCCGGGGCTCGGCGCGTGGAAGCCGGTCGCATAGGTCGAGCGGACGCCCAGGCTGTCGGTGATGTGGAACAGTCCGGAAACCTTGTAGGTAACCTTGTCGCCGAAGTCGCTGAAGCTTTCGTAGCGCGCGGCGAGACCGAGATCGAGCTGCTCGATCGGATTGGTCTCGAGATCCAGGTAGAACGACCAGTTGTCGCGCGACCGGCTACCCGCGATGTCGGGCGAATAACCGGCATAGGCATCCTCGCCGACCGTGAAGCCCTGCGTGGCCAGCACGCCGGCCTCATAAGACGCCGGCTCACCCGCCTTGACCGTGAACTTCTCGCGATGCCACTCGACACCCCCGGCAATGTTCAGCGGCGTCGCAAAGCCCACCTCGAGCGGATAGCTCAAGTCGAGGTTGGCAACCTGCTCTTCCTGAATGCGCGAGCCGTTGTAGAACTCGGTCGGGCTGTCGCTGCCCAGGCTCGGATTGATCGAGTTATGGACGTAGATCGACATCTTGTAGCGGCTCGCGCCGAAGCTGAGGTCGTACTGGAGGTCCGGAAGCAGCTCGCCGCGCAGGCCGGCGGTGCCGAACACGGTCTTCACCTTGTTGATGAAGTAGGGGCTGTAGCCGCCCGGGTAGAGGCTCGCAGTGGCGAAGCAATTCGGCGTCGCGATCACTTCCGCCAGCCGCGCGGCGGCATCCGCCGAACCGACGGGGATAGCATCGGCTCCGGTGCCAGGGCAGGCGACCCCATCGTCGGGCGTCATGTCACCGACGAGGAAGTTGCCGGCACCGTCGGTGAAGACACCGTCGCGGTCGATCGGGTTGCGATAGAAGAAGTCCACGCTGGTCTTACGGCTGCTGTAGCCGCCGAAGGCGTAGAGTTCACCGATGCCGACATCGACGCCGCTGTTCAGGAACAGCTTGATGTTATCGCGGATCTGCGGGGTGCCGAAACGGGTCGCGGGATCCGGCACGCCGGTATAGCCCGCTGCCTGCAGAGCGGCCGCATCGTCGCGCTGCACGGCACGCACGGCACGGTCGGCGCTGCTGTATTCCCCGCTCAGCCGCACGAAGCCGGTATCGCCGACAGGCACGCCGTAAGTCCCGGCGACCTGGTAGGTGTCGCCGTCGCCCTCGTACGTGCTGCTGAACTGCGACTGGATCAGGCCGCCTGAGACATCGTCGTTCATGATGAAGTTGACGACGCCCGCAATCGCGTCAGCGCCGTATTGCGCGGCCGCACCGTCGCGCAACACCTGAACCTGCTTCAGCGCGATGGAGGGAATGACAGAGATGTCGGGGCTCTGCGAGCCATCGGATAGACCGCCGGAGAAGCTGGGAATGTCGGCCGACCGGTTGAAGCGCTTGCCGTTTACCAGCACCAGCGTGTGATCGGGCGAAAGACCGCGCAACGTGACAGGCCGAATGCCGGCCGACGTACCGCTGATCGGATTGTCGTTGACGTTGAGCGAAGGCACCACGAGGCGAAGCTGGTTCGACACGTCGGGGCTCGGCTGCTGGCTCAGTTCGGCGGCGCTCACGATGTCCACCGGTGCCGGCACATCGGAAGGCGAGCGCGCCGCGCGGCGCGAGCCGGTGACGACAATGGAGGCGCCTTCATCGGAAGTGCCCGCATCCACGCTGGCCGCCGAAGCCGCAGCGGCCTCGGCGAAGGCCGGCGTCGCCGTCAGGACACTCGCCAGCCCCAGGACGAGTGGAGACGCTGTAGACCACAGATGTCTGTTGGAAATCGAAAGTCCGCTGCTCAAACGCATGGAATACCCCTCATGAAAGATGCCTGATCCCAACAGCCCGCACTTTATATGCGTCGCTGATGCCGTTTCCTGCGAGCCACTTATCGCATGATAAATCGCATGCGGTATACAGTGTGCGATTTGGAGATTATGCGAGGTATACTGATTGTCAAGCGGCATTTTGCAAGTGCGTCGCACAACCCCTTTTTCCCACCCATCCCGCGCGCTTCCGGCGCTTGACAGCGCTTGGCTGCTAGTGTGTATACAGTATGTAAATGTAGTGGAGTACGCCTTTTGCTTACGAAAAACGTGCTGAGTCTCGCCGAAGCGGAACTGCTTCTGAATGCCGCACAGGCCAAGTCCGAGGAACTGGGCGGCGCCCATGTCATCTGCATCGCCGATGATGCCGGCTACCCGATCGCACTACGCCGCCTCGACAAGGGCAAGGTGACGAGCGTGCAGATCGCGCAGAACAAGGCTTTCACGGCCGCCGCGCATCGCCGGGTCACGCACACCTTCACCAACACCTACCCCGGCGAGGAAGCGTGGGGTATCTTCACCCAGCACGATGGCCGCATCACCGTGTTCGTCGGCGGCTACCCGATCTACGTTGACGGCAAGGTCGTCGGCGGCATCGGCGTTTCCGGTGGCAACGGCGAACAGGACATCGCCGTGTGCGAAGCCGCGATCGAGGCCTTCGCAGAGCACATGCGCGAGACCGGCGGCGGCGAAGTGACCATCCCCGAAGCGGCCAAGCGCGCATGAGCGAGCACAATTTCATTGCCGGCGCCTGGTGCGGCGCCGCAGGCGGCGGCAGCTACGAACGGCGAAATCCCGCGCGCGGCGAGGACCTTGTCGGGATCATCCCCCGGTCCGGACCGGCCGATGTCGATGCGGCCTGCGCGGCTCTGGAGGCCGGCTGGCCGGAATGGGCCGCCACGCCCCACGAACGCCGCGTCGAGATTCTCAATCGTGCCGCGGACCTCATCATCGAGCGCGTGGAGGCCTATGCCGAAGATCTCACCCGCGAAGAGGGCAAGACGATTGGGGCTTCGCGCATGGAATGGAAGCGCGCGGCGGCGAACCTGCGGCTCTATGCGGGCGAAGCGGTTCGCATGCGGGGCGAGACCTACCCCTCCGCCGACGGCCTCGTCTATTCGGTGCGTGCGCCCCTGGGGGTCATTGCAGTCATCACGCCGTGGAACTTTCCGATCTCGCTGCCTTCGCGCAAGATCGGCCCTGCCCTCGCGACAGGCAACGCCGTGCTGTTCAAGCCGTCCGAAGCCACGCCGCTGACCGGCCGCAACTTCGTTCAGGTCCTGCTGGACGCGGGCGTTCCGACCGATGCCATCGCGCTCCTGCAGGGCACCGGCGCAGAACTGGGGCATGCGATCGTGACCGCGCCGCAGGTCAAGGCCGTGACCTTCACCGGGTCCTACGCGGTCGGCGCCGCCATCCACGGCGCCGCCGGGCCCGGCCGGCGCCTGCAACTGGAGATGGGCGGCAAGAACGCCTGCATCGTCATGCCCGATGCCGATGTCTCCCGCGCCGCGGCAATCATCGCCCAGGGGGCCTTCAACCTCACGGGCCAGGCATGCACGGCGACCAGCCGAGCGATCATCGTCGGCGACAACCACGATGCCATCGTGGCCCGGGTCGCGGAAATCGCCTCGACCATGGTCGCGGGCGACGGCTTCGATCCGGCCACCAAGATCGGACCGGTGGCCACGCGCGCGCAATACGACAAGGTGCGCAAGGCCATCGCGATGGCACGCGCGGAAGGTCTCGAACTGGCGCTCGGTTCCGATTCGCTGCCGGACCTCACCGAGGAACAGGGCGGTTTCTTCGTCACGCCGACGATCTTCGCCAACGTGCCGACAAGCTCCATGCTGTCGCGGGAGGAAATCTTCGGCCCGGTCCTCGCCTTCCACCGTACCGCGAGCTATGAAGAAGCGGTCGCGCTCGCCAACGCCACCGATTACGGCCTTGCCGCTTCGATCGTCACTAACGACTATGCCACGATCGAGCGTTTCGCGCGCGACATCGATGCCGGCATCGTCAAGATCAACAGCGCAACCGGCGGCGTTTCCGGTGCGGCACCGTTCGGCGGCATCAAGAATTCCAGCAACCAGACCTACCGCGAACAGGCGGGCCTGGGCGTCATGGACTTCTACACCACGACCCGCACGGTATACCTCGCCGCGTGAGCGCTATGGGCCAGGCACTCGCGGACGTTCTCGGCGTGTCGATCGTCGCCACGCCGCAGATCTTCCTGCTTGCCTGCCTGGCCGTGCTGCTTGGCTCGGTGATGCAGGGCCTGAGCGGCGTGGGCCTGGGACTGGTGGCGGCGCCGGTGGTCATCCTGATCGATCCGTCGATCGGCCCCGGCCCGCTGCTGGTCCTGGCGATGCTTGTTTCCATCCTGATGCTGCTGCGCCGCCACGGACCGCTGGACCGACCCGGCCTCGCCCTGACCTTGTCGGGTCGCATAGTCGGCTCGCTGGCCGGGGCCGGGGCCTATGCGCTGCTGCCTCTGTCCGTCTTCGGCCTCGTCTTCGGATTGCTCATCCTGCTCGGCGTACTGCTGACGGCCCTGGGCTTTTCGGTCGAGCGGACGCGCGGCAACCTCGTGTCGGCGGGGTTCATCTCCGGGGTCATGGGCACGCTGACGTCCGCCGGCTCCCCGGCGATCGCGCTCATCTACCACAAGAGCGATGGCGACACGGCCAAGTCCACGCTGGCCGCGTTTTTCTGCGCGAGTTCCGCGATTTCCATCCTTGCGTTGCTCCTGACCGGCAGGTTCAGCCTGCAGCAGGCCCTGGAGAGCCTTGTCTTCGTTCCCGCGATGGTACTCGGCTTCCTCGTGTCGGGCGTGATCGCGCCTTGGGTCAGCGCCCGGCAGGTGAGGGCCACGGTGCTGATCGTTGCGGCTCTTTCCGCGACCGCGCTGGTAGCGCGTTCTCTGCTGGCCCTGATCTGAGCCCCGGCGTCAAAGCGCCAGCGCGGTTCCCACCGTGCGCGGATCAGCCGCGATGGTCGCGACACCGTCCGGCGAGCGCGTGACGATCTGCATGGCCGAACGCATCGCCCAGCGATCGACCTCGGCGAATGACGGAGCCCGGTCGCGAAAGGCCTCGCGGGTCGCTTCGTCGAATCCCGCTTCCAGCAGCACCCCGTCATCCGAAGGCCGCCATTCCCAGCGCGGCGCCACGATAAGGTGGCCTGCGTCCCGCTGCCCATTCAGGATGCGTCCGAGGGTAGCCACGTTCCACGGCATCTGGTTGGTGCCGCCCGGCGTCGCCCCGAGCATGCGCGAACCATCATCGCACAGCACGCCCCAGGCATGCAGCGTCGTCGCCGGCCGTTTGCCCGCGGCGGGGAAGTTGGGATGTCCGGGCGTGGCGCTGAAGCCCCTTCCGGCCCGGTTCGCGAGGATGAGCTGGTACGGCTCCACGATGAGGCCGCTGCCAAAGCGCGGATAGGAGTTGGAATGGACGATCACCACCATCGTCTCCTCCGCATCGACCGCCGACACCATCGAGGTGCCGGACGGGTCGGACAGCGTGTCGCGCCGCCGCGCAATAGCCTCCAGCGCCGCATCGTAGCCGGCCACCTGGCCATCCGCCGCGCCGAGACGCGACACCGCTTCCAACAGCGATGCGCCGTGCGTGGGTGCAGGCGTCGCGAAAAGGGCAAGGCCCGCGCTCGCGGCGCGCGCCGGCGCGATCCACTCGGCACGGGCATAGGCGAAATCCGCAGCGGTGAGAACGCCGCCCGCCTCCCGCACCCGTTCCACGACATGGCTGCCGACATCGCTCTCGTAGAGGGCCGCCCCATACTCGGCAAAGCGTTCCATCAGGCGGGCCATTCCGGGAAGCGCGATTGTCTCGCCCGGCTCCAGCCCCCTGCCGCCCGGGTAGTAGCTCGTGCCCTGGGGGTTGAGCCCGAGCACAAGATCACGGCTCTCGTCCGAGAGAACCGCGCAGATGCGCGCCCAGGCTATGCCCCGGCGAGCAAGCGCGATGGCAGGCTCGGCCAGTGCCTCAAGGCCAAGGCGCCCCCGTTCGGCCAAGGCGGCATAGCCGTGCGGCGCGGCCGGGACGCCAACCGAAAAGGGCCCCGTATCATCGAGCTGCCCCGCACGGGCCGCTTCCGCAAGGCCGGCAGGGGCGCCGCCGACGGCGATCAGGCATTCCGGCTCCTCCGCGCCAGCCGGCCAGACGATCGCGATCAGGTCGCCTCCCAGCCCGCACTTGGGCGGCAGCAGAACCGTCTCGGCCAACGCCGCCGCCACCGCCGCGTCATAGGCATTGCCACCCCGATCGAGGACACCGGCGCCAATGCGCGCGGCACCGGGCGCCGCCGCCCCGCAGATACCCCAGACGCCCCGCGCCTGGCACTGCTCTGCCATGATCGCCTCGGCGCCGGTCCCGCGCCACCTGGCGGCCTTCTGCGCGCTCGATCCATCGGCTTTCGGCATCGAAATTCCTACGTCTAATTGAGGAGGAGGATCGCGACCACCATCGCGGCCCCAAGGCCGCCCAGAACGGGCACGAGGTTACGGCGTACAAGCGCTTCGGGCGAAACCCCGCAGATGCCCGCGACGACGCAGACGCTGGACCAGGGAATCAACGTCCCGCTGCCCACCCAGATCGTCGAGATCTGTCCGATGGCCGCGAGCACGGCGACATGCTCCGGCGCGTCGGGCGCCACTGTCGCGCTCAGCGCGCCGACGATCGGCAGACCGGCGAAGCCCGTGCCATCGATCCCGCACAGGGCGCCGGCCACGACGATCCCGACAACGAGCGGAACCGTGCCGTGGCCCATCTGGGTTCCCAGCATGCTGCCAAGGTCGAGCATGTACCCCGGCGTGCCCGGTCCGAGAATCTGGCGCGCGTGCTCGGTGTCCCCGAGCAGGAAGAAGGAATAGATGGGCAATACCGGTGCGAACACGCTGACGGCGAATGCAACGCCGGTGGTCAGATGCTCGACCACGGTTTCGAGCGCACGATGACCGTCGTCGAGCGCGCAGGATATGATCAGCAGCGCCAGTCCGGTGCCGCCCAGAAAGGCGGTGGCGTCCGCACCGAAGATGGCGCGCGCCGGGTCTGCCAGGTCGCGCCAGGCCAGGGTCAGCGTGACGGTGAAAAGGACCGCGGGCACCAGTATGGCGAGCAGCAGCGCGTGGCGGCTGCGTTCGGTCGGCGCCTCTTGCAGCCCGTTGAAGGACGAGGCGCTCTCGGCAGGCACATGGTCGGCATGCTCGCCCCGCAGAACCGGAATGGCGCCAAGGCCGAGCGCAACACCGCCGACAATCAGCGAGAACAGAAGGGTATAGGGAAATATCGACTGGACCGGTTCGGTCGCCGCACCCGCCGTGATGCGAGTTGCCGCCTGAAGAACCGGGTCCGCCGAAAGTGCCATGCCGTGACCCGCCAGGTTCAGCGCCACGGCGGCGGAAATGGCCGAAAGGCCTGCCCGTCCCGCAGCTGGCAGCAGGACCGCACCGATCAGCGCGATGGCCGGTGAAGGCCAGAAGAATGCCGAAGTGACATAAGTGATGATCGCGAGACTGAGGAAAGAGGAACGTGGCCCCTTCATCGTCGCGCGCAGCGGCGCCATGATCAACTGGTTCACACCCTGCGTCTGCAGGCTTCGCAGCAAGGCCAGCATCACGGCGATCAGCAGGATCACATCGAACAGTTCGGTCCCGGCCAGCAGCATTGCCCGAAACACGCCCTGAACCGCGAAAATCGAATGGTTCAGCAGCCCGCCGCCGGCGTTGCCCGACTGGGCCGCCACCGCCATGATCCCCAGGATCGCGAGAATCGTGACGCCGCGCCGAAACAGGAACGCCAGAACAATGGCGACGACGACCGCAGCGAAAGTCCAGTGCCCTGCGGTCAGCGCCACCGTTGTCATCAGTCGCGAACCCGCACGTAGATCTGGCCTTCCGTTTCGATGACCGGGAAGGTGCGGACCGGCTTGGTCGCCGGCGGGTTGACCGGGAAACCGGTCGCCAGTTCGAAGATCGAGCCGTGGCACAGGCAGGTGAGCCCGGCCTGATCGACCTTGCCGGCGGTAAGCCTGCAGGCAAGGTGCGTGCACAGGTTGTGCAGGGCGTAAACCTTGCCTTCCCAGCGGGCCACGGCCACTTCGGTCTCGCCGATCATGAAGCGGCGCGCGTTGCCCTCGGTCACCTGTCCACTGCGGGCCACGCGCTCGAACCGCGTGTCGGCAAGCGCATCCGGGGTCTGGGGCAGTTCGTCGTCGACCTCATCGGCGGCCTCGGTCGAGCCGAGTTCGAGCAGATCGACGTCTTCATCGGCCAGTTGCGCGTCGTCGACAGGCACCTTGTCGGCAATCAGCGACTTCGCCGCGAGGATTTCCGCCCCCCTGTCGATGCCGAAGGCGGCAACCACGCGATCGCCCTTCATATAGAACGCCGCGAAATCGAACGCATCGACATCGCCGCGCACCACGATCCGGTCGTAGTCGGCCGCATGTCCCACGAACTGGAGACCGTGGTCGTACTGATCCGACCAGAACCAGTGCACGTCGTCATAGACGACTCGCTGGCCCAGCATGTTGCGGGCGGCCGCAGCACCCTGCCGCGAGGCATTGTCGAAATGCTCCACGCGCAGACGCGTATCGAGGCCCGGATGATAGTGGTTGGCGACGTCGCCCGCGGCAAACACGCCAATGGCCGAAGTGCGGCAGAACTGGTCGACGCGAATGCCGTTGCCGACAGTGATCTCGGACACGCGCGCGATGGCATCGTTCGGCGTGACGCCGATACCGACGACGGCAATGTCCGCCTGATGGCGCTGGCCGTCATCGGTCACGACCTCGATTCCGGCATCGCCCAGATCGACGATTTCCGCCACCTTGACGCCGGTGCGCAGATCCACGCCGTTATCCGCATGCAAGCGCGCCATGGCCGCGCCAAGCTCATCGCCGAGGATGCGCGCCAGCGGCAGCTTGTCGGCCTCGAAGAGCGTGACCGCACAGTCGCGCGACCTTGCCGCGGCGGCAATTTCCAGGCCAATGAAGCCGCCGCCGACGATGGCGACGCGGGCGCCCTCGCGCAGCGCCCCGCGCAGGGCCAGAGCCTCATCGAGCGTCTTGAGATAATGAACACGCGGCGACGGCGCCGATGGCAGGCGGCGCGGCTGCACGCCGGTCGCGATCAGGACGGCGTCGGCCGGAAGCCTTTCGCCATCCGCCAATTCGACAGCGAGTTGCTCGATGTCGATCCGGTCGGCACGGCGCCCCAGCATCAGCGTCACGTCGTTTTCACGGCACCAGTCTTCCGACATCGACCAGAGTTCATCCTGTTCGGCATCTTCCAGCAGGAATTCCTTGGACAGCATGGGACGCTGGTAAGGAGGATAGGCTTCATCGCCAACGACTATGATCGTACCGGCAAAGCCTTCACGCCGTAATGTCTTCGCAGCCGACGCCGACGCATGGCCCGCGCCGATCAGCACTACTTGCTGCATCGCTTGGAGTCTCCGACCGATGAAATTGTGAAATCCGGGAACAGGTTCGCGTTCGGGCGTTCAGCCCGTCGCGGCCGGTTTCTCGGCAAGAATGCGCGCTTCCGGGTCGAGCAGGACGCGATCCTCCTCGCAGCGGACCCGGTAGGTTGGCTGGCAGACCGACCATTCGTCAGTCCACCCGCTCTCGAGATCGAAGGCCCACTGGTGCCCCGGACATATGGCCTTGCCCTTGAAGAGCAGGCCTCGGGAAAGCCGTTTCTGCTTGTGCACGCACAGGTCGGCCAAGGCGTAGATCCTGTCCTCGTGCGTGAACAGCACGATGTCCGTTTCATCGACATGCACCACCATCTTGCGCTTGCGCATGATCTCCGTGCGGCTGCCGACATCGACCCAGTCTGTCATCGTACCTCGAAATTGCATGAGCCGAAGGGGAACCGCACCGGAGTCTGGGCTCCGGCGCGGCCGCGGGATGTTCAGGCTGCAACCGTCTCTTTGACGCCGGCCTCGCGCGCCTCGCGGGCGGGAAGGACGTGGTAGTCGTAGAGCGCACGCGTGTAGGAAAAGCGCATGTCGGCACCTTCACGGATCGCCTCCAGGCATTCTTCCTGCAATTCGGGGGTGTCCGCGTACTTCAGGACGATCTCGTAGCCACGCTCGCCATGGACTTCGTCCGACGAGATGTGCAGCTCGAAGAACTCGGCCTCATCCTCGGTAAAGCCATACTTCTCGATCAGCGCCGGATACTGGCGACGATAGATGTCCGGCACCTGCGATTCCAGGCCGACGACGAGAGACGCGGTCGCCACAACCCAGTTGCGACGCATCGCCATCGCATAGCAGTAGCCCTGAAGGCCGCGCGTGACGGGATTGGCATTGCGCGGGTCCATGACGCGCTCACGCGTGGTGCCGCATGCCTCGGCAAAGCGGATCAGCAGGTCCGTGTGGCGAATGTCCGCCAGTTCTTCCTCGTACATGTTCTGCAGAAGGAAGTCCTTGGCGTCGATCGCGTCCAGCGGGGCGTTCGCGTAGATGTAGCCCAGATAGTCGGCGAAGGGACCGACGTAGTGATAGTGGTTCTCGGCCCAGCGGGCAAAGTCGTCGCGGGTCAACTCGCCGTTGGCCCAAGCCAGACTGAAGGAGGCATTGCGAGCCTCGCGGCCCTTCATGGCCTCCTTGATAGCAGCGCGGAATTCAACGGGATTCAATAGCTCAGCCATTTAATGCCTCCATGTCTTTCCATGTTACATACTGTATACACATTGGTGACACAAGCCTGAAACTGCGATTTTTTGTCAGCTGCCGATGCGCAAAGGCGTTGCCAGCGACCGCAGCGCTTCGATCGCGCTGAGCGGCGTGAGACTGCCGGTGCGGGGGTTGTCCGGCATCGCATTGCTGTAGATCTCGAGGCGAAGTTCCGCCTCGTCCGACACCACGTGGACCCATTGGGTAATCCGCGAGACCTGCGGGTCCGCCCAGATCTCCACCATGGTGGCATCGGGCCCCAGCCCCGCGAGGCTGAGCGTCGCGGCGACATTGGCATTGGCGGGAAACAGCCGGGCGGCATCGCGGGCCGTGCCCGAGAAGACGCAGAGCGCGGTTTCCAGACTGGCGAGGTCCAAGCCCTGTTCGATCACGTGCGGTGCATCGGCAAGGCTGGCCGGTGGCTTCCGGCTGGTCAGGCGCACCTCGCGCAAGTGGCCGCCGGCCATGGCCCGCAACCCGTCGAGCCCCGCCAGGCCACCGGTGGGCACAACGATGCGCGCGCCCTTCTCACGCGCAAGTTCGAGCAGTTCGGGATGCGCCATCAGCGCACCCGAGTTCATGGTCAGGAATGTGCACCCCGCCGCCAGCGCGGTGGCGGCGACCTGCGGGTGCGATGCCGCCACAGCGCAGTCGAAGACGACATCCGCAGATCCGGCGAGGTCTTCGAGCACGCCGACCGGCGCATCGCTACCGAGCAAATCGAGCGTCATGCGGCCCTTTTCGCGATCACGCACGGCGACGCCGGCAAGAGTGAGGCCCGGGATGCCCCGGACAAGCGCCGAGACCACCGATCTGCCGATGACGCCCAGACCGACGACGACAACCCGCAAGGTTCCGGGCACGTTCGCAGCGTTGCCCATCATGCCGCTTCCGGAACCGGTGCGCCGGCCGCCGCGCTTTCGGCCGTACGTTCAGCATAACGGCGGGCCAGGACGGCACAGACGAGCAATTGCAGCTGGTGGAAGAACATCAGCGGAAGCACCATCGTCCCCACCAGGCTGACCGGGAACAGCGCCGCCGCCATGGGCACGCCGCTCGCGAGGCTCTTCTTGGAACCGCAAAACACGACGACGATCTCGTCTGCCCGCGCAAAGCCGAACAGCCGCGCCACGCGCGTCGTGACGAACAGGACCACGGCCAACAGCAGGGCATCGAGGACGAGGATCGCCACGAGGTCAGCCGCCGTGATCCGCTGCCAGAGGCCCTCGACCACGGCCGCACTGAACGCCGTGTAGACGACAAGCAGGATTGATCCCCGGTCCAGCCTCATCAGCAACGCCTTGTGCCGGTGAACGAAGTGTGCGGTCCAGCGACGCGACATATGGCCGGCAAGGAACGGCAGCAGCAGGGTCGTGGCGATGTCGGTCACGGCCGCCAGGAAACCGCCCTGCCCGGCCCCCGTGGTGTGCGGCAGCATGACGGCGGCGAGGGCCGGCGTCACGAAGACCCCCAGAATGTTCGAAAGGGATGCGCTGCACACGGCCGCAGCCACGTTTCCGCCAGCGATCGCGGTCAGCGCGATGGAGGACTGTACGGTTGACGGCAGGATCGACAGGAAAACCATCCCCTGTGCGATGTCGGGATCGAGCACGGAAGCGGGTATCCGGGCGATGCCCAGGCCAAGCAGGGGAAACAGACCAAAAGTCGCGGCCAGCACCAGAAGATGCAGGCGCCATGCCCCGAGCCCCGCAAGGACCGCGTCGCGCGAGAGTTTCGCGCCATGCATGAAAAACAGCAGGACAATGGCCGCCTTGGTCAACACGGCAAAAACGCTGGCCGCACTGCCGCGACAAGGCAGAATGCTGGTCAGCGCGACCGTGAGCAGCAGAAGTCCTGTAAAACCGTCCAGTTTCAGACGCGTCATGGGCAACCTCACCTCGTTGGAATTCCCGGCGGATCGTTACGAGGACATGCACGATATGTCTACTGTATACCTAATGCATTTTGTAGAGACGTATGAACGCGAGTGATGTAGGGGGACAGGGAATGGGACAGTTCCAAGCTTGCGAGGCAAAGAAGAATGAGCGCTAAGTCGGCGACGGATGCCGAGGAAAGATGGCAGGCAATCGGCACCAGCCGGCAATCTCTCAACAACGTTGTGGCCGACGCCCTGCGCGAGGCGATCCTGTCCGGCCGCTTCGAGCCGGGCGACCGCCTGCCCGAGCCTCAGCTCGCCGAGATGTTCGGCGTCTCGCGCAACCCCATTCGCGAAGCGCTGCAAGTTCTGTCGAACGAAGGTCTCGTCGAAATCAGCCCGCGCAAGGGCGCGCGCGTGCCCCTTCTCTCCCCCGAGGAGCTGCTCGAGACGATCGAACTGCGCGCCGAGCTCGAAGGGATCAGCGCCCGCAATGCCGCGCGTCATTGCAGCGGGAAAACACGCGAGGCTCTGGTCGCTCTTCTGGAGCGGGGAAATGCGGCGCTCGAGGCGCAGGACGAAGAAGTCCTGCTCGAATGCAACAGCGAGTTTCACGTCGCCCTCGCGGGAGCAGCGCGCAACCGCTATCTCGCCGAGTTCATGCGCTCTCTGCGCGACCGGACTCACTGGCTGTTTTCACGCACCGCCCGCGAACGCATCACCACGTCGTGGAATGAACACGCGGCCGTGCTCGAGGCGGTCATCGCAGGCGATGCCCAACGTGCTGCTAAAATGGCATTCGAGCATGTGCAGAAAGTCGGAGAAAGCCTGGTCAAGGGGCTGGAAGTCGACCGTTAACGCCCACACCGAGGGCCATCGCTGAACCCTGGCATTGATGCTCTCTAAAAACCGATCGGCGGCCTGGCCGCCACTTCCGCACGCAGCCGGGCAACGACCTCCTCTCCATCGCGCGCCGGATCATGAAGCAACTGGCGAGAAACCACGGCAAGGTCCCCCCGCGTCAGCCCGTGTACCGAAGCCAGCAACGCCGGCGCTTTCTGCCTAGCCGACCGTCAGCAGAGGCTCGCTGCCTAGCTGCTGCGAAAGGTCGATCCTGCATGCGATAAAGCGCCGATCAATATCAATGTGCATCCTCTTTCGCCCCATTGGCCCGCCGGATAGCAGAGGGAGGAGCAGGAGCGGTCCGGCAGGCCAGACAAACCACGTCATCGCGAGCAGAGCGATGGCGACATGTCAGTACGCAAGGGCCAACGCCTGCCAGCCCGACAGGGACGAGACGCGGCGCAACAGGTGGCTCGGTTGAGCGCAAGCGCATAGAGCCCGGCCGTGCGGCCCGCGCGCGGGGGGGGGGGGGGGCAGAAACCGAACTGTAGAGGACCGCAATCAGGCGACAAACCGGCAATCGTCTCAACCGACCAGCCGCATGGGCGAAACCGGCGGCGCCGGGACTTGCCGCTGTGCAAACCCCCAGCGAAGCGTCCCGGCAAGCACGCGGGCAGAAGCATTCGCGGCAAGTGCGGTCACGGAGCGAAGTTCCAGCCCATGCATGGCTCTCGCCCAATCCGGAAGCATGTCTATGGCGGCGAGGACCAGAGCCTTCTGGACAGGCGCCAACGCCGGATGGGTGGATTTCTGATTCACGATCCGCTCCGCAACGGCGCGCGTTCGTTCATCGGCGACCAGGTCCTTGCAGCCATTCAGGATCTGGCAGATGGCCCCGCTGCGGCAATCCGGCGCCGGATCGGCGCCCAGCATCCGCGCAATGACGGCAGCCTGGCGGAAATAGGTGTCCTGATCTTCGCGGGCCATGCCGCCTTCGCCGAACCGCTTCCATGCCTCAAGGAAGCAATAGGCTTCGCAGGTATGAACCCAGGCGAGCAGTTCAGGGTCGCGCGCGCTATAGGGTGTCCCGTCGGGCAGTGTCCCGTGCACGGCCCCGTGGATCGTATTCACGCGCTCGATCAAGGCCATAGCCTGATCCCGGTCGGCAAAGGTCGTGACGGCGATAAAGCGTGCGGTGCGCCGCAAGCGGCCCAGCATGTCGTCGCGAAACGCGCTGTGATCCCAGACCCCGGCGAGCGCGGCGGGATGCAGCATCTGGAGCAGCAGGGCTGCAATGCCCCCGATCATCATGGTGGTGACATCACCATGCACACGCCAGATCACCGAGCCCGGGGCAAACAGGGCATTCGACGAGCGGACCACAGGGGTTTCTCCCTTCGAGCGGTCGTTGAACACGGCCTGCACTTGCCGGACCAGCCGGCCGCGCAGCATGTCGGATGGGGAACGAACGGCCATGGGTCACACTCCTGCAAGTTGCCGATGGTTCGCGGACCGAGCTGCGACTCCATGCGGCGCGGGATCGTTGCCAACGATCTTACACAAGGCTTCCTCGATTGTGGCGTAGTGAAAGACAAAGCCGCTGCGCATCGCCGCATCGGGATAGACGCGCTGCCCGGATAGCAGCAGCTCCTCCGCGAACCCGCCAAGGACCAGGCGCAGGGGCCAACCCGGGATCGGCACCAGGGCCGGGCGATGGAGCACCTTGCCCAGCGCGCGCACGAAGTGCCGATTGGTGACCGGACCGGGGGCAGTGCCGTTGACCGGTCCGGACAGACCGGGTTCGGCAATGGCGTGGGCGATCAGCCGCACCAGATCGTCGCGGTGGATCCAGCTCATCCAGTGACGGCCGTCGCCAAACCGTCCGCCCAGGCCGAACTCGAAGGGAGCAAGCAACCGGGCGAGCATTCCGCCATGCCGGTCCAGTACGAGCCCTGTCCGCAGCAGCACGGTGCGCACCCCCATGGCCTCGGCCCTTTTCGCGGCCCGCTCCCAACTCACGCAGATGCGGCGCGAGAAGCACGGCGTGCCAAGATTGCTCTCGGTCAGCGGCTGGTCACCGCGCAGGCCATACCAGCCGATTGCCGATCCGCTCACCAGCACCTCGGGCTTGCGATCCAGCCGGGCTATCAGGCGCAAAACCTCACGCGTCACGTCGAGCCGCGAACGGACGATGCGGATGCGCTTGTCCCGGGTCCATGGGCTGTCGGAGATCGGCTCGCCGGCAAGGTTCACCACCGCATCGATGCGCGCATCGTCGCTGATTTCATCGAGTGACGTGACGATGCGGACCGGCCCGAGGGCACCCTGCGCCGCCTTCCGGTTGCGCGTCAGCACAATGACCTCGTGCCCGGCGGACACCAGCGCGTCCACGAGCCGTCTCCCGACAAAGCCGGTTCCGCCCGTCACAAGCACCGACTTACGTGCCGTCAGAACGGCAGCGAGACTGGCGGCCTCCGTGTCGACAAGACGCTTGCAGCGCGCCGCCGCGGCCAGATCGCGCAGGCCCGAGATGATGACACCGATGGCTGCGATCGCGCAAAGCCAGCTCATGGGGCCATGGAAGGCTGGTTTCAGCGCGGTGGGAGCGGAGGCTCCCTCGAAAAGCCAGGGAATGAGCAGGGCCAGGATCACGCCATAGTTCAACGTCAGCAAAGTGTGCGTGACGCGCTCGGTGCCCGGCAGATGGCGCGTGCGGTCCTCCTCGACGAAGTCCCACAAGGTTATAAGCAGTTCGCCGGCCATCAGCGCGATAAGCCCGGCCGCCCAAAGCCCTTGCGGCTCGCTCCAGCCGAGCATCGCAAACATCACCGCGTAGGCAAGGTTGCGCACGCCATGCAGGCGCAGCTCCATGTGCTGCGAAGGGCGCCAGGCCAGTCGTTCGGTGCCTTCATGATGATAGAATGTGTCGAAAGCGCCCATCATCATCTGCACGAAGATGGCCGTCCAGAGAATGTCAGTCATGATCGCGTCCCTCCTTGGAAGCGGGCTGATCGGCGAACAGGCTGTGCTGATGCATCAGCTCGCCAAGCAGGCGGTGGCGCAGAGTGAGCGTGAAAGTGAACTGACCCGCGCCGCAATCGGAATGGTCGATGGTGAGACGGCCCGGGCCGAGCCACGGCGGCAATCGCAACCGCAGACGGCCCAGCTGCAGGAAATAGTGGTCACTCGAAAAGCGAATGCCTGCCGCGTCCGCGCTGACGGCAAGCGCAATGCCGAAGCCGCCTCCCAGATACTCCTCAAGGCCTGTTGGTCCGCTGAAGCGCTTGGCGCTGTGAATCACCTGCGGGAAGCCGCGCCTGCGGGCGTAGATGCGCGTCCAGACCTGGCCGCCGCTGGCTCCGTCCTCGGTCACGCTGACCACGGCCGCCACGCCGCCATCGCGCTCCAGCGGCAAGGGCGCCCCGATCAGGCGGCAGGTCTGGGCTAGCAGCCAGCCGCCCAGGCTCATGCGGCAGGACATCACGTGCCCGGCATAGTTGGCCGACTGGCCCAGGCCGAGCCGCTTGCCGAAGCGAATGCGGACGGTTTCGGGCAAGCCGTTCCACGCATCGGCGCCGAGCAGCGCTCGAAAACGCAGATCGGTCAGACTTCCCGGTGCCCGTGTTTCCCCACCTTCACCCCGGCAGGGGCGGCGCACTTGTGTCGAACTACGCATCTCCCCGATCTCCTGTAGTGTTAGTTATTTCTGTATAAAGAGAAATTTGGCGGCAAAATTTTTTCAGCCATCTCCCTTGCCGGAAGCATCCTTGCGGCCGACGAACTTGAGCAGGCCGACCACCTTGGAACCAAGCCGGATCAGCCGCATGATCTGGGCTGGAGGGACGTTGATCATCTGGTTGTACCAGCCTTCCACCGTGTTGATGAAATCGTGCATGCCATGCAGCCGTTCGCGCACGACCGGGCTGATCTTCGGATCGTCCGCATGCTCCATGGCGGCCCGGATGGCCGCCACCATCGGATCGATCTCCCGCTCCTTGCGCCCCTGCGCAACCTTGCTGGCCATCTGCCACAGATCGGTCTCGGCCACGTAGTGGTCGCGCCGGTCACCCAGCACCGGAACCCGCATGACGAGCTTCCAGTTCAGCAGTTCCTTGAGACTGTTCGATACGTTGGAGCGGGCCATGCCCAGCTTCTCGGAAATGTCTTCGGCCGTCAGCGGACGATCAGACAAAAGCAGCAGCGCCTGGATCTGCGCCACCGATCGGTTGACGCCCCACTGGCCGCCCAGATCCCCCCAGCGCAGCACGAACGCCTCAACCGCTGGCGGTAAATTGCCCGACTCGTCGATAATTTCTGTCATAACAGAAATATCTGATCTTAAGGCTGCAGAGTCAAGCGATACATTCCAGCGCTCAGCACGGCCCGGAATCCGCGATCATCCTGTGAAGCCTGTCTTTCGGGCCCGGGTATCCGGAAGCTTCACACCAACTGCCGGTACGCACAGTTTCAACGACGGCTTGATCTCCCGGGCGAGACAGTCCTAGTGGAGGAATGCTCTCCCATACTCGCGCCATCGTTGCCGCGGCTGCCTTTGCCTTCATCACCGGCAAGAACGTTGCCGGAATCTTCGATCACGCGGCCGGACAGGACAGGCGGATTGCCGCTGAATGCCGGGGAAGCCGAGTGCAGGGCTTTGACGGCGATCGCGGCGTGAAGTTTGGCGGCACCCTTCCCGAGATCTACGATGCCGGCGACAGGACTTTCGTGTCGTTCGAGGCCGACGGCATGAAAGCCCGGGGCTACGATCGCGGCACATCAACGCACTTCGAGGTCCATGTAACCGATGGTCTCGTCCAGCTATACGATCACGGCGAGAGTGCATGGTTCGCCTATGATATCCAGGACGCGGAAGCGGACCGCAGTTTTCACCGCGGCTCAAGCTCAGGTGTTGACGGGGCTGGTTAGCCGCACGGGCAGGTTGGCGAATTCTTCGTCGACAACCTGCCAAATCTGCCGGTCGATTCCCTGTGTCAGGTGTTCGCGAACCGTGACACCAAAGCCTCTTGCAACCAGCCCCTCGATGGCCCAGCCCACGCAGTAGTCCGCAGCGACCCCGATCACCGTCACGGTCTCGACCTGAGGCGTTTTCAGGAATTCAATGAAGGCGGTCAAGGAATTGGAGCGGGTAGCGGGAATCGAACCCGCATAACTAGCTTGGAAGGCTAGGGCTTTACCACTAAGCTATACCCGCTAAATCAAGCACTTATGCCTGATGTGGTAACCGTGTTTTACAGCGCGTTTTACAACTGGCCGCTGATGCGCTTGCCGATTGCCACGACGATGGCCGCTTCGTCAACGTATCTTTTGCGGATAGCGGCGACCTGGTTGGCGCTCCATCCCATGATCATCGCGATCTGATCGTCGGTCAGGCTTCCGCCGGGCAGGGTCATCAGTTTGGTGGCGAAGGTGCCGCGTAGGTCGTGCAGGTGCTTTGACCGGTCTTTCTCGTCGTCGAACTCGGCCGGGTGGATGATCCCCCTGCCCTCGTTGGCCTGTGACCGGTACGAGTTGAACTCGGCGCTGAGCGTGGCGGGTTGGACCGGATTGCCTTTCTGGCCCACTAGCACCGTATCGACGCCGGGATTGCGGTGGCGGGTGCGCAGTTCGTCGAGCAGCTCGCGCAGGCCGGGGACGATCGGCATCACGGTGCGCCGGCGTTTGCCCTTGGCCTTCTTCGCCGCGGTTCTCGCAATGTGCGTGTCGCTGATCTCGCTCCAGCGCAGGGCGACCAGGTCGGAGCGGCGCAGGCCGGTGAACTCGGCCAGGCGGCGAGCGTCGACCAGCCATTGCGGCACCGTCTCGATCGTATCGAAGGCGCGGCAGTCTTCCTCGGTCCAGACGATTTCCTCTCGGTTGCCGCCCTTCCACAGGCGCTTGACGGCTACGGCCGGATTGCAGGAGACATGGCCGCGCTCGGTACCCCATGCCAGCATCATGGACATGACCTTCATGTGCTCGTCGGCCGTGCGCAGGCCATTGTTCTCGGCCAGTTCATCGCGCCATTTGACGAGCTTGGGCGTCATGCGGGGGTCACCGAACACGCGCAGCGGAACCTTGCCGTACTTCTCCTCGATCTTGCCCGCCGCCGCGCCCCAGAGCGTGCGCGTCGATTCGGCAAAGGCCTTCCATTCGCGGCTGCGCTGCCATGCCTTCGACAGTCCGGCAACGGTATCGGAAGGGGCATCCTGATGCGCCTGGGCGGCGGCGATAGCGGCGATGTCCTCACGCGTGAGGCGCGGGCGATCGGGCTGCTCGGCCACGCGGATCTTCGGTCCGCCGCGCCATGCATAGATATACCACCGGATCGGCTTGCCGGGCCGCGCTGCCTTGACGAGGTGGACGCCGGCGGCGGCTACCCCAGCTTTCCACTCTGATCCCATGCCTCGAACTCATCCCTGGGCGCGACAGGGAACGCCGCGCTGCTGAATACCTTGATCGTGCCGTCAGGGGATACCTCGATCGCGGCCACGTCAAGCCCCTGCGCGCGCAGATCATGCAGGGTCTGCGCTGCTGCCG
Organism: Novosphingobium mangrovisedimenti; assembly: GCF_025153475.1. Classification (GTDB taxonomy): domain Bacteria; phylum Pseudomonadota; class Alphaproteobacteria; order Sphingomonadales; family Sphingomonadaceae; genus Novosphingobium; species Novosphingobium mangrovi_A. The sequence goes on from NZ_JANZXA010000001.1 coordinate 551,955, forward strand.
CGACCTTGGGCCGGGATGCATAGTGGGGCTTGAAGGTGGCCGGGGCGTTCACGGCCGCTCGCTCGCGTCGATGCCGGCATCATGGAACTGCAGGTCGAGGCGTTCCTGATATTCATTCTCGCTGATACGGCCCGCAGGCAGGAATAGCCTGCTCGGCTCCATGATCGGTCCGTCAGCGATGGCCTGCAAATCACGCTGGCCAAGTCCGTCGACGGGATCGATATGGAGGTAATCGCCAGCATGGTATGCCTCATCCTCGCGCCCAGCCCATGCGGGCTTGCTGCGGGCGATGCCGTTCGCGATCTCGGGTGGCGCGAGCGTAACACTGAAGCCACGACACAGCACCAGCGCGCCGAACGGTATCCGCTCCTTGGCTTTCCCCCGCATCACCCCACCGTCTCCTCGAACTTGCCGACTTCATTTCCCCAGGCGTCCCAGCCCTTGCGGGGTGTTCTGGAAAACAGTTCGAGGCAGCGGATCTCGGACGGGTCGCCGTAGAGGCGGGCGAGGCGGTCGTATTGCTCGGCGGGCTTGCGGCTGTGTTCGGCCGCCGGCGCGACGATGAGCTGGCGCACGTCGTGGTTGCGCACGGGCAGGCCCTTGCCGCGGGCGAAGAGCCAGCAGGGCTCCAGCTGCTTGCGCGTGTGGTAGCCCATCGAGATCCGGGGTTCGGCGATGTCGCCGGTGAACAGGTCGATCTGGTTGGCCCGCACCAACCTTTGCTTGGTCCAGTAGAACAGGTCCGTGACGAAGCGGAAGCCCCATGCCCGGCCCAGTTCCAGCGCGGCATCGCAATGGCTGCCGACGACCCACATGGCGAGAAGCGAGTCCTTCGCCGCGATCGACGCGACAGGCAGTGCCGCCATGTCCTCGATCGACATGGTGGGGTAGTGATCTTCCGCCTCGTTGAACTTCTTCTGCGTCGGCGTACGGTCCGCGCCGGAGTGCGTGCGAAACGCCCAGGGCGGATCGGCCAGCAGCAGCTGGTAGGCGCTGCGCGGGAGGGAGGCGAACCCTTCGACACGCTCAGGGTAAGCGGGATCAGCCATTGCGCGGGCACTCCCAGTCGCACTCTTCGGTGCCAGCGAGCATGCAGGTCCCGTCCTCCAGCATCCCGCATTCGTACATGAGGAAGGTGCAGTCGCACTGCTCCCACGGCATGTTGCATTCCATGCAGAAGCCGCCGTGGTCGATTTCACGGTCTTCGGGAGATGGCTTGGTCATCAGTCGATCGTCGCCGCGTCGTTGCGTTCCAGCCATTGTTCGCGGCTGTCACCAAGGCGTCGATCGAGCTGATCTTCCGTCTCCGGCCAGAGATGCATGTCATGGACAAGGCGAAGATAGGTGCCGTGCCACCATGCGCGGATTTCTTCGTCCGGATGCTTGTAGCCGACGATTTCAGCCGCATGCATGAAGTGCAGCTGGAAATGGTGCGGTAATGCATCGAGCTCGCGGAGGTACTGCGACACGATTTCGGTCATGCGCGTTGGCCAGTCGATATTGAGGACAACGAGCGACCAAGCGCGCGTCCCATATTCGATGCCATCCAGATCCACTGGAAAGCTTGGCCCCATGAATGAACCACCTCCCGCATCGAATGGCGTCTTGATTGTCCTGCCGTCCTCCAGACTCGAGCGCAGGATACAGCGGCGGTACCATCGTAGGAGCATCTTGGTAGGGCCGTACTTCGGGCTGCCATCGGGGCCACGCACGGCAGTGAGAAGGACTGTTTGCTGCATAAAAGTCAGCTGTTCGGTCCATGTCTGGGTTACGGCTGTCATGTCTTCGTCTCCTGGTCTAGACATCGGGAAAGGGCGCGCCTCGCAGCGCGCGGCGGGCCATGCGGTCGCGTTCTTCGATCAGTTCGCCGATGGCGGTGAAGGCGTCCTTGTCGAGATCGATGATGTCTATTAGCGTGGCGGCTTCCTCACCGGGTGCGCAGAGTGTGAAGGGCGCCTCGTCAGGGCGATCGTCGCTGTCATCGTCGAGCGTCGCGACGATGAGGCGTTCGGTGCCGTCTTCGTCGTCCTCGACTGTCAGTTCCTTGCGCCGCACTTCGCCGCGGAACGACGGCAACGATTGCTCGACCATGTCGAATACCTGATCGACGATCATCGGGCCAAAGGCATGCGCGAGCCCGAGCACATTGTGTACGTCGATCATCGTCAGCACGTCGAGCTCACGGGCGATGAAGTCGATGACGAGGCGCGTGAACGCCCAATGATCCTCCGCGCCCGTTGTCCAGACGGCGCAGAGTTCCTCGTGCCCCCAATACAGACCGCCCACCTTCAGGTCGGATGTGGGCATGGGGCGTAAATCGAGCCGCTTGCGGAGCTCTTCACTCTCGGCGGCGATTTCCTTGATGCGCGCGAAGTCCCGATTGAACTCCAGTCCGGCGCTCTCGGCATGCAGGCGCACGAAGCGGCGATAGAGGCCGAGTATCTCGGGCCACTGGGGAGCGCCGCTCACGCGTCCTGCTCCTCGGTCTGGGCTTGCTGCTGCGCGGCGGCGGCCTTTTCAGCTTCCTTCGCGACGGCTTCCTCGTCGATGAGGCGTTCGGCTTCGGCGCGCTGGGCGTCGATGTCGGCGATGGGCAGGCGGATCAGGACTGCGACGTAGGCGTGCTCTTCGTCGTTGTCGAAGTCGATCGGCGGTACGTGGTTGACAGGCCAGAAGGCATGCCCCTCCAGCGGCGTGCCCTTGAACGATCCGATCTGATAGGCGGCGAGTTGACCTGCGCGGCGGTTGATCGCGCGTTCACGCGCTGCGGCTCGGTATTCCGCTTCCCAGTCGTGCTCTTCCTGTGGTTCGCGCGGCTTCGGAGTGTGGAAGTGGCCGATCTTCGCGATGCCGCTGCCGTCATTGCTGACCGCGTAAACGGCAATGGATTTCTTCAATTCCGCCTTGGTGGGCGCCTTGTCCTGGTAATAGCTGATGTAGCGCTCCATCCCTTGGGGCGCCTTCGGCCACTTTGCCGCGTTGCCGACACCGCGCGCGAACAGACCGGACTTGAAGCCGTCCGCCTTGGCGGCCGGGGCCAGCATCGGCTCGGCCTTTTCCGCCGCCAGCTTCTCGATCAGGGAGATATCGACCACCCGCTGCTGGTCGCCCCAGGTGCCCATGAACATTTCGGCTTCGACGCGACCGCCGGCGGCGATGTAGGCATCGAGCCCGACGAACCTGACCGTCGCGTCCTCGGCCGAGAGCGTCTTGTCGCGAAGGGCGCCGCGAACCGACGACGGGTTATGCGGCGAATAGCTCGACTTCTCCTGGGCCTTGAACACCTTCAGCTGCAGCGCGTGGTCCTCGACGCCGGCGTAGGCCTTGGCGCTGTCGAGCGTGATCGCGTTCTTGCGCAGCGCCTCGAGGATGTCGGGCGCGAGGCTGGCGAGGCGAAGGCGGCCCTGGACGTGCTTGACGGTCACGCCGAAGCGCTTTGCGCACAGGCCCACGGCAACGTGGTCCGATCCAAACTTCTCCACGATGACGCGGAACGCCTCGAATTCGTCGGCCGGGTTCATGGCGACGCAGTGGAGGTTTTCCGACAGCGAGGTTTCGGCGGCCGCGTCGCGGACCTCGACCATGCAGGGGACGGGATGATCGGCCGGCAGGCGTTCGTCGGCCACGAGGCGCTGCAGCGCCTGATAGCGGCGACCGCCGGCGATGACCTCGAACATGCCTTCCCAGCTCTTGCCGCCTTCCCTGGTCGAGCGGGATTCCCCGGTCATGAAATGCGCGGGGATGACGACGAGGTTCTGTTTCAGGCCGCGTGCGGCGATGTCTTCCGCGAGGGATTCGACATCGGCCGCGCGCTCGGTCTGGCGAACGTTGAGGCTGGAGAGCATGAGACGATCGAGCGGGATCGTGTTGATCGCGCCTTCGACGTACTGAGGATCGGCATCGGACATCGGGTGTCAGTCCTTTCGCGGTTTGTAGTGGGTGGGCTCAAAGTCGAGCTTGCCCAGGGTGAGGTGCCATTCGCCATCGACGTGGCGGGCCAGTGCGCAGGGCCAGCCCCCGGCGGGCATCCGTGCCGGATCGCGCTGATCGGCGCGGAGCACGATCTGGAAGCGCCCGTCGCGGGCGGCATCGTCGATGGGCCGGGCGCCGGGCATGGACTCGGATAGGGCGGAGGTCATCGCCGGCGCTCCCGGGAGAGCAGACGGTCGACCGTGCGGGCCACGTCCTCGACCGTGTCCCAGTCGGACACCTCGCGATCGGGGATAGCGATGGTGAAGGTCGTGTCGAGTTCGCAGCCCAGGTTCATGCGATCGAGCCATCCGAAGCCCAGGTCGTCCCCCAGCAGGGCGCGCGGATCGATGCGGCGGGCCGTGGTGAACAGTTCGATCACGCCGGTGACGCGGTCGATGGTTTCGGGGGACGGCGGCGGGGTCATGCCGCATGCGCCTCTAACTGTGCATAATGCGGTGCCATGTCGAGCAGGGTTTCCGCGTGGCACCATTCGCTTGTCAGCGGGCACCAGCACGACAGATCCTTTCCCGCCAGGCGGTGGAGGTTAATGAGCACCCGTTCGCGCAGTCTGCCGAGGGATTCTATCTCGGATGGGCAAAAACCCATGCGCTCCAGCGATAGGGCGCCAAGCCCTCCGGACAGCCAACGACGATGGAGGATGATGCTCTTGGCATGACCTGAGCATCGCCCGGTGAAAGGGTTGCCCCACAGGGTCGGTCTCCCGACATAGATGACGCCTTGCTGTGGTGGCCTGGTCAAGCGTCCACGCCTGCGCCGCACCCGTTGTCCTCTGGCGATCATGTTCATCTCCTGCGGGGCAGTTGTTCAGTCGGCCACCATGCGGGCCTGTTCAGTGAACGGATCGTATTCGCGCGCGATGCGAAACTCGTAGATCCCGGCGGGAAGCTGGTGCGATCCATGCGGTTCGGCAGCGTCCTGAATGAGCATCGTCGGCTCTTCGAGGATTGCGTAGAGGATGCGCATGCCGGCAGGCGCATCCGGCTGTTCCATCACGTCGACGGCGCGATCGAGAATGTGGTGATTGCCGCTTTCACTGTGGCTGATGATCGGCCGGCCCTTGCGATCGCATTCCTTGAGCGGGGCCAGGCCACTGGGCATTTCCATGACGCGGAAGATCGAAATCTCTCCCTGTGCGCCTATCGTTTCTCGCTTGGCATTCATGTCCAATCTCCTTTCAGGTACGGACGGTGGGGTAGGAAAATTCATGCGGTTCAAGGCCAACGCGCCATGCCTGGGCGGCCAGTACGGTCCCGATTTCCAGCGGCACGCCTTCGACGATGGTACCGTTCCTTGGACATTCGGCTTTCAGGAACCGACCGGGGCTGGGCAGGCCATCAAGCGTCAGCTCGATCAGTTCTCCATGCGACGGATCAGGATCGGCATCGATGATCCGGTAATCCAATGCGGAAAGCATGCGCGGCCATCCGATGCAGGCAGCCCCTGCGGCGCGGAGCTCAACGTCCTGCTCTCTGAGAATCTCGGTCGGGTTGATCGTCTGGCGCTCGCGAATCCAGCGGGCCGGAATGCGGGCTCCGTGCCAAGAATATAGCTCGGTGCCATCGCGCCAGGCACAAAACGGGCCATCCTCGCAATGAGGCAGATTGCGCTCGTCCACCTTGAGGATGGCCGGCCTGTCCGAGATCATGCAGAAATCGGGATGCATGATGCGCGGTCCGGACCGTTCAGACAGAGTCTGCCAGTGTCGATAGCCAGTGTAGTCGAGCGGCAGTTTCACAACGTCCTTGAAAAATGTGAGAAACGAATCCCATGCTGACCACTGGTTTCCGCCTTGGCGCATCCTCCATGCCATGGCTGCACACCTGAGGCCGAAATCTCCCACCCCAAGTTCGTCCGCGCAGCGGCGCAAATTGCCTGGCACTACGTACCAGTGAGAGTAGTCGTCGGCGTCGGTGGCGGATCTGGTGGCGTCGTAGGTGGCGGCGTCGGTGGCGGATCTGGTGGCGGCGTCGGTGGCGGATCTGGTGGCGGCGTCGGTGGCGGCGTAGGTGGCGGCGTCGGTGGCGGATCTGGTGGCGGCGTCGGTGGCGGCGTAGGTGGCGGCGTAGGTGGCGGCGTCGGTGGCGGATCTGGTGGCGTCGTAGGTGGCGGCGTCGGTGGCGGCGTCGGTGGCGGATCTGGTGGCGGCGTAGGTGGCGGCGTAGGTGGCGGATCTGGTGGCGTCGTAGGTGGCGGCGTCGGTGGCGGCGTCGGTGGCGGATCTGGTGGCGGCGTCGGTGGCGGATCTGGTGGCGGCGATTTCGTTGATTTGGGCACCCGTCTTCGACAGGTGCCAACGGGCAGCGGCAAATCCTCCCGCAAAAGCGGCCACGAAGGGGCTGGGCACGAAGACGATATGCTTCGGTGCGGGCAGCTTTGCCGCAGCATAGAGGCCCAACACAGCCTCGCGGCATGCCTGCCGGTCATCCTCCGTCATCGCCTCTGTCGACATCGCATTGGCAATCCAGCGATCGCGCCATTCAGGCAGCCGCGCGCGATGTTCTTCGGTAAGGGAATAAAGTTCGGTCACGTGATGATGCTCCAGCAGACAAGGTGGATCGCCGCCGCTGCCAGCACGGCGAAAACGGCGACGGCGATCCGGGGGTGGACGGCGCCCAGGGGAAACAAGCGCCGGCCGGTGGAGGGTTCGATGATCATGCGAAGATCCTGACCACGACTGCCGCGGCGACGACGGGCGCGAGGACGGCCAGAACGGCCATCAGCAGGCGCAGGACGCTCCAGCCAAGCGATGTGCCCAGATCGAGCATGGCCATGGCAATGGCGTCTTCGCGCTCCATTCCCTCGGCATCCCAGCGGGCCTGCAGCTGGCGCGGATCCTCATGCATGGCAGCCGGCCAGCAGAACGATGGCCCCGATCAGCAGCAAGGCCACGACGGTCCATTCAGGTAGCGTGGGCGGGAGGTCAGGCAGTTTCATGCTGCGTTCCTTTCAAGGGTTGCAGAGCTGTGCGCTGCGGGCCTTTCTGCAGGCGCCACGCCGCAGGCGGCCGGGGTGAGCGGCACGCAGAAGGCGCGGGCGAGAGTGTTCAGGTCTCGGGCGCGCTGGCGGCGCGAGCGGTCATCCGATCCGCGCGCCTTGAGAATCGCGGCGTCGCGGGCGGAGCCCAGTGCCGCTCGCCATTCGCCATCGGGGCAAAGCTCTCGCGCCATGTCTGCGCGGGCCTCGGCCGCCGATCCCTTGCTTGCCCAGAGGACGCCGGCATTGCCGTGTCCCACGAGGATGCAGGCGCGCCATTCCTGGATCTCGGCCGCGAGCGCCGGGGAGACAGGAGCGTCGCAGAGCAGGACGAGCGCCAGCCACGGGGCCAGAAGTGCATCGGCGTTGTGCTGCGTCATCTTGCCGGTGGCGACCATTTCGCGCGCCCTGGTGCGGCGCTGATCGAATTCACACGCGGCGATAGCGGCGAGATCGGGAGTGCGTTCAGGCATCGGCCGAAGCCCTCACATGCCGCAGCAAGTCGCGGGCTTGCGATGCGATGTGGGCCAGATCATCCCATGCCGGACCGTTCAGATATTCGCAGTCATCGCCATCGGCATCGGCGCGGGCCTGCCACTGCTCGAACTTGCGCAGCAGCGCGAGGGCGCAGAGGCCCATGGCGCCGCCGGTGAGTGTGCAGTTTCGCTCGGGCGCGACGACGAACCGTTCAGCGCCGTAGCGCGGTGCGAGCGAATGACGATGGACGAAAGTGCGGTTGATCACGCCTTCGATCTGGATCTCGACCATGCCATGGAAATCGGGATCGTTCATCACACAGGGATCGACGATCACGGCTTCATCCCATTGCGGCACCCACCCCTCAGCGCTCCACTTGCGACTATGCGCGAATACTTTCTGGCCAGGGTAGAGGGTGCCGGACCATTCATCGGGATCGCCGCCGGTGGCGCGCCTCGGTTGGGAGGCGGGCGCGCTCACCGGCGGTTCTCGTGGCGCTTCGCTCCCGTGGAGCGAGGCACCTTGCGGCCCCTGGTGCGACCCGATCCTTCGACAAGCTCAGGATGAGCGGGCGCAGTGCGACCCGAGGGATGTTCGGTTTCGCGGACCAGCGTGAGCGGCACGCTGCGGTTGCCGCTGGCGACTTCGCGCGGGAAGCGGCGGCCGACGAGGCTGACCAGGACATCGCCGTCAGCCTTGTGCTGCTGGATGCGGACGCGCTGTACGACATCGCGGCCGTCAGGCGTGCGATCATCGATGTAGCCATAGGAGCCGGCGGCGGGAAAATCGGTGGGAACGTCGAGCATGGTGCCTCCTTGATGCGGGATACATATTTGCGGGATGCATCCCGCGTCAAGGAGATAATGCGGTATATGTACCGCGCAGAGTGTTCGCGCGGGGCATTCCCGGGGTGTTTAGGATTGGGTCATGTTGCTTGCGAACATTGAATTCGCGGGAAAAACCACCGACGATTAGCTAACAAGAATATAAATTCTTCGAGTCGCACAGTCTGGATACGGAGGATCGAGATGAAGCGACTGACCGTTATTGTGTGCATCGCGGGCGTGCTGCCCGCGCAGGCACATGCGGGGGAGAAGTGGGAAATTCAGCCAGTCCAGATCGGATATGAATCAGTGCGCTACAGTAGAGGTATTGCAACAGTGCAACTCGAACAGCGCGATGGAGTGGTGCAGATAACGCCACTGCCGCTCGACCACGGGCGCATGTCTTTTGCGATAGCCGTGTACAATGATGGCCTCTATCCGGCCAACTTCGATATCGGCAATGTAATGCCCGCCTACCACGGTCTTGCAGTGAGCGTGCTGACGCGCTCGAAATTGCAGAGCATGGCCAAGCGCCGAGCATTCTGGACCAAGTTCGGATTGGCCATGCTCGGCGGCGTCGCGGCCGGGCTTTCGGCCAGTCAACGGAACACCTATCATAGCACCTATGTGACGCCCAGGGGGACGTACCGCAGCTGGTACAGCGTGCCCAGTGCTGCCGGTCAGTTCCAGGCTGCGGTCATCACTGCCGGAACCGCGGCATCGATTGTCATGGTGCAGCGACAGCTGGATCAGACAGTCGCCGCGCTCGGAGAGCAGATCGTGCAATTGACGACGGTGGACCCCGGAGAAAGTTATGCCGGGCGGATCGTGATGGACAAGGTGCCCCTGAAGGAACGCGATGAGCCGATCACGCTGACAGTCCGATGGAACGACGAGGACTACCTTTTCGCATTCCGGGTGGTGCGATCAGGGACGCCGCAGCCGGTCTTCACAAATCTCAGGCGGGCATCCGATCTCACCGATTTCAGCAAAGACGTGCCCGCATCGCAGGTACTGCCAGCGGATGTGGCCAGTGCTTCAGCGTTGACTTCCGCGCCTGCAGCTGCCGCTCGGGAGGTCCCGGCAAGTGTTGTGAGCGCCAGTGCGAAGCCTGTCAGGGAGAAAATATCTGCCTTCCCGGCAGCGGGCGCAAGGGTGGCTCAAGCAGTGCCCGCCGCTGATCAAGCGCCACCAACCGAAGTCCGCCATGGTGCCGTCGTCTGCGTGACGTGCCGGCGATGATAGCCGTCAGGCGCTGTAAAGTTCGTTGTTGCTGACGATGCGGTGCAGTCGCCGCACCTTCCGGCGATCGATACTGAAAGTCCTGTCCGGGTTGAACTGTCGAAGTTCCACGTAGTCCTTAGCAACGCGAACAAGTTGCTTGACCAGCACCGTGATGATGTCGTGGTCCTCGCCATTGCTGAGCTGGACGACCACAAAGTCCCCGGGGCTTGGCGGACGACGCGGATCCACAATCGCCATCTCGCCCTGATAATAACGGGGCTCCATGCTGCTGCCGTGGAAATAGATGGCGTAGGCATCGGGCGCATTCGACAGCGCCGGGGGGCGACGAATCATCTGAACGACATGGTCGAGCTCAAGCATCACACGCTCAATCTCGAATGAGCCGTCGTCATCTTCAATCGCCAGATCATCGCAATAGCCGGTACCCAGCAGCGGAATTCCGCCAATATCGCCGGGCCGCTCAGTCAACGCGGAGGGCGGGGCGTGTATGCTGACTTCGCTGCGAACAGGATTGGCACTCGTTGCCTTGCCAAGCAGATAATCGGATGTCGTACCCAGTTCGCGGGCGAGATCGTGAAGAGCCTCGCCGTTAGGCATCCGGCGCTCGCGAAGAATATCACGTACCAAATCGGGTTTCCCGGTCGCGGCAATAGATATGTCGCGGGCCGAACGACCTGATTCGGCAACCAATTTTCCGACCCGGTCGGCGAGTATCTGTTTCGGTGTGGGCACGCGGGCATTATCCCGCAATGCGGCAGGCTCCGCGAGCGGATTATATCCCGTTGACATATGCGGGATATGTCCCGTATCAATATCGGCGTTCAATTGGAGAGACCATGACGCTGATCGATCGCCTGCTTTGCTGCGCAAGGCTCTGGACTGACGCTAATGAGCGATCGTTGGCACGCCTCGCAACGCTTGTCAGCAACGACGGCAAATTCTTCACCCGCCTCGAATCGGGCCGTGGTAATGCGACAACCGCCACGCTCGAAAAGTTCGCCCGCTTTCTTGGAGACGGTGCGAACTGGCCTGACGGCGCGGTGCCGCGCGAGGTGTGCGAGTTCGTTCACATCGTGGGCATTAGCAGCGAAGCCTGTGCCGTCGCACCCGATGTTCCCGAGGAAATCATCGGAGGCGCGGCATGAGCACGCCTCGCAAGGACGCGCTGACGGCGCAGGAACTGGCGCTGAAGAACGCGACCATCGAAGCGGTGCGCGCGGCCGGCGGGCAGGACTTCGTCGCCGGCGAGGTGAACCGCACGCAATCGCGCATCAGCGACTATTGTTCGCGCAGCCTGCGGCAGTTCGTGCCGATCGACCTGGCGGTGGTGATCGATTCGCTGGGCACCGGCAAGCCCGGGCACCCGCATATCGCCCGCGCCATGGTGCGCGCGCTGGGCGCCACGGTTTCCGCGCCCGCACCGGACAGCGACAACCTGCACCTGCACGAATGGCTGGCCGACCTTTCCGGCGAGAGCGCCGACGTGATCAGGGCGCTGGTGGACGGTGCGGTGCCGCCCGGTCGCGCGACACCATCGATCCGGACGATGAGCCCGAATTCGCAAGCCAACGTGCTGCGCGAGATCGACCAGTTGGTGGACCTGCTGTGCGCTCTGCGCGCCAGGGTGGAGACACAGGGCAACACGTCCTGAGCCCTCCGTGACCGGGTGGTGCGTCATGGAAATTCGGGGAACAGGAGGGCGGCAGGATGATTACCCAGACAATCGAGCCAATCACGCAGGAGCGGCCGCTTAGCTGCGCCGAGCTGCGCGACTGGGTGCGGGCGGCGCAGCCCGGAGCGCGCAAGATCTATGGCCACGGAGCCTGTGCATCGGTGTGCTGCAGCAAACCCGTGCGCGAGCTGGTGATGGACCTTGCGGGCAAGGGATACCTGACGCCGCACACCATGCGCCTAGGGGGCGAGAAAGTGCAGATCGTGCAGCGCACGCGCCGGCCGTTGCTGAAAGGGGCTGCGCTGTGATCGGTCCCGACATGCGCAGCAGCGCCTGCCAGGCGCTGGCCGGCGCGCTGATCGCGAGCCTGATGGTTGGAAGCATGGCCATTCTGATGATGCTGGCCGCGGCGGGGGTGTTCGGATGAGCCGGTATCGGCCCGATCCCGGCGTAGGTGACGTGATCGCCTATCTGGAGCGGCGCCGCGCGAACTGCCTGACGGTGGCCGAGCGCAGCCCGGATGAAGCGGAGCGGGCGACCGTGATGCGCCAGCAGCTGGACCTGATCCTGGGCGACCTGCGCGCCGGGATGCACGAGGGAGAGGCCGGCATCGGCCTTTCCGACGATCCCCATGACTGGATGGAGGTTTGACGATGGCCAAGCAGAAGGTCGACCGCCTGAAGATGAACCCGCCGCTGGGCCGGATGCCGGTGCTGCAGATCCTGCCGCCGCACGAGCTGGAAGTGGATGGTTCGTATCAACGTTCGATCGAGGCGGCGGACAGCCAGGCGTTGATCAAGCGGATCGCGCAACACTGGAACTGGGACCTGTGCCAGCCCCTGGTCGTATCGCGGCGGCGCGGCGAGCAGGGCGAGGCGGACAGGTTCTTCGTGATCGACGGTCAGCACCGGCTCGAGGCGAGCCGGCTGCGCGGGGACATCGGGCAGTTGCCGTGCGTGGTGGTGGAATATGCCGGAGCGGCGGACGAGGCGGCGAGTTTCGTGCACCTGAACCAGCAACGCCGGCCGCTGTCCAAGCTGCAGCTGTTCCGCGCCGCGGTATCGAGCGGCGATGCGCAGGCCTGCGCGATCGTGGAAGCGCTGGCCGATGCCGGACTGGAAATGGCCACGCATACCAACTGGAACTACTGGAAGCCAGGGATGGTATCCAATGCCGGCGGGATCGAGCGGGCCTGGGAAAAGAGCGGCGAAAAGGTGACCCGGACCGCCTTGCGGGCGCTGGGGCTGGCATTCCAGGGGCAGGTCATGCGGTTTGCTGGGACGATCTTTCCCGGGATTGTCGCGGTCTGCACCGACGAGATGCCGGGCGGCCACCCGTTCGGCGAAGGCAGGTTCGAGACGTTCCTGACCATGCTGACGCGGCGCACGCAGGTGGCGTGGCGCGACGACGTGGCGCGGATCAAGGGCGAGTATCCCGACCTGCGATACGGCGATGCCGCGGCCAGCGCGATCCGCGCTGCCTGGGGCCGCGCGGCGGGCGCCGAGGTGCCGCGCCGGGCGCCGGTGGCAGTTGTGGCGGGAAATGGCGCAAAGCCTGACGCCCCTGCGCGGCCCCTCGATCCGCTGGCGCCCTACACCGGCACCAGGTGGTGCGATCAATGCGACATGCAGGTCAGCTTTGCCGAACTTTCGGGCTGCAAGAGCCGGTGGTGCACGCTGAAGAAACTGGCCTGAGGAGGCAGAGACGACGATGGCGACGAGAACACAAGCCGAGCCGCAAGCCGGTGCACAAGGCGAGCCGCAAGTCCAGGACAAGCGCATTCCGAAGACGCGGATCCGCGCGGGTACGCTGCGCGCGGCGTTGAAGGACGTGACCGGCGTGGTGGAGGGGCGCAACACCACGCCGGTGCTGGCCAACGTGGTGCTGGAGGTGATCGACCAGCGGCTGACGCTGACGGCGACGGACCTGGACATCTGGGCGGTGCGCGACTGTGCGACCGACGACAGGAGCGGGCCGGATTGCAAGGCCTGGCTGGACACGATTCGCATGTTTTCCGTGTGCCTGCCGGCAAAGCCGCTGGAGGCCGTGCTGGCCGAGTTCGACGCCGATGCGATGGTGACGATCGAGGCGCCGGCGGAGATCGATGCGCGCTGGGCCGGGCAAGTGACGGTGCGTGCCGGCAAGGCCCGGTTTCGCCTGCATGCCCTGCCGGTGGCCGATTTTCCGTTGCTGGGCGCGATGGAAATCGATGCCGGATTCGAGATGCGGTGCAGTGCGCTGGCCGACGCCATGGCCGGGGTGGACCATGCGATCTCCACCGACGAGACGCGGTACTACCTGAACGGGATCTATCTGCACCCGGACAATCTGGACCTGCGCCTGGCGACGACGGACGGGAGCCGACTGGCGCTGTGGTCTATCGACGGACCGGACGGAGCCGCAAGCTTTCCGTCGGTGATCGTGAGCCGCAAGACCGTGGCGGTGCTGGAAAAGCTGCTGGCCGGCGCGATCAAGGCGGCGGACGAGAAGGCGGAACCACCCCGCGTGCTGGTGGAAGCCAATGCCGCCGGTTCGCGCCTGCGCTTTGCGATGCCGGCCGAGGACGGCGGCGAAGTGGAAATCGTGGCCAAGACGATCGACGGGACCTTTCCCGACTATCGCCGGGTGATCCCCGATGCGCCGGAGCACCGCGCGACGATCGGGCGCAGCGCGCTGGCGGCCGCGGTGAAACGCATGGCGGTGCTGGCGGACGGCAAGTCCCGCGCGATGAAGATCCACTTTGCGCCGGGGCAGATGACGCTGTCTGTGCGCACGCCGGAGCTGGGCGACGGCAGCGAGGAGCTGGACTGCGCATACGACGGGCCCGAGATCGAGATGGGTTTCGACAGCAGGTACCTGCGCGAGCTGCTGGGCGCGATCGCGAGTGACACGGTGGCACTGCAGTTCAACCCCGATGCTCTCGGCGCGGTGCGCGCGGCCGGGTGGGTGCCGGATGCAGGCGGAGGTGCGGGAAGCGAGACCGGGCCGCTGCTGCAGGTGATCATGCCGGTGCGGGTGTGATGTCTGCCGCCGCGCCAGACAACGCCTGGTCGGACCTGGGCCCGACGGCGCCAAGCCGGATGCAGGTCTATCTGCTGGCCTGCGACCTGGGCCGCCTTGCGCAGCTGGCGCAGGAGCTTTCGAGCGCCGGCCCCGGGACGGACGTGCCGCGTGCTGTCGCGACGCTGGAGCGGGCGCGGGACCTGCTGGGGGGTGGTGATGGGCTATCCTGAAACACCACCGGAGCGGCTGTCGAACGATCCGACGCACCCTGACTACCATCCTTGTTTGGTGAGGGTAGGAATTCGCTTCGACGGTAGCGTCCGATCCGATGTCTGCCGCTACGATATCAAGCGCGGTTTGATCGTCATCCGATCAGGAAAAATGCATTTCGGAGAGGTTGAACCTTTCTGGCGTTGGGATGAATCCCGCCAGGAGCGCCGCGCCCGTGAGCGTTTCGATCAGACGCGGGGTGCTCGTGCCTGAAGCCGCTACCATCGAACAGCGCAAGGCAGAAGTCCGCCAGCGGCTGTCGATCGGGGACGTGATCGGCAAGCACTGGAAGCTGATCGGTTCGCCCAGCAGCGCCAGGCGACGCGCGCAGTGCGGGTTTCATGGCAGCAATTCGCTGAGCTTTTCGGTGAAGGATGCCGATTCCGGCGATGGATTCGGGCATTGTTTCGGCTGTGGCTGGCATGGCGACATGTTCCGGTTCCTGATGGACCTGAAGGGCTGGCCGTTCATGGAAGCGCTGGCCGAGCTGGAGCGTGAAGCCGGGATCGTGGAGACCGGCGGCGACGAGCGCAGTGCGCGCGGCACGGTGCAGCGGGCGAAGGCCCCGCAGCCGCGGCGGCAGCGGGAACGGCAGCTGATCGAGCCGGTCGACATGGGCCGGTGGATCTGGAAGCACGCGGTGCGCGACGATCGCGCGGTGCGGCGGTACTTCATGGGGCGCGGCGTGCCCGAGGCGATGCTGGGCGCCGAGCGCCTAGATCAATTCCGGTACATGGCTGATTGTCCATGCGTCAGCTGGGAACAGGGTAGCGATCCACGCAAGGTGATCCATGCGCCGGCGGTTATCGCGCTGGTGCGCGAGCCGCATTTCCTTGGAGAAGTTCCCGCGCTGGAATGGGTGCCGGTGGGTGTACACGTCACGTACCTGAAACCCGATGGCACCGGCACGATGGTTCGGCGCAAGACCTGGGCCAAGGCGGACGACAAGGAGCCCAATCTACCCAAGCGGCGGATGCTGGGGCCGACCGGCCGGGGTTGCGTGGTGTTGGGGCACTACCACCCCGGGGCGAAGTTGTGGTTGGGTGAAGGCAACGAGACGGTGCTATCCGGCATGGCGCTGGGCAAGGCCGGGGCGGACGACGTGGGGATCGCCACGCTGAGCCTCGACAACCTGCAGGGCCATGTCGCCAAGTGGCGCGGCGGGGTGTGGCCGCTGTTCGCGATCCGGCCCGATCCGGAGCGGCCGTGCTTTCGGGTGCCGGGGCATCGCGGGCCGGTGGTCGGGCTGGTCGATTCCGACATGAGACCGCTGAAGGGCATGAAGGATCCGCGCACCGGCGCGTTCCAGGGCGAGCCGGTGGTGGAGTGCAAGGGCGGCCCGATCGTGCGGCGCGCGATCACCGGCGCCGAGCGCGCGCAGATCTGCGGCGAGCTGATCGTGAAGGGCTGGCGCGCGGCCGGATGCCCGGTGGAGGCCATGCGCGCGCCCATGGGCATGGATTTCAACGATGCAGTGCGGGAGGCGGTGTGATCCTTGTACCCGAAATCAGTACGGTCGTCATTCTAACGCCAAGAACAGGCACACGGGCGCTCAAGCGAGCTATTGCGCAGAGGTATCCGGAAGCGACCCTGCTTTATCGGCATATGGAGGCGGACGGCGTCCCCTTCGGCTACGACCGATGGCGAAAAGTGGGTGTGTGTCGCAATCCCGTCGAACGTCTGTGGAGCCTGTACAAGTATCTCGATCGGTTCGGGCTCGATTGGTGTGCCGAGCATGACGAGACGTACACTGCGAGAATGCGCGACAGTGTGCAGGTGCCTTTCGAATGGTGGCTGATGCACAACGATCTTCCGTTCACAACGCCATACGATTCGGCGGGGCTTGGGCGGTTCTTTCCGGCCTATGCTTGCCGTCATCCTCTGCCGGAAAACCGCAAGAGCCAGTTCATGTACCTTCGGCCGGATCTCGGCACCGAGATTTATCCGTACAGCCAAATTGGGAGGCTGTTCGCTGAACTGGATGTTGATCCGCCCCGACTGAACGGAACCAGCGCAGTGAATGCGCCAACGCTTTCATCTGAAGCGCAGGAATATGTGTCCCGATGGTTTGCTTGGGATCTTCATTATGGATGACGACCTCTCCGGCCGTCGCGATCCGTCATCCGGCCATTCCAAGGATCTGCTGCTCGGCCACATCCGGGCGGTGCGTGACCTGCGGGACCAGCGGCGCGACATCAATGCCGACATCGCCGCGCGCAAGAAGGAAGCGCGCGACCAGGGATTCGACAGCACCAAGATCGAGGAAGTCGTTCGCTGGATGGAGAAGTGCGACAAGCACGGCCGCGAGACGATGGACGAGGCCGAGGCGCTTTACGAGATGTATCGCGCCGTGGTCGACGCGCGCGGCGAGGACTTCGATTCGATCATGGCCGATGCCCGCGACCGGGCCCTGCTGAAGATCTTTGCGCCCGAGGACCAGCTGGCACCGCAGGCGCCCACCCGGAAACAACGGGCCGTGACCGACGCGATGGCGGCGGCGCACATGAGCCGCATGGCGCGAGGATAGGGGATTTTCCGTGAGTTCTGACGGGGGGATGCTGATTCCGGTTCCAGTGGACGATCCGCTGCGCCTCGCCATGTTCGAGTGCAACGATTACGGCAACGGGCGCCGGGTGGAGGCGCTGGCCGGCGGCAAGCTGAAATGGGTCGATGACAAGTTCTGGGCGGCCTATGACGACCGGCGCTGGTCCGAACGCGAAGGCGCGCACCGGGCCCGGCAGATCGCGCACCAGGTGGCGCAGCACCTGCACGAGGAAGCCTTTGCGCTGGGCGAGCTGATCGGCGATCCGAAGAACCCGAACCGGCAGGCGCTGACCGAACGGTTCGGCGAATGGTTCACGCCCGAGCTCGCCATCGAGAAGCTGACGCAGCTGCACAAGCATGCGATCCGGTCCGGCAACGCCAATTTCACCACCAACATGTTGATCCAGGCGCGCGACCTGCCGGGGATGCGCGCCGACCTGGAGGACTTCGACCGCGATCCGCTGACGTACAACGTGCTGAACGGCACGATCCGGTTCCGCAAGGATGATGCCGGCGTGTGGCGGCTGAAGTTCCAGCATGGACACGAGCCGGGCGACATGCTGATGCAGCTGGCCAACGTCGAATTCGATCCTGCCGCGAAATGCCCGATGTGGGAGAAGCGGCTCGAGCTGGTCCAGCCCGACCCCGAGCAGCGCGCGATGTTTCCGCGCATGTATGGCCAGACGCTGACCGGGCTGACCGATTCCGAAGAGTTCTATGTCCACAAGGGCCGGGGCGGCGACGGCAAGAGCAAGACGCACGAAGTGCTGGCCGAGATCCATGGTGACTATTACCGCCATGCCGCAGTGAAGACCTGGCTGCAGGCGAGTTTCCAGAAATCGGGCGCGGAGCACCGGCGCGACCTTGTCGACCTGTCGGGCGACGTGCGCTTCATCGTGAGCGAGGAACCGCCGCCCCGGGTGACGTGGGACGGCGAGCTGCTGAAGCAATGGACTGGCGGCGGCAAGATCACGGCGTTCCAGGCGGGCGAAAAGAAGCCGGTGGTGTTCAAGCCGCGCGGCAACCTGTTCGTGGAAGTGAACCCGACGCCGAAGATGCCGGGCGACGACAAGGGCTTTCGCCGGCGCTTCCGCCTGGTGCTGTGGCTGGTCGACCTGGCGACGATACCGGGCGGGTTCGAGCCGCCGGCCGAGCTGCATGCGCGGCTGATGACCGAGGCGAGCGGGATCCTGAACTGGATGATTGCGGGGTGCCTGGAATGGCTGGGCGACCGGCGCGTGCCGATGCCAGAACGCGAGGCCGAGGCGCTGGTGTCGTTCTGGGCGCAGGGGAACCCGCTGGGCGAGTGGCTGGGCGAGGAATGCGACCTGTCTGACCGCGACGCCACGACCGGCTCCACCGTGCTGTGGGAGGCGTTCAAGACGTGGATGGAGCGCAGCGAGCTGGAGGAAGAGCAGCGCAAGAAGTGGAACACCACCCGCTTCGGGCGCGAGCTCAACGACCGCCAGATCATCGGCACTAAGGATCGCCGGGGCCTCAAGATCCGGCGCGGGATCAGGCTGCGCGCCGCCGACCCGCTGCTGGCGAATGAACAAGGGCCTTCTGCCGGCAGGCCCAACACGGCGTCGGCGGAGCCGACCCGCGATTTTCAGGACGGTCAGCGTCGTGATGACGGTCTGGGCGACTGGCAGGGGCAGCCGTTCGGCGACGGCGATCCGCTGGGGGGTGACTGAGATGCGCTCGCTGCGGAACACGGTGACGGACAGTGACGGAGGGTTGGGGTCAACTCTCCGTCATTTCGGGAGCGCGCGGCGGCGGCAGTATGCCGAGATGGTGGTCGACCGGCGGTTTCGGGCCGGTGACGGAGGGTTTTGCAGGACAGTTGCCGGTGGGTTTGAAGGAAACTCTCCGTCGCTGAATGGCGAGTGACTGCAAGGGTTTGGCATGGGTGACGGATAGTGACGGAGGGTTGAGAGGGGTTTCCGCTTCCATGTGCGCTGGTGCGCCCATGGGCCGCCGGTAGCTTAACCCTCCAACCCTCCGTCATTGAAGTTCTCAAGAGTTAGTCAGTGGAGGTAGTTATGGTTTCAGTTCGGCGAAGCGATGTGCCTCTGGCCCGGGAAGGGATGGGCGCACGGGCCCGACCCTGGGAGCGGACGGGCGCCATCGACGTCGAGCTGCTGGCCCAGTGGGCCTATGGCGTGCAGATGGTCGACCGGTTCGAGGCGGCGGGGCTGCACCGGGTGGAAGCGATGGCAGCGGGACTGGAGCCGTCGTCCCTCTCGGCGGACGGCGTAGGCCAGCTGATGCAGATCGAGCACCTAGGCTGCCGGATCGATCGCGGCGGGGTGCAGATCACCGACAACGTCCATCCGGCCGCCTATGCCGTGGCCGGGGCATTGCGCGAGATCGCGAACGGGGATCGCGTCCGGTTCCATGCGCTGGCGGGAACGCGGCCTGCCCAGTGGCAGCCGCCAGAGCGCAAGGTGCGCGCCGCGATCTGGATCAAGGAAGGGACCGAAGCCATGGTCGAGTACGAAGGGCCGGGGCGCAAGGGCGGCTACTGTCAGGTCATCTACACGTGGGATGCCCGGCGCGAGGCCTGGGGACGGGAGCAGTACACGGTGTGGTGGGAGGCGCTGGGCCAGCTGGCCTATCGTCTCTCGACCTATGCCTTCGGGTTCATCGTTACCGGCCCGGCGGCGCCTGCCTCGCCCTGGCATCCGAAATCGGAGGCAGGCCGACCGATTTCCCTTGACGAATCGGTCGAGGCCGGAGGCCCCCCCAACGGGTCCTCCCAGAGCCCCCGCCGGTAATGGGGGCCGGCAGCGCGGCGCGTGAGAGTTTTTTGGGATTTGCGGTAATCCTTGGTTTTGATTGGGTTTTTTGACTGATTTCCGGGGTTTGGGGCGCAATGGAATTGCGTGGGACGTAACAGAATTGCGGAGTGAAGCGGTGAGCTTGATCGTCAACATGGATGAATTCTCGGAGCTGTGCGGGGTGACGCCCGAGACGATGCGCGGGTACGTCCGGGCGGTTGAGGGGAACCCTTCGTGGCTGGTGGAGCGTGGCAGCCGGGGGCGGGACTACAAGATCGATGCGGAAGGCGGGCTCGACTGGTGGCGCAAGCGCCGTGCCGAGGAGTCCGCCGCCGAGGATGCCAGGCAAGAGCAGCTGCAACTGCTGCGCGCGGATCTGCTGGGCGATGTCGCGGAAGGTTCCGACGGGCTCTCGCTGTCGGGCAAGCAACGGCGCGAGGAATACGCGGCCGTGCTGGAGCGCATCAAGTTGCGGCGGTTGATGGGCGAGCTGGTCGAGCGGGTCGACATCGAGGAGCGGCTTTCCCACGCGTCGGTGGAATGCCGGCGGCGGCTGATGCAGGTGCCCGCCGAATTCGCGGTGATGGCCGGGCTGTCGCTGGAGGAAGTGAAGCCGCTGACGGATCTCCTCGAGCGGACCGTCGACCAGTTCGTGACAGCCATCACGCTGCCGCCCGCACGGGAGACGGACGATGCTTGAACTGGACGGCCAGCACGATCCGCTCGCCTTCGCCGATGCGGGCATGATCGTTGCGGAGTGCCTGTCCGAAATGCGGTTTCCCGAGCGGGTCTCGGTTTCCGCGGCGGCGCGACGGCATCGCGTCCTGGCTAACCCGGGCGCCTATTCGGGCCCGTGGGGCGAAGGGCCGCACTTCGTCGATCACCTCGACCGGATCATGGACTGCCTGGGCACCGATTCCCCCCACGACGAGGTCTTCGTGATGGGCCCATCGCAGACGGGCAAGTCCGAGATCGGGAACAACTACCAGCTCCATTCGATCATCTACGATCCCGCCGACATGCTGTTCGTGATGCCGGACCGGACATCGATCGACAGCTATGTGAAGACGCAGTTCGCCAAGATGATCGAGCTGGCCCGCGACGACGAAGGCCGTCCCGTGCTGCTCGACCGGATGCTGCCGGGAAGCTCATCCGATACGATCAACCTGAAGCGGTTCCGCGGCGGCGACCTGCACTTCCTGTGGCCTTCGGGGCCGACGTTCCGCGCTCGTCCGATCCCGCGCGGCCGACTGGACGACCTGGATGATATCCCGACCGACATCGGCGATCAGGGCGACGCGGTTTCGCTGATGCGCGGCCGCATGAGCAGCTTCTCGGTCTACGGGCAGACAATGCTCTATGTGAATTCGACGCCGAAACTGGGGCGTCATGCCGGCATCGAAGGCATGGTCGCGGCCGGTACCGACGAGAGGCTGTGGGTCGATTGCCTGCACTGCCACGAGCCTTTTGCGTTCTATGTCGATGCGCTCGAGTTCGATCAGACCGGCACCAAGGAAGACGCGGCCTCCAGCGCCGAGGTGAAGTGTCCATCGTGCGGTTCCCTCCACGGCCCGCGCGACAAGCGGGCGCTGCTGCAGACCTATCGCTGGGTCGGAAAGGGCGAAAAGGCGGTTTCGCGGCAGGCGGAAGAGACCGGAAAGACGGGCGAACTGATCGCGAACCGGCGGGCCTCGTTCCGGCTCGACGGGCTGTTCGGGTTCCGGCCCTGGAGCGAGATTGCCGCGCTGGGACGCGAAGCCGACATCAAGCTGGAGTACGAGCAGGACGAAGGGCCGCTGAAGGCCTGGAACCAGACCATCGTCGGTCGCAATCATGTGCCCAAGACCAACGGCGAGAGCCCGGTAACGGAGGACGAGCTGTTGCAGCGGGCGAAGGCGGCGCCGTGGGTGGTGGGTGAAGTGCCGCCGGGCGTGCAGGTGCTGATCGCGGCGATCGACCAGCAGGTGAACCGGTTCGAGGTGGGGATCTGGGGATTCGGGCAAAATTTCCGGGCCTGGCTGGTAGACCGGTTCAAGATCGATGCGATCGAGGATGCCGGGGAGGCGCGGACGCTGAAGCCGTTCACGCGGCCGGAGGACTGGGCGGCGATCCACCGCTACGTGATGCAGAAGAGCTATCCGATCTCGGGCGCGCCGCACCTGCGGATGAAGCTGTTCAACACGGTGGTGGACACCGGCGGCCTGGACAATGCGACCGACAATGCCTTTGCCTGGTGGTTCGCGATGGTGGCCGGCGATCCGGCATCCGGCCGCGCACCGATCCCGGCGACGGCCATCACGCTGTTCAAGGGCGGCAATAACCCGAAGGGCAAGCTGCTGCCGCAGCCGACGCCCGACGCGAAACGCCAGATCAAGGGCGCGCCGCAGGCCGAGCTCTACATTCCCAACGTGAACCGGGTGAAGGACATCCTGGACGTGCGGTTGAACCGCAGGGACGACGGACCCGGGCATATCGCTTTCCCGGCGGACCTGGACCCGCGGTACCTTGCCGAAATGCGGGCGGAAACCAAGATCGGCGACCAGTGGACGCGCGAGCCGCACACGGCGAACGAGACCATGGATACCTACGTCATGGCCTATACCGCGGTGCTGCGGTTCGGCGCCAGCGACGCAAGCCTGGGCTGGGTTCCGGAATGGGCGCGGCCACCGCGCGGCGCACCGGCCAAGCTGCAGCAGCCCGTGCCCGAACCGGGTGCGGCGACCACTGGACAGGATAGCGCGAATCGCCCCCCGAATCGGCCCACCGAACCGCCCGAGCAACCGATGACGAAGATCGTGAAATCGGTTGCCAAAAGGCCCGTTCAGACCCGTCCCCGGAGAAAAGTGAGGTCGAGTCGGGGGTAAGGCGCGCTGTGGACGACGAATGCGCGGGCGATGATGGGCGTGGACAAGATACGGAATTCAATAGATAATAATTAATTTCTCGGGGTGGATTGACCGGGATCGAATTAATTGACAGCTTCACAAGCATCGGCGTTGCGCGCCCTGAGGAAACCCCGCTCCGGAAGGAAGCGGGTTTTTTTGTGCCCGGTTCGGGTTCGGTTCGCGACGCCTCAACTCATCGAACAGGACCGAACCCATGGCAGCCTCCCAAGCGGAGATCGCGGCGGCGCTCGCGCGTCTCGAAGCGTACCAGGCCGCCGAGATGGCGGTGCTGCGAAACCAGTCCTACGAGATGCCCGACGGGCGCAAGCTGACCCGGGCCAATCTAAAGGACATCCAGAACGGACTGGCGCTGGCCCGCGCCGACTATCAGGCCGCCGTGGGCGAACCTGTAGTGCGCGGCCGTGCCCGCCGTTTCGTGAACATGAGCCGCTGAGACGATGGAACCGGTACGCCCGACCCTTTTGGACCGCGCCCTGGCGGCGGTGGCACCCGGACGGGCGGCGCGGAGGCTTGCCGCCCGTGCATCCTACACGGCCATTGCCGCCAGCGTGACCGACCCGGAAGGGCGGATCGAGCGGACGAGCGGGTATCGGGCCGGCCGAAGCGATCGCCGCCAGACGAAGGGATGGTTCGCGCGACCGAAGTCCGCGAACAGCGACGGGATCGGCAGGCAGCAGACGCTGATCGGCCGTTCGCGCGATGCGGCGATGAACCTGCCGCCGGCCACCGCGGCGATCGAGCGCAACGTGACGTTCGCGATCGGCACCGGGCTGATGGCGATCCCGGATCTGGACGGCGAGACGCTGGGACTGACTCCCAAGGAAGTCGCTGCCTGGACGGCCCGGATCAAGCGGGACTACGACGAGTACATGTCGTCCACTGATCCCGATGCGGAAAGGACCGCGACGGGATACGGGCTGCAAGAAGTGGTGCTGCGCGGCCAGCTGGAATCGGGCGACCTGCTGGGCCTTCGCTGCTGGCCATCCGACCAGATCGGTCGCGTCACCATGACGGCGTGGAAGCTGGTCGAGGCGGAGCGGGTGGTAAGCCCCTTCGGGCATGTCGATGGCAAACGCTGGGGCGGCGAGAATGGTCCGGTCGTTGTCGGCGGGGTCGAGCAGGACAGCTACGGCGCGGCGCAGGCCTATCATGTCCTGACCAAGCCGCGCGGTCCCGGCAACAGCGGGCGCCGTGCGAACGACACCACGCGCTACGAGGCGTGGGGCAAGGAAACGCAACTGCCGACCGCCGTGCTAGTGTTCGACAAGCGCCGTCCGGAGCAGGCGCGCGGGGTGCCGCTGCTGGCGCCCGTGCTCGAGCTGGTGAAAGTCTTCGCCGATGCCACCGACGCCGCGGCGCTTTCGCTGGTGCTGCAATCCATGCTGGCGGTGGTCTATTCGTCTCCCGGGGCAACGGCGATGCCCGAACCGGAATATGGCGATGGCGAGCTCGTCCAGGCGGAGGGCGTTCCGGAGACACTGTCCGGCGGCACGTCGAGCGACATCAAGATGGAACCGGGCATGGTCGTCGAGATCGACTCCGATGCCAAGGTGGACCTGAAATCGCCGGGCAAGGACAACCCGGTCTACGAGAAGTTCTTCGAGGCCGTGCTTACCCAGATCGGCGCCGCGATCGGGACGCCGTTCGGCGTGCTGATGGCGCGGTTCAACAGCAGCTACACCGCCAGCAAGGGCGAGATGGAGCTGTTCTACAAGGAAGTCCTGCGCCGCGTCGGCAGGTTCACGGCGAGCTGGTGCAAGCCGGGCTACGACTGCTGGATGTACGAACAGGTCGCGCGCGGGGTCTACGACCTGCCGGGCTTCCTCGACGACCTGCGCGTTCGCGCTGCCTGGTGCTCGGTGCGCTGGGCCGGCGACGGCAAGATCAGCCTCGACCCGCTGCGGGAAGCGAAGGCGCTGGAAGTCCACGAGGCGCATGCCTGGCAGACCGGCCAGCAGATCGCGGCGGCCATCAATGGCGGCGACTACGATGCCAACGTGCAGCGGCGCGGGGCCGAGCATCGCCAGTTCGTGGACGAAGGACTGCCGATCCCGAATGCACAGGGCGGTGGCAGCGATACCGGCGGGACGCAGGCGTCGGCCGATGGAACTAGCAATGGAGGATCGAGCCAATGAACCGGGCCTATTCGCGCGCCGGCATCATCGCGCGCCTGTTCAACCAGCCTCTGGCTGTGCTGCCCGAGACGGCGGCGATCGTGCTGGGGGCGATCGGGCAGCGGTTCGACGTGCAGAACCTGTTCGTCGCGACCGACGGCCGGTCGCTCAATCTGGGTGAACTGGAGCAGCTGGCCGCAGACAAGCGAGTGGAGATCGAGGCACGCGGTGGCGTAGACCGCCAGGCCCGGATGGTTCCCGCCGATCGCCTGATGTTCGTTCACAACGGCGTGGCGCATGTCGGCGTTCGTGGCGAGACCGTTGCCGAGAACGGGATTGGGCCCATGTCCGGCTTTACCGGCTACGACGGGATTGTTGCTTCGGTGCAGAGCGCCGATGCCGATCCCAATGTGCGTGGCATCCTGCTCGACATCGACAGCCCTGGTGGTGAAGTTGCCGGGCTGTTCGAGGCCTGCAGCATCCTGATGGCGCGGCGCGGCACCAAGCCGATGCGAGCCATGATCCGCGGCGTCGGGGCATCGGCGGCCTACCAGATCGCGGCCTGTGCCGATGAAGTTACACTGCACGAGCTCGGTCTCGCCGGATCGAACGGGTGCATTTCGATGCACGCGGATTTCTCGGCGGCGCTGCAGCAGGATGGGATCAAGGTCACCCTGTTCGCCTCCGGTGCCCACAAGGCCGACGGCAACCCGTTCGAACCGCTGCCCGAAGACGTGGCCAACATGATCCGGGCCCGAATCGAAAGCTCGGCGGAGCGGCTCTTCGCGCACGTGGCGGCTGCACGCGGCCTGACGGTCGAAACGGTCCGGGCGCAGCAGGCGCAAATCTATACGGGCGAGGAAGCCGTCGCGGCCGGCCTCGTCGACAAGGTCATGGGCTGGCAGGACTCGATGGACGAGTTCGAGGCCGCCGTGAATGCCCCCACCGCAAGAACAGGCGGGGGCGCAATGGCTCCGACCGGAGCGCGCTCATCGAAAGGAAGTGCCATGAGCAATGGAACGACCGCGCCGGCGGCGGAGCAGCAGCCGGAAAACACCCAGGCCACCCTCGAGGCGGCCCGCACCGAAGGCCATGCGGCCGGGCGTGCCGAAGGCCTGCAGGCCGGAACGACTGCCGAGCGCGAGCGCGTTTCGGCGCTGGTCGAGCTCGACGCGGCCTCGACCGTCAGCCCGGCCCTGGCCGCCGCGATCGCTTCGGGCGCCAGCGCCGGAGACTTTGCCATCGATCTTGCCAAGGCGAGCAAGGCCAAGCTGGGCGCCGCGCTGTCGGCCGCGAAGACCGAGGCGGTGACCGAGCTGCCCGAAGGATCGGCCAGTGCCGGCATTCCGGGGGCGTCCGGCAAGACGAATCGCGGGCAGGCCTATGCCGAGAAGAAGGCAGCCTCGGCCAAGGCCTGATCCCACCAACCGCCCATAGAAGCCCGGTCGTGGGCTGACCGGCCTTTCGGAGACAATCCATGTACGACAGTGCATCCTACTCGGCGGAAACGCCGTTCGCGCCCTCGCAGATCCTTGCGGGCGGCAGCTACACCACGCGCGTGGTGACCATCATCTCGGGCCAGAACCTCGAGGCCGGCGCGGTGCTCGGCAAGATCACCGCGAGCAGCAAGTACAACCTCTCGCTTTCGGCCGCCGCCGACGGTTCGGAGACCCCGGACCTGATCCTGCTGCAGGACGCCGATGCCAGCGGCGGCGACATCGAGGCACTTGCGCTCGAAACCGGCCAGGTCAACGCCGATGCCCTGACCGTCGGCACCGGCCACACCATCGCGAGCATTCGCGAGGGCCTGCGCGGCAAGGGCATCACGATCGACGACTGATCCTCCGCTTCCTCCCGGGGCGAGCGGACGCCCCTCCTCCTGACCCGCCCGCCGGAAACGGCGCGGCGGGTCTTTCATTCGGGAGTACCGATTCATGACCGACCTGAACTACGGCACGTTCGCCCAGGACGAACTGATGCCGCTCATCCCGTCGCTCTTCGTGCGCGGCAATTTCCTCACGCTGACCTTTTTTCCCGAGGTCTTCGAATTCGACACGGCCGACGTTTATTTCGACCGCGTGCTCGACGACATGCGCATGGCACCGTTCGTGGCGCCGCTGGCGCCGGGCAAGATCCTACAGCCGCGCGGTTTCCAGAAAGAAACCATCATCCCGGCCTCTATCAAGCCGAAGGACCAGATCACCGGCAAGGAAGTGCTTTCGCGCATGGCCGGTGAGCGGATCGGCGGCGAGATGTCGGCAGCGGACCGCGAGGCGGCGATCCGCGAAATGTACCTGATGAAGCATCAGGAGCGCATCGCACGCCGGCATGAATGGATGGCCAGCTCCATCCTGCGAACGGGATCGGTCACCATCGCCGGCGACGATTATCCCTCGACCGTGGTGAACTTCGCGCGCGCGGCGGCGCTCACCGTTACGTTGCTCACCACGGCCCGTTGGGGCGAGACCGGGGTTTCGCCGTTCGACGACGTAGACGGGTGGATGAACGATACGGCTTCCGAGTGCGGTGCCGCCGTCGACATCGTGGTGATGGACAAGCTGGCATGGGGCTTCTTCGCGGATGATCCGAAGACGCAGAAGGCTCTCGACACCACGCTGGGGCAGACCGCCGCGATCGACCTGGGATTCACGCCGGGCGTTCCCGGGGCACCGCAGTTCAAGGGCCGGATCGGCGCGGTCGAGTTTTACGTCTACAATGACGTGTACCACGACGACAGCTTCACCAAGCAGCAGCTGGTGCCCGACTACACGGTGATGATGGGCAGTCGCTCCGGCTATGCCGGGTCCAAGCTCTGCGGCGTCGTCCAGCACGCGGAAAACCACTACGAGAAGGGCGAGTTCTTCCCCCACGAGTGGATCGATCAGAACACCGGCGCGCAGTGGGTCGAGACGATCACTTCTCCTATCCTCGCGCCCAAGCGCGTGAACGCCTCGTTCTGCGCGACGGTGCGCTGAGCCTTTTCCAATCAACCCCTGTGATCGTGGCGGCCGCATGCCGTCACGATCCCATTGCGAGTACAGACAATGGCAAAGACCAATATCCTGGTTGCGGCCGCGACGCTTGTCGGCCCGAAGGCCAAGGGCGAGACCACGCCGTTCCGCCTGATGCAGGGCAAAGAGCTGACGGCCGAAGCGAAGAAGAAGCTGGGGCTCAACGCCGATGCCGTGAAGGACCTTATCGATCGCGGCCATGTGGTGGAGACGGAAGTCCGCGCCGCCGAGGGCGGCAAGGCCGACACGTCCGAGCTGCAGGCCCGCGTCAAGGAGCTGGAAGAGCAGCTCGAAGCGGCGACGAAGCTGCAGGAAGAAACCGCGGCCAAGCTGGCCGAGGCGACGAAGGCTCCGGCCTGAGGCCCTGAGCGATGTCTGCCCTTCGTCATGCTCAGAGTGATCGGAGTCTCTGATCATGGCTGTTGAATCCGCCGAAGACCTTGCCGGGATGTTCGATGTCGAGGAGTTCGCCGAGAGCGCCTTGTACACGGCGCCCGGCGGGGGCTCGGCCGTCACCTGTACACCGATCGTCGATCGCGGACAGGGGCGGGAGATGTTCGACCGAGGAAGGGGGCGGCAGTTCGACAGGGGCGAGCCCGTGGCGACCGGCAGCGAGCGGCACCTGTGGGTGCGCAAGACCGCCAACGGCAACGGCGGGCTGGCGGACGTGGTCCGCGACGGCGTGTTCGCCATGCTCGATGCGGACGGCGTGGCCACCGGCGAGGTGTTCAGGGTTGCCGGCCTGCCCAAGCTGGACCATGCGGGCGCGCTGTGGTCGGCCGAACTCGTGATCGGGAGCTGAGGCGATGGTGACGCTGGCAGGCGGTCGCGGCTTCAAGGGATCGGGCGCTTTCACGGGACAGGGCTTTCGCATCGCCTTCGAGCGCGAGAAGCCCGGCCCCTACGAAGCCATGCGCGACGAAGGCGTCGCGATCCGCGGCGCCAGCATCGACGCGGTCACGAAGACGACCGAGCAGGTCAAGGAACAGATCCGTGACTACATCGATGCGCATTTCGGCGGTTCGGACTTTACCAGCAACGGCCGTCGCCGCGTCGCCAATGCATCCGCCCAGAGCGTGTTCTACGACGAAGTCGACACCAAGGGGCAGTATGCGGGGCTGGTCTATTCCAAGTTCGGCAAACGGGACAAGGGCGGCTTCGTCGACTACCTGCTGCTGCACATCCGCGGCGACACGATCCGCCCCGGTCCCGGCGAGAACTGGCTGAAGATCGAGAACCCGAAGGCCGGCGGGCTGGGCGTGGCGCAGACGGGACATTTCCCGATGTCCGGATCGGACATCTTCTTCCTGCCGTCGAAGGATGGAAAGAAGCTGTTCCAGCTGCGCCGGTACCGCAAGTCGAGCCGATCGGCCGACCGCGGCAAGACGCAGCTGCTGGCGACGCTGATGCGCAAAGTCACCGTGCCGGCGAGCCTTTCGGGCATCGATGCCATCGCCGCGCGGCGGCCGGACATGTTTGAAGGATTCTTCGCGCGATCGCTCAAGGCGCATCGCGATGCGCTGGAGGGGCGGTGATGGCATCGGTACGCGCGCAGATCTTCGCGGCGGTCAAGGCGAAGCTGGAGACCGTCAAGGCCGACCTTTCGTTCCAGTCGGTGCTGGTCAACCCGCGCGAGGAAGTGGGCGAGGACCAGATGAACGCGCTGCTGTTCTGGCACGGCGGCGACCTGGAGCCCGATGGGCTGACCGGCCATGTCGACCGGCGGCAGCTGGAATTCACCGTGGGCTGGATGGTCCGCGAGACATCGGCCACGCCGGCGGAAGACCTGCTCGACGCGGCATTCGTTGCGGTGAGCGATGCGCTGATGAATCCGGCCGACATCCAGCTTTCGGGGCTGGCCATCGCCATCACGCAAGGGGCGCTGAGCGATCCGATGATCGGGCGCGCCAGATCCGGCGCGCTGATCCTGGGCGGCCAGGCCTGCGACTTCGCCGTCGAATACCTTGCCCGCGAGGGCGACGCATCAACCGTGAGCCCGTGAGGGGCCGCAATCCGGAGACGATCATGACGAAGAAGATCCCCGCCCACCGGGCGGAAACGTCGCCGCGCGCCGGCGGTGCCCACAAGATCGAGCAGGCGCCGAAGCACAAGGGGACGCGCCAGGCGGCATCGGTCAAGCCGGCGCCGCCTGCCCCCTCGACCCCGCCGGCCGAATGACCGCCTTTCCTGAAAGGACCTGAGCAATGAGCGATTTCCTGACCCGCAACCGGCTCGCGCTGGCCAAGATCGAGACGACTTCCGGCACCGATGCCACGCCCGTGCCAGCGACCGACGCGGTGCTGGTGGAAGAGCCGCGCGGCACGCCGAACATGGAACTGGAGCAGACCGACGAAGTAACCGGTTCGCTCGACCATTCGCAGTCGATCGTCGGCGGCGGCTACCTGCAGCACACCGCGCGGTTCTTTGCCAAGGGCAGCGGCACGCCCGGCACGGCCCCGGAAAGCGCGCCCTACCTGCGCGCAGCCGCGATGGCGGAGACGACGCTGGCCGCCGACGAGAGCGACACGGCACAGGCGGGCGCGGCATCGACCATCACGCTGGCGGCAGGCGCGGCTTCGAGCGACCTGACCGGCTTCGTGATCGCGACGACGGGCGGCACCGGATCGGGCCAGACACGCGTAATCACTGCCTATGACACGGGCACCAAGGTGGCGGCTGTCTATCCCGCCTGGGACACGGTGCCGGATGCGACGACGACGTACACGGTTTACGCCGGGGTGCTCTATGTGCCGGCATCCGCCGCGCTGGAGACGTTGACGCACTATCTCTACAAGAAGAATTCGGGCAGCGGGAACGCGATCCTCGAAGCGCTGGTCGGCGCCGCGGTGGACCTGTCCTTCGCGGTGCAGACGCGCCAGACCGGCAAGTTCACCGCCACGCTGCGCGGCAAGCTGCAGGCAGGAACCTCCGTCGCCAATCCGACCGGCGCCGTGTTCGACGCCACGCGCCCGCGCCCGCTGCGCGATGCCGATGCCGTGCTGGGCGGCAACCCGGTATGCTTCCGCAACTTCACGCTCGACTGGGGCAACCAGATCGTCCAGGGCGACTGCCCGGGCGAGACGTTCGGCTATGAAGCCGCGCGCGTGGTCGACCGCCGCCTGAGCGGGCGGATCAACCCCAAGCTGGTGACGCTGGCATCGCGCGATGCCTTCGCCGACCTGATCGCGGGAACGACGCAAAAGCTGTGGCTGAACTGGGGCGAGACGGCGGGCAACCGCGTCTCGATGTATCTGCCGGCCATCGCCTATACCGGAAAGGAAGACGACGACCTCGACGGCATCAGCGCCGACGGCCTGCCGTTCGAGGCCACCGGCATCGATTCCGGCGTGTTCCTGCTGTTCTACTGAGGCGGGCATGACGACAAGCCGGGAAGACCTGCACCCCTGCCCGATCGGCGGCGTGACCTGGTGGCTGCGGACGCCCACCGTGTTCGACCCCGCGCGCATGCGGCGGGTGCTGACGCGGCAGGGCGTGCGCCGGCCGACGCTGACGGAAATGCGCGTCGCCTCTCTGGCGGGCATTGCCGCGATCGCGGAAGCGGTAGGGGATACCGCCGAAGGCGAGCGACAATCGGCGCTGCTCGAAGAGTGGTACGAGATCATCGTGCCGATCGACGAGGACGACGTCGACGATCCCGATCCGGTAAGCCGATCGGCCGAGCTGGAACGGCGCAGGGCCGAGCAGCTGGACCGGCAGCGGGCGCTGATGGCGGACGTGATCGCGATCGAGGCGAACCTGGAACGGCATCACCCGCCCTACCGCGAACTGGTGGCAGACCGGCAATACTGGGACGAAGTGTCGCAGATCGAAGTCGTGCGCATGCTGTTGCTCCGAAAGGACGATGAGCTGCTGGCGCGCGATCCGGACGGGATGCTGACGCAGGCGACCTATGCCTCGATTCCCGAGGGGCATCGCGGCTTGCTGGCAAAGTTCGCGATGGCGCTGCTGGCGCCGGACAAGGCCACGGAAAAAAACTGATCATCGCCGCCGCCTATGCCTTCGATCCGGAGGCATTCGAGGGCGGCGAGGATTACACGCCCGCGCATCCCCTGCGCGGCGATACCTTCATCGGACAACAGCCCGCCGGCGTGCGCTGGCTGCATGTCCACCCCGACTACATCGTCACCCCCGAATCCTGGGACTCGGTGCGCCTTGCCAGCCAGTGGCGTGAAGGCGTGCTGCCGGAAAGCGGCGGCGTGGGCGAGCAGGCCGCCATGACGGTCGCCTGCATCGAAGTGGTGCTTTCAGCCTGGTCCCGCATGCGAGCGGCGCGGAACCGCAAGGACAAGGAGTGACGCAGATGGCTCGATCGACGGAACGCGCGATCAACATGGCGCTGCGCGTGCTCGGCATCGGCGAGGCCGAGCGCGACCTGCGGAAAGTCGGCACGGCCGGCGAGCAGGGATTCGAGAAAGTCGGCAAGGCCGCGAACGGCGCGAACCGGGAGATCAGCGAATATACCGCGCGGCTGAAGCGCGTCACGGCCGCCGCCAAGCAGGCGTTCGATGCGCATCCGGACGTTCAGGTGGCGCGCCGCCTGGAGCCAGGCGGATACCAGGCGGCAAAGAACAAGTTCGTGCTCGACGCGATTGAGGCCGAGAAGAAGCTGATCCAGCAGGGCCTGCCCGAATCCACCGCCATCTGGGAGGCGGCCGCCGGCGGGGCCGAATCGTATGCCCTGTCGCTGGGAGCGGTCACGGCCGGGGCGACCGCCGCCGGAGCAGTACTGGTCGCGCTGGGCAAGCTCACGCTCGACGGACTGCAGGCATGGCAGGAGCACGAGCAGGAGCTGGCCGCGTTCGAGGCCCGCCTGCGCCTTGTCGGCAACCAGTCCGAAGCGACGGCAGGCCAGATCGAGGCGATGGCGGACCGGGTCGTCGACGCGACGCTGCAGACCCGGGACAGCGCGCTGTCCGCCGCGCAGGAGCTTTCGACGATTCCGGGCATGACCACGGAAGGTCTGGAAGCAGCGCTGGACGCCAGTTCACGCCTTGCCGATGCGTTGCAGACCGATGTCGCCAGCGTGGTGAGCGACATCACCGCGCCGGCGATCCGCGCGCTGGTGGATGGTGACCTGGAGGACTTCTACAAGACCACCAAGGGCAAGCTGTCTCCCGCGTTGCAAAAGCTCGTGCTGGATCTGGCGGAAGCTGGCAAGACGGCCGACGCGCAGCGCGCTCTGGTGCAGGGACTGGCCGAAGCGGCGGGCGACGGGCCCAACGGACTGAGCAAGGCGACCAACCGGGCCAGCGATGCCTGGGACCGGTTCAAGCGTTCCATTGGTGGATTCTTTGCCGAACCGGCGGCGCGCGGCCTGGATTTCCTTTCCGATCGTCTCGACGCGCTGCGCGGCAACATGGAAGACACGGGTGCAACATGGGCCCGCATCCTGCCGACGCTGGTTTCCAATCCGATACAGGGCGTCGGCCAGCTGGGAAGTCTGCTGTGGCGCACTCCGGACAAGAAGGAACAGGGAAGCGCCGGAAGGGCGTTGAACAGGCTGAGTTCCGCCAACCAGGCCGCTGCGGCCCGCGAACAGGCCGCAGCCGCGCGCGCGCTCGAACAGCGCTATGGCGGAGACACGCCGAATCGGGGTCGGTCCGGCAAGTCTTCCGCCGAGCGCGAGGCAGAGGCGCGCAAGCGCGAGGCGGAGCAGGCCCGCGCATCGGCGGACAGGGTATCCGAAGCGAACGACAAGGTCATTGCCAGCTATGACCAGCGGGCGCGCGAGGCCGAGGCCAAGATCGGCCTGGAAGGGGCCGCGCTGAAGGCTGTCGAGCGTGCGCAGCGCGTGGAGGCCGCGGTCCGGCGCATTTCCACCGAGGAAATCGAGAAGCAGGTCGAGGCGCGGCGCAAGGAAGCAGCGGCGGCGGGCAAGCAGTTCGACGAGGCGCAGGCCACGCGGGATGCCCGCGCGGCGGTTGCCGAGAAGGCCGACGCGGTGCGCGATCTGGCCGAGCGCTATGAAGATGCCAACGAGGCGCTGGCCGAGTTCAACGAAGGGCAGCGCCTGGCGGCGCGGATCCTGGATGAGCTGAAGACGCCGATCGACCATATCAACGATGCGGTGGACGAGGCGATCGTCGCGCTTCGTCGGCACAGGATTACCGTTGATCAGTTCGACCAGCGCATGAAGCAGCTGGCCTACGACATGGCCGATGCCCGGCTCGAAATGGACCACTCGCGGCAGGCCTGGATCGGCTTCGGGCAGGATGTCGGCCGATCGTTGAGCGATGTCGTGCTGTACGGGGGCAGTGCGCGCGACGTGCTGCAGCAGCTGATCCGGCTGCCGCTGGAACGGCTGCTGCAGCAGACCGTCGAGAACCCGATCGCCAACTTCATCGATACCAAACTGAACCTCAACCGCGACAGGAACGCCGCCGCCGAGCTGGTGAACCTGCCCAGGGGATCGCAGGTAGCCGGGGCGAACGTACAGCTGCTCGACGCCTCTGCCGGAAATGCGGCGGCATCGGTCACCAACCTGGCCAGTGCCGCGAACGGCGCATCGGCGGCATTTGGCGGTGCACCGCTGGCGCTGTCGTCTCCCATGGATGCCCTTGCGGCCAAAAGCGATGCGGCGGGGCAGGCGCTGGGCGAGCTGATCCCGCTGACCGGCCAGTTCGGCGGCGCGCTGGGGCAGTTGATCGCGATGCTGGCCGCGACGGCAGGGGGCGGCGCCGGCGGGGTCGGCGGATTGATCAGCGCGGCGGGATCGCTGATCGGCGGCGGTTCCGGGCTCGATGCCTCGGTGGCGCAGACGATCGCGGCGAACCCGGCGATCTTCGCATCGGGTACCGACAGGGTGCCGGTGGGCAAGCCGTTCTGGGTGGGCGACAACGGGCGCGAGCTGATGCAGTTCGACGGCGCGGGCAACCTGAGCGTGACATCCAACCAGAAGGCCCGGCGCTTTCTTTCCGAAAGTGGCGGCGGGGCGCCCACCATCGTCCAGCACATCACCATCCCGCCGCGCGCCGATCCGCGCCGGACGGCCGCCGGCATCGCGCGCAGCACGCAAGGCGCGCTGTCGCGGTCCAACCGCAAGGGACTGGCCAGCCCGGGAGACGACTGGTGACGACGACCATCCTCGACGACGTGCGGCTGCCCGAGAAGTGGAGCAAGGGTTCGAGCGGCGGGCCCGAGTTCCTGACCGGGCTGGTTCCCCTTGCCGGAGGCGGCGAGTATCGCCCCCGGCGCTGGACCAATCCGCTGCACCGCTACGACATCGCGCACAACGTGAGGAAGCCGGAGGACATCGCCGAGCTGCGATCGTTCCACTTCGCGCGCAACGGGCGGCATCGCGGTTTCCTGCTGAAGGACTGGCTGGACTGGACGAGCGCGTCCGATGGCCAAAGTGCGCCGATGGTGACCGACCAGTCGCTGGGGACCGGAGACGGGGTTGAAACGCAGTTCCAGCTGGTGAAGCGCTATGCCGACGCGATCAACCCGTTCGACCGCCCGGTTGCCTTTCCCGTCGTCGACACGCTGCTGATCGCGGCGGACGGCACGCCGATGGCCAGCGGGTGGAGTGTGGAGCGCGGGACCGGATTGGTGACCTTTACCGCCGCGCCCGCGATCGGCGCGGTGCTGACGGCCGGATTCGCATTCGACGTGCCGATCCGCTTCGATGACGACTGGCTTTCGATCAGCTGGGATACGATCAATTCGCGGAGCGCCGGGTCCGTCCCGCTGCAGGAAGTGCGCGGACCGTGGCAGGTGATCTCGTGAGCCGGCCCGGCACCCCCGCCGTGCTGACGGCGCTTTCATCGGGCACGCCCTTCGCCGCGGAATGCGTGATAATGGCGGCGCGGGACGGAACACGCGCAGGTTTCACCACGCTGGACGAGCCCGTGTACATCGATCTTAGCCTCGGCGCCGGGACGGACACCTGCGATGCCGACATGGTGCTGTCCGCCCTGACGCTGTCCGAAGGACTGGATGCCAGCTTCTTCGAGATGCAGGGCCCGCTCGGCCCCGTGCTGACCGGTCCGGAAGTGGACGGCGGCAAGTGGAACGATGCCGACGCCTGGCTGGTAGCCGTTTCCCCGGGCATAGCCGGTTTCGTGCCGTTGATGTCCGGCAAGGTACGCGAGGCGCGCAGCGAGGACCTACGCTTCGTGCTAGAGATCCGAAACCAGGGCGATCTGCTGAACCAGGATCTGGGCAAGGTGCTGACGCCCTATTGCGATGCCGATCTGGGCGATGCACGGTGCGGCTATGCTCTGGTGCCGGTAGCCGCCACGGTGACGGCGGTGACCGACGCCATGCGTTTTTCCATCGGCTATTCCGGAACATTCGCGGACGACCACTTCAACCTTGGCAAGATAGAGTTCACCGGCGGCGTGCTGGATGGCGTGGTCGCGAAGAACCTGTTCGACTTTACCAGCGGCGGGGTGGGTGCCGGGGCCGTGGTCCTGTGGGAACCGTTGCCCGCGCTTCCCCAGGTTGGCGACCCGCTGGAGATCGCCATAGGCTGCGCCAAGACGCGATCGGCATGCCGGGCATTCCATGGCGATACCAGGCCGTTTCGCGGATTTCCCGACCAGCCCGGGACCGAGCAGTTGCTGCAGTATCCGGATGGTACCGCATGATGGAAAGGCAACAGGACATCGGCGCCCGCATCGCTGCCGAGGCGGAACTGTGGATCGACACCCCGTTCCGCTGGCAGGGGCGCAAGAGAGGCGTGGGATGCGACTGCAAGGGGCTGATCGCCGGGGTGGCGGAATCGTGCGGACGGCCCGAGGCGGAAAGCCTCGAGGCGTTGTCGGGCGACTATTCCAACATCGTGGACGAGCGGCGGTTATTCGCCGGCCTGTCGCGGCTGTTCGACAGGGTCTCCGAGCGGCAGGCGGGCGACGTGCTGTTGCTGTGGATTGATGGGAAGGCACAGCACCTTGCCATCGCCGCACCATCATCGCGCCGTCCGGACCGCGTGATAGAGGCCATGATCGGCCGATTGGCTCGGGTGCGTCCGGGCATGGCGCCCTCGCATCGAGTGGTCGCGATATTTCGCTGGCGCCGCGATACGGATTGCGCCCGGGCGCGGGGGAGCGACTGATGCCGATAGAGAAGATCGTCCTTACCGTCGCGCTGGCGGCCGCCAACTACGGGCTTCAGGCCAGTCAGCGGATCAAAGGCCCGCGCCTCCAGGATACCCAGTTCACCGGCGGCGATCCGGGTGCGCCGCGCTGGCGATTCTGGGGAACCTGGCGCCATACGTGCACCGCGATCTACGGCGAAGAACTGTTCGGCGTGGAGCGCGAGGCAAAGACCAAAGGCGGGAAAGTCAACAACACGACCTATTTCGGAAGCTGGGATGTCGACGTGGCATGCCATGAGATCAGTGCGGTTACCCGGATGTGGTTCGATACCCACCTGGTCTACGACGTGACCGGCGCCGGGCCCGTCACGCCGTTCGAAATCGGCTATTCCGAAGTCACGGGAAAGAACGGGTCGACGAGCTTTCGCACCGTTTCCCTGCCAGACCACATGCGCATCTACCTGGGCGGCGAGGACCAGGAACCCGATCCTGACATGGAAGCGGCGATCGATGCCCAGTTTGGGGAGGGTTCCACGCCGGCCTATCGCGGTACGGCGCATATCAGCTTTCGCGACGTTCCGCTGGAGAAGTTCGGCAACCGCATTCCGCAGGTAACGGTGGAGGCCATCCGCGATCCCGGCGCCACCTATCCCAAGCAGACCGAGGCGACAGGGATTTCCGTCAATTACGCGGTGAGTTTTTCGCAAGACGGATCACGGCTGCTGCTTGCGGGAAACGGTCAATACGAAGTCTGGGACACCGTTACGCGCATACGGATGATTTCCGGCCCGATGCCGGAGCTGCCCGCCACGGGAAGCCTCGCACCGGCATCGAATGGCGGATGGTACATGCTCTACGCCGCAGGCGGAAACTTCTGGGTCTATCGTATTGCTGCGGATGGGCTGGGCGTGGTTCAGCTGCTGACCTCTTCCGACATTGCCGTGGGCCAATCGGCCATAAAGTCATGCATCGACGGAGCCGGTGCAACGCACTGGATGACGATTCCCTATACGGTGCTGCTGACGTTCTTCTTCGACGGAGCGGAACTGACCACGATGGACCTGTGCGGCATCGCGTTTTCCCCGCAGGACCTGTTCAGCGATGATTATGGAGACGTATGGATCGTCGGCGCGCCGCTGGGCACGACAACGCTGTGCTATTTCTATCGCATCGTGAACAATGGGCAGCGCGGTGGTCCTGACCTCATCGAGGTGATGCTGCCCAGCGAGTACGGAAATCCCCATGTCGTTCAGGCATGGCACTACAAGGATGCGGCCCATGATCATTTCGTGCTGGGCTGGTCTGATGCGAAGCTGCATGCGATCGACATGGATAACGGTTCGGTGTTGTTTTCCAGCGTCGGTGGGCTTCCGGTACCCTATACAACCGGTGCCGGCGGCAACACGGTTTGGGTGAATGGCGGCAGCAGTGTCAGCGAGTACAGTCTTGCCGATTTCTCGCAAATCAGGATCTATGAAACGAACAGCAGCGACGATCCCTGGGGCGTGATCGATCATAGTTATGGCATTCCCTACGATTCCTCGACGCATGCGCTGCTTGCCCTCGACGGTGGATTCAACTTCACGTGGCTTTCGCTGGATCGCGTGGCGCCGGGGGCAACGACCCTGCGCACTATCGTGGAAGACATCTGCACGCAGGCGGGCATCGATTCGGCGCAAGTCGATGCGACGGGACTGACGCAGGAAATTACCGGGTTCGGAGTGACCACGGGCACGGGGAAGGACTGGCTGGAGCCGTTGCTGACGCTGTATGACGTGGACTGCCGGCCGAACGGGTTCGCGCTGGAGTTCGTGCAACGAGGGGGAAGCGCGGGCGAAACGATCGCTGCCGACGATTTCGCACGGCCGGGCGATGCGTCGGAACCGTTCAGCCGCACCGCGGGATCGGGCGGGACCGATCTTCCGCGCACGGTCGTGCTGAAGTTTGCCGATGCCACGGCGGACCAGCAGCCCAATTCGGCCTTGTCAGGCCCGGTGGAGCGTGCGGACGGTACGCGGGAGCAGGTGATCGACATGTCGAACCTGGCGCTGACGCCCGACGAGGCCCGCCAGCTTGTCGCGCGGTATCACCGGCGGCTCTATTTCGAGGGCAGGCCCGCCGCCCTTGCGCTGCCGGCCTCCCGACTGACCCTGCAGCCGGCGGCGCGCCACCCGATCGCGTTCGATACGGTGACGCGCGATGCACGGCTGCACAGCATGGTACTGGGGGCGGACGGGCGCATCGATACCGAATGGCGCGACGACGACCCGTCGATCGCGCTGCTGGACGGCGCCAGCGGGGCATCGCTGGACGGTCACCGCCCGCAGGAGATCGTGGTGCCGGCCTTCGCCAAGGGGTTCGTGCTGGACATCCCCCTGATTCGCGATGCGGATAGTTCCGCCAGCCCGGTCGTCTATGCCGCTGCCGCGCCTTATGCTGAAGGCGCCTTTACCGGTGCGACGATCTGGCGCGCGGTGAGCGGCGAATATACCGATGAGCTTGCCGCTATCGCGGCATCAGCCGCCGCCACCTGGGGCGTGACGACCGATGCGCTGGGCGACGTTGCAAGCCCCTGGGTATGGGATCGGGGCAATACGGTGAACGTGCGCCTGCAGTCCGGTACGCTGAGTGGCACGACCGGCGCCGCGATCGATGCGAATCCTGCGCAGAACCTGGCCGCCCTGATCGCCGTGGATGGCACGGTGGAACTGCTCAATTTCACGACGGCCACGCTGGAAGGGGATGGCAGCTATACGCTTTCCGGCTTCAAGCGCGGCAGGCGGGGCACCGAATGGGCGACGGGCATCCATGCCACCGGCGACGTGTTCCTGCTGCTGGGCACGGTTGCCGTGGCGAAGCCGCTCGATCTTTCGCTGGTGAGCACCAGCCAGAGCTTCAAGGCGGCCGCGAACGGACGCAGCCTGTCGTCCGCCTTCGAGATCCCGATGGACCCGTTCAATGGCGCAAGCCTGATGCCGCGTGCCCCGGTTCACCTGCACCAGCTGAAGCTGGAAAACGGCGATATCGCGATGGAAGGGACGCGGCGCACGCGCGTGGGGGGGCTGCGCCCGCTCGCGCGATCGCGGCCGCTGTCGGAGAACAGCGAGGAATACGAGATCGAGATCCTCGATGGCGCAACGGTGGTGCGGACCGTAACCGCCCTGTCCAGCCCGTCCTATACTTATGCCGAGGCCGACCAGATTACCGATTTCGGCGGCGCACAAAGCAGCGTGGCGTGGCGCATGTACCAGATCAGCGATGCGGTCGGTCGCGGATTCGCCGCGGCTGCGTGATTTTCAGGAGAACTTGCAATGGCAACCCCGATTCTCGGGCTGGATGAGCTTGTCGCCGACCAGGCCGGGCAGGAAGAGACAATCAACGAGACGAACCGCTGGCTGGAGTTCCTTGCGGCGGGCGCGGGCATTGCCGACCGCGACCTTGCCGCGCCGCCGGGATCGCCGGCGGACGGCGTGGCCTATCTCGTTGCCGCCAGCGCGACCGGCGCATGGTTCGGCAAGGACGGCAATATCGCGCTCTTCATATCGAGCGCATGGACATTCAAGACGCCGGTTGAGGGGATGCGCCTCTACGTCAAGGACGAGGACGTGATCATCGCCTATGACGGCAGCAGCTGGTCGGCCTCTGGCGGCAGCATTCCGACCGAGGCCAGCGCTTCGGAGTTCTGGACCGGGACGGCGACCGGCAAATACGTTTCCCCCAGCAAGGCGTTCGCCGCGGCAGCGCCGCAGACATTGACCGATGCGGCGACGATCGCCGTCGACATGGCGACCGGGATCAACTTCAACGTGACGCTCGGCGGCAACCGGACGCTGGGCAACCCGACCAACGCCAAGGCCGGGCAGAGTGGCCGCATTCGCGTGACGCAGGATGCCACGGGTAGCCGGACGCTGGCATTCGGGGCGAACTGGAAGCATGTCGGCAGCGCGCCGACGATCGCGACGGCGGCGGGCGCTGTCGACCTGTTCGCCTATTTCGTGAACAGCGGTGCCGACATCGAGCTGTCGTACCTCGGGACGCTCGCCTGATGCTGCCGTTTCGCGCGCCGCTGTTCGCCCGACCGCAGGCCTCGTCTCCCGGCGGCGGATTCGGATCGCATGCTTACTGGCGTGTATTCTGCGAGGACAACTGGGGCGATGCTACGGGTATCGTCATTGCCGAAGTGGAATTTCTG
The DNA here is from genome assembly GCF_025153475.1 of Novosphingobium mangrovisedimenti. Taxonomy (GTDB): domain Bacteria; phylum Pseudomonadota; class Alphaproteobacteria; order Sphingomonadales; family Sphingomonadaceae; genus Novosphingobium; species Novosphingobium mangrovi_A. Next base: position 593,017 of record NZ_JANZXA010000001.1, read on the forward strand.
GACGGCTCCGGTTCGGTCATCGCCGCCACTGGAGGTACAGCGATAGGTAGCGACGATTCCGCAACCAACGAGTTCTCCAAGGCGTTCGACGGGGGTGGCGGAGGATCATGGTTTGCCGATAGCGGCCCGACGAACCAGTGGATCGGCTACCACTATCCATCTACCGAACCTGTCGAGAAGGTTCGCCTGACCATGGTTGCATCGGGAACCAACTTCCTGACCCGGATGCCGAAGAACTGCAGGCTGGAATACTCCGACGATGGATCAAGCTGGACCACGGCGATCACGTTCATCAATGTCAGCCTGAAGGGCGCGCAATTCACCTATCCGGAGTCCGTTGCCCCCGGCGCCTACAAGATCTGGAAGGCTTTGGTGCCGTCGGTGAATTCCGGCACGCTCACGGTTTGCAAGGAATTCGAATGGCGTAGCGTTGTCAGTGGTGCAGATCAGACGCCGGTGTTCACGGACAATTTCGGCACCAGTGCAGGGCGGGTGATCTACAGTTCGCAAGCAGCCGGAGCCGACGCCTACAAGGCATTCACGGACAGCACTTCCGATCAATGGATCGGCAATTCAGGGTCGAACGAATACCTGGGCGTGATCTTCGCTACGGCGCTGGATATGGCCGAGATCGCATGGACCTGCCACGACAGCGGCTCCTATGCGCCTGCATCGATAGAGATTTACGGTTCGCATGACGGCGACACCTGGGACCTGATCGATACGCTTACCCCGGGCACATGGACTGGCGGCGAAACGAAGCAACTGGCGCTCGCGGCATGATGCGGATCAGTCGCCCGACTGCGCATGTTCCGGCAGCATCTGCGGCGAATATCGTTCCCGCCTCGATGTATTCGGCGTTGCGGTCCCGACAAAGTCCCGCAGGGCCGAGCGACAACGACGGTCGATCAGCAGGCCGATGATGAAGACGGCGGCCAGCGATGCGCAGAACATGGCTTCCGGTCCGAAGTCTGCCTTGAGCATCGCTCTCTCGACGTTCCAGTGGAGCGCATAGAGCGGAAATGAAAACGCGCCGAGGATGCGCCCCCATGCCGGTTGCCACCCCAGCCCGGCGAGTAGCACCATGGGCGTGAAGGCAAGGACAAAGACGATTTCAGTGCGGCCCGGCCATGTTGAGGCGAGTAGCACCATGGCGGGAAGACCGGCTGCGGCAACCGTCCAGTGCAGCCGCGCGGTCGTGCCGTTGAGGCGATAGATCAGCATGCCGAGGCAATAGGTCATGAGCACGCGCGGCGCAGCGAGCCAAAGCGTATCTTCCCACCCAATGTCCATGGTGTCGCTGCTGGCCGCGATCAGCAAGGCGCTGCCAGCGACAATCGCCACCAGAAACAGGTTGCGAGCCCGACCGAGGAAGAGCGCATGAACGGCATTCGCGACGAGTTCGAAGGTAATCGACCATGCGGGCGGATTGAGCGGGAAGGTGCCGCCTCCATACGGTATCAGCATGACGGCTGCGATGAATGGCAGGGCAGCCGCCTGCAGACTGTCCCCGTCTGCAACATGCGCGACAACAAGCCCCATGACCGCGCCGGCCGCCATGGGCAACCATAACCGGCGCCAGCGTGACACGATGAAGCGCGCCGGATCGCTTGTATCAGCGGACATAGCCATGACGAATCCGGACAACAGGAAGAAGAAGTCGACCACGAGGTAGTGTTGAAGAAAGAATATCTCGATGCCCGCCATCCGATAGGCATGGCCAACCGCGACCAATAGCGCGGCAATGCCACGCAGTGCATCGAGACCTTCGAGACGCTTCATGCCCCAATCGTCAAGCGATCTTCCAAAATTGCAAGTTAACAATTCACTCTGCCCCGAATTTGGGCACGGCGGGCAAGTATCATGACCAAACAAGGGGGCTGCATTGGATAGTCAGACAGCGTTCAACATCGTTATCGGCGGGTTCAACGTCATGATCGGACTGGCCGCCTTTCTGGGCGGGTGGATTCTGAACAACATCACCAAGTCGATCGACCGGCTCGACAACGACGTGCGCGACATGCCATCGACCTACGTCTCCAAGGTCGATTACCGGAACGATCTTCAGGACATCAAGGCGCTGCTGATGAAGATCGACGACAAGCTCGACGGCAAGGCCGACAAGTAATTCCGGGGCCAAAGCGGCCCGCACCTTCCGAAAGGACTGACATGAAACTCACGCTGGTTTCGCACTGGCGCCTGTGGTGGCGCCGGTGGTCGACATGGCTTGCCGCCGGCTATGCCGCCGTCTCGGCCGTCATCTTCGCGCACCCGGGCTTGTTTCTGAGCCTGCTGGGCATGTTCCCCGGCAATGCCCGGTACTTCGCCGCCGGCGGGCTGTTCGTGCTGCTGCTGATCGTGCCGGTGCTCGCGGTGAACGTGCGGCAGGCCAAGCTGCAGGAGAAGCGCGATGGCTGAACAAGTGAAGAAGGACGGCAAGAGTCGTTTTCTCGCAGTGCTGCTTACGGTTAGCGCCAGCGGGTTTGCCGCATGGCAGGTACACGAAGGGCTGACAACGACCGCCGTCATTCCAACCAAGGGAGACGTTCCGACGATCGGCCACGGATCGACGCGGTATGAAGACGGTCGCAAGGTCAAGATGGGCGATACCATCACGCGAGAGCGCGCCGCCGAACTTGCCCGAAACCTGATGGACGCGGATGCGCGCAAGTTCTCCGCCACGATTCCCGGCGTGTATCTCACCCAGGGAGAATTCGACCTCTACAACGATTTCGTGGGGCAGTACGGGCTCGGCAACTGGCGGGCATCGTCAATGCGCCGGAACCTGCTGCGCGGCGATTATGTAGCAGCGTGCCAGTCTCTCCTGAAATGGCGCAAGGCCGCAGGATACGACTGCAGCACGCTGGTGAACGGTAAGCCGAACAAGCGTTGCTGGGGCGTCTGGACGCGCCAGCTCGACCGCTACAACAAGTGCATGGGGGAGCAGGAGTGATGCGCGATCGTACCGAAGCCGACGATCGCCAAGCCGGAGGAGGCTGATGCTTGAAGGCCTCGCTCTCCGCGCCATCCTCTCCGCGATAGGCGGACGACTCTGGAAGAGCGCCCTCGGTCTGATCGATCTGGTCAAGCGCTACCCGTGGCAGTGCCTGCTCATTGCGGCGCTGTGCTGGGGAGGCTGGCAGTACCGCCGCGCCGACCTGTGGCATGCCCACGCCGATCGCGAAGCCGCCGCGCACCGCGAAAGCAAGATCCACTTCGCCGCGGCCCACCGCGAATGGTTCGACCGCGTCGCCCGTGCCGACGCCGCTCGCATCGCCGCAGAGCGACAAGCCAAGGAAACCGCCCATGATGCTCAAGTCTCGTATGACGCGCTGCTGGCCGATAATGCTGGCCTGCGCCATCACATCGCTCTCAACCGCCTGCGGCCAGGACAATCCGGTCTACAGCGTGCCCTGCCCACCGCCGGAACCGACGAAGATCACGGTCCCGCCGTTCCTGATGACGCCACCGCCGGTCCCCTCGTGGCGACGCGAGAATCCGACCTCGTCGTCTGCGACGAACTCTACGCCTATGCCTTCGGCGCCTACGGACTGATGCTCGACCTCAGGAACAAGGATCTCGCGATCCCTGCGCCTGAATTCGGCACCGCCACGCGCTGACATCACCCGGAGGACTACATGGACATCATCGACCTGGGCGGCGCGGTTCTCGACGCGCCGCAACTCAAGAGCGGTCGTCTCTACCGCAACGGCTCGATCCGCTATGCCACCGCCATCGGCGCCGAAGACCTCGGCCTCGATCGCGTGACGATCATCACCGGCCAGGGTGACGGCCTGCTGGCACGATCTATCCGCAATGCGCAGGTGACGGACTGTGAGGTGGTGTCCGATGGCGTGCCCAAGGACAGCACGCGCGGCCTGTTCTTCTACAACGGTGAAGGCATCACCATCGAGCGCCTGACGGTGCGGCGCGCGCGCATGGGCGTGGTGCTGCGGCAGATCACCGGAGGGCGGATCAGCGCCAGCGATTTCAGCGGCATCAGCGAGGATGCGGTGCGGCTCGTCTCCTGTTCCGATGTCGCCATCGTCGATTCCGACTTTCACGATTTCGCGGCAGATGAGGAGATCGGGGGGACTGGCCTTCACCCTGATAGTATCCAGCTTTTCACCGACGGCGCGGTTCCCAACCGTTCGATCACGATCGAAGGCAATCGCATGTGGCAGGGCGCCGGGTCGAAGTTTCCCGGCCCCTTTGCCCGGTACTACGCGGACAAGCCTTCTCCGGAGAAGCTCATCATCCGGCGCAACATCATCCTCTCCCGCGTCGGTAACGGTATTGTAGCGGCCGGCAGCGGCGAGGTGACGGACAACTTCGTGGCCGGTTATGCCGACGGCCCGGTGTGCAAGATTTCGTTCGCCGAGGACTGGAACGGCCCGGTCACCGGCAACAGGGCCCAGCACTACGTCGACAAGGTCAAGGGTTTTCAGGCGGGCTGGGCGCCGGCGGGAAACGAGATCATCGATCCCGTTGCGGACGAGAGCATGATCGATGGCTGGCGCGCGGCCCCGAAGCCGGTGCTGCCGGCCGGGCTGACCAACGAGATGTTGGCGTTTCTGGATGCGCGGTACGGGGCCTAGGCGTCTTCCAACTGGCGCTGGCGCAAAAGCGCCTCGCGAGCGGCCTGTGCCAGAAAGCCGCTGCGGTTGGCAGCCACCTTGTCGATCGCGGCCAGCAGGCCTTCGTCCATGGTGACGTTGATGCGTACGGAACGGCCGGGAAGTTCGGCCTGCACCATGACCAGAGCCGCCATATCCGCCTCCGGGTCGATTTCCAGATTGTCGAAATCGCTGGGCACCGGAATCTCCTCGCCATCGTGCACCATTTCCAGGATGTGCCCGGAAAGGGCCTCATGGGCGTTCATGACGGCTTCCTGCATGGTATCGCCAGCGGTCGTGCAGCCAGGAAGATCCGGAAAGAATACGCTGTAGGTTTCGCCCGCACGCTCGATAACGGCGGGATAAAGTGCAGTAGCCATGTCTCAGTCAAACGCGGCCTTGCAAGGCCGGTCCTTCCATTATCTTGGTCCAACGCACCCCTTCGGGCTCGCTCTTCCATTGTTTCAGTATAACGCACCCTTTCGGGCCCGTTCTCTCATTATCGTAGTGCAACGCGTCCTTTGGACCCGTTCTTTTGCTGCCTTAGTGTGTATTGATGTACACTGATTGTAGCAATGATGCAATATGTAATGCGCATCAGTGTGTATAAAGGCGATGCAGGCGAATGTGTGAAGCCCCTCAACGGAGCTTCACGCCACTCTGCTTCTCGATGCTCCTGATTGTCCCGATGCCCATGTCTGACTTGGGGTGTGGCACTGTGACCGTTCCGGGCCTTTCGGGGTGCTTGAAGTGCTGGTGGCTGCCTTTCTGGCGAACGAACCTCCAGCCTTCCGCTTCAAGTTTTTTTATGATCTCGCCGCTCTTCACTGCATTGCTCCTTTAGATGTGTATCTAATACACACTTAAGGACATCCAGTCAAGAAAAATACACACCAATACACACTTTCAGCGGTGAACCCATCTTTCATCAGTGCGCTTGATCGTGATCGGCTCCGTCCATGGGCGGCACAGCGCCAGTGCATCGTCAGGACTGCCATTCAACCAGCGATCCTCGTCGCCGGAGGACAGGATTACCGGCACCCTGTCGTGCACTTCGGCCGTCGCCTTGGCCGCATCGGTCATGACCATGGAATAGGCCGGCCCCCACTCCGCGCTGTCGCGCCAGATCCCAGCGCAGGTGAATACAGAGCGATCCGGCAGCGAAAGCCAGGTGCGCGTCTTGCGTCCTTTTGGTCCCTCGGCCTCTGCGAAGGCTTCCATGGGGATAAGGCAGCGACGCTCGCGGAAACTGGAGCGCCAGAAGCCGCTGTTCAGCTTGTCGGCCCGGGCATTGTTGACGGGTCTTGGGCGGGAACTGCCCTTCAGTGTCAGCGGGAAGCCCCATGCCATGGACCGCAGCTCTCCGCCGGCAACGACCATGCCGGAATAGCCGGGATAGACCAGTTCGCCCACGTTCGACGGGCCGGCCTGCCTTGCGCCGAACAGGCGGGCAACTTCCTCCTGGGCGCGGGCCATGCGGTAGAGGTTGCACATGGGCGGAAGGTGCGCCCGGGCCGGTCGGCCGTCAACCGGATGATGCCGTGCGGCGATCGCGCGCGCTCGGCGCAGCGCTTCCCTCTGGCGTAGACATCGGCCGGAACACGCCGGCCTTGAAGTTGAAGCGGTTCCAGCCATTGCACCCTGGCGTGAGCCGGCAACGACAGCGGCGATCTATGAGCGAGAACTGGGGGCCGACGCGTTCCGCAAGAGCGACCAGGTCCGCGTGGGTGAACTCGCGATAGACCCGGCACGTGTCGCACCAGACCTGTATCTCGCGCTCGCGCCGAATGATCAGTTCAAGGGTGGCTACGGCATCGAGGTTCGTGGATCGCATGGCGCATCAAGGCGCCAGCGCGACGAGTCGGGTCAAGGGTTTTGTTCTCGTAGTGTTCCAGTGGTGCGGCCCGGATGAGACAACATGCGGCATCCGGCTTGCGGGCGAGGCCTCTCCTCACCGCTGACATGCGGATTACCACCCGATGCGGGCAGTCTCAACGACCCAGCTGAGCAGAGACAGCAGATAGAGCGCGGCCAGCAACGCGAATTCGGTTCTGATGCTCACCGGGAATGCTCGCGAGGTACCGGACGCGGATCGATGCCGATCTGATGCAGGAGGTCGGCAAGTGCCTGCCCGTCTCGGCGCAGCAGATCCGCGCACGGTCGATCGAGGTGATTGAGCGCCGTTCGCTGGAACCGTGCGGCTGCCGCAGCGGCATCGTGGAGGGATAGATTGCTCATCCCATGATTTTACACGGTTCGGATAAGCCTTTGAATGAAAAGGCTGCAAATTGCCCACGTTTTACAAGTGAAGTGGCGGGAGTGTGCTGGTTCGCATCAGCTTGGAAGGCTAGGGCTTTACCACTAAGCTATACCCGCTCGATCAGGTCCCTCGGACCAGGACCGGCATAACCGCGTCGTGGCAGCCGCTTTCCACGATTGTCGCCGTTTCGTCAACGGCTTCTTGCCATGTCAGCGCAAGGATCTCGCAGGTTGGCGTCGCCATCGGGAGACCCGGCGCGGATCGCCTGGGCGGCTTCTGTGCCTCGATGCGCCGAACCGTGGCGTTGAGGACGGCAAAGCGCCGGCAAAGTGCCTATCTAGACAGGACAAGCGTATTCTCTCGCATGTGCAGCAATGATAGCATCAGGCGTCAGCAGATGAGGATTCACGGCACCATGAACGCATCACGGACACGCATTCCGACAGAACAAACCGCATCGACGCGGCGGCGTAACCCGCTCGACCTGCTGATGAATTCCGGTCTGGGCAAGTTGTTGCGCGGGATCGGTGTGGCGCCGCGGCGGGACAGCGGCGAAAGCCTGCTGGACCTTGCCGATGCCCTGCTGTCGCTGCGCGGGCGTGCCTCCGGGCCCGCGCTCGCCTCCGCGTTCTTCGACCTCTACGAGGCCGCCGACCTTGCCACGCGGCAGGATTTCCTTGCCCGGGTGCACGACCTTCACCCGGCGGATGCCAAGGCGATCGACAAGGCCATCGCCAAGTGGAACGACAAACGCGACGAGGCTGCCGCGCTCGCGCTCAATGCCGCCACCGAATCGCCCGGCGCACGGCTGATCAACCAGCTCAACCTGGCCCCGCAGGGCACGCAACGCCTGATCGGCATGCGCAAGGACCTGCTCGCCATCCCCAAGGCATCGGCGCCGGCGGGGCTCACCGCGCTCGACAAGGAGCTGGAGAGCGCCTTCACCGCATGGTTCAATGCCGGCTTCCTCGAATTGCGCAGGATCGCCTGGGATTCGCCTGCCGCACTGCTCGAACGCATCATCCGCTACGAGGCGGTGCACGAGATCCACGGGTGGGACGACCTGCGCCGCCGCGTCGAGCCGATCGACCGGCGCTGCTACGGCTTCTTCCACCCCCAGATGCGCGACGATCCGCTGATCTTCGTCGAAGTGGCGCTGACGCCGCAGCTGCCCGGCGGCATCCACCAGATCATCGCCGAGGAGCGCGAGACGATCGATCCGCGCGAGGCGAGCTGTGCGATCTTCTATTCGATCAGCAACTGCCAGGTCGGCCTCAAGGGTATTCCCTTCGGCAACCACCTGATCAAGCGCGTCGTCGGGCTGCTCAAGGAGGAGCTGCCGCACCTCAAGACCTTCGCCACGCTTTCGCCCGTACCGGGTTTCGCCAAGTGGCTCGCGAAGGAACAGGGGCCGGATACCAAGGTGCCGGGTGCCAGGGACCTGCGCCAGCTTGCCGCGCGCTATCTCGTCACGGCCAAGGGCCGGGGCAACCAGCCGGCCGATCCCGTGGCCCGCTTCCACCTGGGCAACGGCGCGCGGCTCGAGGCCGTCCACGCCAATGCCGACCTTTCGCCCAACGGGCAGAAGCAGTCGTACGGCGTCATGGTGAACTATCTCTACGATCTCGACGACATCGAGGCGAACTTCTTCGCGTTGACCGAGCTCGGCACCGTCGCCACCTCCAAGACCGTGCAGGCACTGGTCGAGGACAGCGAAGCGGGTGGCAAGAAAGGCGGCGGGAAGAAGTCCGGCAGCGCCAAGGAACCCGTGCCGGCCTGAAACCGGCACGGCGGCGGTCAGTCGCCCTCGAAATCCATCAGGGCTTCGACCGTCAGGCCTGCCGCACGTAGCCGGTCGGCCCCGCCGAGATCGGGCAGGTCGATGACGAACAGGGCCTCGGTCACGACGCCACCAGCCCGGCGCAGCAGTTCGACGGCAGCCAGCGCAGTGCCCCCGGTAGCGATGAGATCGTCGATCACGACCACTTTCTGCCCCTCGGCGATGGCGTCGGGATCAACCTCCAGCGTGTCGGTGCCGTATTCCAGAGCATAGTCGATCGCGAGGACCGGCACGGGCAGCTTGCCTGGCTTGCGCACCGGCACGAAGGGCAGTTCGAGCCGCGCAGCCACGGCCGCGCCGAAGATGAATCCACGCGCCTCGATACCGGCGATCACATCGGCTCCGACCGCGCGCGCGCGGTCGGCCAGCAGGCGGGTGGCCGCAGCGAACCCGGCCCCATGGCCGATCAGCGTAGTGACATCGCGGAAGAGGATGCCCGGCTTGGGAAAATCGGGAATCGCGCGGATGAGCGGCTTGAGGTCGTCTGCTGTCACGTTCGGCTCCGGCGGCTTTTCAAATGCGAAGCGCCCCCGCCATCAGGTGATGGCGGGGGCGCCGCGTTCAGGTCTCGCGACCCGATCTCAATGCTTCTTGCCGGCCCAGATGTTGCGGTACGACATGTAGCCCAGGATCGTGGCGAAGAGCAGAAAGCCCAGAACCGCCCAGCCGGTCTGCTTGCGCTTTTCCAGCTTCGGTTCGGCCGTCCAGATCAGGAACGCCGAAACGTCCTTGGCCATCTGGTCGACGGTGGCCTTGGTACCGTCGCCGTACTCGACCTGACCATCGGCCACCAGCGGCGGTGCCATGGCGAGGTTGAGGTTGGCGAAATAGGGATTGTAGTGCAGCCCGCTCGGCGTCTTCGCCTCGGGGAACTCCTTGATAAGTTCGGCCGGCTGTTCCGTGAAACCGGTCAGCAGCGAGTACACATAGGCCGGGCCGTCGTGGCGTGCCTTGGTCATCAGTGAAAGGTCCGGCGGAACCGCGTTGTTGTTCGCGGCGCGCGCGGCGATGTCGTTCGCGAAGGGCTTCGGGAAGTAATCCGTCGACGTGCCCGGACGCATGGTGGCTTCACCAGTGTTCGGATCGGTGCCCGGGACCGAGAAGCCGGCCGCGATCGCCTTCACTTCGGCATCGGTGTAGCCCAGCTGGGTCAAGTCGCGGAATGCGACGTGGCTCAGCGAGTGGCAGGCCGAGCAGACTTCCTTGTAGACCTGGAAGCCGCGCTGCAGCTGCTGACGGTCGAACTTGCCGAAGCCGCCGTCGCTGGCGAAGTGAACGTCCTTCGGCAGAAGGTGGTAGTGATGCTCGGCCGTCGGAGCCGCAGGTTCGGTGATCTGCGTATAGGCGCCCCTGCCAAAGGACCATGCCAGGGCTACCGTGAAGAACAGCCCGACGAGGATCGAGAGAATGCGTGCCATGTCTTTCGTCTTTCGTTCTAGCTGTTGATCACGCGGTGGGAGCCAGTTCCGCTTCCTCGTCCTTCCCGAGGACAGCCTCGGTGATGGAGTAAGGCAGCGGCAGCGGCTTCTCGATGGCCGAGACGATCGGCAGGATGATCAGGAAGTGCGCGAAGTAGTAGAGCGCGGCGATCTGGCTGAACATCACGTAGGGTTCCGCAGCCGGAGCGCCACCGCAATAGAACAGCACCGCCATCGCCGGGATCAGACCGAACCAGAAGAACTTCTTGTAGGTCGGACGGTACGAACCCGAACGGACCGGCGACTTGTCGAGCCAGGGCAGGAAGAACCAGACCAGGATCGCGCCGAACATCGCCAGCACGCCCATGAGCTTGGCCGGGATGAAGAAGAAGTCCTGGGTGAAGGCGCGCAGGATCGCGTAGAACGGCCAGAAATACCATTCGGGAACGATGTGCGCAGGGGTGCTCATCGGGTTGGCCGGGATGTAGTTGTCCGGGTGGCCCAGCGCGTTCGGGAAGAAGAACACCGCAGCCGCGAACAGGATCGCGAAGACGCCGATCGCCCAGCCATCCTTGGCGACATAGTAGGGATAGAACGGAACCGTGTCGCTCTCGCTCTTGATCTCCACGCCGGTCGGGTTCGACGATCCCGGGATGTGCAGCGCCCAGATGTGCAGGATGACGACACCCAGGATCACGAAGGGCAGCAGGTAGTGCAGCGAGAAGAAACGGTTGAGCGCGGCATTGTCCGGCGCGAAGCCGCCGAGCAGCCACTGCTGGAGCGGTTCACCCACGAACGGGATGGCACCGAACAGGCCGGTGATGACCTTGGCGCCCCAGAAGCTCATCTGCCCCCAGGGAAGCACATAGCCCATGAAGGCGGTGGCCATCATGAGCAGGAAGATCACGACGCCCAGCAACCACACCATTTCGCGCGGCGCCTTGTACGAGCCGTAGTAGAACCCGCGGAAGATGTGGATGTAGATCACCACGAAGAAGGCCGAAGCGCCGTTGGCGTGGGCATAGCGGAACAGCCAGCCCCAGTTCACGTCACGCACGGTCATCTCGATCGTGTCGAAAGCGACGGCCGTGTTGGATGCATAGTGCATGGCCATCACGATGCCGGTAACGATCTGGATCACCAGACACAGACCGGCAAGGAAGCCGAAATTCCAGAAATAGTTGAGGTTACGGGGAACCTCATAACCGCTGCCAACCGCGTTGTAGATGAGACGCGGCACGGGAAGCTTTTCGTCCATCCACTTCATGAAGGGATGCGACGGGGTATATTCCTTGGCCCAGGGAAAGCTCATGATCGTGATCCTCTCTCTTGGCCTTAACCGATCTTGACGACGGTGTCGGTGGTGAACTCGTATGCCGGAACCTCGAGGTTCTTGGGCGCGGGGCCCTTACGGATACGGGCGGCAGTGTCGTAGGCCGAACCGTGGCAGGGGCAGAAGTAACCGCCGAACTCGCCGCGGTTCTCACCCTCGCCGGCACCGAGCGGAACGCAGCCCAGGTGGGTGCAGACGCCCATGGTGATCAGCCAGTTTTCCTTGCCTTCCTTGGTGCGCTCGGCCAGCGTCTGCGGATCGCGAAGGCTCGCGACATCAACCGCATTGGCTTCCTCGATCTCCTTCGGCGTCAGATTGCGCACGAAGACCGGCTGCTTGCGGAAGACCGCCTTGATCGCCTGACCAGGCTGGATCGCGGAAATATCGACTTCAGTCGAAGAAGCCGCAAGAACGTCAGCTGATGCCGACATCTGGCTTACCAGGGGAATAACGACCCCAACGCCAGCGACACCCGCCGCGCTTACTGCGGCGATATTGATGAAATCGCGCCGCCGCACGCCATCTTCTTCTGCCATGTTTGCCCTTGCCTTGCTTTCGACAACTCGCTGCCGGACTACCGGCCACGAGCCAAGAAACTAACCCAAACGTAAGTCTGGTATCCCCCGTTACGGTGCTCAGACCGGGCGCGCCCCGGGCCAATACCGACTTGGCGGGCCTGATATACGTGAAAATCGGCCCTGCCAACCGCCTTTTTGGTCTATCCTCCAACGATGGGGAAAGGCTGCAGTATCAACCCGTCACCCCAGCCCGATCAGGGAAATCTGCCGCCCGTAGGATGCTTCGCCGCGATGGGTGGCGCGACGGAAAGAAAAGAAGCGGTTCGATTGCGGGTAGGTATCGAGCCCGAGGCGCTCCACCGAAGCCACGCCGGCCGCCGCGATCCGTGCGGCAACATAGGCTTCGAGGTCGAACTGGCAATGTCCTTCGCGCCCCTCGGCGAAGAACCCGGCATTGGCGCCATCGGCTGCGCAGAAGCGATCGCGGAAGGCCTCGTCGACCTCGTAGGACGGCCCGGCGATGCACGGCCCGACTGCCGCGACGATGTTCGATGCACTGGCGCCCAGCTTCTCCATCGCCTCCACGGTACAGTCGGTAACGCCGCCGATCGCGCCCTTCCAGCCGGCGTGGGCCGCGCCGACGACTCCCGCCGCGCGGTCGGCAAGCAGCACCGGCGCGCAGTCCGCCGTGAGAATGCCGAGCAGCAGGCCCGGCCGGTCGGTCACGAGCGCGTCGGCATGGGGGCGGTCGCTTTCCAGCCAGGGGTTGGCGCCGACCGTCACGCAGTCGGCGGAATGGACCTGATAGACCGTGACCAGCCGGGCCCCGGGCAGCACCGCCTCCGCGGCGCGACGGCGATTCTCCGCGATCAGCGCAGGATCGTCGCCCGAGCCATGCCCGACGTTGAGCCCGGCCACTTCGCCCTTGCTGACACCGCCCCGGCGGCCGAGGAACCCGTGCGGCAGGCCTTCGAGCGCCTGTGCGCGGTTGACCTCGACGGATTCGGTCCCGTCAGCCAAGGCTCTTCGTCACCTGCTCGCGCACATCGCGCGAAAGCGAAGGCTCGGCGGCGATCTTTTCCAGCTCGGCGCGCATCATTGCCGCGCGAACCGATTCGATTCGCCGCCAGCGCCCCAGCGAGGGCACGAAGCGCGCGGCCGTTTGCGGATTGATCGGATCGAGCCGGCGAATCAGGTCGCCGATCAGGCGATAACCCTCGCCGCTGGCATCGTGGAACGCCTTCGGGTTCATCGCCGCGCCCATGTAGAGCGCACGCACCCGGTTGGGATTGGTCATGGTGAAATCAGGATGCTCGGCCAGCTTGCGGATGTTCGCGAGCACCTGCGGATGGAACGAGCCCGCCTGCAGCGAGAACCACTTGTCGATGACGAGCGCGTTGCCTTCGTAACGACCGTGGAATTCCGCCAGCGCCTCCTCGCGCTCTGGCACGTCCAGACTGGCAAGGACGATCAGCGCGCCCTGGCGGTCGGTCATGTTGTCCGCCGCGCGATACTGCGCATAGGCGCGGCGCGCGCCCTCTTGCGCGTTGCCGGCGGCAATCAGGGCAAGCGCCTGGTTCTTGATCTTGCGCGCGCCCCGGGCCGCGGCGTCGCGCCCATAGGGGACGGCAACGGCGCGGTCGTGCAACGCGGTCAACGCGTCGGCATATTCGCGCCCCAGCCAAGTCTTGAGCGCCTCGCGCTCGGCATGGATCGCGCCCGGATCGGCCACCAGCATCTGTTCGGCCAGATAGCTCTCGGCAGGCAGGATCATCAGTTCGCCGCGCATCAGGTCGTCGAGCGCCGGATCGGTCAGGATCGCCGCGAAGGCCTTGCCGATCGCGGCACGCGCCTCGGCCCGCGCCGCATCGCCCAGCCCCTGGCCGACCGCCGCGACGAGATGCTGCACGACGAGGCTCTGCATTGCCTCATAGCGGGCGAAGGGATCGTCGTCGCGGGCGGCAAGGAACACGAGATCCTCGTTCGCCCGCTCGATGTCGATCGAGACCGGAGCCGAGAAGCCGCGGTTGATCGAAAGCACCGGCGGCTTCGCGAATCCCTCGAAAACAAAGCTGTCGCTGGCCTTGTCGAGCACGACCAGCTGCTCGCCGGCGTGAGTGCCGCTGTCGCGGTCGAACAGGGCGATGCGCAGCGGGATCGGCATCGGCTTCTTGTCGGGCTGGCCGGGCGTGACGGGAACGGTCTGCGAGAGACTGACCGTGGCGGTCGTGCCCTCATGGGACAGGCTGGCCGAAACCAGCGGCGTGCCGGCCTGCGAATACCACAGGCGGAACTGCGTCAGGTCGAGTCCGGCGCCGTCCTCGATCGCCTTGATGAAGTCCTCGCAGGTCGCCGCCTCGCCGTCGTGGCGCTCGAAATAGAGGTCGGTGCCTTTGCGGAACCACTCGGGCCCCGCCATGGTCCGCATCATGCGGATCACCTCGGCTCCCTTGTTGTAGACGGTTGCGGTGTAGAAGTTATTGATTTCCTGATAGGAATCAGGACGGATCGGATGCGCCAGCGGCCCCGAATCCTCGGGAAACTGCGCCGAGCGCAGGATGCGCACGTCCTCGATCCGCTTGACCGCCTCGCTGCCCATGTCGGCGCTGAACAGCTGGTCGCGCAGGACCGTGAAGCCTTCCTTGAGGCTGAGCTGGAACCAGTCGCGGCAGGTGATGCGGTTGCCCGACCAGTTGTGGAAGTACTCGTGCCCGATCACGCCTTCCACGGCGTCGTAGTCGCCGTCGGTCGCGGTTTCGGGGTCGGCCAGCACGTAGCGGGTATTGAAGACGTTGAGGCCCTTGTTCTCCATCGCCCCCATGTTGAAGTCGGAGACGGCGACGATGTTGAACAGGTCGAGGTCGTATTCGCGCCCGAAGACCTGCTCGTCCCACTTCATCGAGGCGATCAGCGAATCCATCGCGTGCTGGGTGCGGCCCTCGTCGCCCGGGCGGACCCAGATGTTGAGATCGACCTCGCGGCCCGACATCGTGGTGAAGGTGGAATGATTGGCCACCAGATCACCCGCGACGAGCGCGAAGAGATAGCTCGGCTTGGGCCAGGGATCGTGCCATTCGGCCCAGTGGGCGCCGTCCGCATCCTCGCCCTGCGCGGTGCAGTTGCCGTTGGACAGCAGGATCGGGAAAGTCGCCTTGTCACCCGTCATCCGCACCGAATAGGTCGAGAGCACGTCCGGCCTGTCGGGGAAGAAGGTGATGCGGCGGAAACCTTCCGCCTCACACTGGGTGCATAGCATGCCGTTCGAGGCGTAGAGCCCCATCAGCTTGCTGTTGGCGGCCGGGTTCACTTGCGTTTCGACCTCGACGAGGTGTTCCGCCCCCGGCAGCTCGACCAGCAGGTCCGGCCCCTCGAGACGCCAGTCGTTGATGGCCTCTCCGTCCACGCGCACGGCGAGCGCCGCGATCTGGTCGCCGTGGAGGCGCAGGGCGGTCGCGCCGGCGGCATCCGGATTGCGCACGACCTTCAGCTTCGAGACGACCCGCGTCTCGTCGATGCCGAGCGCGAAATCGAGCGCGATCTCGGGGACCAGCCATGCCGGCGGCAGGTAATCCTCGCGGCGGATGACCGGCGGCGCCTGCGGCGGCGAAGCCGCATCGGCAACCTGCGTGTTCTCTTGGGCTTCGGTGGGTGTGCTGGCGATGTCCATGAGTGTCTAATTAGCCCTTCGCGATGCGATTGCCAGCAGGACCAGCGCGAATTTTGCCGCCATCGCGGAGAAAGCCGCAACCGGAACCGCGAGGAACGGTTCAATCCTGCCCGGAAAGCCTCTAGACACACGGCCATGCCCCGCATGTTCATCTTCGGCCTTGGCTATACCGCGCAAGTGATCGCAGCCCGTCTGGAAGCGCGCGGTTGGGAAATCGTCTCGACCGGCCATGAAGGCACGCTGGCCTTCGACGACGAAGGGTCCGTCCGCGTGGCCATCACCGATGCCGATCACGTCTTGTCGTCGGTACCGCCGGGTCGCGAGGCACGCGGGGAACCGCTCGATGCGGTCCTTGAACGCTACGGCGACGCGCTGAAAGGCAAGGCCCTGTCCTACCTCTCCTCCACCGGCGTCTATGGCGATGCCGGCGGCGCCTGGGTCGACGAGAGTGCGCCCGTCGGCACGGGCCGGCGCACGACGCGCAGCGAGGCGGACGCGGCGTGGCTGACGCTCGGGGCGCGGGTCTATCGCCTTCCCGGCATATATGGCCCCGGACGCTCCATGCTGGAACGCGTTGTGGAAGGCCGCGCGCATCGCATCGACCTGCCGGGGCAGGTCTTCAGCCGCGTCCATGTCGAGGACATCGCCGCCGGCGTCATCGCCGGGCTGCAGGCGCCGCCCGGCGCCTACAACCTCGCCGACGACCTGCCCTGCAGCCAGAACCGCGTGGTGGAGGAAGCCTGCCGCCTGCTCGGCATCGCGCCGCCGCCGCTGCGGACGCTGGAGGAAGCCGGTCTCTCGCCCATGGCGCGCGGCTTCTATGCCGAGAACCGGCGCGTCGCCAACGGCAAGGCAAGGCGCGTGCTGGGCTGGCGCCCGCGCTATCCCGACTACGCGGCAGGCTTGCGCGCGCTCAGGGCGACGATGAGCCCCACCATCGCCAGCATGGCCCCCGAAACGGCGACAGGCGTCCAGCGGTAACCTTCCAGCACCGTGGAAAGCAGCATCGCGATCATGATCACCACGACGCCGTTGTAAGCCGCCTTGCCGGCACCGAGCTGGCGGATCAGCGTGTAGTAGAGCGGAAACGTCACCACCGAACCGAACAGCGCGAGATAGCCGGTGCCGAGCCAGTACCCCGCGCTTACCGGCACGACCGGCGGCCCTGCCGTCACCCAGGCAATGGCGACATCGCACGCCGTCCCGTAGAGCATGGCCCAGGCCAGCAGGCTCACCATCGGCAGCCGCTGCCCGGTCTCGTTCGCCTGGATCACATTGGACACCGAAGCGCAGAGCATCGCGACGAGCGCGAAACCGACGCCAAGATACACCTTGCCCTGCACCGGCGCCTCGCGCGCCTCGTGCAGCAGGAGCAGCGCGATACCGGCAATCGCGATCACGCTGCCGACGATGAAACGCCGCGTGACCGCCTGCTGGAGCAATACGCGCGCCAGAAGGGCATTGGGCACCAGCATCAGCCCCAGCATGACCGCGACGATGCCCGATGTCAGATGCAGTTCGGCGCGATAGACGAAATTGTAGTTCCCGCAGAACTGCGTCACGCCTACCACGACGGCAAGCGCTTGTCCGGCCGGTCCCAGCCTGAGGCTCTTGCCCATGAGCAGCGCGACCAGAAACATCGCCGGGGTCGCGAGCAGGAAACGCCACGCGACCGACCAGCTTGCCGGCACGCCGTCGATCTGCCCGGTGATGACCCACCAGGTCGATCCCCAGATCAGCGAAACCAGCAGGAACGGCAGCGCCACCGCCGGGCGCAGTATCGGGAGCGAAACATCCCCGCTCATGACCGGTTCCTCACAAGCGGGAAAGGGCTTGCGCCAGCGCCGAGACGTGCTCGTCGCGCGCATCCCAGGACATGACCAGCCGCGCCGCGTCATCGCCCCAGTCGTAGAACCCGAAACCCTGCCCGCGCAGCGCTTCGCGCTCGTCGGCAGTGCAGGACAGGAACACCTCGTTAGCCTCGACCGGATGCAGTAACCGGTTCCCCGCGGCACCGGCGATTTCCGCCGCCGCGGCATTGGTGGCGGCGGCATTGTCGAGCCACAGATCGCCTTCCAGCATGGCCAGGATCTGCGCGGCCATGAACCGGCCCTTGGACTGCAGGTGCCCGGCGCGCTTGCGGCGATAGCGGATCATCCGCGCGGCCTCGGGATCGAAGAAGACGATGGCTTCCGCCCCCAGCCCGCCGTTCTTCACGAAG
This sequence comes from Novosphingobium mangrovisedimenti, assembly GCF_025153475.1. Classification (GTDB taxonomy): domain Bacteria; phylum Pseudomonadota; class Alphaproteobacteria; order Sphingomonadales; family Sphingomonadaceae; genus Novosphingobium; species Novosphingobium mangrovi_A. The sequence continues at coordinate 610,890 of NZ_JANZXA010000001.1, forward strand.
CCGAAGCTGAGCGCATCGACACCGGCGCAGGCCTCGCCCGGCGCGCAGCCCAGGAAGGCAACGGCATTGCCGAAACGGGCGCCATCCATGTGCATCCCCAGCCCGCGCGCCTTTGCCAGTGCAGCCAGCGCCCGGACTTCCTGCGGCCGATAGACGCAGCCGTATTCACTGGCCTGCGTGATCGAGATCGCATGCGGCTGGACCTGATGGACATCATCACGGATCGGATCGATCACCGCACCGACGCTTTCCGGCGTGACCTTGGCGCTCTCGCCATCGGCCAGCAGCAACTTGGCGCCGTGCAGGAAGAATCCGGGCGCTCCCGCCTCGTCCATCTCGATATGCGCCTCGCGGTGACAGACGACGCCGCCATGCGGCTGGACCATCGACGCCAGCGCAAGGCAGTTCGCCGCCGTTCCGGTCGCCACCCAGAGCGCCGCGCACTCGCGCCCGAACAGCGCTGAAAAGGCGCCGTCGAGTTCGCGGCTCAGCGCATCGTTGTCGTAGGGCGAATCGGCCACATCGGCCGCCATCATGGCCTTCCAGACGGCGGGATGGACGGCGGCGGCATTGTCTGAAAGGAACTGCATGGCCATATGCCCTGCGAGGCGGCGAGCCCGGCGTCAAGCGTGCTCGTCGCGCCCCCCGGAAATGGCCCCGAAAACGGTTAGGAGACAGGCCCATGGTCGGCGTGACCATCACCAAGCACGAAAACGAATCGACCGGCGAATATCACGCCCACGTGGCCGACAACGACGCCATCGGCCGGCTGACATGGACCGAACGCAACGGGGTGCGCTATGCCGAGCATACGCTGGTCCCCCCGGTCATCGGCGGCCGCGGCGTTGCCGGCCGGCTGGTGGAAGCCATGGTGGCCGATGCGCGCGAGAACGATTTCAAGATCGAATCGGTATGCAGCTATGTGGTCGCCGCATTCAAACGCCATCCGGAATGGGCGGACGTGAAGGCCTGAGCGCGCTCAGCTATATTTCATTACGTCGTCCCAGCGCAGGCTGGGACCGCTGGCGTGCAAGCGCGAGGTCGAGAACGATCCCAGCCTGCGTTGGGATGACGAGCTCTAGGGTGACGGCTCCGGCAAGACCGCGCCGTAGCCGCCACCGCCCGGCGTCTCGATCACGAAGACATCACCCGCCGACAGGCTGACCGAAGCCGTCGCGCCCAGCGCCTCCACCGTGCCGTCGGTCCGCTCGATCCGGTTGCGCCCCGGCGCGCCATCTGCGCCGCCGGCCAGCCCGAACGGCGCGAACTCGCGGCGATTGGCGAGAATGCCGGCATGCATCGGTTCGAGAAAGCGTACGCGCCGCACCGCACCGTCGCCCCCCGGATGTGCCCCCTTGCCGCCCGAGCCGCGCCGGATCGCGAATTCCTCCAGCAGTACCGGGAAATTGCTTTCCAGCACTTCGGGATCGGTCAGGCGGCTGTTGGTCATGTGCGTCTGGACGACGCTGGTGCCATCGAAGTCCGGCCCCGCGCCGGAACCGCCCGCGATCGTCTCGTAGTACTGGCGGATGGCATCGCCGAAGGTGAAGTTGTTCATCGTCCCCTGCGAGGCGGCCATCGCGCCCAGAGCGGCGAACAGGGCATCGGTAATCGCCTGGCTGGTCTCGACATTGCCGGCGACCACCGCCGCCGGGGCCTGCGGGTGCAGCATCGAACCTTCGGGCACCTCGATCACGATCGGCCGCAGGCAGCCCTCGTTCATCGGCACCGCATCGTCGAGCAGCGTGCGCACGACATAGAGCACGGCGGCCCGCACCACCGGCAGCGGCGCATTGAAATTGTCGGGAAGCTGGGCGCTGGTGCCGGTGAAGTCGATCGTCGCCGCGCGTGCCTTCCGGTCGATCGTGACCGACACCGCAATGCGCGCGCCATTGTCCATGGGCACGGTGAAGCGGCCATCCGAAAGCCGGTCGATCAGCGCCCGCACCGCCTCCTCGGCATTGTCCTGGGCATGGGCCATGTAGGCATCGACCACCGCCCTGCCCTGCTCGGCGGCCACACGCCGCAGCTCGGACGCGCCCCGTGCGCACGAGGCGACCTGCGCGCGCAGGTCGGCGAGGTTCTGGTCGATGGCACGCGAGGGATAAGGTCCCGAAGCCAGCCGCGCGCGAATCTCCTCTTCCAGCAATACGCCGCGATCGACCAGCAGCACATTGTCGAGCAGCACGCCTTCGTCTTCGAGCGTCCGGCTGCCCGGCGGCATCGAACCGGGGCTGATCCCGCCAATGTCCGCATGGTGCCCGCGTGCGGCGACGAACCACGCCGGTGCGGTGTCGTCGTCTTCGGCGAAGACCGGCATCACCACGGTGACATCGGGCAGGTGGGTGCCGCCGTCGTAGGGCGCATTGAGCACATAGGCATCGCCGTGCAGCAGCCCGCGCCCGTCGCCGGCACGGCGCCGCAGCACCGTGCGCACGCTTTCGCCCATCGAGCCGAGATGCACCGGCATGTGCGGCGCATTGGCGACGAGGTTGCCCGCACGGTCGAACACGGCGCAGGAGAAGTCGAGCCGTTCGCGGATGTTGACCGAGCTGGCGCTGAACTGCAGCGCCGCGCCCATTTCCTCGGCAATGGCCATGAACAGCGCGCTCATGATCTCCAGCCGCACCGGATCGCACCCGGTACCGGAAGCCACCACCGCCTGCTGCGGGGCCTTGCGGGTCAGCACCAGGTTGCCGATGGCATCGACGCACATGGCCCAGCCGGGTTCGACCACCGTGGTCGAGACATCGTCGACGACCAGCAACGGCCCTTCGGCGGCAAATCCCTCGGCCAGCCCCTCGCGCAGATAGAGCGGAACGGCATGCGCCGCGCCGTCGGTCCAGATGGTGACCTGCCCGGCGGGCGGTGCGGAAACCAGAGGCAGCGCCAGCATGGCCCCGCCTCCGCCATGCCCCCCTGCGATCGCCTCCACCCGCAGCGTTTCCGCGATGAGTTTCTCGCCCGCGCCGAACCCGAAGCGCCGCTGCCAGCCTTCGCGGAAACCCTCGCGCATCTCTTCCGCAGTACCGACCGGCACTTCGACGGTATTGTCGCTGCCACCGGGGCGGATCGCCAGCGTGGCCTCGGTACGGATCGACGCAGCGGGAAGGCCCTGCGCTTCCAGCCCCGCCCGCGCCGCGCCGCCAAGATCCGCGACGGCGCTCTCGATGGCGGCCATTCCGTCCGCGTCGAGCGGCACCGCCAGCGTGCGCTGCTGCAGGAACCTGCGGTCCGCCAGCCCCATGCCATAGGCCGAAAGCACCGAGGCGAGCGGGTGGCACAGCACCGTTTCGATGCCCAGCGCATCGGCCACCTTGCAGGCATGCTGCCCGCCCGCTCCGCCGAAAGTGACGAGCGCGGCACGCGTGACGTCATGGCCTCGCCGCAGCGAGACCGTCTTGATCGCATTGGCCATGCTGGCCACGGCGATTTCGAGGAAACCTTCCGCTGCCGCTTCGCGCGACAGCTCCCGTCCCGTCGCCGCGCGGACATCGGCCAGCACCGCATCCATCCGCTCGCGCGCGGCATCGAGCGAGAGCGACTCGTCGCCGGCGGGGCCGAAGACATGCGGGAAATGGGCCGGACGCAGCTTGCCGAGCAGCAGGTTGCAGTCGGTCACCGCCAGCGGCCCGCCACGCCGATAGCAGGCGGGTCCCGGGACAGCCCCCGCGCTTTCGGGTCCGACGAGGAAACGCGCGCCGTCGAAGTGGCAGATCGATCCGCCACCCGCCGCCACCGTCTCGATCCGCATCATCGGCGTGCGCACCCGCGCACCGGCCACCCGCGTCTCGCTGTCGCGCTCGTACTGCCCGGCATAGTAAGACACATCGGTGGAGGTACCGCCCATGTCGAAGCCGATGACGCGGTCGAACCCGGCCTCCTTCGCCACGGCCGCCATGCCGACGATCCCGCCTGCGGGCCCCGAGAGGATCGCATCCTTGCCACGAAAGGCCGCGCCGGCGGTCAGGCCGCCGCTCGACTGCATATAGAGCGCATCGACGCGCAGCCCCAGCCCCGCCTCCAGCCCGGAGACGTAGCGACGCAGCACCGGCGAGAGATTGGCGTCCACCACGGTGGTATCCCCGCGCGCGATCAGCTTGATGAGCGGGGCAACCTCGTGGCTGACCGAGACCTGCGCGAAGCCCACCTCACGCGCGATGTCCGCCAGCCGCACCTCGTGCGCGGTATGGCGATAGCCGTGCATCAGCACCACGGCGACGGCGCGCAAGCCCTGTTCGAAGAAATGCCGCAACCCTTCGCGCGCCGCATCCTCATCCAGCGGGCGATAGACGGTGCCATCAGCGCCCACCCGCTCGTCGATTTCCAGCGTGGCGGCATGGAGCGGTTCGGGCAGCACGATATGGCGTGCGAAGATGTCGGGCCTCTCCTGCGTACCGATCCGCAAGGCATCGCCGAAGCCCCGGGTGATCGCCAGCAGCACCGGCTCGCCCTTGCCTTCGAGCAGGGCGTTGGTGGCGACCGTGGTGCCCAGCCGCAGTTCCGCGGACGGCAGATCGCCCTCGCCCACGCCGGTGAGGCGCCGCATGGCCTCGACTGCCGCGTCGTCGTAGCGGCCCGGATCCTCGCTCAGCAGCTTGAGCCGCTCGAACCGGCCATCGGGCGCACGCGCCACGACATCGGTAAAGGTCCCGCCGCGATCGACCCAGAATTGCCAGCGCTGATCCGTCATAGGGCGCCCTCATGCCAAGGGTGCGCGAGGATGCCTAGGGCGCTTGGGCAAATTCCGACGCCGGGTCGCGATGTGCGGCAGCTTTGCTCAACGGCCGAATAGCGGGATGGCCTGCGCCAGCCACAGGGCATTGACCTGCGCTGCAACGTAAAGCCCGAAACCGAAGGACAGGTGCGCGACCAGACTTCTTCGGCGCGCCACGTTCGGCCGCGGCGTCCTGGCCGCCGCCACACCTGCCCCCATGCCCGGCTGCAGGATCAGGAAAGGGGCCAGGACCGTCGCCGTCCCGAACCCGAGTGCGGGCCAGAGCGTCGGATCGAACGCCCACCCGCGCCCCCACAGACCGAGAAAGACAGCGGCGAACATCACACCTATCCCGTAATGGGCGACCCAGCCCATGGTACGCTCTCCCCGCACAGGGCGGGCACGTCCTATCGCGTCATGGATGAACCGCCCTTCGCGCATATGGCCCAGCCAGCGTCCAACCATGGCGTAATCCAGCGACGGCACGCCGAAGAGACGCTTCTGTATCCATGCATAGACATCCATGAAAGCCGTCGCACCGACGCCGATCGTCAATGCACTGAGCCCGTAGATGAGGTTCTGGGTCATGCCTTCTCACTTGTACCAAGGGTCGAAGCCTCATCCTGTACAAGTTCAAGCCGACTTGAGGTCAAGGGTGAATACCCCCCAGCAAAGACGGCAAGTCGCACTGCGTTATTCGATGCCGATCAGTCCTTCCCCGAAGGGGCGAACCTCTCACGCAGCGCATCGAAGGCCGTGCCCGGTCCCTCGGCCAGCCGTGCCTCGATCATGGCGCAGACTTCTTCGGGCCCATGCACCGAAGTGTCGATGGTGAGGTCGGACACGTCGTTGCGGTACATTTCCTCGTAGAACCATGGCCTGAGGCGCGTCAGGCGGTCGATGATCTTGCGCGCCGCATCCTCGCCGAGCAGGTCGACGGGGATTTTCTTGTCCATGGCCCGTTCGGCCACGCGGCGTTCGAGTACCTCGAAGGGCGGTTTGAGCGTGACGAGCAGCACCGGCAGCCCCTCGGTACGACGCACGAGGTCCTGCAGCACGGGCGGGTCGCTCATCAGCAAGTGGTCGAACACGACGTTGAGCCCCTGCCGAGAGGTGGCCGCCATCCATTCGTGAAGCGCGGCGAAGGCCGCCGTGCCCTTCGGCCCGAAGCGCCAGCGCAGCGCGCCTTCGGGGTCGGCAGGGTCGACCGGAACCGCCTCTATGCCTTCGGCCGCGCGCGGGCCGTGGTGGCCGAACTTGGCGGGCAGGGTGTTCGCCGTGAAATGATCGATGCCGTAGAGCAGCCAGTAATCGTCCTGCCGCTTCTGGAACAGCTCGCAAGTGGTCGACTTGCCCGAGCCCGAAGTGCCGTTGACGACGACGATCTGGCCCAACTGGCTCATGCTTCACTCCCCAGCGCGATCTCGCCGCGCGCGATGCGGCGGAAGCGTTCGGCGGGGGCGAATTCCTGGTTATCGCCCCAGTGCTCGACGCCGTCCCAGTCCCAGCGGGTGAGCGACCAGACCACGGTGTGATCGGTATAGCCGGTGAAGACGAGGCCGGGATCGATCCAGCCGGTCGCCTCCATGCTGCGCCCGAGCTGGTCCTTTGCCTGCCACAGCACCTTCGCCGGGCCGAACTCGCCCCATTCGAGCACTTCGCGGCGGCCCGAGATCAGGCTGGCCATCTCGCCGTCCTTCCAGATGAAGCCGCCGATGGAGAGCGCATCGCGCCCTTCGCCCATGGCGATCGCGTGGAAGGCGCTGCCTTCGGCAATGCCCCAGAAATAGCCGCCGCAAGCCAGCGATTCGTATTCGCGCGCGCCGTAGGAGGTATCGCGCATCGAGAAGCAGTCGATCCTGAACGTCTCGCCATGGCGCACGACCGTGCCGGTCATGCGGCCGGGCTGCTCGATGTGGAACTTGGCGGTGGCGGCCTGTCCGGCATTGCCCGTCTTCAACTCGTGCATCGGGCCGATCGCGGTCCAGGTCAGGTCCATCGTCAGACCGTCCTTGTCGTAGTCGATCTTGTACTTCGAAAGCGGCTCTATCATCCGGCACGAGAGCGAATTGCGCGCCTTCATGTCGAACTTGCCGCGCACGTCCTGCGGCAGCGCCTGCAGGTGGCTCCACTGGTAGTGCAGGCAGTTCCACTGATACGTGCCCGAGGGATCCCACAGCACCGGGCCGCCGTTGAGCATACCCATGTTGGGGCGGAAATAGTACTGGATCATCCCGTGGATGTGCCGCTCGGGGATCGAGAGCGAGAACCAGACGCTCTCGTTCCAGTAGGGATTGTCGTCGCGCCCGGCCCCGAAGTGGTCGGCAAAGCCCAGGTCAATCATTGCGGGGCCTTTCCTTCCGGCCATTCGATGTCGAGACGAAGCCGCGTGAGCGTCAGCGTGGCGATGCGCCAGGCGCCATCCTCGACGCGGTAGGTTTCATGGTAGTGGCCGCGCCCGAGGATGGACTTCCACCCCTCGCGCGGGTGGGCGGTGTCCCAGACGATCACGTCCTGCATCGCCCAGATGGCCGAGGCGTTTTCGGCGTCCTGCACCTCGATCTCGCCGGTCAGCCCCTGATGGCAGGACACGGCATGTTCGAGCGAGGTCTTCAGGCTCTGCGCATAGGCCGCGCCGCCGCACAGCCAGATGTCCCCACCGGGCGTGAGCACTTTCATGTCGCGAGTGAACACGCCTTTCAGCGCGGACCACTGCTTGGTGTCCATCAAACGGAAATAGCGCGCCTTGAGATTGCGGATTGCCTCGATCGCCTCGAGACGTTCCAGCCTGTCCATGTCCTCTCCCCACTATGTTTGACGAGAGGGAAGCAGGGCGTCGGTCTGATTTCAAGCGCAGCACGCGCGAGGGTTTCGATAGCAGGCCCGGGCTGAAGGAGGCTGCTATCGCGTTGTCTTTGCGAAGAGCGGTCTTTCCGGGCACGCCGACGTTGCAGACATTATGAGCATGCGCCACAACCAATCCCATGGCCAACATAGACGCAAATTTCCTCGCCCAACTTCCGCTGGACGAGATGGCCAGGGTCACATTCTACAAGCGCGATGAGATCACGAATGACCTGATCTGTTGCGAGGTCGTGATGAATAGCCAGACTTGGAGTTTCCATGAGGAAAACGTCGGCTGGGGTTTACTTATCAAGCACCTGGAGAACCTTCCCGGTTTTCGTTCCGACTGGTTTTCAGCTGTATCGCAGCCGCCCTTCGCCGCGAGCGAGACGGTGGCCTTTAGTCGTGAGGGGTAACGTCCGCCACCCGACTTTTCTGCCATCCAGACCGCGCTAGGAGTATCCCAGCAGCGGACGTTGTAAATGCGCGTGTCCACGCACTCCGGAGTGTCTCGACTCCGCTCGACACGAACGGGACGTGGTGCAGCCTGACCTAGCTCCACCCGCGTTCCAAAAACGTCGTAGCCAGCCCCGCCAGATAGGCCGCGCCCTGCGGCATCACGCTTTCATCGACCATCATCCTGGTCGAGTGGATGCCGCAGCAGTGCGCCCAGTCGTCGCCTTCGTGGCTGACGCCGAGGAAGAACATCGCGCCCTGGACCTTTTCGAGTACATAGGCGAAGTCTTCCGCGCCCATGATCGGGTCCGGGAGGCGCAGGAAGGCCTGATCGCCGAACATCGCGCGCGCGACGTTCTCGCCGAAATCGACCGCGCCTGCATCGCACAGCGTGACCGGGAAACCTTCGTGGATGGCCACTTCGCCGGTGAGCCCGTGGGCGCCGGCGATGCCCGCCACCAGCAGCGGCAGTTCCTCCTTGAGCCGCGCCCGGCTGGCCGCGGAGAGCGTGCGCATCGTGCCGGTCATTTTCGCAGTGTCGGGAACGACGTTGTGCGCCGTGCCGCTCTCGATCTTCGAGATCGAGACGACGACCGGATCGAACACGCTGTAGCGGCGCGCGACCATGGTCTGGATGGCGCTCACGATCTCGCAGGCGACCGGCACTGGATCGAGCGTGTCATGCGGCATCGAGGCATGGCCGCCGCGCCCGGTGACCGTGATCCGCAGTTCGTCGGCCGCCGCCAGCAGCGCGCCGGCGCGCCCGCCAACGAGGCCATGCTGGGCATTGGGCATGACATGGAGGGCAAAGGCGGCATCGGGCAGCGGCCGGTCGAATCCCTCGCCGCCGAGCAGCCCGTCCTCGAGCATGAAGCGGGCGCCGTGATAGCCCTCCTCGCCCGGCTGGAACATGAAGCGCACTTCGCCTTTCAGCGTGTCCGCCCGGGCGGCGAGGATCTCCGCCGCGCCGGCCAGCATGGCCGTGTGCGCATCGTGGCCGCAGGCATGCATCATGCCGGGGACATTCGAGGCAAAGGGAAGCCCCGTCTCCTCGGGCATGGGCAGAGCATCCATGTCGCCGCGCAGCAGCACGCTACGCCCTGCTCCGGCGCCGCCCCTGAGCGTCGCGACAAGCCCCGTGGTGGACGGCCCCTCGCACCATTCGAGCGGCAGATGCGCCAGCGCCTCGCGAACCTTGTCGCGCGTTTTCGGGGTATGCAGGCCGATCTCGGGTTCGGCGTGAATGGCGCGGCGAAGCGCGACGATGCGATCGGAAAGGGTCGCAGCCTCGGCGGTCAGGGTCGTGGTGGACATGCCCGCATGATAGCCGGGGTCAGCCGTCTGTCGAGCCGGGTTCTTCCGTTACCAGCCCGATCTCGTCGCGCTCCAGCCGCTGCAACGTGTGCCAGGCCATCACGCCCATCGCCAGATAGGACGTGCCGCCGGCCAGCGCCACGGCCCAGGCCGCGCCCGAGGGACCGATCGGGATGAAGAGATAGAGACCGACGGCCAGTCCGCAGACCGCCAGCAGCCGCGCGAACAGCGAAAGCCGCGCCCGGCCGGTCGCATGCAGGACGGGCTCGAAGGCGACACTGGCGAGATCGAAGCTCGCGGCGATCGTCAACGGCACGAGAATCGCCGCGCCCTGCTCGAAGTCGGGCCCGGCGATCAGTTCGAGGATATAGCGGCCCGCGACCAGCGCGATGGCGACAACGACCATTCCGGCAATCCCGGCGATGGTGCTTGTCTGCCACGCCAGCTTGCGGAACTCACGCGCCTCCGACGACACCCGGGCCCGCGCCACTTCGGCATAGACCGAGCGCGTCAGCAGGGTCGAGAGCTTGCTGAGCGACTGCGAAATCTGCGAGGCCAGCCGGTAGAGACCGGCCGCGCGCGTACCGACGAAGGCACCGACCGCGAGCAGCGGCCCGTTCTTCATCATCGCCTCCAGCGTGGCGCCGGCGTACGTCACGAGGAAGAACTGGCCCACGCCCTCGTTCTCGGCGAAGGCCTGCCGCCATTTTCCGAGATTGGAAAGCCGCACGGCCTGCGGGCACAGATGGCGTGCCATGGCCCAGTAGAGAATGGCCTCGAGAATATCGATCGCGGCCCAGGCGAACAGGAACCGCCCGACGCTCGGCCCGGTCCACCAGATCAGCAGCGCCGCCGCCAGCCGCCCTATGGGGACGACGGCCTCGACGTAGACCGCCTTGTCGAAGCGGTGGAGCGCACGCACGATCCCGGTCGGCGCTGAGACCAGCGCCCAGAGCGACCCGCAGCAGAACCAGAAGGCCATGTCGATATAGTTCGGGTTCAGTTCCAGGACATGCGCGAAGCCATAGATCAGCACCGCGGCCAGCGCGCAGCCGAGCATGGCGCCGGCGGCATCGAGCATGCCGCAAAGCATGCCCAGCCTGCCGAACTTGTCCCATTCCTCCGCATGGACATGCTCGCTGCCATAGCGCACCACCACCCGCCAGGTCTGGAAACCGGCAATCGCGATCAGCGCCTGCGCGGTGCCGAAAATCAGCGAAAAGTGACCGAAATCCTTGAGGCCCAGCGTGCGCGTCAGAATGGCAAGGTAAAGCAGGCCGCAAACGGCACCGAAGCCTTTGCCCCCGAGCAGCCAGGCGGTGTTCTGAAGTATCCGCCCTAGGGGAGAAGCGTTCTCATGGCGGTCACGTTTGGCGGACATCGCGGGTGCATTTGGACGAGCAGGCTTTCACTTGCAAGGTTTGGCGTGAGGCATATTGGCGCGTAGCACCCGGCTCAAGCGCGACCTTTCCCTTTCAGCGCACAACCGCTAGAGCGCCCGGCTTGCCCAGCTAGACAGAAAACGACTCCATGATCGAACACGCCATCCTCCTCAGCGCCGGCCAGGGCTCACGCCTGCTTCCGCTCACCGCCGAGCGTCCGAAATGCCTCATCGACTTTTCCGGCAAGTCGCTGATCGAATGGCAGGTGGAGATGCTCGCGCGCGGCGGCGTGAAGCGCATCGACGTGGTCACCGGCTTCATGACCGACATGCTGGAAGAGCACCTCAACGCGATCCGCGATCCGCGCGTCGAGATCACCGTGCGGTTCAATCCGTTCTACAAGGTGGCCGACAACCTCGGCTCGTGCTGGATCGCGCGCGAGGCGATGCGCGGCGACTTCATGATCCTGAACGGCGACACGCTGGTTTCGGAAGAGATCGTGCACAAGGTGCAGCAGGGCGGCGAAGGCCCGGACGGCCAGCCCTGGCCCGTCGCGGTCACCGTGGACGTCAAGCCCGAAGGCTACGACAGCGACGACATGAAGGTCGAGCGCGAGGCCGGCGGCCGCCTCGTCCACATCGGCAAGACGCTCACCGCCGACCAGTCCAATGCCGAATCGATCGGCTTCCTTGCCTTTCGCGGCGAGGGCGCGGACCTGTTCCGCGAAACCGTGCGCAAGGCCATGCGTACCCCCGAGGGCGTGCAGCACTGGTATCTCAAGGTCATCGATTCGATCGCGCCCACCGGCAAGGTCGGCACGGTCTCGATCGAAGGGCTCGACTGGGCCGAGGTCGATTTCCTCAACGACATCGAAATCGCCACGAAGCTGACCGACACCTGGGTGTGATCGGCAACCGGACGCCGCGAGGGGTGACAAGCCCCGCCGTGCGTCCTAGCACGCCCGCCATGCGTGCCGCCTGGATCGCCTTTGTCATCGGTTCGAGCTTCTTCCTGTTCGAATTCGTCGCAAGGATCGAACCCAGCCTCGATACCGGGACCATTGCCGGCTTCTTCGGCCTGTCCGATTCCGGCTTTGGCACGCTCTCCAGCCTGTTCTTCTGGATCTATGCGCCGATGCAGATCGTGGTGGGGCTGGTGCTCGACCGCTATGGCGCGCGCAAGTTCATCCTCGGCGGGAGCCTGTGCTGCGCGGCCGGGGTACTGCTCTTCGCGGCGACGAACGTCGTCGGCATTGCGGCGGCCGGCCGGGTGCTGACCGGCTTTGGCGCCTCCTTCGCCTTCGTCTCCGCGCTGTGGCTGGTGAACCACTGGTTCGCGCCCGAACGCTTCGCGATGCTTTCGGGCGCGGTGAACGCGGTGGGCATGGTCGGCGCCGCCATCGGGGCGGTCGCACTGTCGGACCTTGTCACGGCGGCGGGCTGGCGGCTGGTCTTCGCGGTGACAGGCCTTGTCGGCCTGGGCATCTTCGCTGCCGCCTTCCTGTTCCTGCGCGAACCGCGATCGCCGGCAAGCGATGCCGATACCAGACCCGTCGAGCACGTCCGGCAGAGCCTGGCGACCGTGCTGGGGAACGGCAGGATCTGGGCGCTGTCGATCGTCGGCATGCTCTACTACATGCCGGTCAACGTCTATGCCGGGCTATGGGGCACGACCGAGCTGGTGAGCGACCATCACCGCTCGCAGATCGCGGCCGAGACGATCGTGTCCATGGTTTTCTGGGGCATGGCGCTTGGCAGCATCTTCGGCGGCTGGGTCTCGGACCTGCTCGGCCACCGCAAGTACCTGGTGCTGGGCGGCGCGGTGCTGACAGGGCTGGCCTACACGACCGCGCTCTACCTGCCGCTTTCGGCCTTCGCCGAAGGGGCTTTGCTGCTTGCCGCCGGATTCTTCGGAGGCTTCCAGATGCTGACGTTCGCCATGGCCAAGGAAGGCGAGGCGAACGACGTGGTCGGCACGGTGGTGGCTTTCGTCAACATGATCGGCATTGCCGGCGCGCTGATCTTCCAGCCGCTGGTGGGCTACCTTGCCGATGCGGCGGGCGGCAACTTCGCGCTCGCGCTGGGGACGGTTCCCGCCTGCACCGCGCTGGCGGCGCTGATCGTGCTGTTCGTCCCCGAATACCGGCACCCCGATCACGTTTCCGACGGCGGGACGGCGCAGCCCGCATGACCTCCATCCCCATCGGGCCGCTGATGCTCGCATCCGAACGACTGCTCGCCATCGTGCTCCTGGCCGCGTTCCTGATGATCGCCGGATTCATCGCGCGGCGCACCGCGACACGGGCCGACACCGTGGCGTGGCGTGCGCTGCTGATCGGGCTGGTGGCGGCCCGCGCGGGCTTCGTGGTCCAGAACTTCGCGGCCTACCGCACCGAGCCGTGGTCCATCCTCGCCGTCTGGCAGGGCGGCTTCCTGCTCTGGCCGGGCGTGCTCGCCGCCGTGGTCACGATCGGCGTCATGCTGCGCCGGACACGCGCCGGCCTTGCGCTTGGCGGCACGGCACTGGTGCTGGGCGCGGCCATGAGCCTTGCCGTTCCCATGCTGCGCCCGGCCCCGCGCCCACTGCCGCCGGGCCTCGTCTTCGCCTCGCTCGAAGGCGAGCCGGTCGCACTCGACGCGCTGCGCGGCAAGCCGGTCGTCATCAACCTGTGGGCCACATGGTGCGGCCCGTGCCGCCGCGAAATGCCGATGCTGATGGACGTGGCGCGCGGCGCGACTGTTCCGATCCTGCTCGTCAACGCGGACGAGGACCTGGCGCGCATCCTGGGCTACCTTTCCGAACAGCGCCTGCCCGGTGATCGCGTGCTGATCGACACCCGCCGCCAGATGCCCTCCGTGCTCGATCTGCAAGCGCTGCCCACCACGCTGTTCATCGACGGTTCGGGCACGATCGTGTCGAGCCACGTCGGCGAAATTTCGCGCGCGCAGCTCCTCGCCGAGATAGAAGCCCTGAAATGAAGCAAGAGAACCGCACGATGAAACCGTCCCTGTTCCGCATGGCCCTGACGGGGGCACTGGCCTTCGCCGCCAGCCTCGCACCCGTAGCCGCAACGGCGCAGAAGTCCGGTAACGAGGCGCGGTCCGCAAAGGCGCAGGAACTGCGCGAGCGCATCCGCACCGATCCGCTCGCGCCCACGACGGGCGCGCGCAACGGCGACGTGACGGTGGTGGTCTTCTCCGACTACCAGTGCCCCTATTGCCGCCGCTTCAACGATACGCTCGATGCCCTCGTCAAGGCCGATCCCAAAGTTCGCGTGGTCTATCGCGACTGGCCGATCCAGGGCCCCGCGTCGGTGCTGGCCGCCCGTGCCACGATTGCCGCACAATACCAGAACAAGCACGCCGCGCTTCATGCCGCGCTGATGGCCGGGCCGGTGCGGCTCGACGAGGCGACGATCAAACACGCCGCGCGCGAGGCCAAGGTCGACTGGAACCGCCTCCAGACCGACATGAAGGCCCACAAAAGCGAGATCGACGGCCTTCTCGTGCGTAACTATCAATATGCGCGGATCATGGGGCTGGAAGGGACGCCGGGCCTGCTGATCGGTCCCTATCTGGTGCCGGGCGCGGTCGATCTGGCCACGCTGAGGCAAACGGTCGCGAACGCCCGCAAGGAGGGCGCCAGGTAAGGCTTCAGGCGAAGTAGCCCTTCAGCCAGCCCACCAGCGCCGCAAGGTCATCGCCTGCCAGCGCCACGGCATGGCCGAGATCGGGCACCTTGGGCCAGCCCACGTCGACGAATTCGCGCCCCTGCCATTCGCGCGATCCCTCGTAGCGGGGCAGCACGTGGAAGTGGACGTTGGGATCAACCATCATCAGCATGAGGTAGTTGATCCGGGCATAATCGACTGCCTTGCCCAGCGCGCCCTCGATCGCGGTAGTCACCTGCTTGAGCTCGGCATGGGCCTCGACCGGCAGATCCGAAAAGGCCGTGGCGTCCGATTTCGCCACGAGCACCAGCGAACCGAGCGTGGGCTGGGCCGCGCGGGCAAGGACCACCCAGTGTTCGAACTCGGCCACCAGCGTCGCGGGATAGCCGAACTTTTCCATCGTCTCGTTCATTGCGGGCACCTCGCCTGTTCCGGGACTACTATCAGGCCTCCGACAGCCACGAGGTGATCGTACCGCCACGGGCGCGCACGATCCATGCCTGAACCAGCCGCACGGCATGAACGAGGCACGAGAACACGGTCCACCACGCCACCGCGATCAGCCCCAGATCGGGCCGGGAAAAGACCATCGCGACGAACAGGATCACCATGTTCGGATTGCGCCGCGCGGTGATCAGACGGAAATTGCTGTCGAACCTGCGCCAGACATGGATGTGCATCATGCCGTTCTGGCGCATGAACACGCCCTCGATCACGCGCTGGACGACATAGCCGCCCTGAATCGCCGCCTGCACCAGCCAGAACGTCTCGCTGTCGTAGCCCAGGCCCCATGCCGCAAGGCCGGTCGCCCAGAACCACCACCAGAACGGCGGGTGGACGAGATCCATGCCGTGGTCGAAGATATTGCCCCAGTAGGACGAGGTGATGGTGCAGCGCGCGAGCTTTCCGTCGACCGTATCGAGCACCATGAAGACGAGCCCCGTCGCCATCCCGGCCCAGTAGTGGCCATAGGCGAAGAGCACTGTCGCGATCACGCAGAACGCCGCGCCGACAGCCGTCACCATGTTGGGCGTGACATGCAGCTTCGCGCAGATCCGCGTGAGCACCAGCGCCCATTCCGGCCAGAGGTACTTGGTCAGCAGGTCGGTCACGCCCTTGTAGGCGCCGAAATAGCTGGCCCGCTCGATCGCGCGGACCGAACCAGGGGTGAGCGCCATGAGGAACGGCGTCTCGCGCTTCCTGAGCTGCTTGTTCTCGATGGTCGGTCCGCTCTCGAAGGCAACCACGGTGAGCCCGGCCGTGTCGGCAAGCGGCGCGTTGGCGGTCATGGCCTCGGCGATTCGGGCCGTCTGCCCGGCATCGGCGCCGTGCGCCAGTGCGGGAACGCCGCCGAGCGTGAGGACCATGCCCGGCTGCGAGACGATGTGCCGGAACCATGCCGGGTCCCAGGCATGGGCGGCATTGGAAAGGATCGCGGGGCCGGCTGGCACGGTGCCGGACGGCACGAGGCTGGCGGCACGGGCGATGCGACCGACACGCTCGCCCATCGTAAGGCCCCAGAGCTTCACCGGGTTTTCGCCAAGCGCAACGACGGTCGGGGGGGAAGAAGTGCTGTCCATGCGCCGCGCCGTAGTCGAGCCCGGTGAGACTGGCAATCGGGGCTGCGCGCGCTCGCGCGCCAAGTGGCATGAACGCAACAAACGCCACACAACTGTAACCTTAATGTGTCAGATCATATTTCTTGGTGATTTTGTCAGCGGGCGACACTACATAGGCGCCCGTGCACGGAACTATTTACGAATTTGATACGCTGCCGACATTCGGCAAGAATGCCAGGCCCGGCCAGACCGGTCCGGAACGCCCCGCACGCCGCGGGCGCGCCGTTCCGCTCGTCGGCATCGTCCGCAATCCGCGCAGTCACCGCAACAAGGGCCATGCGCCCGAAATGGCGGATTGCTCGAACATCCTCACCGAGACCCCGCGCACCCGCGAGGAGCTGTACTACACGCTGGCCGGCTTCGCCCGCCGCGACATCGACTACCTCGTGGTGGACGGCGGCGACGGTACCGTGCGCGACGTGCTGTCCTGCGGCTCCGAGATCTTCGGCGGCGAATGGCCGACTCTCATCGTCCTGCCCAAGGGCAAGACCAACGCGCTGACCGTGGACCTGGGCCTGCCCAACCACTGGTCGCTCGCCGATGCCCTGGCCGCCGCACACAAGGGCAACACCATCACGCGCCGTCCGCTGCGGATCTCGCCGGCCGAAGGCAGCGTCAAGGACGGCTGCATCCAGGGCTTCATTCTGGGCACCGGCGCCTTCTCGATCGCGACCGAAGCCGGTCAGGAAGCCCACCGCCGCGGTGCCTTCAACAGCTTCGCGGTCGGTCTCACGGTCTTGTGGGCGATCATCCAGTCACTGTTCGGCCGCACCGGAAACCCCTGGCGCACGTGCACCCCGACGCGCATCGTCGACCGCCATACCGGGCGCGACCTGCCGCATTCGGGCCGGGGCCGCAGCGACGAGCGCTTCATGACCGTCGCCACGACCTTCGAAAAGTTCCCACTCGGCGCGCGCCCGTTCGGCCGCAATCCCGTGCCGGGTCTCAAGCTGGCCGTGATCGACTGGCCGGTGCGCTGGATCATCGCCCTGCTGCCGGCGGTCCTTTTCGGCTTCTACAGCCGCAGCCTCACCCGCAACGGGGCCCAGCGGTTCCATGCGAACGACCTCGAACTCGACATCGGCGGCTCGTTCGTCCTCGATGGCGAGGTTTTCCCCGCCGGACGCTACGTGCTCGACGAGGGGCCGCAACTGACCTTCGTAGTCCCCTGATGAATTCCATTCGGGCCGCTTGATTTCCACGCGGCCCTGCGGGAGCATGGCGGCATGAGCGAAGACCTCGACAGTCCTGAAAGTCTCGAGGCGCGGGTGGGCGCGGCACTGGAGCGCCCGGTGGAGCCCGAAGTGCGGGCCTTCGCCGAACGCCTGGCGCCGGTCGATGCGCTCGGCGTCCTGTTCTACGGTTCCAACTTGCGCACCGGCTCGCTCGAGGGCGTGCTCGACTTCTACGTGCTGACGCAAGGGCCGCAGGAAGAGAAGATCTGGCCGCGCGTCAGCTATCACGAATGGCATCACCGGGGCACGATCCTGCGCGCCAAGGTAGCGACGATGGCGCTGGACACCTTCCGCGCCGCCGCCGCGGGTGAGCTGCTCGACACCACGATCTGGGCCCGCTTCGTCCAGCCCAGCGCGCTCGCCTGGGAACGCGATCCGCAAGCCGGGTCGGCGATTGCCGACGCCGTGGCGCAGGCGGCGCGCACCGCCGCGCGCCTTGCCGTGGCGCTAGGCCCCGAGACAGGCACGCCCGAGGACTACTGGCGCGCCTTGTTTCGCGCCACTTATGCCGCCGAGTTCCGCGTCGAGAAGGCCGGCCGCGAGGATTCGATCCTCTCCGCCAACCGGGCGCACTTCGACGGCCTGCTGCCGCTGGCGCTGCTGGCCCAGGGAATCGACTTCGCGCGCGGGGTCGGCAGCACCATCCGCCCCGAACTGCCGCTGGCGGAGCGCGCGCACCTGCTCGACTGGTGGAAGCGCCGCCAGCGGCTGGGCAAGCCCTACAATGTCCTGCGCCTGCTCAAGGCCTCGACCACCTTCGACGGCGCCGCGCGCTATGCCGCCTGGAAGATCGAACGCCACACCGGCGTTCCCATCGCCGTGACACCCTGGCGCGAGCGGCATCCCGTCCTCGCGGCCCCCGGCGTGCTCTGGCAGGTATGGCGTCACCGCAAGGCGGGGAACCGCGCCGCGTGAAGCCGGCGGCCCTGATCCTGGCGGGATCGCGCCCCGGGCCGCCCGATCCCGTCGCGGCAGCCGAAGGCGTCTGGCACAAGGCACTGGTACCGCTCGAAGGCCGCACCATGCTTGCCCGCGTGGTGGGCGCATTGCGCGAGGCCGGAATCGAGCGGATCGCCGTTTCCGCCTCGGACCGGCAGGTCATGGATCTCGCCCGCGAACTGGGCTGCGAAGTGTTGCTGGCCTCGACCGGCCCGAGCGCCAGCGTCGGGATCGGCCTCGAAAAGCTCGGCGCACCGTTGCTGGTGACGACGAGCGATCACGCCCTGCTCCGCCCGGAATGGGTGACCGATTTCGTGCGGGACACGCCGCGCGGCGCGGACGTTTCCGTCTTGCTGGCCCGGCGCGAGGCGATCGAGGCGGCCATGCCCGGCAGCCGGCGCACCTACCTGCGCTTTGCCGACGGCCACTGGTCGGGCTGCAACCTGTTCCTGCTGGCCACCGGCCGCGCCGGCGCGGCGATCGACACCTGGAAGATGGTCGAGGCGGACCGCAAGCGCCCCTGGCGCATCGCCGCCCGGCTCGGGCTCGGCATGCTCGTCAGCTATGTGCTGGGGCGGCTGACGCTGACCGAGGCGATCTCCGGCCTCGGCCGCCGGATCGGCATATCGGCCAGCCTCGTGGCAGCCCGCGACGGCCTCGCCGCGGTCGATGTCGACAAGCCTCAGGACCTCGCCGATGCCCGCGCCATCATCGCCGCGCGCGAATCCTCCTAGGGGCTACCAGTACTTCATCTCGATCCGGATCGACTTGACGCCCGACCCCACCGGCACCCCGACCTTGGTATAGCTGGGCTTGCCCAGGTTGAAGACGTTGATCGAGGGGTTGTTCGACATGCCGCCGCCATCGGTCGTGATGTCGGTACTGCCATTGCCGTTGATGTCGTGACGCGCCGCCACACCGTACGTGCCCGACGCGGGGACCGGCAGGCAGAAAGTCATCGTTCCGGCCTTGGCGGGCACTTCGATGCGCGAGAGCCACTTGCCCTTCTTCAGCCACTCGTCCGAGGTCGCCCGGTAGGTCTGGATGCGCACGGTGCCCTGCGAGGTCTTGACGCCGTCCAGCGTCACCATGACCGCCGGCGGCGAACCGGCCGTGCACCGGGTCATGTCGTTACCGATCTTGTTGCGATACTGCGCGACGGCCGGCGCGGGCACGGCAAGCCCCATCGTGCAGACGATGGCAAGACCTGCTGCAATTGCCCTGCCCGCCTTCCGCGATCCGGGACCGATCTGTTTGCTGGAATTAATCGTGGTCATTTACGGTCCATGTAGTTGTTCGAGGGGTTCGCATTCAATGGTCTTGAGAACCCTTCGTGTTCTTTCAAAAAATGGCCGATGCCCCGTGAATGCCGACTGAATTGAGGTCCGCCCGGCCTGCGCCACCGCCGCATTGCCGCCCGCACATACTCCGTCCACATGCGAATTGATCCCCGTTCGACCCGAATTCACCATATCCTGTGTGGAAAACGCGTGTCCGGACGCTTTGCGCCCAAGTCATGGTGATCTATTCTGCGGCGTTAAGGAGTTTCGTTTCCCGCATGACCGTCCCGCTTATTTCCCCGTCCATTCTATCTGCCGATTTTGCACGTCTGGGCGAAGAAGTGCGCGCCATCGACGAAGCCGGCGCCGACTGGGTTCACGTCGACGTGATGGACGGCCATTTCGTGCCCAACATCACGATCGGCCCGGCGGTGGTCAAGGCGCTGCGCCCCCATTCCGACAAGCCCTTCGACGTCCACCTGATGATTTCGCCGGTGGACGCCTATCTCGAGGCTTTTGCCGAGGCCGGGGCGGACATCATCACCGTCCATCCCGAAGCCGGACCCCACGTCCACCGCACCGTGCAGACCATCAGGAATCTGGGCAAGAAGGCGGGCATCTCGCTCAACCCGGCAACGCCGGCCAAGATGCTCGACTACCTGATCGACGAGATCGACCTGGTGCTGGTGATGAGCGTCAACCCCGGCTTCGGCGGACAGAGCTTCATTTCCAGCCAGCTGCGCAAGATCGAGGCGGTCCGGAAGATGATCGAGAAATCCGGCCGCGACATCCGGCTGGAAGTCGATGGCGGGGTCGATGCGAAAACGGCGCCGCTCTGCGTATCGGCAGGGGCAGACGTGCTGGTTGCCGGATCGGCGACATTCCGCGGCGGCCCCTCGCAATACGCCGCGAACATCAAGACGCTGAAAGGGCTGGTATAAACAGTGGCCACCAAAACCCGCCAGCGGCCAACGACCAGGACCCCGGACACTATCCGGGCGATCCCGTTGCCGACAGCGGTCGAGGAGGGTGTTTTGGACCAGAGCCTGCGCGATCCTGAAATAAAGGCGGACACCGTGGCTCCGGCATCCGCCAACGAAACCGAGGGACCTGCCGAGCAGGTCGAGACGGGCAGGGAACTGGCCCTCGCCGACTTCTCGCCGCCTTCGGTCAACGTGGGCGAGCGGCTGATCCGCATGGCCTATCGCATGGGCATTCCCAGCTCCATGCTCACATCGCCGATGGGCAAGAAGAGCAAGACGCGTCTTCTCGCGACGGTCAACAACACCCTGCCCGGCAACCGCGTGGCCGGAACCGCGATCCGCGCCGGGCACTTCCTCGTCCACGGGGCCAAGACGCCGATCGCGCAAGTCGACTATGCCGGGGCCGCCCGGGTGACGCCGCCGCTCGAGAAAGTCGTGCACTCGTTCTCGTGGCTGACCGACCTCGAGGCCTGCGCCGCCCGCGAACAGGGCGCACCGATCGCCGAGCGCATCCTGACGTCCTGGCTCCAGGCCAATCCCACCCCGCCCTCCAAGCCGGGCAAGGGCCCCGCCTGGAGCGTCGGCAACACCGGCATGCGGCTGATGAACTGGCTGGTTCACGCGCCGCTGATCCTCTCGGGCGAAAAAGCGCTGCGCTCGCGCACGCTGGGCCACATCGGCGAGACCGCCCGCTGGCTGGACCGCCATGTCACCCGCGGCGAGGACCGTCTGGCCGAAGTCGCCGGATGGTGCGGGATCGTCGCTGCCGGCCTGCTCCTGCCCGACGGCCGCCCGCGCCGCCTCTATGGCGAGGCCGGGCTGATGAAGGCCCTGGGCGAGCTGATGGGCGACGACGGCGGCGTGCTCTCGCGCAGCCCGCTCGCGCAGATGGAAGCGATCGCGCTGCTGGTGCGGCTGCGCAACTGCTATCACGCCACCCGCCGCGACGCCCCGGAATCGATGGAGCGCGTGGTCCATATGCTGGTGCCGCCGCTGCTGGCGCTGACCCACGGCGACGGCTCGCTGGGGTCCTGGCAGGGTGGCTGGGCGATCGATGCCGAAGACGTGGGCGCACTGGTCAAGGCCAGTGGCGTGCGCACCCGCCCCCTGCGCGACGTGCGCCAGTGGGGCTATCAGCGCGCGGTCGCGAACAAGACCATCCTGCAGTTCGATACCTCGCCACCGCCGATGCCCCAGCATGCCCGCTATGGCTGCGCCTCGACGCTGGCCTTCGAGCTTTCGCACGCGGGACATCGCCTGATCGTCAACTGCGGCGGCGCCGCAAGCGGGGGCGGGCTGGTGCCGGTACGGCTCGAACAGGGCCTGCGTGCCACGGCCGCGCATTCCACACTCACGCTCGACGATGCCAATTCCACCGCGATCCTGATCAACGGCGCGATCGGTTCGGGCGTCAACCAGGTCGATGTCGACCGCAAGACCCTGCCGCAGGAAAACGGTGCTGCGGCGACCCGGCTGGAGGCCAGCCACAACGGCTACGCCGCACGCTACGGCCTAACGCACCGCCGCATCCTGATCCTGCGCGACGACGGGACGGAACTGCGCGGCGAGGACATGCTGCTGCCCTCGACGCGCAAGGGCAAGCGCGGCAAGGTCGGCTTCGCCATCCGCTTCCACCTCGGCACCGATGTCGACGT
Organism: Novosphingobium mangrovisedimenti; assembly: GCF_025153475.1. GTDB lineage: Bacteria > Pseudomonadota > Alphaproteobacteria > Sphingomonadales > Sphingomonadaceae > Novosphingobium > Novosphingobium mangrovi_A. Next base: position 632,984 of record NZ_JANZXA010000001.1, read on the forward strand.
GGCGCTGACCGCCGACGGGCAGGGCGCGGGGCTGGCGCTGCCCGATGGTTCCTACTGGCAGTTCCGGTCGGGCGCGGGCGAAGTGACGCTCGAGGATTCGCTCTGGGTCGACGGCCAGGGACGGCCGCAGGCCACGCAGCAGCTTGTCATCCAGGGCCTCGTCTCGCGCGGTGGCGGCAACTTCGGCTGGCTTCTCAAAAAGATGAGCTGAGACGCCCGGGCGATCCGTCCGCGTCCCCTTGCTCCAATGCCACACCGGGCCTAAGGGCGCGCGCAAAGAAAAAATTCGCGAAGGACCCCGCCCATGCCCGATTCCGTCCAGATCCGCCGCGCCCTGCTGTCAGTCTCCGACAAGACCGGCCTCGCGGAACTTGGCAAGGCCCTCGCCGAGCGCGGCGTGGAGCTGGTTTCGACCGGTGGGACCGCCAAGGCGCTGCGCGACGCCGGCCTCGCCGTGAAGGACATTTCGGACCTTACCGGCTTTCCCGAAATGATGGACGGGCGCGTGAAGACGCTGCACCCCAAGGTCCATGGCGGCCTGCTGGCCGTGCGCGACAATCCCGAGCACGCCAAGGCCATGGCCGACCACGAGATCGGCGCGATCGACCTCGTCGTCGTCAATCTCTATCCCTTCGAGGCGACCGTGGCCAAGGGCGCGGACCGCGACACGATCATCGAGAACATCGACATCGGCGGCCCCTCGATGGTGCGTTCGGCGGCCAAGAACCACGCCTATGTCACCATCGTCACCGACCCGGCCGACTACGAGGGCCTGCTGGTCGAGCTGGAAGCGACCGACGGCTGCACCACGCTGGGCTTCCGCAAGCTGATGGCCGCGCGCGCCTTCGCGCAGACCGCCGCCTATGATTCGATGATCTCGCAGTGGTTCGCCTTCGCCGACCAGGGCATGCAGTTCCCCGAGATGCTCGCCGTCAACGGCCGGCTGGTGAACGAGCTGCGCTATGGCGAGAACCCGCACCAGAAGGCCGCGCTCTACACGCCGGTCGGTCCCTACACCAAGGGGCTCGCGCAGGCCGAGCAGGTGCAGGGCAAGGAGCTGTCCTACAACAACTACAACGATGCCGATGCCGCTTTCGAACTCGCCGCCGAGTTCAAGGGACAGAAGCCGGCCGTCGTCATCCTCAAGCACGCCAATCCCTGCGGCGTCGCCCAGGCCGATACACTGCTGGATGCCTGGGAAGGCGCGCTTGCCTGTGACGATGTCTCGGCCTTCGGCGGTATCGTCGCGGTCAACCAGCTGCTCGACGGCCCGACCGCCGAGGCGATCTGCAAGATCTTCACCGAAGTCGTGGTCGCCCCCGATGCCGACGCCGAAGCGCGCGAATTCTTCGCCAAGAAGAAGAACCTGCGCCTGCTGCTGACCGGCGACCTGCCCGATCCGCGCCGCCCGGGCCTCACCGTCAAGCCGATCACCGGTGGCCTGCTGGTCCAGGGCCGCGACAACGGCGCGATCAGCTTCGACGATCTCAAGGTCGTGACCAAGCGCGAGCCGACCGATCAGGAACTGAAGGACTGCCTCTTCGCCTGGACCGTGGCGCGCCATGTGAAGTCCAACGCGATCGTCTATGCCAAGGACGGCGTGACCGCCGGCATCGGCGCGGGCCAGATGAACCGCCGCGATTCCTCGCGCATCGCCGCGATGAAGGCCGCCGAGGCCGCCGAGAAGTTCGGCTGGGACAAGCCCCGCACGGTCGGCAGCGCGGTCGCCTCGGACGCCTTCTTCCCCTTCGCCGACGGCCTGCTCGCCGCCGCCGAAGCCGGTGCGACGGCCGTGATCCAGCCGGGCGGCTCGATCCGCGACGAGGAAGTCATCAAGGCCGCCGACGAGGCTGGACTCGCCATGGTTTTCACCGGAATGCGCCACTTCCGGCACTGATTCGCTCGGGAACGTCCCCGCAATTCATCGCAGCCGCCGCTCCGTTTGCCGCAGAACCGGGCGGCGGCGCGCGATGTTCACTGGACGGAAAGCAGTTTTGCCCCAAGTGGGCCGCAGCAACCGCAAGACAAATCGGGACCGCAGCGCACACCATGGGACTCTTCAAGGCCGACTTCTACCGCTTCTTCGTTCTTGGCTTCGCCGGGGGCGCGCTGTTGGTATTCGGCGTGATGGGCATCGGTGGCGGCGCGCCTCTGGCCGATAATCTCGTCCCGCCCGCGCAGGCCGACACCCCGCACTGACAGGCTGCCGATTGCGCCCGGGGCCGACAGGCCCCATATTGCGGCCATGGCGGTGCATCACATCCATCACGAACATAGCGGCGACGGCCTTGTGAAGGCCGCGCGCTCCGCGCTCGTCGAATCGGGGGAGCAGTGGACCGAAATGCGCGCCGACGTGTTCGCCGCGCTGGCCGAACGCGAATGCCCGGCTTCCGCCTACGACCTGGCCGAGAGCGTTTCCGCCCTGCGCGGCAAGCGGGTGGCGCCCAACAGCGTCTATCGCATCCTGGACCTGTTCGTGCGCACCAATCTCGCGCGCCGGGTCGAAAGCGCCAATGCCTACATCGCCAACAGCCACCCCGGCTGTCGGCACGACTGCATCTTCCTGATCTGCGACAGCTGCGGCAAGGCCATCCACATCGACGACGACCGGCTGACCGGCGCGCTGATCGGGGCCGCGCGCGATGCCGGGTTCGCCGATGTCCGCCCGGTGGTGGAACTGCGCGGGACCTGCGCGGACTGCAGCTAGCCCGCTTTCACAGCGCCTTGCGCATGCGGGCCAAAGGCACCGGCGCGCCGCCGGTGGCGTCCTCCACCCGCTCGATCACCGAATAGCCGGCGGCGGCATAGAGAGGCTCGCCCGCGCGCGTGCCCATGAGCTCGACCGCCGCGAACCCCTCGTCCCGCGCCGCCGCCTCGCAATGCGCGAGCAGCGCCTTGCCTACGCCGCGCCGCGCGAACGCCGGATCGGTGTACATCGCGCGCACCCGCGCCGGTTCGCTGGCCGGATCGAGCAGGCGCGGTTCGCGCAGGCCCGTGCTGTGGTCGCCGCCGTAGAGCGTCGCGCGCCGGCTCCAGCCGCCACATCCTGCAATCGCCCCGTCCAGTTCGGCTACGAAATAGGTCCTGTCGGCGACGAGCTGGCGATCCAGCCCCATGATGGCCCGGCTCGATTCGACCTGATCGGCATCGAGAAATCCCGACTGCAGCTCTGCTATGGCCGCGTGCATGATCTCGATCAGGCGGGGAAGATCGGCTTCATCGGCAGTACGAACGTTCAAGATTCCCTCCGGGACAAGTTGTCGCGCCTTCGTCTTATTCGCGCAGGCAATGTTCTGGCAACGCGGCCACACGATGACAGCGGCTGTTAATCGACATGCCCGTCACAAGCGTGTAAGGCCCGGGGAATGACTGCCAATCCGGCCACCCCTCTTCTCGATACGGTTTCGACGCCCGAAGACCTTCGCAAGCTCACGCCGGCGCAGACGCGCCAGCTTGCCGACGAATTGCGCGCGGAGATGATCTCCGCGGTCGGCCAGACCGGCGGCCATCTGGGCTCCGGGCTGGGCGTGGTCGAACTGACCGTGGCGCTCCACTATGTGTTCAACACGCCCGATGACCGGCTGATCTGGGATGTCGGCCACCAGGCCTATCCGCACAAGATCCTGACCGGGCGGCGCGATCGCATCCGCACCCTGCGCCAGGCCGGTGGCCTTTCAGGCTTCACCAAGCGTTCCGAAAGCGAATACGATCCCTTCGGCACGGCGCACAGCTCCACCTCGATTTCGGCCGCGCTGGGCTTTGCCGTAGCCAACAAGATCAAGGGCAATCCGGGCCGCGCCATTGCCGTGATCGGCGACGGCGCGATGAGCGCGGGCATGGCCTACGAGGCGATGAACAACGCGCGGCAGGCCGGCAACCGCCTGATCGTGATCCTCAACGACAACGACATGTCGATCGCGCCGCCGGTAGGCGGGCTTTCGGCCTATCTGGCGCAGCTCGTGTCCTCGCGACCGTTCCTTTCGCTGCGCGACCTGGCCAAGCGCATTTCGCGCAAGCTGCCCGAACCGCTGCACAAGGCCGCCAAGAAGACCGACGAGTTCGCGCGCGGCATGGCCATGGGCGGCACGCTGTTCGAGGAACTGGGCTTCTACTACGTCGGCCCGGTCGATGGCCACAATCTGGAACAGCTGATCCCGGTGCTGGAAAACGTGCGCGACGCGGCCGAAGGGCCGTGCCTGATCCATGTCGTGACGCAGAAGGGCAAGGGCTACGCCCCGGCCGAAAACGCCGCCGACAAGTATCACGGCGTGCAGAAGTTCAACGTCGTCACCGGCGAGCAAGTGAAGGCGCCCGCCGGTCCTCCGAGCTACACCTCCGTTTTCGCCAAGGCGCTGATCGCCGAGGCCGGGCAGGACGAGCGCGTCTGCGCGATCACCGCCGCGATGCCGAGCGGCACCGGGCTCGACAAGTTCGCCGCCGCCTTCCCCGACCGCAGCTTCGACGTCGGCATTGCCGAACAGCACGCGGTGACGTTCGCGGCGGGCCTTGCCGCGCAGGGGATGCGCCCGTTCTGCGCGATCTACTCCACCTTCCTGCAGCGCGCCTTCGACCAGGTGGTGCACGACGTGGCGATCCAGAACCTGCCCGTGCGCTTCGCCATCGACCGCGCCGGGCTGGTCGGTGCCGACGGCGCCACCCATGCGGGCTCGTTCGACATCACCTATCTGGCAACGCTGCCCAACATGGTGGTGATGGCCGCCGCCGACGAGGCGGAACTGGTGCACATGACCCACACCGCCGCGCAGTACGATGCCGGCCCGATCGCCTTCCGCTATCCGCGCGGCAACGGCGTGGGCGTACCTCTGCCCGAGACGCCACAGCTGCTGGAAATCGGCAAGGGCCGGATTGTCAGGGAAGGCTCCAAGGTCGCCTTGCTCTCGCTGGGCACCCGCCTTGCGGAAGCGCTCAAGGCCGCCGAGACGCTGGAAGCCAAGGGCCTGTCGACCACCGTTGCCGACCTGCGTTTCGCCAAGCCGCTCGACAGCGAACTGATCCGCAAGCTGATGCTGAGCCACGAAGTCGTGGTGACGCTGGAGGAAGGCTCCATCGGCGGCCTCGGCGCCCATGTCCTCACGATGGCGAGCGACGAGGGGCTGACCGACGCCGGCCTCAAGATCCGCACCATGCGCCTGCCCGACATCTTCCAGGATCAGGACAAGCCCGAGGCACAGTACGACGCGGCGGGCCTCAACGCACCGCAGATCGTCGATACGGTGCTGAAGGCCCTGCGCCACAACAGCGCTGGGGTTGAAGAGGCGCGGGCCTGAGGTGAAATACAAGCGCCCGCTCAAGATCACGAGCAGGACATCTTCGGTTACCAATGGCTTTGTGCAGGCAATTCTACCGGATGCATTGCCGGATCGTGAAGAACACGGCGCAATCCTCGCTATGCTGGAGCAGAACCCCAACAGGCTTACGTGTGTCTACTGCGGCGACCCAGCACAGCATTGGGATCACCTGAATCCCTATGTCAAAGGCAAGCGGCCTTCGGGCTATCTAAACGAAGCGCGTAATCTCGTACCAGCCTGCGGGCCTTGCAACACCTCAAAAAGCGGCCATGACTGGCGTGCCTGGATGTTTGGGAACGCAAAAGGATCGCCTGCCACGCGAGGTATTCCCAACTTGAATACACTGGCAGCCCGCATCGACAATATGGTGGCGCTCAGCGAGCTCAAACCGATTGATCTCAGAACAATGATCGACCCGGAACTTTGGAACCGATATTGGTCACGACTGGAAGAGATCGAAGCGTTACTCATCGCTGCACAACGCGAAGCGGCCGAAATTCAGGAACAGATTGCGGCATGCGTGCGTCATTCAAGCGGCGCTGAACATTGAATAGCTGCGGCAAGACTCTCGGCGTAGATATCCCAATCTCGTCATTGCGAGCGTAGCGAAGCAATCCAGAGCCTTGGGCCACGCCGCACTGGATTGCTTCGGCCTTGCGGCCTCGCAATGACGAAATCTGGTACGGATCTGACCTACCAGTCGTACGCCTTCGGCAGCACGCTCTTGTCCAGATCCTTGTAGCGATCCCGCAGCCGTGTCTGGTGGTTCTCCAGCGGCTGTTCGACGCCGTCGATCCACACCTCGACCGGGGCCGAGGACAGTTCCAGCGGATCGCCGTCCCACAGCACCACATCACCCACCGCGCCCGGGGCCAGCACGCCGGCCTTTCCGCCGAAACCGCTGATCTCGGCCGGGACAGAGCTGATCGCCGCGAAGGCCTCGCCCCAGGTCAGGCCGGCCGCACCGGGCAGTCTGGCGAGCGCGACGAGGTTGCCGGCCTGCTGCGACGCATAGCGGGGCTGGTTGCCGCCGGTGAACATGCCGATGGCGACTTTCACGCCCGCCTTCGCCATCCGCCCGACATTGGACTGGGTCGCGGCGAGCATCTCGAACTGCGCGGGCAGGTCGCGCAGCGGCATGGTGATCACTGGCACGTGCGCGGCGGCAATCTCGGACGCGACGAGCCAACCTTCGGCGGCGCCCACCAGAACGAGCTTCAGCTTCGGAAACTCGGACCGGAGCGCCAGCACCGCCCGGATGTCTGCAGCCCGTTCGACACCGACGTAGAGCGGCTCGCTGCCATCCAGCACCCTGGCCAGCGCCATGGCATCGGGGCGGGTCAGCATGGCATCGCTCTGCCGTGCGGCCCCGGCGGGAAGCGCGGCCAGTTCCTTCGCCTCGCGCAGGGCATTGCGCAGCGCGACATGCGCGGCGACGCGGCTGCCCCCGGCCAGCTTCGCCCCGGCCTCACCCAGTTCCACGAACTGGAAGGCGCGCGGCTTCATCACCATCGCCGCGTCGTCCGCAAGATCGATCACCGCGCCCTGCCCGGCGAAAATCGAATTGCCGTTGAAGGCCGCGACCGTCGCGCGCGTCACGCCGCCGGCGCGGCTGATCGCGATGTGCTGGCTGGAGGGATTGAGCGCCGGCGCCACGTCGAGCGCGGCATTGAACGGAGATTCGTCCGCCTCGGTATCGTTGCTCTCGCTGACCGCCCCCACGTCCCACAGGCCGAGGTCGGTCATGGCCGTGAACAGACCCGGCGTCACCCATTTGCCGGTGCCGTCGACGGTCTGGATACCCGCAGGCACGGCCACGCCCGCCCCGGCGGCCACGACCTTGCCGCCGCGCACGACAACGGTGCCATGCTCGATCGGCGCGCCGCCGTCACCGGTGGCGACAGTGGCATTGGTGATAGCGATATCCTGCGCCTGAGCGGCGAACGGAAAGGCGCAGGCCGCCAGCGCGGCGGCGATCAGGGCGCAGCGGCTCATTTCACGTCTCCTTCACCGGGCTGGCCAAGCTCGAAGTCGCTCACCGGGCGAAGCTTGGGATTGTCGGCATCGAACAGCATGGCCCCGTCGATCCAGACCTTCTCGGGCCGCGTGTAGACCGAGAGCGGATTGCCGTTCCACAGCACCACGTCGGCCATCTTGCCCGTCTCGAGGCTGCCGGTCCGGTCGGCGATGCCAAGGGCCTTTGCCGCATTGTAGGTGAACCAGCCGACGACCTGCGCATCGGGAATGTCGATACCGATACGCTTGCCTGCCGCCTGCGCCTTCGCGGCTTCCTGATTGAGGCGCTGGATGCCGTTTTCGTCATCCGAATGGATGATCACGCAGGCCCCGGCCCGGGCGATCAGCACGGCGTTTTCAGGGATGCCGTCGTAGGCTTCCATCTTGAAGCCGTACCAGTCCGCCCAGACCGCCGAGCAGATGCCGTTCTCGCGCAGCAGGTCGGCGATCTTGTAGCTTTCGACCGCATGGTGGAAGGCGGCGACCTTGTAGCCCATCTCCTTGGCCATATCGATCACCAGCGCCATCTCGTCCGCGCGGTAGCAGTGGTTCTGGATCAGGATCTCGCCCTTGAGCACCCCGGCCAGCGTTTCCTTGCCCAGGTCGCGGTCGGCATCGGCATTGTCCATGTAGGCCTTCGCGTCGATCCAGGTCTGGCGATTGACCGCGAAGTTGCCCATGCGGGTGGAGGGCTTCTGTCCCTTGCTGCCATAGACTCGCTTGGGATTCTCGCCGCACGCCATCTTGAGCGAATAGGGCGCGCCGGGGAACTTCATCCCCTGCACCGTCAGGCTCGGCACGTTCTTGAGCGTCACCGAGCGGCCACCCATCAGGTTCGCCGAACCGGGCAGGATCTGCAGCGCGGTGATGCCGCCATTGGCGAGCGCGCGGGTGAAGCCCGGGTCCTGCGGCCATACCGAGTGCTCGGCCCAGACGTCCGGAGTGGTCGGGCTGGTCGCCTCGTTGCCGTCCGAATGCGCATCGACGCTCGGCGTGGGATAGTCGCCAAGGTGCGAGTGCGCGTCGATCACGCCGGGCGTGACGAACTTGCCCTTCGCATCGATGCGATCATAGCCGGCGGGGATCGCGAGGTCCGCGCCGCCGATCGCCACCAGCTTGCCGTCCGCGAACAGCACGGTGCCGTTGTCGATGCGCCCGCCGCGCCCGTCGTAGACGGTGGCGCCGACCAGCGCCGTGGGCCGCCCCGGATAGGACTTGTAGGTGGAGGGATAAGGTGCCTCGGCGGGCTTTTCGTCCTTGTCCTTCTTCCTGGCCTCGGCGCTCTGTGCCGTCAGCGACAGTGCCAGGCCCAGAACAAGGCTTGCCGACCACCGCTGTACCGCGGGCAATACCCTCATCACTTTTCCCCTGTTGATGCCCGACGCGAACGCCGGCGCATTGCATCAGTTCAATTGACCATCAATTCGGCTTGAGCGTCGGGTGCATCCCGGCTTCCTGGGCTTCCAGCCCGATCTCCGCATCGCCTTCGAGATCGCGGTCCCTGAGCGTGTCGAGGTGCATCCAGCGCTTGACGATGGGCGACAGCAGCAGGACGACCACGGCGATGCCGATCGTGATCCAACCGATCTTGCTGTAGATCGCCAGTGTCACTTCCTTGCTCATCTCGCCGCTTTCGCCGCCGGTCGCCTCGCCGATCTTGCCCGCGACGAAATTGCCGACGGCGGTCATGTAGAACCATGCGCCCATGATGAAGCTGCCCAGGTGCAGCGGCGCAAGGCGCGTCATCGCCGAAAGACCGACGGGCGAAAGGCACAGCTCGCCGGTGGTGTGCAGCATGTAGATCAGGAAGACGAAGAGCACCGAGGTCATCACCGCCGGATCGCCGGTCCCCGCGCCCCACACGAAGACCAGGAAGCCGAGGCCGACCTGGACCAGCGCGAGGCCGAACTTGGCCGGAGCCGAAGGTTCCCAGCCGCGCTTGCCGAGCCACTGCCACAGCCCCGCGAAAATCGGCCCGAACAGCACGATGTAGATCGGGTTGATCGACTGGAAGAGGCTGGTGGGCACGCCGCCGCGGTCGACGAACTTGTCGGTATAGAGGCTGAGTGAACCGCCCGCCTGCTCGAACAGGCCCCAGAAGACGGGGTTGAGCGCGATCAGGAACAGGATCGCGAAAATGCGCTCACGCGGCTCCTTGGGCAGCTTGAACGCCTCGTAGAGCGTGTAGGCGAGCATCGCCACGCCCGCGACGATCAGCAGCGACTGGATCACGTTGACGTACTGGATCAGGAACCAGATCACCGCGACTGCGGCCGCGCCCACGCCGTAGAGCATCATTTCGCCGTTGCGGGCCAGAGGAGCCGGCGGCTCGCCCTTGCCCTTGAGCGCGGGCTTGCCCACCATGAAGATGATGAGGCCCAGCACCATGCCGATGCCAGCCAGGCCGAAGCCCCAGGACCAGCCGATCGTCTCGCCCAGGTAGCCGACGAGGATCGAGCCGAGCGCGGCGCCCGTGTTCACGCCCATGTAGAAGATCGTGTAGGCCGAATCGCGACGGCCATCGCGCATCGAATAGAGCTGGCCGACGATCACCGAGATATTGGCCTTGAGGAACCCCGAGCCGACGATGATCAGCGCCAGCGCCAGCCAGAACGCGTTGATCGCCGGGTCCGCCTGCTTGACGGCCGGATCGGTCACCCCCTGCAGCCCCTCGTAGGCCATGAGCAGATGGCCCAGCGCCAGCACGAGCCCACCGAACACCACCGCCTTGCGCTGCCCCAGCCAGCGATCGGCCAGATAGCCGCCCAGCACCGGCGTAATATAGACCAGACTGGTATAGGCGCCGTAGATCAGGTTTGAATCGCTGTCGCTGAACAGCCAGAACTTGACGAGATAGAGGATCAGCAGCGCGCGCATGCCGTAGTAGGAGAAGCGCTCCCACATCTCGGCATAGAACAGCACGAACAGCCCCCGTGGGTGGCCCACGAACTCTTCGCTCTTGCGAGTTGCGATCACCCCGCCGATGGCGAGTACGGCGAACAGGGCGACGGCGGCGATGGCCGCGATCCAGTCACCCTCTGTCCAGCTTGCGATGTCCTTCATGCGACGACTTGTTGTCCTTTTTGTCCCCCGCAAGGGGTCTGAAGGGTCCACAGGTTAGCAAGCAAAACGAGGCTGTAAATGGGGGAGCCGGCGACACCGGCTGTGACGGGCGTACCGCCGTGAGACGATTTTATGTCCGCCCTGCTAGACCATTGCGCGATGGCCGCCGAGATGGCATTTTCTTGACAGCTAACGGTTATATCCGGCGTAATATTATGATTCGCTACGGGTTTGCCGATTTTTTTGCGGGGGATGCGCAATGATCAGGTCGGAACTTCTGCAGGCATTGGCGAAGGACAATCCCGAACTGCGGGCGGAAGACGTGGAGCGTGCAGTCGATACGTTCTTCGACGAGATCGCCCAGCGCCTTGCCGATGGCGGCCGCGTCGAACTGCGCGGCTTCGGTGCCTTTTCCACGCGCCACCGCGAAGGCCGCAAGGGCCGCAATCCGCGCACCGGCGAATCCGTGGAAGTGCCCGAAAAGCGCGTGCCCTACTTCAAGCCCGGCAAGGAAATGCGCGCCCGGCTCAACGTAAGCTGAGCAGACCCGCAAGGCCGGCGGCCTTTCGTTTTCCATTGCAGTTGCCCGGCCCGGCGCGATCTGCCAGAGCGCGCTGACCGTTTCGTGCGGGCGTGGCGGAATGGTAGACGCCGGGGACTTAAAATCCCCTGAGCTTTGCTCGTGCGGGTTCGAGTCCCGCCGCCCGCACCACTGTTTGTTGCCCCTCAGACGCCGGGCGGCGACATCCCTCGCCTTGGCTTTCCTCGCACAGGCTCGGACGGCCGGTCGGCCTTGCGAACCCTCACGGGTTCGGGATCTGGTTTGCTGGCCCTCAGGCCGGCTTGAAGGCCATGGCCGCGCCGTTCATGCAGTAGCGCTTGCCGGTGGGCGGCGGGCCGTCGTTGAAGACGTGGCCCAGATGCCCCCCGCAGCGCGCGCAGTGCACTTCGGTACGCGGATAGCCCAGTTTGTAGTCGGTGGACGTGCCGATCGCGCCGGGCAGCGGCTTCCAGAAACTGGGCCAGCCGGTATGGCTGTCGTATTTGGTCTTCGAGGAATAGAGCGGGTTGCCGTCGGCCGCGCACAGGAACGTGCCGGCGCGATGCTCGTCGTTGAGCGGCGAGGAATAGGGACGCTCGGTGCCTTCCTCGCGCAGGATCGTGAACTGCGCGGGTGTCAGCCGCTTGCGCCACTCCGCCTTGGTATAATGCACCGGATAGGTCTTGGCCTCGGCGTCGCCGCCGCCACATGCGGCCAGAACCGGCAACGCAGCTCCGGCACCGAGCCAGCCAAGGAAACGACGGCGGGTGGCCGTGGGGGACATTGCGGCTCTCCTTCTTCCTGACTTCCGGCAGCGATCGTACCCAAGGCAGGGTTTCCTGTCTCGGTCCGATCCCGCAAGAGTCAATTCGGAACGGCGAGCCGCATGGTTACAGATTCGATGCCGCGACCGCGGAGCCGGCAGTCGCCCGGCGTTTCCATCGCGCGCGCGCGCCCTTCTTCCGCACCCGGCCCGGTCCCGATTTCATCACCCGCTTGCGGAACAGCGCCGAACCGCCGCGCACGAGCAGCAGGACCCATGCCCCCTGTCCGATCACGGCGCCCACGTGCGGCCACAACGCCGGGTCCTGCGCCGCGCGCGCCAGCATCGCGAAAGGCGAGCTGAACGGGAAAAGCACCGCGAACACCTCGATCCCGCTCCCGGGCAGCGTCATCGCATAGCTGGCGAGGAAGAACACCATGAGCTGCATCATCGTGACCGGCATCGAAATCGTCTGCACCTCGCGCACGGTCGTCGCCATCGAGCCGATCGACAGGAACACCGAACCGAGCAGCAGGTAGGCCATCGAAAAGTAGATCACGCCAAGGACGATCAGCAGCGGCCAGCCGACCGCCGGCGTCGGCAGGTGCGGCACCGCCGAACCCGCCGCCAGGTAGAGCGTCGTCCCGACCCCGCCCCATACGGCAATGCCCACGAGAGAGACCGCCAGCATGGCGAAGAGCTTGCCGAGGAAAACCGAATCCATCGGGATCGCCGCCGCCAGCACTTCGATAATCTTGTTGCCCTTTTCCTCGACGAGGTTGGACAGGACCATGCCGGCCAGCATCATCGTCAGCAGGAACAGCAGCATCTGCGCCGCCTGCGCGGTCTTGAGACGCCCCGCACGTTCGTTGGCACTGCTGCTGATGGTGGACTTGAGCGTGACGTCCGGCCAGGGCCCCATCGGCCCGGCCACGGCCTGCGCCGCCACCATCGCGATCACCCCGCTCCAGGAATGGATCCGGTCCGTCGGACCTGTCAGCATCGGAGCCCGCGGCGTGCCCGAGAGGACGGCGGCGATATTGGCCTGTCGCCCTTCGAAGGCGTCGGCGGGATCGTAGGCCTCGCCCGGGGCAAGGCGCTTGAGCACGACGAAGTTGGGCAGTCCCTCGCCCAGACGGGCCGCCAGCGCATCGTGCGCGCCCACCATGGCATCGGCATCCGCGCCGGTCATCACGATCCCGACCTCGGGCTGCGCCGCCGTCGCATCCACGCGCTGGCCGACACTCCCCGCGAGCGCGGCGACAACGACCGGAAACAGCGGCCCGAGCAGGAAGAACAGGAAGCTGCGCGAAAACAGGATGGCCACGAAATCGCGGCGGGCAACGACCCACGCGGCCGCAAGGACGGAGAGGCGCCCGGTCTGTCCTGTCTCGTTCATCGGTCCTGCTCCTCCGGCGTGTCCTCTTCGAGCGCGCGCGCCGCCGCCTCGCCGGCAATGGCGACGAAGGCATCGTGCAGCCCGGCGCGCTCGATCGACAGCGAGAGGATGCCCGCCTCGCCCTCGATCAGCGCGCGCAGCAAGGGCTCGATGCCGGCTTCGGGCAGCGGGAAATACCAGAAGGCCCCGCCATCGGTCCTGGCGTCGCGGCGCAGTTCGGCGGGCATGGCCGCACGCCATGGCCCGTCGCCGCTGCGTGTCTCGAGCCGGACCTGCGCGGGGATTCGGTCGCGCGCGACATCGACGGGCCCGGCGAAGGGCACCTTGCCGCCGGCCACGATCGCCACGTCGTCGCAAAGCCGCTCGGCGTGCGAGATGACGTGGGTGGAGAAGATCACCGTCGTGCCCTGTTCGGCCAGCCCGCGCATCATGCGCTCCAGCTTGCCCTGGTTGAGCGCGTCGAGGCCGGAAAACGGCTCGTCGAAGATCACCAGCCTGGGTCTGTGCACCAGCGTGCCGAGGATCTGCACCTGCTGGGCCATGCCCTTGGAAAGCTGGCGGATCTGGCGGTCGGCGGCATAGCCGAGCCCGTGCGCCTCCAGCAGTTCGTGCGCGCGGCGGCGCCCCTCCCTGAGCGGCAATCCGCGCAGCGCGCCGACGAAGGCAATCGCCTCGGTCGCCTTCATCGCCGGATAGAGCCCGCGCTCCTCGGGCAGATAGCCGATGGCATGGGCAACGTCGTGCGGACGCTCCGCGCCGAGTACGCGGCGATAGCCCTCGTCGGGATCGATGATGCCCAGCAGCATGCGCAGGGTCGTGGTCTTGCCCGCGCCGTTGGGGCCGAGAATGCCGTAGACCGCGCCTTCGGGCACGGAAAGGTCGACTCCGTCCACGGCCGTGAAGCCATCGAACCGCTTGACCAGTCCACGCGCCTCGATCGCGAGTGGCCGCGCTTCGGGCATCGCCGCATTGCCGGCCACCTGCCAATCTCCTAGTGCTGCCCTCATGCAGACCCCTGCTTCTACCACGTCGGAACGTCCTTGCGCAGGTCCGGTTAAGACCACGCTAAGCGCTTTCATCCACGATCTCGAGGCCGAGGCGCGGACACTGGGATTCTGCGCCTTCGGCGTGTCCGGAGCAACGGAAGACGGCGCGCGTGCCGACCGGCTCGGCGCATGGCTGGGCGCGGGCATGCACGGCACCATGGAATGGATGGAAACCCGCGCCCACCACCGCCGCTCGCCGCAAGGCCTGTGGCCCGAAGCGCAAAGCGTGATCGCGCTGGGCATGAGCTACGCCCCTTCCGCCGATCCGCTGCGGCTGGCGGGCGCACCGCAGACCGGCCGCATTTCAGCCTATGCGCAGGGCGCGGACTACCACGACACGGTCAAGAAGGCGCTCAAACACCTTGCCCGCTGGATCGTGGCCGAGGCGGAGCGGCGCGGAATCGGGCCGGCCGCCGTCAAGGTCTTCACCGATACCGCTCCGGTCATGGAAAAGCCGCTGGCCGCGCAGGCAGGGCTCGGCTGGCAGGGCAAGCACACCAACATGGTCAGCCGCGAACATGGCTCCTGGCTGTTCCTCGGCGAAATCTACACCACGCTGGACCTGCCGCGCTCGGCGCCCGCGCGCGACCGCTGCGGATCGTGCCGCGCCTGTCAGGATGCCTGCCCGACTGCAGCCTTCCCCGCGCCCTACCGCCTCGATGCGCGCCGCTGCGTGAGCTACCTCACCATCGAGCACAAGGGGCCGGTCCCCGAGGGTCTGCGCGAAGGGCTCGGAAACCGCATCTACGGCTGCGACGATTGCCTTGCGGTATGCCCGTGGAACAAGTTCGCCCGGACCGCGCACACCATGAAGGCCTTCCTGCCGCGCGCCGAACTGGCCGCGCCCGAGCTGGCCGACCTGCTCACGCTCGACGATGCTGCCTTTCGCAAGCTGTTCTCGGGCAGCCCAATCAAGCGCATCGGGCGAAACCGGTTCGTGCGTAATTGCCTCTACGCGGCGGGCAACAGCAAAAGGCCCGACCTGCTTGCGCAGGTCGAGCCCTTGCTGAACGATCCGGACCCGGTGGTGGCAGACGCCGCACAATGGGCGGCGCAAAAACTCACGACCTGATCCACTGCCTGTCCTGATTCCCCGCCCGTTCGTGTCGAGCGAAGTCGAGACACCTCCGCGCCAACGTGTCTCGACTTCGGCTTTCCAAGCCGAAGTTCATCCCGAGCTGGTCGAGGGGCTCGACACGAACGGAGAGGGGCGGTTCCTCCCCATCGCCAGGCGACAGGAAGGATTGCCAGCTTACATCAGTTCCTTGAGCGGCTTGCCGGCATCGGCCAGCGCCTCGAGATCGGGCGTGGCGCCCGCCTCGACCAGCTTGCGGCCCTGCACATAGTCCTTGACCATGTTGACGCAGTCGAGCGCGACGACCTTGCCGTCCTTGAGATAGACGACCGAGAAGCTGCGATCCTCGGGATTGCCGCGGATCACGGTCTTGTCGAAGCCCATGTTGATGCCGGCGGTCTGCAGGCGCAGGTCGTACTGGTTGGACCAGAACCACGGGAAGGCCTTGTAGGGCTTTTCATCGCCGCACAGCGCCTTGGCAACGCAGGTCGCCATGTCGTTGGCATTCTGCACCGATTCGACGCGCATGACATTGCCGCCCGCATAGCTGCAGGCAAAGGCCGCGCAGTCGCCGATGGCATAGACGTCGGGCAGCGAGGTGCGGCAATATTCGTCGACGTCGACACCATTCGAGCCGGCAGCGCCGGCCTCGATCAACGGGGCGACGGCCGGCACGATGCCGATACCGACGATGACCGCTTCGGCCGGAATGACCTCGCCGCCAGCAAGCTGCACACCGGTGACCTTGTGGCCATCGCCCACCAGGCCATCGACCATGACTTCGGTACGCAGGTCGACACCGTGACCGGCATGTTCCTTCTGGTAGAAGGCGGACAGTTCCTCACCTGCGACGCGCGCCAGCACGCGCGGCAGCGCTTCGAGCAGGGTGACGTTGAGCCCCATCTTCGACAGCACCGCCGCCGCTTCGAGGCCGATGTAGCCGCCGCCGATCACAACGATGTTCTTCGTGCCGGCATCGACTTCGGCCATCAGCGTGTCGCAATCCTCGCGAGTGCGCACGGCATGGATCCCGGCAAGTTCCGCGCCCTGACACGAAAGGCGCCCCGGATCGCCGCCGGTCGCCCAGACCAGCTTGCCGTAACCGAAGGTTTCGCCGTTGGACAGGGTCAACTCATGCGCCGCAGGATCGACCTTGGTCACCTCGGTATCGAGCTTGAAAGTAATTTCCTTCTCGGCCCAGAACGTCGGCGGGCGGATGTACAGCCGGTCGAAGGTCTTCTCGCGCGCGAAGTACTCCTTGGAGAGCGGCGGGCGCTCGTACGGATACTCCGGCTCGCGGCCGATGACAGTGATGGTTCCCTCGAAACCGTTCTGGCGCAGGGCGATGGCGCATTGCGCCCCGCCATGGCCGGCTCCCACGATGACGACATCTGCTTTGCTCATGACCGCACCCGTTCCCGCAATTTTAACGCGCGGTCAATGCCCCAAGCGCAATTGTCGTTCTCTGACCGACATCAAATCAGCGCAGTACTTCCATAGTCATTTCAAGCGAGCGCTGCTGCGCGGCCGGATCGAAGGTCGCCACGCCGACGATGAGTTCATCGGCCTGCGTGCGCTCGACGAAGGCCTCGATGCCATCGCGCACCGTCTCGGGACTGCCGATCGCGCTGACCGAGCGGACCTGTTCGAGCATGGCGCGCGCCGCCTGCGGCAGGCTGTCGCGATAGCCGCGAACCGGCGGTTTCAGCTTCCCGGGATGGCCGGTACGCAGGGCGACGAAGCTCTGGTCGGTGGAAGAGGCCAAGTACATCGCCTCCTCGTCGGTCTCTGCCGCCAGCACGTTGATCGCGGCCATGAAGTGCGGCTTGTCGAGCACCTGCGAAGGCTCGAAGCGCTCGCGATAGACGCGCGCGGCCTCGTCGAGCATGGCCGGCGCGAAGTGCGAGGCGAAGGCATAGGGCAGGCCCAGCATCGCAGCGAGCTGCGCGCCGAACAGGCTGGAACCGAGAATCCACATCTCGACATCCGCACCCGAGGCCTGCGGCGAAGCGACACCGCCCACTGCCTGCCCGGCAAAGCGCGCGCGCAGTTCCACCACGTCCTGCGGGAAACGATCGGCGGCGCCGACAATGTCCTTGCGCAAGGCATGCGCCAGCCGCCCATCCGCCCCGGCCGCGCGCCCCAGCCCGAGATCAACCCGCCCCGGAAACAGCGCGGCAAGCGTGCCGAACTGCTCGGCGATCACGTAAGGCGTGTGGTTGGGCAGCATGATGCCGCCCGCGCCGATGTGGATCGTCGAGGTGGCATTGCCAAGCGCGGCGAGCACGACCGAGGTCGCACCGCCGGCGATGCCTTCCATGCCGTGATGCTCGGCCACCCAGTAGCGCTTGTAGCCGGCCCGTTCGGCGACGCGGGCAGTCTCGACGGCAATCGCCAGCGCCTCGGCGACGGTGCCGCCTTCGCGCACGGTGACGAGATCGAGAACGGAAAGGGGAATCATGGCTTCACCGGTTCTTTCGCACCCGCAGTCGCCGGACCGGGCGCTTCCGGTCCGAGCTGGACAATGTAGTTCTTGGCCGTGGCCGCGGCCTCGCTCTCGGGCGCCATGGCCAACACCGAATTCCAGCTGCGACGCGCCGCCGTGTCGTTGCCGGAAAGGACCGCGATGACGCCGGCTTCCAGCCCCACTTCGGGATCGCGCGGCGCCAGCCTGGCGGCCTGTTCGATCTGCGTCTGCGCCTCGATCAGCTTGTTCTGGCGACGCGAGAGCGTGGCCGAGAGCAGCCAGGCCTGGGCATTCTCGGGCTGCACCTCGCGCGCCTGAGCCAGTGCGGCGGCGGCCTCGTCGGGCTGCTTCACCGCCACGAGCGCGCGGGCGCGGTCGATGGCGATCGCAGCCGTGAGCGAGGGGTCGTTCACGGCCTGCGCATCGCTGGCCGCGGGCGCGAGCACGCCCAGCGCCTGTCCCGGTTGTCCCGCAGCAAGCGCCGCGTTGCCCGCCATCTCGCCGAGCCGGGCACGGCTGGCATGGTCGTCCACGTCGGCGGCATCGCGCGCCGTGACAAAGGCCTCGCGCGCATCGTCCCACTGGCCGAGATCACTGAGCGCCACGCCGAGGCACAGCCCGGCGCGCACCCGCTCACGCCCGATCGCGTCGGCAAGCGCCGTGCGCGCAAGCTCGGCCGAACGCCGGGGATCGGTCTCCACCGCACTCATGCAGCCCGTATTCGACCGTGCCGAGGGCAAGGTAACCTCGCTCATCGCCCGTTCCTCGCGCCGCTTTCGGTCCTCCTCGGCCTTCTTCTCGACGATCTCGCGCGGCAGAGCGGACGCGTAGGGGTTGTCGAGATCGAACCCGCCGGCCTGGGCCAGCATCAATGGAAGCAGGAGGGAAAGCGGCATGGGGGACGGCTCCGGTCAGTCTGCCGCTGCCGCGCGGGGAAGGACCAGCTCGGCCGCCGTACGCAGCAGCAGGGCAATGTCGGATTCGCGCGACAGGCGGTGATCGCCGTCCTTGATCAGCGTGACCTGCACATCGGCTGAACGGAGCTTCTCGGCAAGCTGCAGCGAGATCTCCCAGGGCACGTCGGGATCACGCTGGCCGTGGAGCAGGCGCACCGGGCAATCGAGCGCGATTTCGCCGCCGAGCAGGAGGTTCGCCTGTCCGTCGGCCCAGAAACCGGGATGGGTGGGCGTCGGTTCGGGGCCGTAGGGATTGTCCTCGTAGATGGTCTCGCCGTCGGCGAGCAGCGCCTTGTCCATCTGCGCGACGCCCCAGTCGGTGAAATCGGGCGCGGGTGCAATGCCGACAAGGCCCTTGAGCCGCTCGCCCAGTGCGAGGCCTGCCAGCAGCATGAGCCAGCCGCCCATCGACGAGCCCATCAGCACCACGTCCTGCAACCCCAGCGCGTCGACCAGCGCCACAATCTCGTCCTTCCAGCGCGAGAGCGAGCCGTCCGCGAAATCGCCCGGGCTTTCGCCGCAGCCCGAATAGTCGAGCAGCAGGCAAGAAAGGCCGGTGGCCTGCGCCATCTCGAACACGGCGGTGGCCTTGCCCCCGGCCATGTCGGACATGTAGCCCGGCAGGAAAACGAGGGTCGGCCCCTGCCCCGGGGCGAAACGAAAGGCGATCTGGCGCCCGTCGGGCATGGCGTGGAAGCGGATGTCGGTCATGCCCGCGATAGTGGGGAGTGCGGACGCTCAGGGCAAGTCGCCCCCGCCGACAAAGCGGCAGAACAAAGATAATGCGATTTTAAGCACCTGCGGCTAAGCGAGACGACCATGAGCGCAGACGTCATCCGCTTCCCTTCTCCCCCCTCGCGGCTGGCCCGGAGGCTCGAGTGGTTCGGGACCGACCGTTCGGTGCTGCTGATGATCTGGGCGCTCTATTTCGCGCTGCGTGTCGCGGTACTGCTGATCGACGTCGTCCCCACGTCGGATGCCGGCTGGTACTACAGCCGCGCGGAAAGCCTTGCCGCCGGGCACGGCTATCTCGACAACAACGGCGCGCCGACCGCGTTCTGGCCGCCGGGCTGGCCGATCGCGCTTTCGCTGGTGTTCAGCCAGTTCGGCGCCTCATCCGTGGTGCTCGGGCTGTTCAACCTGACCAGCGCCATGCTGATCGGACTCATGACGCTGGCGATGGGCCGCCGCCTGTTCGGTTCCGAAGCCGCCGCGCGCGCCGGCTTGCTGCTGCTGGCGGTCTATCCGAACGCCATCGGCTATGTCCCGCTGGCGCTGACCGAGGTGTTCTATACCGCGCTGCTGATGGCCGGGTGCTGGATCCTCATGACGCGCACGAACCGCTGGCAACTGGTGAGCGCCGGGCTGGTCTTCGGCTTCGCGACGCTGGTCAAGGCGCAGACCATGGTGGTCATTCCCCTGATCTTCGCCATCGAATGGCTGCGCCAGCGCCCCGTATGGCCCCGTTTCCCGCGCCTCTTCGCCGAAGGTCTGATTGTCCTCGGCGTGGCCATGCTGACCGTGCTGCCCTGGACGATCCGCAACCACACCCAGATGGGATACTGGATACCGGTTTCGACCAACGGGGGCTTCACCCTGCTCACCGGCAATCACGATACCGCCACCGGCGACTACACCCCCGATGCGCCGGTGGTGAACGACCTGATGGCGCGCAAGGACCTGGACGAGGTCGAACGCGATGCCGAGGCAAGGCGGCTCGGCCTCGACTGGATCGAGAACAACCCCGAAAAGTTCCTCGCGCTCGCCCCGAAGAAGCTGATACGCCTGTGGCTGCCCGACGGCGAGGCGGAGTGGGCCTATCAGGGCGACGCGCCGAGCTATGCGGGTGCGGAAATGCTCTACCGGACGGTGCGCTATGCCAACCAGGCCTTCTATGCGCTGCTGATGATGGCCTTTGCCGCCGCCTTCTTCGTGATGCTGGTCAAGCGTCACAGGGACGGGCAGCGCTGGATCGGCTGGTGGCTGCTGCCTTACGGCATCGCCCTCTATCCGACGCTGATCTGCGTGGTCTTCTCGGGCCAGTCGCGCTTTCACTACCCGGTCATGCCCTTCGTCTGCATGACTGCGGGATGGCTGGCCGTGACCGTCTGGAATGCCCGGGCCGAGCGAGGCCGCCCTTCCGCAAGGACGCTGCACCAGGTCCGCGATCAGTAGAGAACGGGCCCGAGCACCCGGACGACGATGGTGCCCTCCGAAGGGACCGGCACCTCGCTCCGCAAAGCCGAGGAGTCCGTGACGTCGGCCCCCGCGCCCCCGAACAAGCCGAGCGCGACAACGACGGCGATGGCGAGCGCAACCCACATCCCTGTCTTGCGGCGGCTTTCCGGCCCGGTCATGCTCATTCGTCCCTCGGGAAGATCTCCTCGATCATCATATCAAGGACATCGGCAATGCGAAAGCCAAGCGGCAGCAAGGGGTCTTTCTTTCCGGTCCCGGTCGCATCGACGCTTCGGCAGGCCGGGTTCACCCGCCGCCTCGTTCCCCCCCTGCCCGCAAGGAAGCCCGGCAGATCGACCTCATGTCGGCTTTCCCTGGCTTCGCACGCTTGCCTGATGACTTTTCGTGCGGGCATCGCTATATCGCCCGTCATGACGCAGCAGCGCACCACGACTACGACCACCACTACTACCCGGCACGCCCGGGCACGGTTGGTCGCGGCCTGAGTACGCAGCCACCGTCGCCCGGGTTCGGGCGGCATGGCGTCACCTCCCGAGCAGGCAAAATAAGCTGGCGCCGACGCTTCACCCGCGCGCGCGCCTGTGCCATGGCGCGCCCAAGGCCCAGAAAGCCAGAAACGGAAAGACGAGTTCGATGTCGCAGATGTTCAAGATCAGCCTGCCCGACGGTTCGGTTCGCGAGATGCCCGAAGGCTCGACCCCGGCCGATGTCGCCGCCGCGATCGGCCCCGGCCTCGCCAAGGCCGCGCTTGCCGCGAAAGTCGATGGCGAGCTGGTCGACCTGACCCGGCCCTTCGCAGGCGATGCCGAGCTGGCGCTGGTCACCAGCCGCGACGAGGAAGAGGCGCTCGACCTCGCCCGCCACGACTATGCCCACGTTCTGGCCGAGGCAGTGCAGGCGCTCTGGCCCGGCACGCAGATCACTTTCGGCCCTTCGACCGACGACGGGTTCTACTACGACGTCATGGCCCCCGCCTCGCGCGAACCCTTCGGCATGGACGATCTTCCCGCCATCGAGGAAAAGATGCGCGAGATCATCAAGGCCGACAAACCGCTGCGCCGCGAAGTCTGGACCCGCGAGGACCTGATCGCCAAGTGGCAGGCCGACGGCGAGCAGTTCAAGGCAGAATGGGCCGCCGAACTGCCCGGTAACGAGGACCTGACGGTCTACTGGTCGGGCGACGACTGGCTCGACATGTGCCGCGGCCCCCACCTGCCCAGCACCGGCAAGCTCGATCCGCAGGCCTTCAAGCTGATGCGCGTCGCCGGTGCCTACTGGCGCGGCGACCAGAAGAATGCGCAGCTCACGCGCATCTACGGCACCGGCTGGCTCAACAAGAAGCAGCTCAATGCCCACCTGACGCGGCTGGAAGAAGCCGCCAAGCGCGACCACCGCAAGCTGGCGGGCGAGATGGACCTGTTCCACCTGCAGCAGGAAGCGCACGGCTCGGTGTTCTGGCACCCCAAGGGCTATGTGATCTGGCGCGAGCTGGAAGCCTACATGCGCCGCGCCATCGACGGCGCCGGCTACCGCGAGGTAAAGACCCCGCAGGTCATGGACGCGCGCCAGTGGGAGCAGTCCGGCCACTGGGGCAAGTACCGCGAGAACATGTTCGTCATCCCCGACGAAGTGCCCAACACCGAAGACGAGGGCCCGCTGGTTTCGGACGACGCCGACTGGATGGCGCTCAAGCCGATGAACTGCCCGGCGCACGTGCTGATCTTCCGCCAGGGCATCAAGTCCTACCGCGAGCTGCCGCTGCGCCTCTACGAGAACGGCTGCTGCCACCGCAACGAGCCGCACGGCGCGCTCCACGGGCTGATGCGCGTGCGCCAGTTCACGCAGGACGACGCGCATATCTTCTGCCGCGAGGACCAGATCGTCGACGAGGTTCAGGCCTTCTGCGAACTGGCCAACCGCGTCTACAAGGACTTCGGCTTCAGCTATTCGATCAAGCTGGCGCTGCGCCCGGACAACCGCATCGGCAGCGACGAGCTGTGGGACAAGGCCGAGCAGGAACTGCGCGATGCCGTGGAGCGCGCGGGCCTCGCCTCCGACGAATACGGCTGGGAGGAACTGCCGGGCGAAGGCGCGTTCTACGCGCCCAAGCTGGAATGGCACCTTACCGATGCGATCGGCCGCACCTGGCAGGTCGGCACGATCCAGTCCGACCGCATGCTGCCCGAGCGGCTCGATGCGAGCTATATCGGCGAGGATGGCGAGAAGCACCGCCCGGTCATGCTGCACCGCGCGATCTTCGGCTCCTACGAACGCTTCATCGGCATCCTGATCGAGCACTTCGCCGGCAAGCTGCCGGTCTGGCTCGCCCCGGTGCAGGCAGTGGTCGCCACCATCGTTTCCGATGCGGACGGCTATGCCGGTGAAGTCGCCAAGAAGCTCAAGGCCGCGGGCGTGCGGGTCGAGACCGACCTGCGCAACGAGAAGATCAACTACAAGGTGCGCGAACACTCGCTGAAGAAAGTCCCGCACCTGCTGGTCGTCGGCAAGCGCGAGGCGGAGGAAGGCACGGTCGCCGTGCGCACGCTGGGCGCCGAGCACCAGAAGATGATGAGCCTCGACGAGGCGATTGCGATGCTCAAGGACGAGGCAACGGCGCCGGACCTGAAGTGATGCACTTCTCCTCCTTCGTCATTGCGAGCCCCGAAGGGGCGCGGCAATCCAGAGCGCAGCGGCGCTCCCCTGGATTGCTTCGCTACGCTCGCAATGACGAGGTGGGGACAAGGTTGCGGGTGCTGCTGCCATGATTGCACGCGAACTCATCGACACCGCCTGGGTCCCCGGCGGCGAGAAGCTCGAACTGTTCCGGCACGACAAGGACTTCATGATCGTGCTCGGCCACAACGAGCTGATGTCGACCCGCAAGTGGGGCTCGGAAGAAGCGCTGGCGACGATGTCGGTCGAACGCATCAAGGGCGCGCAGCGCCCGCACATGCTGATCGGCGGCTACGGCATGGGCTTCACCCTGCGCGCGGCGCTGCGCGTGCTGCCCGAAGATGCGCAGATCACCGTGGTCGAACTCGTCCCCGAGATCATCGAATGGGCGCGCGGGCCGATGGCGGAGCTGGCCGCCGGATGCCTCGACGAGCCGCGCGTGAACCTCGTCATGGCCGATGTCGCGCCGTTCATCTCGGGCGCCGAGGGCGAGTACGACGCAATCCTGCTCGATGTCGACAACGGCCCCGACGGGCTGGTGCGCGAGGACAACAACGTCCTCTATTCGAAATCCGGCCTGCGCGCGGCCCGGCGCGCGCTTGCCCCGGGCGGTGTCCTGGCGATCTGGTCCGCCGGGCCCGACCCCGCCTTTACCCGCCGCTTGCAGAAGGCCGGCTTCGATGTCGATGAAGTGAAAGTCGCCGCGCGCAGCAACGGCAAGGGGCCCAAACACGTGATCTGGTTCGCCACCGCGGCCTGAAGGCGGAAAACCAAAAAAATGGGGCGGCCCGTCACGAGGTAGGGCCGCCCGAGTTGGGGAGAAGCGGTTCACACCGAAACCGTGAAAACGGCGGCGGTGCGAGACCGGCAAGACGGATTTCGCGCATTTCGCGAGTCGGCACATTGATCGCCATCAAATGATGCAAACGAGGCCATTTTCCGAAAATCACCCGTCGCTGACGGCGGTTTGATCCATGTCAAAGCGCGGCACGTCCTCGAATCGTACTTAAATCAACAACAGTGTTGATTAGACGATGAACCTGACACGAGGATGGCTGCAATGACGATCTACAACCCGACCCAGTGCCCGTCCGCTTCCGAGATCGACATCCCGGCGATGCACGCCAAGTATCTCGAGGAACGCGACCGCCGCATCAAGAAGAACCACAACGACCAGTACATCTCCGCCGACGGCAAGTACGCGGACATCTACGAGGTCGATCCCTACACCCCGGTCGCCCCGCGCGATCCGGTCACGGGCGAGACCGACGTGGTGATCCTGGGCGCGGGCTATTGCGGCATGATGGTGGCCGCCCAGCTCAAGAAAGCGGGCATCGACGATTTCTACAACGTCGACCACGGCGGCAACTTCGGCGGCACCTGGTACTGGAACCGCTATCCCGGCATCCAGTGCGACAACGATTCGCTCGTCTACATGCCGCTGCTGGAAGAGACCGGCTACATGCCGTCGAAGAAGTTCGCGGACGGCTACGAAATCCACGACCATTGCCAGATGATCGCCGACACGTTCGACCTCAGGAAGAACGCGCTGTTCCACACGCTGATCAAGAACCTGAAGTGGGATCCGGAAATCAACCGCTGGCACGTGGGCACCAACCGCGGCGACGACATCAAGGCGCGCTTCGTGGTGCTGGCCATGGGTCCGCTCAACAAGCCCAAGCTGCCGGGCATCCCCGGACTCGACAAGTTCAAGGGCAAGATCTTCCACACCGCCCGCTGGGACTATGACTATACCGGCGGCGAATGGCGCAACCCGGTGCTCGACAAGCTGGGCGACAAGAAGGTGGCGATCATCGGCACCGGCGCGACCGCGATCCAGGTCGTGCCTTACCTCGCCAGGTATGCCGGGCACACCTACGTGGTGCAGCGCACGCCCTCCACGATCGATGCGCGCAACAACCGCCCGATCGATCCCGAATGGTATGCCTCGCTCAAGCCCGGCTGGCAGGAAGAGCGCATCCGCAACTTCCACCATGCCGCCATGGAGCGCCTCGCCCCCGGCGAGCCCGACATGGTCGAGGACATCTGGACCGAGATCAGCAAGAACGTGAACGCCGAGCTCGAAGCCGAAGGCTGGCCCGACATCACGCCCGAGGAATATGCCGCGCGGCGCGAGGTCATGGACTACCGGGTGATGGAGCGGCTGCGCAACCGCTGCGACATCGTGCAGGACAAGGCCACGGCCGAGGCACTCAAGCCCTACTACCGCTACCTGTGCAAGCGCCCCGCCTCCAACGACGACTTCTACCCGGCGTTCAATCAGGACAACGTAGAGCTGATCGACGTCGCCGAAACGCGCGGGCTCGAACAGCTCACCGAAAACGGCTTCATCCACGATGGCATCGAGTACGAGTGCGACTGCATTATCATGGCCTCAGGCTATGAGGTCACCAACGACCTCGACCGGCGCTGGGGCATCGACACGATCGAAGGGCGTGAGGGCCTGTCGATCTACGACTACTGGCGCGACGGGTTCCAGACCTTCCAGGGGATGATGGCGCACAACTTCCCCAACATGTTCTTCACCGGCTTCACCCAGGCGGGTGCCAATGCCTCGAACTCGAAGACCTTCATCGATCAGGGCTTCCACATCGGCTACGTCGCCTCGGAAGCGATCAAGCGCGGCGCCGCGGTCATCGAACCGAGCCAGGAAGCGCAGGACGCCTATATCAAGCACCTGCGGTCGGTCGCAGTGGACAATTCCCAGTTCGCCAACGAGTGCACGCCCTCGTACTTCAACAACGAAGGCGACCAGAAGAAGAAGCGCTCGATCTTCGGCGAACCCTGGGGCGAGGGCTACTACGCCTTCGAGGACATGCTCGCAACGTGGCGCAACGAAGGCAATCTGCGCGGGCTGACACTTTCCCAGCCGGAATCTCTCGAACCGGCGGAATAGGAGGCGAATGAAGCCACCTTGCTCCTTCGTCATTGCGAGGCTGCAAGCCGAAGCAATCCAGGGCGGTTCAAACAGGCTCTGGATTGCCGCGCGGCTTCGCCGCTCGCAGTGACGAGAACAAGGCCGTGTCCAACATTTCAGAGCCCGGGCCAGCCGGGTCGGAGGATGCCATGAACAAGCCCGAAACCATCATCAGCGACGACCTTTCCGAAGCGCTCACCTATCCGGTCGAAGCCTTCATCAGCCGCGAATACGCCGAAGCCGAGCCCGAACGCCTGTGGTCGAAAGTCTGGCAGCAGGCCGGCCGCGTCGAGGAGCTGAAAGAGGTCGGCGACTACATCACCTACAACATCTGCCACGATTCGATCCTGATCGTGCGCGACACGCCCACGACGCTCAAGGCCTTCCACAACGTCTGTCCGCACCGGGGCCGCCGGCTCGTCGGCAACAATACCGGCGGCGGCCCGAAGACGGTGGCGCAGGACACCGGCGCGCACTCTGCCCGGGGCAACAAGCTGAAGTTCGGCTGCAACTACCACGCCTGGACTTTCGGCCTCGACGGCGATGCCACCTACATCCCGGACAGCGAGGACTGGAACGGCGCGCTCGGTTCTCCGGGCAGCTATTCGGCCTGCACCAGCCTGACGCCCGTGCAGGTCGATACCTGGGGCGGCTGGATCTGGATCAACATGGACCTCGATGCGGGCCCCTTGCGCGAATATCTGGAACCGATCGCAACGCTGATCGACCCGTTCGAATTCGACAAGATGCGCTACCGTTTCCGCTTTTGGGGCATCTTCGACTGCAACTGGAAAGTCGCGCTCGAAGCCTTCCTCGAGCCTTACCACGTGCAGGGCACGCACCCGCAGCTCATCAAGTACGGCGATTTCTACTCGTTCTCCAAGGCCTTCGGCCTGCACGGCCAGACCGGGTTCGATTCGAAAGCCCATCGCGATGAAGGCTCGGCGGTCGAAACCAGCGTCCACCGCGCGGCGGGCGAAGGCGATCCGCGCCAGACCATCGCGCAGATGCAGCTCGAATACTGGGAGACGATCGGCGCCAGTACCAGCGAGACACTGGTGAAGACCGCCCAGCGCCTGCCCGAAGAGCTGCCCGAAGGCACGCCGGCCGCCGAAGTCCACAAGTACTGGCTGGACACCGCAAAGCGCATCGACGCGGAGCGCGGGGTGACCTGGCCCGAGATCAGCGACGCGCAGATGGCGGCCGCCGGGCTCGCGCTCTCGATCTTCCCGAACATGAACTTCATTCCGGGACCGACCTTCGCGCTGGCCTACCGCGTGCGCCCCTACGGCACCGATCCCGACAAGTGCGTGTTCGAAGCCGTCGCGCTCGACCGCTTCCCCGAAGGCGAGGAGCCCGAGACCGAGTGGACCTATGTCGAGCAGGACCTCGACAAGTGGCCCTATGTCATCGCGCAGGACATCTCGAACATGGTCGAGGTCCAGCGCGGCTACAAGTCGCGCGGTTTCCGCGGCAATCTCCCCAACCCTTGGCAGGAGCGCAAGGTCACCAACCTGCACCGCGGTCTTGCGAAATACATGGGAACCGGGGTCCTGAAACCCCTCGACTGAATGCAAGGGGGCAGATGCGAAATCTGCCCCCTTTCCAGTCTCATCGCCGGTTAAACCCGGCGCCCCGCGACCGTCCTACGGACGGATGGACAAGTCCCGCTTCAAGCCCACCCCGATCCCGCGCGAGCGGCGGCGCAGCAAGTGCGCGCGCTTTGCGCTGACCAATTCGCGCGGAGAGGAAATCCCGGTGATGGTCCGCGACATTTCTTCCAAGGGGCTCAGCGCCGCAGCGCTCGGCACACCGCCCGCGCTCAACGAAGTCGTGCGCGCGCAGCTCGAGGACGGCTGCGAACTGTGGGGGCTGGTGCGCTGGAGCGACGGCAACCTGTTCGGCGTCGAGTTCGACACCCGCGTATAGCGCGCGCCTGAAACCTAGACCGCCGAACTGAAGCGCCGCAGCGAGTCCTTGCGGTAGGGATCGAAACGCGCCGCGATCGAGCGCACGTAGGGCAGTCCCCCCGGCAGCACGGCGAGATGGTCGCCGTCCATCTGGCAAAGGCCCGCATCCAGATAGGGCCGCAGCAGCGGCAGGGCTTCCTGCTGCAGATCGGGTTCGATCCGCGCCCGGCCCCGGCACAGCAGAGCCTCGATCACCGCACCGCGCCGCCGGTCCTCGGCGGTCCTGACGATGCCGCGATTCGCCGTCAGT
Organism: Novosphingobium mangrovisedimenti; assembly: GCF_025153475.1. Lineage (GTDB taxonomy): Bacteria > Pseudomonadota > Alphaproteobacteria > Sphingomonadales > Sphingomonadaceae > Novosphingobium > Novosphingobium mangrovi_A. Next base: position 661,649 of record NZ_JANZXA010000001.1, read on the forward strand.
CGCTCCTGCGACAGCATCATGCGATAGCGCCCGGCATTCTTCTCGTTCTGCACGAGAAGATCGGGGAAGCTGCTGATCGCCGAGGCGCCGAGGCCAATCAGCACCGGTGCCTGGTCCTCGGTGAAACCCTGGAAGTTGCGACGCAGCGTGCCGCTGACGCTGGCCTGCGCGAGAGCATCGCCCGGCCGGGCAAAGTGATCGAAGCCCACCGGCACATAACCCTGGTCGACAAGATACTCGTAGCCGTAAGCCGCCATGCCGAAGCGCGCCTCGGCGTCGGGCAGCGCGCTGTCGTCGATCTGCTTCTGCCGCGCGATCAGATGGGGCACATGGGCATAGCCGAACAGCGCCACCCGGTCGGCGCCGAGCGCGACGGTCTGCTCCAGCGAGTCCCGCAGTTGCGCGAGTGTCTGTCCGGGCAGGCCGTACATCAGGTCGAAGTTGAGCGAATCGACGCCCGCGCCGCGCAGTACCGCCGTGGCATTTTCGATCATGCGGGACGGCTGGACCCGCCCGATCGCCTGCTGCAGCGCGGGATCGAAGGTCTGGACGCCCAGGCTTGCGCGCGTTATCCCGACCGCGCCGATCACCGCCGCCCACTGCGGACCGAAAGTGCGCGGATCGAGTTCGATGGAAATCACCGGACGATTGCCGGGATCGGACCGCACCGCGAAATCCAGCGTCAGCGCATCGACGAGCCGCACGAAATCTATGGGCGATATGCTGTTGGGACTGCCGCCACCGAACGCGATGCGAGTCACCCGCGCGGCGCGCGGCAGTCGCTCGGCGATCAGCCCGATCTCCCGGTGCAGCGCATCGAGATAGCTGGACACCCGCTCGGAGCGGTTGGCCGCACTGGTATTGCAGCCGCAGTACCAGCAGATCTGCTCGCAGAACGGGATATGCACATAGAGCGAGACTTCGCCGTTCTCGCCTTCGAGGGCCGTGGCCAGTTCCTTGGCACCGACACCTTCGCCAAACTCCGCCGCTGTCGGGAAGCTGGTGTAGCGGGGCACGGGAACCGCCAGAAGTTCAGGGTGATAAGTCCACATGCCCATGGTAATCGCTTACGCGATACGAAAGATCATTGCGATCGATCAAGCCGCTTGCGCGATGATCCGGACTGGCAGCCCTTGGCGCAGCAGGGGCCTTGCGGCGGCCCCGGAGGCCCCTCGGACGGACCGCCCGGAACGGTCACCACGCCCCCGCCGCACAGTGGCACGACAAAGCCGCCTGCCTCGGCCTCGAGCGGGCCGATCATCGCCGGAAGCAGCGTCAGGCCGGACAGCAGGACCAGTTCTCGCCTCACTTGTCCTCTTCCTCCTCGTCGATGAGGATGCGGTTGGCCGCGCCGTCGAGATCCTCGAACTGGCCGCTCTTCATCGCCCAGAAGAACGCGCCGAGGCCGACAAGGCCCATCAGCAATGCCAAGGGGATCAGGAAGCCAAGAATGCTCACGAGGCACTCTCCGGCCCCGCCGCCCGCGCCAGCCGGAGCGAATTGCCGACAACCAGCAGGGAGCTGGCCGACATCGCGATCGCGGCGATCAGCGGCGTCACGAAACCCAGGATCGCGAGCGGGACCGCCAGCGTGTTGTAGATCGCGGCCATCGCGAAATTCTGCCGGACGATGCCCATGGTCGCGCGCGCGACGCGCACGGCCAGTGCCACCGGCATGAACCGCTCGCCCACGAAGACCGCATCCGCCGCCTGCTGGCTGACGTCGCTGGCCCCGCCCGGCGCGATCGAAACATGGGCGCCCGCCAGCGCCGGTCCGTCGTTGAGCCCGTCGCCCACCATCAGGACCTTGTGCCCTTGCGCCGCCCGTTCGCCCAGAAGGTCCAGCTTCTGCGAGGGCGACATGCCCCCGCTGCCCGCAAGACCCAAGTCGGCGGCGACCGACGCCACCGTCTCGACGCGATCGCCCGAAACGATGCCGCAGCCGATCCCCTGCCTGCCCAGCGCGGCGATGGTTTCGGCAACATCGGGGCGCAGCGGATCGGCAAAGCCGATTCGCGCGCGTGTACCGTCGACCATCAGGTCGACCGCCAGCCCCGCGGTTTCGATCTCGGGCCGGATCAGCGCAACGTCGTGTCCTTCGAACCGGGCGGTCATGCCGCTCCCGGCAGTCTCGGCGAGATCGTCGAGCGCGGCCGGTTCGGTCCCGGCCTCGCGCAGCGCCAGCGCCAGCCCCCGGCTGAGCGGGTGGCGGCTGCCCTGCGCCAGTGCCAGGGCAATCGCGCGCGCGCGTGGATCGAGCGCGAAAAGGTCGGTCGGGCGCGGTTCGCCCAGTGTCAGCGTGCCGGTCTTGTCGAACAGCGCCTCGTCCACTTCGGCCAGCCGTTCGAGCGCCGAGCCGTCCTTGATGAGCAGCCCGCGCTTCATCAGCGCGCCCGCCGCGACGACTTGCGCGGCCGGCACCGCCAGTCCCAGCGCGCAGGGACAGGTGATGATCAGCACGGCCACCGCCACGGTCAGCGACTGATAGATGCCGGCACCGGCCAGCATCCAGCCGCAGAAGCTGAGGAACGCTAGGCTGTGCACGACCGGCGCATAGATGCGCGAGGCCTTGTCGGCGATGCGCACGTAGCGCGAGCGCGACTGGCCCGCCTCGTCCATCAGCCGCGCGATGTCGGCGATCGCGGTGTCCTGCGCGGCGGCGGTCACCTTGAGTCGCACCGGATTGCCGAGGTTGACCATCCCGGCATGGATCGTGTCGCCCGGGCCGGCCGGGCGCGGATCGCTTTCGCCGGTGAGCATCGAGGAATCGATGGTGGTGCGCCCTTCCAGCACTTCGCCGTCGGCCGCCAGCGCTTCCCCGGCGGCCACCAGCATGACCATGCCCGGCGCCAGTCGCTCGGCCTCGACGTAGAGCGTGGTGCCATCGGGCTGCACGACATGCGCACCGCGCCCCATGCGCCCGAGCAGCGAGGCAATGCCCGAGCGCGCGCGGCTGCGCATCATCGCATCGAGCACGCGGCCCGCGAGCAGGAAGAACAGCAGCATGACCGCGCCGTCGAAATAGGCATGCTCGCCGCCGACGATCGTCTCGTAGAGGCTCAGCCCCGTCGCCAGCAGCACGCCGATCGAGATCGGCACGTCCATGTTGGTGCGCCGGTAGCGCAGCGCCATCAGCGCCGAGGAAAAGAACGGCCGGCCCGCATAGAGGATTACCGGAACCGCGATCAGCGCGCTGATCCAGTGGAACATCTCGCGCGTCACCGCGTCGGCGCCCGCCCAGATGGAGACCGACAGGAGCATGATGTTCATCATGCCGAAGGCCGCGACCGCCAGCGCGCGCAGCAGGCGCTTCGTTTCCGCGTCGTCGCGGCCGAGCGGATTGTCGGCTGCGCGCTCGGCCTCGAAACCCAGCTTGCGCAGTTCGTCGATGATGGCGTCTTCGGTCAGCGCGGGGGCGTGACTGACCGCAACCCGCTTGGCCGAGAAATTGACACGCGCGGCGGCCACACCCGGAACGGCGGCAAGCCCGCGCTCGACCTTGCCGATGCACCCGGCGCAGCGCATGCCGGGCACCGTGAAACGGCTGTCGATGCAGGTGTCGGCCGCGGACAGGCCGGGCGCAGGCGCGTTCATGGCACCGGCTGGCCGATGACCTCCAGCCCCTCGACCTGATCTTCGCCGCGCCAGGTCTTGCCGTCGGCCTCGATTTCGAAGCGCAGGATCCAGCGCCCCTCGGGCAGCGCCTTGTCGCTGACATAGGCGCCGGTGACGTCCTTCTCGAACTTCAGCGCCATGTCGGGCTTGCGGCCCAGCGGGTGGCGCGCTTCGGCGATGACATCGGGATAGCGCGGCACGCCGTCGAGCAGGGCGACGATGTGGCCGTCCTCGCGACGTGAAACGGCGACCTTCCAGTCAAGCGCCTTTTCCTTCGCCGCTTCGTCGAGCCAGCGGTTGAAGTGCTGGCTCGCGACGTAGGAATTCTCGACCACGACGCCGCCGAACGTCGACGTGGCCAGCCCCGCCATCAGGAAGTTGACGCCGAAGACGACGCCGAAACCCGTCAGGAGAATCAGGAACATGTGCTTGCCGGTGAACGGCTTGCGGCGGGGGGCATTCTGGCTGCTCATCACTGACCTTCCGGTGCGTCGAACTGGACTTCGGTCTCATCCTTCTCGCGGGCGTCGCCGACCGCCTGAAGCTTGAACTCGAATTCCTGCGATGCGGTGTTCGCCGGGGCGACGACATAGACGCGAACGCTCTGCGTCTCGTCCGCGGGAACCATGCGCGTCAGGGCACGGGTGGCCTGCTCCATCGCCATGTCCTCGGTCCACATCTTGGCGCCCGGCAGGTCTTCGATGGCGATCTCCATCTGACGCGGCCGCCCTTCCATGTTGCGCAGGCGCAGCGTGTAGGCATTGCGCACCGAACCGTCGCTCAACAGGATGTATGGCGGGTTGCGGTCCTTGGCCACGGTCAGGTCGGTGTGAACGCGGGTGCCCAGCATGAACAGCAGGCCCAGACCGATCGACGCCCAGACGACGAAATAGAGAATGGTGCGCGGGCGCCAGATCAGCTTGAGATGGCGCGTCGGCGGCTGGCCGGCCTTTTCGCGCTCGGAATCCTCCAGCGTGGCATAGTCGATCAACCCGCGCGGGCGGCCGGTTTCCTTCATCACGCGGTCGCAGGCGTCGATGCACAGCGCGCAGGTGATGCAGCCGATCGTCGGCCCCTCGCGGATGTCGATGCCGGTGGGGCAGACCGCGACGCACTGGTTGCAGTCGATGCAGTCGCCGAACTGGCCGGGGTTCTTCTCGGCCTTCTTGACGCTGCCACGCGGTTCGCCGCGCCAGTCCTTGTAGGTGACCAGCAGGCTCTTCTCGTCGAGCATCGCCGTCTGGATGCGCGGCCAGGGGCACATGTAGATGCACACCTGCTCGCGCATGAAACCGCCGAGCACGAACGTGGTCATGGTCAGGACGAACGTGGTCGCATAGGCTACCGCCGGGGCCGTTCCCGTCCAGAACGCGTGCTGCAGCGTCGGCGCATCGGCGAAGTAGAAGATCCAGGCGCCGCCGGTGGCGAAGCTGATCGCCAGATAGACGCTCCACTTGGCCAGCCGCCGGGCGATCTTGGCCGGGCCCCAGGGCGCCTTGTAGAGACGCATCCGGGCGTTGCGGTCGCCATCGAAGAGACGGTCGACGTGCTGGAACAGGTCGGTCCAGACCGTCTGCGGGCAGGAATAGCCGCACCATGCGCGACCGACCGCGCTGGTCACGAGGAACAGGCCTATGCCCGCCATGATCAGCAGCCCGGCCACGAAGTAGAACTCCTGCGGCCAGATCTCGATGCTGAACATATAGAAGCGGCGATGGGCGAGATCGACGAGCACCGCCTGGTTGGGGGCATAGGGCCCACGGTCCCACCGGATCCACGGCGTGATCCAGTAGATGCCGAGGCAAATCACCATGATCGCCCACTTCAGGCGCCGGAACTTGCCGTCGATGCGCCGGTTGAAGACCGGCTCGCGCTTGGCATAGAGGCCGATCGGCTGGTCTTCCGGCTTGATGGGTTCAGGCTTGTTCATGTCCTTGTCCGCCCGTGTATTCGTTTGGGGGGCTGAGCGGCCCGGGGGAACGTGCGACCCTTCCCCGGGGGAACCGCGGCCTATTCGGCCGCGGTCGTCGCTTCAGCCTGCGTTTCCGCCACCGGCGGCGGCGTAAACTCCTCGCCGCCACCGCGCGAGTGAACGTAAGCCGCCAGCATCTTGATCGTCACCGGATCGAGGCGGGTGCCCCATGCCGGCATGACGCCGTGGCGCGGGTTGCCGATCTGGCTGGCCACCGCTTCGCGCGTGCCGGCGTAGAGCCAGATCGCATCGGCCAGGTTCGGCGCGCCGAACTGGCGGCTGCCCTTGCCGTCGGGGCCATGGCAAACGGCACAGTTGGCTTCGAAGGCCACCTTGCCGCGCTGCGAGGCGGCGCTCGCCTTCTCCCGGCCCGACAGGCTGAGGACAAAGCTCGTCACATCCTGGATCTGGCTGGCGGTCAGCAGGCCATCGCGACCGAAGGCCGGCATCTGGCTCATCCGCGTCTGGTCATCGCCGGGCTGGCGGACACCATGGATCAGCGTGGTCTCGATGGTCTTGAGGTCGCCGCCCCAGAGCCAGTCGTCGTCGTTCAGGTTGGGAAAGCCGTTGGAGCCCGCCGCGCCGGCGCCGTGGCACTGGACGCAGTTGACCTTGAAGGCCGCCTCGCCGCCGGCCACTGCCGCGTGCATCAGCTCGGGATGCTCGGGCAGTTGTTCGATCGGCATGTCCTTGAGCGCCGCCACGGTCTTGGCCCGTTCGGCGGCAGCTTCCTTCAGCTCCTGATCGAGCTGACCGCGGCTGGTCCAGCCCAGCACGCCCGCGGTGGCCTTGTGGACCAGCGGCCAGGCCGGGTAGGCGATGCTGTACCCGATCGCGAACACGATGCAGGCATAGAAGCTCCACAGCCACCAGCGCGGCAGAGGCGTATTGAGTTCCTCGATCCCGTCCCACTCGTGGCCGACGGTTTCGGTGTTGGTGGCTTCATCGACGCGCTTGTTAGCCATCGTTCTCGTCCTTGAAGATCATGTTCGCCGCTTCGGAATTGCGCTCGCGTGCGCCGGGCCGGAACGGCCAGGCGATCAGCACGACGAAAACCAGCAGCATCACCAGCAGCCCGTAGCTGTCGGCAAGGTGCCGCAGCATGTCGTAGGTGGAGTGCATGCTCATCGGCCGCGCTCCGAAGCGAGCTCTTCCTGAGCCGCCGCGCTGTTGACGTCGACCAGGGTGCCGAGCATCTGCAGGTAGGCGACCAGCGCATCCATCTCGGTAAGCCGCGAGGGATTGCCGTCGAAGTCGCGGATCTGCGCCTTGGGATAGCGCGTCTCGAGATCGCCGGCATCGGCCTCGGGATCGGCCTGCGCCTTGAGGTCGGCCATGGCCATTTCGACGTCCTTGTCGGTGTAGGGCACGCCCACTTCGCGCAGCGCCGTCAGGTTGGCCGCGATGTCCGGGACATCGAGGTCCGCATCGGCGAGGAAGCCATATTGCGGCATCACCGATTCGGGCACCACCGACTGCGGGTTCTTGAGGTGCTGCACGTGCCACTCGTCCGAATAGCGGTTGCCCACGCGCGCCAGGTCGGGCCCGGTGCGCTTGGAACCCCACTGGAACGGATGGTCGTACATCGATTCCGCGGCAAGGCTGTAGTGCCCGTAACGCTCCGTCTCGTCGCGGAAGGGGCGGATCATCTGGCTGTGGCAGACGTAGCACCCTTCGCGCACGTAGATGTCGCGACCGGCCTGTTCGAGCGGCGTATAGGGCCGCATGCCGTCCACCTTCTCGATCGTGTTGTCGATCCAGAACAGCGGCGCGATTTCCACGATGCCGCCGATGGCGACCGTGATGAACGCACCGACCGCCAGAAGGGTGACGTTTCTCTCGAGCTTCTTGTGGCGCTCAACGATGGAGGTCATTGTTCTATTCCCTTTCGTCGCGCTTATTCGGCAGGAGCCAGGATCGGCCGGTCGGCGGCGGGATCGAAGGCGGCGTCGTGCATGGGCGCTTCCTGGCGCAGCTTGCCGGCGATGGTCTGCCAGACGTTGATCACCATCAGCACGCCACCCGTCAGGTAGAGCAGGCCGCCGAAGGCGCGCAGCGCGTACATCGGATGGAGCGCGGCGACGGTGTCGGCGAAGGTGTTCACCAGGTAGCCGTCCGGCCCGTATTCACGCCACATCAGGCCCTGGGTGATACCTGCCACCCACATGCTCGCAGCGTAGAAGACGATGCCGATCGTCGCGAGCCAGAAGTGCCAGTTGACCATGCGCAGCGAGTAGAGGCGTTCGCGGCCCCACAGGCGCGGCGTCAGGTAGTAGATCGCGCCGAAGGTGATCATGCCGTTCCAGCCCAGCGCGCCGGAGTGGACGTGGCCGATGGTCCAGTCGGTGTAGTGCGACAGCGAGTTGACGCTCTTGATCGACATCATCGGGCCTTCGAAAGTGCTCATGCCGTAGAAGGCGACCGACATGATCATCATGCGGATGATGGGGTCGGTGCGGACCTTGTCCCAGGCGCCGTTGAGCGTCATCAGGCCGTTGATCATGCCGCCCCAGCTCGGCATCCACAGCATGATCGAGAAGACCATGCCCAGCGTCTGCGCCCAGTCGGGCAGCGCGGTGTAGTGCAGGTGGTGCGGACCCGCCCAGATGTAGAGGAAGATCAGCGCCCAGAAGTGGATGATCGACAGGCGATAGCTGTAGATCGGGCGTTCGGCCTGCTTCGGCACGAAGTAGTACATCATCGCCAGGAAGCCGGCGGTCAGGAAGAAGCCCACCGCGTTGTGGCCATACCACCACTGCACCAGCGCGCCCTGCACGCCGGAGAACAGCGGATAGCTCTTCGATCCGACGAAGCTGACCGGCACGTCGAGGTTGTTGACGACGTGCAGCATCGCAATGGTGATGATGAAGGCGAGGTAGAACCAGTTGGCGACATAGATGTGCGGTTCGGCACGCTTCACGATCGTGCCGACGAAGACGGCCAGATAGCAGACCCACACGATCGTGAGCCACCAGTCGACGTACCATTCGGGTTCGGCATATTCCTTGGACTGGGTAATGCCCAGCAGGTAGCCGGTCGCGGCGAGCACGATGAACAGCTGGTAGCCCCAGAACACGAAGCGCGCGAGGCTCGGGAAAGCGAGACGCGCGCGGCAGGTGCGCTGGACGACGTAGAAGCTCGAAGCGATCAGGGCATTGCCGCCGAACGCGAAAATCACCGCGGAAGTATGCAGCGGACGCAGGCGGCTGAAGTTGAGGTACGGTTCCAGATTGAGGACCGGCCAGGTGAGCTGCAGGGCGATGAACAACCCGGCCGAGAAACCGGCGATGCCCCAGAATACCGTCGCGATCACGCCCCAGCGGATCGGATCGTCATCGTACTTGCCCTGATCGGGCACCTTGAGGATGCCACGCGCAATCGCCGAATAATCAGCGCCACCGACAGTGAACCACACGGCGATCAGCGCCGCCAGGGCGACAATGCTCATGTGGATCGCGAAACCCCCATCCGCCGCCAGTGCGACGCCGATGACGGCAAGCAATAGCACGGCAAGCCACAAGCCTGCCCGCGCGAGGACCGTTACCATATGCCTTCTCTTTCGAGATTGTTGCTGAACCTGTTGCCGCCTTGGAAGCTATCATAGTCTGCAGCATTGATAACGATCAAAAAGGGTTCGCCTCCGGAATCATACGGCAAATTCAGCGAATTTGCGCGCGATCAATTCAACTGGACGACAACTGGAGGAAAGGCAGTCTCGTAGCCGCTCAAGAGGGGGGATCGCACGGTGCGGCCCCGGCGGCGAGGAAGAAAAGACATGCGCAAGATCATGATGCTTGCCGCGCTGGGCGCGGCCACCGCGATGACCACTCCGGCACTGGCAGGCAGCCCGGACGGCAAGATCCAGGTCAAGGTGCTGGGCACCGCCGTCCTTCCCGATGGCGGAATCGACAAGATCAAGTACGTCGATCCGACGCTGGCCGGCACGCTGACCGAGATGGGCGTCGTCGACATCGACACCAAGGCCAACGACAACGTCGTGCCGACGCTCGCGATCGAATACTTCTTCAACAAGAACATCTCGGTCGAGACGATCTGCTGCTTCACGACGCACCACGTCAACGGCGCCGCGGACCTTGCGGGCACCAATCTCGTCAACCACGTGATGATCCTGCCCGCCACGCTGACGGCGAAGTACCACCTCGACATGGGCAGCCCGATCAAGCCCTATGTCGGCGCGGGTCCGGCGCTGTTCTTCGTGTTCGACGAAAAGCCCGGCGACACCGCCAAGGCGCTCGGCGTCGACAGGGTCAAGATGTCGAACTCGCTGGGCGTCGCGCTGCAGGGCGGCATCGACATCGCGCTGGGCGACAACGGCTTCGGTATCTCGCTGGATGCCAAGAAGTATTTCATGAAGCCGACCGCGAAGTTCTACGCCGCTGGAACCAAGGTGCTCGAGACCAAGCACGATCTCGATCCCTGGGTGCTCAGCGCAGGCGTGAGCTACCGGTTCTGACCGGGTTCACGACAGCTCGAACGAACCACACGAAGGGGGACCGCAAGGTCCCCCTTCTTCGTGGGGGCAAACCCAGTGCCCCGTCAGAGCTGCCGGAAATTGAGCGTGGCGTTGAGCATGAACACAAGCGTGCCCGCGCACAGCGAGGCCACCACCCGGGCGGGCAGATAGGGCAGCCCCAGGCCATCGGTCAGCAGGGCGAAGCCGACGAGAATCACGACCAGCCCGAACAGCGCGTTACTGAGGAAATAGAAGTAGCCCGAAACGATCCCGCGCATGCTCTCGTGAAAGATCCAGACGCGGGCCAGCACGTAGTGGAAGGCATTGGCCATCACGAACCCGACGATCACCGCGACGAACTGGTAGACACCGAAATGATCGACCATGATCCAGATCAGCAGAAGATCGAGCAGAAACGAAAGCGTCGACGCGACGGCATTGCGCATGTAGAGCGCAATGCCGCGACGCCCCAGGAATCGCCCACGCCAAGTCACGGATGAATCGTCGCCGGCCGGAGATGAAGAAAAACGGTGAGGCACTATGCCCCAAGGGCTAGCCGATCGCCGCCTCGTGCCGCCAGCACTGTTTCATGGAAGCCGGCGCCAATCGGGCAAAAGGTGGGGCGCGGGCGCATTGTGCATTGCACCTTGCTGGCCAGACATGCACCTATTGCATCCATGACCGGTGAAAATCCGCTTTCGGCGCGTTCACGGCTGGTGGGCGCCGCCAATTCCGTTCTGGCCGGCCTGAACAGGCTCTCGGTCCTTCGCGAAACCCCTCTCGATGTCGATGCGCTGGCCGACATTGCCTGCCGCCAGACCGGTCTCGACGACTTCGGCGATCCCTGGTTCCTGCGCCCGATGGAAGTCCTGACACAGGCTATCAAGGAAGAGGCATCGCTCAACGAGATCGGCCATTTCGCCGCGACGGGACAGTTCCTGAAAGTCCTGCGCGAGCGGCTGTGGACGCAGCACTGGTTCGACACGCATGAGGAAATCCTCGCCGAGCCGCTCGCCCCGCCGGTGATCGTGGTGGGCCCGATGCGCTCTGGCACGACCCGACTGCACCGGCTGCTCGCCGCCGACGACCGCTTCGAGCACATGCGCTTCTTCGAAACCGTCTGCCCCGTGCCCGCGCCGGGATTCCGGCCCGGCGGCCGCGATCCGCGCCCGCGCCAGGCCGGCCGGCTGCTTTCCACGGTACACAAGCTCAACCCGCGCACCGCGGTCGTCCACCCGACCGGTCCGTTCGAACCCGAGGAGGAACTCGGCCTGCTGGTGCAATCGGCCTGGGGCATGAAGCACGAAGCGCAGTGGCGCGTGCCGACCTACGGGCGCTGGGCCGAGAACGAGGATGCGACCCCGGCCTACAGCCACCTCGCCAGGCTGCTGCGCCTCGTGCGATGGGCACGCGGCACGGAAGCCCGCCGCAACAGGCCCTGGGTGCTCAAGACTCCGCAGCACATGCTCGACCTGCCGGCACTCCTGCGGGTCTTCCCCGAGGCACGGCTGATCTTCATCCATCGCGATCCCGCCAAAGTGGTGGGCAGCAGCTGCTCGCTCGTGTGGAACCAGATGACGATCCATTCCGACCATGCCGATCCGCACTGGATCGGCGAGCACTGGCTCGACAAGACCGGGCTGCAGATCGACCGCATGCAGGTCGCGCGCAGCCGCATCCACCCCCGACGGCGGATCGACGTGCTCTACCGCGACATGGACGCCAACTGGGAAGGCGTCATGCGCGAGGTCTACCGCTTCCTCGAGATGGACATCACCCCCGCGCTGCCTGCCATGCGCCGCTATGTCGGCAAGGCCCGGAGCCAGCACCGCTGGCAGCGCCACCGCTACGATCTGGGCAATTTCGGACTGGACCAGCAGACCGTGCGCGGCCGTTTCGAACGCTATGCCAATGCCTTCGACCTGCAGCCCCGGCCGCAACGGCAGGACTCGAAGGCGATCGTGGCGAGCGCCCGCCGGGCCCTCGCCTGACGCGGCAACCGCCCCGTTACTGCAGGTTCATGATGGTGAGGCGGCCTACCCCGAAGGGAAGCCGCCGGTCGCTCAGCCGGCTTCGGCGACCAGCGCCTCATAGTCGAGGATCGTCACGTCGCGGCGCGAGGGCAGATCGATGATGCCCTCGTTCTTCAGCCGCGTGAACTGACGGCTCACGGTCTCGATGGTAAGGCCCAGCACGTCGGCAATCTGCTGGCGCGAGAACGGCAGCACCAGATGGCGCTGGTTGGGCTTGTCCTCGTCAACCTTGCAGCCCGCCCCCGTCAAGCGCTCGGCCATCTCGATCAGGAAGCTCGCCATCTTTTCCGAGGCGGACTTGCGCCCCAGCAGCAGCATCCAGCGCCGCGTGCGGTCGAGTTCGCCCAGCGTGCGTTCGAGCAGCTTGTGCTCCAGCTTGGGATGTTCGCGCGCGAAGGCATCGAAATCGCGGCGCGAGAAGACGCAGACCTTGGCATCGGTCAGCGCGGTCACGCCATGGCCGGAGGTGCCGCCGAAGGGCCGCCCGATGAAATCGGAAGGATAGACCACCCCCACGATCTGCTCGCGCCCGTCTTCGGTATTGGTCGAAAGCTTGAGCACACCGTCAATGACGTTGGCGACGAGAACCGAATCCTCGCCTTCCCAGATCAGCGATTCACCCGAGGCAATCTCGCGCGTGCGGCCGATCGAATTGAGAGCCTCAAGCTCCTTGGAATCGAGGGATGAGCAAATCGCCCGATTACGAACGACGCAAAGGTCACAACTGGACATAGTCTTTATTCGGTACCAGCGCCGTCAGATCGGCTCAATGGGCCCCGTTAGCGCAAAACGGAGGGGGTGAAAAGCACCCCCTCCGCAGTTGCATCCTGCAAGGATCGAAGCGTGATTGCGGACTTCAGAGGTCCAGATCCATGATCGGCCCGTCGAAGTTCCCGCCGAGTTTCCGGTTGGCCGCAGCCAGCTTCACTCCGGATTCGCCGGCGATATAGCCGTCGATCAGGCGCTGGTAGTTGCTGATCAGGCCCTCGACGTCCTTGGCAAGCCGCATGAACTCGAACCCTTCGGAATGCAGGCCCTTCTGCTGGATCGGAATATTCGAGTAGTCCTGCCGCGGGATCATCGGGAAGTCCTGACTGTCGAACGGCAACACGGTCGGCTCTATCGGCGGCTCGGGCTCCTCGCCTTCCGGGAAGTGCGTGAGCGACCAGATCTCGAACACGCAGCTTTCCGGGCCCGTCGGGCGGATGCGATAGGACGCATAGCTGGTGAAGAAGGGCAGCAGGAAATAGTGCGGGAAGAGGTATTCGACCGCATTGACCGGATCGGACACGCATACCGCATTGAGATCCGGGACATTCTCGCCCTTCTCCTTGAGCTTGCGGCTGATCGCGTCCTGCACCAGTCCGAACCAGACCGGCACGGCCTCGGCCACCGTCGCGGGAAGCTGCACGTCCGGATTGTCCGGTCCGAGCTGTTCGGCGATCTCGATCTCCTTGGCGTGGACCATGCCCGCCATGCCCGAACCGAGCAGCTTGAGGTTCTCGATCTGGGCGCGGATGTTGTCCTCGACCGATTCATCGGGATCGATGGGCAAGCCGATGCCGCCGGTGTCGTTGCCGTAGCGCGCATTGTAGAGGCCGGGCACCGAGCGTTGCAGCTGCGGGTGCGTCATCATCACGTGATAGCCTTCCATGAAGGCTTCCATCGCGATCTTCCAGTTCGCCGGAAGCTCGGTCGCGAACCACCATTCGGAGCGCACGTTCGACATGCCGTGCGCATCGAGCCGATCGAGCACTGGCCCGAGCGATTCCCTGAGCGACGGCGCGTTCATGTCGTGGTTGATGAAGGCGCATCCACCCCAGGTCTCGCAACGCACCGGCTTCAGCGCGAGTTCGGCATGGTCCAGCAGGTCCTGCGAGAACAGTTCCTTGCCGTAGACGAAGGTGTTTTCGCCATCCATGTTCCAGCGCCACCCGTGGAACGGGCAGATGAAGCCGGACTGCGCGCAGTTGCCATGGGCATCGCCAGAGCCGCCTGCGATCGGCACGCCGCGGTGGCGGCAGTGGTTATGGTACGCCTTGATGCCGTCGTTGGTGCGAACGACGAGCACCGACTTGCCGACGTTGGAATATTCCACCCAGTCGCCGACATTGGGGATGGTCTCGAGACGGCAGGCCATCTGCCATACGTGCGGCCAGAGGTGCTCGACCTCGGCGCGGTAGAAGGTCTCGTCATAGTAACGCTGCGCGGGGATCAGTTCGGAACGCGTGATCGGGTGGGGATTCCCGGCCAGCGCCATGCCCGCGGGATTGATATCGGCCATGGGAAGGCATCCTGTCCTGTTGATTTTTTGGCTGACAGGACTTTGCCGGACACTAGGCTATGCAAGCTTTGATCGAACGCAAAACGCCTCCGCCGATATTCGCGGAGCGTGGGGGCGATCGTGCGAGGATATAGGTCTGGTTGCGGGGGTAGGATTTGAACCTACGACCTTCAGGTTATGAGCCTGACGAGCTACCGGGCTGCTCCACCCCGCGTCACCATTGAGGGCTGATTTTGTCAGCCCTGTAGCAGATTGTTTGTTGTCCATTCCGACGTTGTCGGCGTGGACGGCGGGCTGCTCCACCCCGCGTCACCTATATTTGGCCTCAGGCGCCGGCGGCTGCATTCGCAGCCTTGGCTATCCTCCCGCCTTGCAGGCGGTCCGGGCGGCCATTTGGCCTTGCGGAGCCTTTGGCTCCGGGGCCTTTACCCGATGCGTCGTTGAGCGACGCAAAAAGGGGCCTTTTGGGCCCCTTCGGCCTGATTGGCCATGTCATTGAGAATGGGTTTTTTGCGAAGCGCGCCGGCTTCAATGCCTGGCGACGTCCTACTCTTCCAACGCTTGAGCGTAAGTACCATCGGCGCTGTCAGGTTTCACGGCCGAGTTCGAGATGGGAT
>NZ_JANZXA010000020.1 GCF_025153475.1 Novosphingobium mangrovisedimenti
CCCGACGCAAAACGGCAAATATGCAAAGGGCCCCGATCGGGGCCCTTTGCATATCATCCGAGCTCATCCTCAATGGCCTGCTTTTACTCCGCCATGCTGGCCTGGAATCCGACCGCCGTTGACAGGGCTTCGAGCAATTTGCGTTCGTCAGCCATGTCGACCTCGTGGCAGCGTCCGAAGACGCGGTTGCGATATCGAACTACCCCGACGGCTGGGTCGAACGAATCCTGACGGAGCGCTACTATCTCGACGATCCAGTGCATGCTGCCAGCATCGGCCGCAACACGCCTTACGCATGGCATGCCATCGGAACAGAAGTAATCCAGAGCAAGCGCCAGCGCACCATATTGAAGGAGGGTGCCAGCTTCGGCCTCCAGGATGGCATCACCGTACCCGTGCATTCGCCGGGAGAATACCGGGGAACCTGCTCCTTTGCGACCTCGCAGCCTGTTTCCATGACACCGCAAATTCGGGGGGCCACCCACATAGTCGCAGGATTTGGCTTCGAAACCGCACGCAAACTGGTGCGCTTGCGCCTTGGCCTTGAGCAGACGGTGCCGACCCTGCCACGATTCAGCCCGCGCGAAGTCGATTGCGTGGGGTTGGTCGCATCCGGCATGGGGGATACTCAGATCGCCCACGCCCTGGGCCTCTCCGAAGCGACGGTTCATCAGCACATCACCGCCGCCATGCGGAAATGCGGTGTTTTCAAGCGGGCTGCGCTGGTGTTCCGGTCCTTGTTCGATGGGCATATCTGCTTTCACAGTCTGCGCCGGACATCCTCTAAATAGAGGAATTTTCCTGACGGGCGGTTTCCCCGATCCTTTTGCCATCACAACAAGAGATGGCGAACATGGCCCACGTCATTCAAGGCGGATGGGAAGCGGCGCAAGGCGCGCTGCTTGCCCAGATGTACCAGGAACGCAAACGCGTATTCATCGATCTGCTGCGCTGGGATTTGCCCGCGCTCGATGGACGCTACGAAATCGACCAGTTCGACACGCCCTCGACGATCTATCTCATCATCGCGGGCACCGACGGCAAGCATCTGGGTTCGCTGCGGCTCTTGCCCACCACCCAGCCCCATGTTCTGGGAGATGTGTTCCCGGGCCTCTGCGATCTTGGGGCGCCGAGCGCACCGGATGTCTGGGAGATTTCGCGGCTGTGCCTGTCCCGTAGCATCCGCGCGGCCGAGCGACGGTACGTTCGCAATCAACTGGCGACGGCCCTGACGGTCTTCGCGCGGGATAACGGCGTTCGCGCTTATTGCTGTGTGGCCGACATGCCCTGGTACAACCAGATTCTTTCATTCGGATGGCGCTGCGAGCCTCTTGGTCTGCCGCACGATCTTCCCTGCGGCATGCTCGCCGCCCTGATGATCCACATCGACGACGAAACGCCCGCGCGGCTGGAAGCGACCGGAATATGGTCGGAGACACTCGCGCCGCTTGTTGCCCTGAGCCAGTGATGATGGAGAGAACCATGAGCACTGCCTCTCCATACGCCCGGTGCGTGGCCGATCTCCATGAACAGGGCTACGCCATCATCAACGATCTGGTTACGGCCGATCTGATCGCAGCCCTCGGCACCGACCTCGACGCGCAATTTGCCGCCATCGGATATTCAGAAGGCAGCTTTTCCGGCGCCGGAACCCGGCGTTTCGCCGGCCTCCTTAAGCGGTCGCCACACGTCTCGGACCTGGTAGAGCACGACCTGATCCTCCGGATTGCCCACGACATGCTGGGGCCATGGTGCGATCATTTCTCGCTCAATCTGACCCAGGCGGTCGAGCTCACTCCCGGGGCGAGCCAACAGGTGCCCCATCGCGATCAGGACATGTGGCCTTGTAGCGGCTTCGTTGACCGCAAACGCGGTATGGAATTCCTGATCAACGTCATGTGGCCGCTGTCGGCCTTCACGCAGGACAACGGTGCCACGCTGGTGTGGCCCGGGAGCCACCGGCGACAGGATGAATTGCTCCTCGCCCCCGAGGAAGCGGTCATTGCCGAAATGGCACCGGGCTCGGCACTCGTGTTCCTCGGCTCGACCCTGCACGCGGCAGGCGCCAATCGCACCGCCCTTCCCCGCCGCGGGGTGATCATCAGCTACTGCCTTGGGTGGCTGAAACCCTATGAGCTTCCCTGGCTCGCCTACCCGCCAGAAGTAGCCCGGCAATTTCCACGGAGCCTTGCGCACCTTGCCGGATACCGCGTGCATCGCCCGAATCTCGGCACATACGAAGGACGCTGCCCCTCCCTCCTGCTCGACAGCACGCTCGATACGCCCGGCGCAGTGGACGCGCTGTTGCCCGAACAGGAAGAACTTATCAGGGCATGGC
This sequence comes from Novosphingobium mangrovisedimenti, assembly GCF_025153475.1. Classification (GTDB taxonomy): domain Bacteria; phylum Pseudomonadota; class Alphaproteobacteria; order Sphingomonadales; family Sphingomonadaceae; genus Novosphingobium; species Novosphingobium mangrovi_A. The sequence goes on from NZ_JANZXA010000020.1 coordinate 2,339, forward strand.
GAAGCGGTACGATCGGTTCGGAGGCCCCTGAGGGTTCCGCTGCAAATCTCGATCAATCCACGCTTTCCGCGACCGTGGCCCCCGGTTCGCAGGCATCCCATGGATAGCGCCCCCACCGATGGCAAGCGCCTTGCCCTGTGCCGAACGCTGATCCTTCAGCGCAAGCTCGCAAAGGAGCTGCTCGGGGCCGGCCTATGCGCCAATCCGATCTGGGACATGCTGCTCGAACTTTATGTCGCGGACCGGGAAGGCGAACTGCTCTACATCTGGCAGCTCAGCGTTTCGGCAAACATTCCCATTTCCAGCGCACACCGCAAAATCGACATCATGGTGCACAAGGGCTTCGTGGAGCGCACTGTCGATGAAAGTGACCTGCGGCGCGTCGGCATCCAGCTTACATCGCCGTTTCGCGACATGCTGGATGAATTATTCGATACGCTGACGAACATGCTCATGACATCGTGTTGCCTGCACAGTTCAGGCGGTGGAGCGCATTCCTGCAGCGATTGAGCGCCGCGCGGCCAATGATGCTCAGTTATCCGGACCGGTGCCCCGATTTTCCCGGCAATGCCAAAGTCGAAGAATGAAAATCGTGGCCTGCGAAATTTCGTAGCGCATTTCGTAATTGCCCACGATGATCCGGCGCACTTCGCGAGGATCGAAGGCATCCAGCCTCTCGCCAAGGCGGGGGTAATCGAGCAAACGGCCCGGCGCACGGGCCAATTCCTGGACAATGCGCGCCGCGGCATCGGGCGCGACAGGCTTCAGATGTTCATGAAGGCGGACAAGATCGGAAGAGGCCTTGCTGGTCCACTGGATCTTCATGCCAGGGGCGGGGCCAGCGGATCTTTCGTGGAAAGGCTCTCGGCCCAGGCGACGATGCTCTGATGGTCGATTACATTGCCGGCATCGACATCATGCAGCGCTTCAAGCGTAAGCTGATGCCGCTCCTCTTCCTGGTCGATCCATGCGGTCAGGGCCTGCTTCATGATCCAGCCACGCGACCGGTCCATCCGTTCCGCCAGAACATCGACCTTGTCCGCCAGGTCGGCGGACACATGGGCGGTGATGACGCGGGTAGCTGCTGGCATACGATTAGCTTTCAATCAGGTTGATTGAAAGCTAATCAATCCTGGACATTAGCGCAAGCTGCAACACCGTTCAGGCCGGCGCAGCGGCCTTTTCCAGTTCGGCGATTTTGTCGCTGCAGATCAGGTGGACCACCCGGCCCAATTCCTCGACGCGCTCGCCGAGCCAGGTGAGTTCCTCTTCGCTGATCCGATAGTGTTTGGAATAGCGGGCCTTGGTGTAGGCCTCTTTCAGCTTCTGGAACATGGCCCGCTCGCGACGCGCGCCTTCAGGCCAGATGCCGACCATCCTCCCGTCGAGGCGCTCGGCTTGAGTGCGAAGGAACGCAATGTTGTGATTGTAGGGCGTATAGTTCTGCACGACGAGCAGCATACATGAGTAGAGCCGCTCGGTTGCTTGGTGCAGTTCGAAGGCCGCCTTCTTGAAGCGTCCCCGCTCACAATTTGATCGGAAATCGTCGAAGAATTCCCCGGCACTGGGAAACCACTCCTCGAAATACTCGCGCGCCATAGCCAACGCCTCCTTGGGCGTTTTGGGCTTGGGCTGATGGAGTTCACGCTCATCGGATTCGTAAATCGCGATGCCTTCCTTGGCCATTTCCAGGAAGAAGATGCGGCCGTGGGCTAGACCGTCGTTCACCTCCTGGAGCGAATGAACAATGAAGTTCACCGGCGTGCGCAGGGTCTTCTCGATCATGTACTCGCGGATCAGCCGCTCCTCGCACTTGGCCCAATATTTGGCCCGGTCGGCGAGATCCTTCTGGCTGACGATGATAAGAATATCATAGTCGCTCTTGTACTGGTTGGCCGAGAGCGGCGCATCGACCCAGTCGCCGCGGCTGTATGAGCCGAACAGCACGATTTTCAGGATTTGCGCACGCGAGCGCGGACCGGTCGCATGCTCGGTCGCCTCGCGAAATTCCTCGAAGATGACGGCGACGACGCGCTCCAGCTCGCGCTGCTTGGCCGGAGGCAGATGATCAATTCCCGTACGCATGGACCGTCACCCTAAACGCAACACCGCAAGATTGCCCAGCGCCAATTGCATGCGACGGCACACAATAATTACGCCTTCTTGCAACAATTTAATCACCCCTTCCCTCCCTCACTCAGGCCAGGGCTTGCCGGAGTCCATGGTTTGTTCCATATTCCGGTGATGAGACGGAAATGCTGGCGTCCGTCCTCAGGATAATCCTGCCAGGCATCATCACGCCCGTCCGCAATGGCCGGTCGGCTGGAGCGCTTCGGCTCACGGCACACCTTAGCTTCGAATGTCCCGCTTGCCGGGAACGCTTCGTATTTGGCCGGCGCAGGCTGTGTTGCCCATGCGCTCCCCGCACCTGTTACCGCGTACGTCCGCCGTTCTGGACGAAGCATCCTGTGATGGCGATACTGGCCGTTCCCTTACCGGGGCCAGCAATCCGGCGGAACGCGAACGGCAACTGACCGACCTGCTTTGCGCGGAACGCCCGAGGCTGATCCGCTTCTTTCGCCGGCAGGCAAGATTTGCCAGCCCCGACGAAGCGGACGATCTCGCGCAGGAAGCCATCACCCGGTTCCTGCGCGCGGCCCCTTCCACGCAGATGGCAACACCTCAGGCCTATCTGCGCCGGATCGCCAGCAATCTCCTTATCGACCGGGCCCAGCACGGATCGACCCGCCTTGCGCAGATTTCGGTCCCCCTGGTCGAAGGACTGGACCGCCCGGTCGAGTTCGATCAGCACCAGCAACTCGAAGCGCGCGAGGAGCTTGTTCATTACGAGCAGGTCCTGCGCCAACTCAAACCGCGAGTGCTGAAGGTCTTCCTGCTCAGCCGCGTCGAGGGATATACTTACAAGGAAATCGCCGCACGCCTGGGTCTCACTGTCTTTACCGTAAAGCGCGACATGCTGCAGGCCATTGCCCATCTCGACCAACATCGGAGGCACCGGTGAGCCTCGGCAAAGCAGAAGGACGCTTCCAACCCATGCACCGGATCGAGCGCCAGGCCTACAAATGGGCGATGAAGATGGCCGACGATCCCGAGCGGCACCGGGCGGGACTTGAACGCTGGATCGTTCGCAGCCCAGACCACCTCATCGTGTACAACCGCGTTGCCCGGGAAATGCGCCTCGCCACATGGAGCGCCGCCCAGCTCGATTTGCGCCCCGCAGACGCGAGAGCCACAAGACGAAGGCCTTTCCGCAATTCGGGATTCGTATTGGCGTTCGCGGTCCTCGCTTCGGTCCTGGCGGCCAGTTCGGCCGCGTTCCTGGTGCTACGCAGCCAACAAACGCCCGGCAAAGCCGTCGTTTCCGGCGCCCCTACAGTCGCCCAATCCTGGTCTTCACATGCCAATGACATTCGCCGGACCCGGCTCCCTGATGGATCGGTCGTCACGCTCGACCGGGACAGCACGATTGCCATCCGCTTTTCGGCGGACCGGCGCGTGATCGAATTATCCCGCGGCCGCGTCCGCTTCGAAGTCGCGCATGATACCTCGAGGCCGTTCGTGGTGCTGACACCCGGCGGAAGTGTCACGGCGACAGGGACCGTGTTCGACGTCGAAGTGCGCGGCACGGTTCGCGTGCACCTGATGCGCGGCGCGGTCGAGGTCGCCATGGCGCACAATACATCGGTGAACGAGGATAGCCCTGTCAGGCTCGTTCCTGGCCAGAAGCTGGAATTTGCATCGCGCCAGCAGGCCGTCGTGCCGGTTCCGCAGGCTGCCCCCGCGGCGGACGGCCGATGGCTGTCAGGGATGATGAGCTTCGAAGACATGCCGCTTGCCGATATCATCGCGCAGACCAACGCCTATTCCAGCACGCGAATTTCAGTGTCCGAACCCGGGCTTCTGCAAAAGGAGATGTTTGTCGATATCGACATCCGCGATGCCGATGCCGTCGCGCGCAAGCTCGCAGTTCTGCTCGGCCTGCGTGTCGATAGAAGCCAACCGGGCGAGCTCGTCCTGAGGCCTCAATGACATTTTTTTGCAACTTTTCGCGCACCGGTTTTCGTTGATCCCCGTCTAGCCCTGATGCCCGCACAAAACGCGGGCTCTACAGGGGCAAGGACATGGACAACAAGAGCCGGCTACTATTTGCGGCCATACTTTCCGGCACCGCGATCTGCTCGGTCGCACAGGCACAAGAGGACACCCGGCGCGATTTCGATCTCCCGGCGCAAGAGCTCAAGTTCTCGCTGCATGCCGTCACGCGCGCTGCTGGCCTCGAACTGGCCGCAAAGTCCGAGGCCCTTAACGGCAAACGCGCACCGGCCCTCAAGGGGCACTACAGCGCGGCAGAAGCCATCGCGCTGCTCCTCAAGGGCACCAGCCTTACCGCGCAGGTTTCCGGACGCACCGTGTTCATTCGGGAGAATGCCCCTTCGCCGCAGTCGGCAGGCGACACCGCCGCCATGGGTCCAGAAATCACCGTCACCGGATCGCGCATCCGCGGCGCGGTGCCGACCTCGCCTGTCGTTGCCAGCAGCCGCGAAGAGATCGAGCGGCGCGGCATTACCGATCTCGGGGCTTATGCCCGCAGCGTGCCGCAGAACTATGCGGGCGGACAGAACCCCGGCGTCATCGGGAGTGTCCAGGAGGGATCGGAAAACTTCAACTCCTCCTCGACCCTGAACCTCAGGGGCCTTGGCGCCGACGCAACGCTCACGCTCATCAACGGTCACCGCGCGGCCTACGATTCCGTCGTGCAGGGCGTGGATATTTCGGCGATCCCGCTCGTGGCGATCGACCGGGTGGAAATCGTCGCCGACGGTTCCTCGGCGCTCTATGGTTCGGATGCCGTCGGAGGCGTCGCCAATGTCATCCTTCGCCAGGATTACGAGGGCGGCAAGATATCCGCCCGCCTGGGCGCCGCAACCGAAGGCGGCGATGTCCAGCAGCAGTACAATCTCGTGACGGGAAGCCGTTGGGACGGTGGCGGCTTCATGGTGGCAGGCGACTTCAGCCGTTCCACAGACGTGACTGCCGGGCAGCGCTCGATCACCTCCACCCTCGACGGCTCGACCACGCTTTATCCTTCGCTCAACCAGAAGAGCGCGGTCCTTGCCGGACATCAGCAGCTCAATGACATGTTCAGCTTCGAGATCGATGGCCAGTTCAGCAAACGCCGTTCCAAAACGGCTCTGGCGTTCCTCACCACAGGCGACTTCACCGTAAATGGCACGGCGGCGCAGCGGGATGTAAAATCCTGGTCCATCGCCCCGCGTCTCAAGGCGGCTTTGCCGGGTGGCTGGCTTGCCACATTGGGCTACGTCCATGGCAGCAGCGATTCCGATGCGGCAACTGTCACGAACCTGGGCGGCGCGGAGTTCTCCCGCAACCGGATCTTCTATGACAACACCCTGGATACGCTGGAAGCGAGCGCGGAAGGCGGTGTTCTGCAACTGCCGGGCGGAGAGGCCCGGCTCGCATTGGGCGGCGGGTGGCGCTCGGTAAGCCTCGACGCCAACATCCGCTCGACGCGCGGCGGCGTCACGAGCACGCTTGTCGATTACACGAGCGGGCAGGATGTGTGGTTCGGCTATGGCGAACTCTCGCTTCCTCTGGTCGGTCCGGAGAACAGCGTGCCGCTGGTTCATCGGTTTCGGCTGACGGGCGCGGCGCGTTACGAGGATTACGAGCGCTTTGGCGGCACGACGACACCCAAGTTCGGGGTTGTCTACGAACCGGTCAGCGGCCTTGCGATCAAGGGGACCTGGGGCAAATCGTTCAAGGCTCCGACGCTGGCGCAGATCAACAAGGTCCCGGAAGGCAATCTCCTCAATGCAAGCTACTTCGTACCGGCAGCGCCCGCTGGTCAGCCTGTCCTTCTGCTCGGCGGCGTGAGCCCGGACCTCAAGCCGGAAAAAGCAACGACCTGGACCGCCACGGTGACCGCAACGCCCGCATTCGCCGAAGGCCTTCGCCTGGAGGTCAGCTATTTTCATACCCGCTACAAGGACCGGGTGGTTCAACCGGCAACCTCGTCCTCGCAGGTTTTCGGGAACGACATCTATGACCGGCTGATCGTCTACAATCCGACGGCAGAACAGGTAAATGCGGTCATTGCTGAGCTCCCGCTCGGGCTCGTCAATCAGACCGGACAGGCCTTCGACCCCGCCTATGTCGGCGCGATCGTCGACAACAGCCTGCAGAATGCGGCAAGCCAGACACTGGAGGGCGTCGATGCCTCGGCGGACTATCAGCTGACATTCGCGCGAGGGGACCAGTTGGGGTTCAATGCCGCGGTCAGCTACCTCAAGAGCAACCAGAAGCTGAGCGACGGTCAACCCACGATCCAGCGCGCGGGTACGATCTTCGATCCCCCGCACTGGCGCGCGCGGGGCAGTGCAACCTGGCAGCGCGGCAATTTCACGCTGAGCCCGAGTATCACCTATATCGGCGGGACACTCGATGACCGCTACCAGCCCTACGTTCGCGTCGGCTCCTACACCAGCGTCGATGCCGTCGCGCAGGTGCGGACTTCGGAAACCGCAGGATTTCTCTCCGGCATCGAGGTCACGCTTTCGCTGCTCAACATCTTCAACGAGATGCCCGCCACGATCCGCAATTCGTCCGCGGCCGCACCGACTTACGATGCCACCAATTACCCCGTCATAGGCCGAAGCGTCAGCCTCGGCCTGTCCAAGGCCTGGTAAGCATCATGCGGGTCATCCTTGCCCAAGCGGCGACAGCGGCACTGGTGCTTGCTGGCTTTCTCTGCGCGAAACCGGCTTCGGCAGCCCCCGAAGACTGCCACTCCCTCGTTCCCGGCAAGCTGGACAAGGATGGACCGCATCGGGCCCTGACACCGCTCGACCTCGTACAACTGCGCGATATCGGCTCCATCCCGGATATGCGGCAGCCGATCGTTTCGGTGTCGCCTGATAGCAAATGGCTGGCATTCGAGATCCACCGGGCTGATCCGCAGAACAATTCCTATTGTCAGGGCATGGCCGTGATGGAGGCACGCCCCGGCGCGCAGGCCGTGCTCGTCGATCAGCATCGCGATATCATTCGCTGGCGCTTCCCTGAACTGCCAGGAAAGGCAGATTTCCCCTCGGGCTTCGCAAAAGTGATCACGCCGAGGTGGTTTCCCGACAACAAGACCATCGCGTTCCTGAAACGCACGGGAACCACCATACAAATATGGCGGACACGCATCGACGGGAGCCACAGTGCTCCCGTCACCCATTCCGATACCGATATAGTCGATTTCCGGATCGCCGGGGACGGCCGGACGATCGTCTATTCGGCCAGTCCCGCGCTACAGGCGGCGTGGGGCCAGATCGATCAGGAGGGCCTTTCCGGCTTTCATTTCGATGACCGGTTCGCACCCAACGCCTCCACCCGGCCGTTCCCCTCGCCCCCGATTCCGGTCGAGACCTTCGCGCTCGATTTGGCCAGCGGGCAGGTTCGCACAGCGTCCGTTGCGGAAGCGGCTCTGCTGCAGGATGACAAGCCTCGCGGCCCGCCGGGCGCGATTGCCGTTGCGGTCTCGCCATCGGGCAGACGTGCCTGGACGAAACCGACACTATCGGAGCGATTTCCACCTCGCCCGCAATTGGTGGCAGAAAGCCTTACCGGATCGCCCATCAGTTGCGAGGCACAAGCATGCCGATCAGTCACGACCTTGCTGGGCTGGTCTGCCGATGGCGCGAGGGTCCGCTTCACGCATCTGGAAGGCTGGGCCGACAGCCTGACCGCCATCTACGAATGGAAACCGGGCACACGAACCGTCAAACGCCTTTACGTCACGCCCGGTTTGCTGGTCGACTGCGCCCCCTTGCATGATGACATGGTCTGCGTCGAAGAAGGCTCAAGCACACCCAGGCATATCAGTCTCCTTCGGCTTGGTTCCGGGCGTGACGAAGTGCTGTTCGATCCCAACCCGGAATTCGGCAAGTTGCGTCTTGGGCGGGTCGAACGGCTCACATGGAAGACCGCCTATGGCACCGAGAGCTTCGGTGATCTGGTCTATCCGGCCGGCTACAAGCCCGGTCAGCGCTATCCGCTTGTGGTCGTCCAGTATATCTCGCGCGGCTTCCTGCGGGGCGGAACGGGCGATGAGTATCCCATCCAGGCCTTTGCCAATCGGGGCTATGCGGTGCTGAGCATCCAGCGTCCGCGTTCGCCGGTCGCTGTCCCTGACGCGAAAAGCTATACCGACCTCGACAAGGCGGATCTTGTGGGTTTCAAGGACCGGAAGAATGTCCTGTCGGCGATCGAGACGGCCGTTCAATCCCTGATCGATCGCGGTATTGTCGATCCCGCGCGCGTCGGCATCACGGGTCTCAGCGACGGGGCTTCAACGGTGCAGTTCGCGGGCCTTCACAGCAGGTATTTCGCGGTCGCCGCCATGAGCAGCTGCTGCTGGGAACGCTCGCAAATGGCCATGCTCGGCCCGGCCGTCGCCCGCCAGTACGTGCAAACAGGCTGGCCGCGCCAGTCGGACAACGCACCGGAATTCTGGAACGAAATCTCATGGGCGCAGCAGCCCCGGCGCGTTGCGTTTCCGGTCCTCATGCAGCTCTCGGACAATGAGCTTCTGCCCGCGCTGGAGGCCTATACCGCGCTTGCCGAAGTCGATGCGCCAGTGGACCTCTACGTCTACCCCCATGAAGATCACGTCAAATGGCAACCGGCCCATCGCCTCGCGGTCTACCGGCGCAATCTCGACTGGTTCGACTTCTGGTTCAAAGGCTCCGCGCCTGATGCGCCGCCTGCAGAGACTACGCGTTGGCAAGCGTTACGGGATCGGATGGCCGGGCGCAGCCGGAAAGATGACGTCGACGGCGACCCGAACTTGTCGCGACCTGCCCCCTGACCGCAGGTATCGAGACCGGCCACGACGCAAATTGTTATGTCCAATGTCCAATCCAGGCTTCGGTATCGAGCAAGGCCATGATCCGCATGTACTCCGACGCCGCATGCAGCCTGCTCTCGCCGAGGCTCGCCCCCAGAGCGTCGAGATCGAGCAATCCTTGTGAGGCGAGCCGCCCCCCGAGCAACCTTTCGCGAATCTCGGCCATTCGGCTCGTGAGCAATTCCACGATGAAGCTGTCGGGCCCCGCCTTTGAACGCCGATCAAGAATTTGGGGTGGAAGCCGCGATGCGTAAGCCGCACGGGCCGCCGCACGATTGACGCCGCCCGCACACATCTCCCAGGTCGGAATGGCAAGGCAGGTTTCGACGATCGGCTGTGAGACGAGTGGATTGACCAGCGTGAATGGCAAAGCACGATCGTAGCCGTCCAGATGCTGCTGCATGCGCAGCAACATGGCGACATGCCCTGCCTTTCCCGGAAAAGCCTCGTCTGGAACTTCGAGCCAGGGGTGTTCGGCAGGTTGGCGGCTTTCCTCGGCGACGATGTCGCGGTTCAGGAACAAGGGGTCGGTTCTCCAGCCATAGCCCTTCCCCCTTCCCTTCAGAACTCGCCGTGCTTCGCGCATTGCCTGCCATGCGCTGGCGCCGGTGACCGCGCAGACGTCTCGCAGCGTGCGGACGAGCCCGGGCCCCATGCCTTCGGCCAGATAGCGATCCGCGATCGGCCGCGCCGAGGCGCTGTTGTAGAAAACATTGTCGCCGCCGTTCCCGGTAAAATAGGCATCTGCGCCCAGTTCTGCTGCTTTGGCGGTGACGACAGTGCGAAAGGCAAGATCGTGTGTCCTTCCGCAAGGACGGGGAAGATGGGCTACCACCGAACGATCAAGATCGATGGCATCGAGAGAGTAGCCGCACTCATGGAGGCTGGCGTGGCAATGTGCTGCGATAACCCTCGCATAGGAACGCTCGTCACCGCTCGGATCGCGCGTAGCAAGCGTGAGGCATGAGAGCGGACGGCCCCGCCGAGCCAGCGTAGTGGCAACGATCGACGAATCGAGGCCACCAGAAACGCTGAGAAGAATGTTCGCGTAACGTGAGCCCCAGGCCGATATGCACTGCTGCAAGGCGCGGCCCAATTGTTCCGCACTATCCTCGGGTTCCATGACATCAAGCGTGGCGGCATAGTCCCATGGCGACCAGCATTGCTCCGCGCGGTTTCCTTTTTCGGGAAGGCTTACGCGTGCACCTGGCAGAATTTCGCTCAGCCCGGCGATGGCCGTCCGGGGCGATGGCAAGTCGCGCATGAAGAGTTGGCGCTGCAATGCGTCCCAGTCGATCCTGGGCGCCAGACGCCCCGCCTTCACCAGGATACCTGGATCGGAGGCGAAGACATGCAGGTCTCCTTGCCGCAATCGGAAGCATGGCAGTGCGCCCATGGGGGCTCGCAAGACGCACACTCCGCCGGGCATCTCGAACGCCGCAAGATAACCGCCCCAGTACCTCTCAATGAGGTGAGCACCGCCGGATTTTCGGATGGCGTCGGCAGCGCGCTGATCAAAGTCGCGGATGGCTTCAGGAGGACCGTGGCGATGAAAGATCGTGCCGATCACCGCGCCGCCACCGGGAATGGGCAGAACATCGCTTTCATCGCTCACTACGAGCGAAAACGGGCCCGGCACCGCAACCATGGTGAGGCCGCAGCGCTGCGCGGCCCGACTAGCCGCACCTTCGCGCTCATCTGCGTCCGGCGAATGGAAGAGAATGTAGCGCGGCGCCATTACACGACCATGATCGGCGTGAAGGGGCGGACGTTGTCGACGGTGTCATTGAGAACGGTCTCACCTTGCTGCACCCAGCAATGCGCGGAAAACGGGCTGGCCTGCACGCCGAATACAAGGCTGGGAGCAAAACCCCGGCGCAGGCAAATCCATACAAAGGCGAGCGAGCGAACGAGGCACCGGTCCGAGCGCCGAAAGATCAGGCCGAGCGCCTCGAAAGCCGCATTTATCCGGGCATATTCATCGTCATGCCGCCAGGCAACGTCAGCCCCTGCGGTAGGCTTGCGACTTTCGATATCCCGTATGAGCGCGGGCAATCCACGAAGCCGTACCCGCCATGCGAGAACGCATTGGGCAACGGCGACCTGCATGAGCATGGATGGGCCAGGGCGTTGACCTACGCTCGCAACGACATCGCGGGACGCAGGCATGATGCGAATGGATAAGTCAGTATCGGGGGCCTGCGTCTGCTCGATGAGCATGCCCCGGGCGAGGAGCGGTTGCAGCACCCCGTCATCATCCGGACTGCAGGGTTCACCGCCTGCCGCGCGGCGAAAGGCCTCATCCATACCGGGCGGCAGCGCGAAATACCGGTCGGCCTCGATGTCGAGAACGATCGTGCGCCCACTTGCCGTGCAGTGATGGAGATTGTCGCGCAAAGAGAAGAACATGGTCGCGGCGCCTTGGCAGTGACGCGCCCCGGCAGGAGCCGGAGCGCGCCGGTTTGCTCAGTCGTCGGAGATGGCACCAAAGATCTGGCGCGGCTGACCTTCGAGGTCGGCTTCGCCCTGGACGGCGCCCTTGGTCTCGGTGCTGACAGCGCCGAGATCGATCAGCTCGTCATCGCGATGTTCGTCAATCACGGTCATGATGACCTCCTTCTTGTCGTCGCAGGGATTTGCGACAGCGAGAAGGATATCGCGACAGTACGCGAAACGTCGATTTTATAAGTTTCCAATTTGAGTTCTTATAAGCCAAAATACTCATTCATTGTCCTGTGAATTGGAAAGACCACTCCGTGAAGGGCCGGGTTATCGACAATCACGGCGTGAATTTCAGACCTGATCCTCGGAAGGAATGAGCCTCGAGACTTGCCGCAATCGCCGGCGATGATAGCGGCGGACCGCCTCCTGTGCGTCACGTGACGGGCCTGATCTGGCCAATGCCCATATCCGTTCGAGTTCGTGAAGCCGGTTGGAGAGCTTCGTTTCGCGAATACGAGTCGCGTGAAGCCGTTCACCAACGGAGCGAACGGCTTCGACATGCTCGGGATTTCCCGAATAGCTGGCAATGTGCAGAAACAGCTCCGCCGTTGCTTCCGCAACGGCATGCGTGTCGTTGTCATCGATCGATGGGAAAGCGGGCTGATAGTCGCTCGACGAAGTGCCGGATCGTCGGAATTTGAGCGCAAGTTTGATCAGATCTTGGTGCCATGAATAAAGGTCAGTGAGCCCGTCCACGGTGAGGCGCGGCATCTGGAACCCGCCGCCAATGTGCAGATCGAGCAGGCGCTCGCCCACGAGCCGCTGCATGCTGTCGCGGACGGGAGCAATGCTGGTCCCGAATTCCCGGGCTAAGGAGGTAACTACAAGCATGGTGCCGGGCGCGAACCGCCCCTCGAGAATGACCTGCTTGAGCCCCCGGTAGACCCGCTCGGCAGCGACGGCTTCAGGCGACATCGCGCCGCGTCACTCACTTCCACGTAGAGAAGCATCATCGACCGGAACGCCTGCACGGCGGCCTTTGCGAATGACCGCTCCCAAGTAGTAATCCTCGATGATGAATTCGATGCAGTGCTCCTGAAGCCGGTTCATGTCACCATGGAGCAGGTCAGCCGGGAAAGATCGCCGGTTCTGCAGGAACATCATTGGCAGGAAGAAGTAGCCGGCAGGCAGGCCGAGCCGTCCGGCGCAGCGAAGGTGATCCTCGATCGACGGCTTGGGACTGCCGGATTCGATTTCGCGCAGCCATCGCACGCCGATGCCTGCCTCAGCCGCCAATTGCGCTTGCGTAATCCGTTCCATCCTGCGCCGTCCCTCGATACACTTTCCGGAGATCGATTTGATCTCGTTCAGAATATCTTCTTCATTTGTGCAGAAATGCTTTTGATTGGCCACGTCCGGGATCCCCTGACAGCCGCTCAAAGCTTTCCGATACACAATCCGACAGCGCCAAGGCTGGTGTTAATTACGCCTGAAATCAATTCTCCATCGTTCCCAATTTGGGAGAATTGCAAATATATTGATGAAATTTTTGAAAGCGATAGCCCGTTCAGCGCAGGAGTTCGCCGACAAGCGAGGGGCGTTTGGCGATCAAGGCAAGCAGCACCTGGGCCGGCCCTGTAGGACGGTGGCGGCCGCGTTCCCAATTCAGCAAAGTCCGCTTGGTTACGCCGATACAGCGCGCAAACGCTGCTCGCGAGAGTCCTGTCGGTGCCCGGATCGCGGCGACATCGACGCCCTGAACTCAACCTGACGAACAAGGACGTCCGCAGCATGTCCTTCAGCGAACACCAGAACTTCGTTCACCCCCTGCTTGATGCTTTCCTATGCGCTCATGTGTCATCTCCAAAGGTCGCAAGGCGTTTCCTTACATATCCTACGCGTCCCTTGTCCTGCGATACGCCTCGAAAAGGTCGTGATCTTCGCTGCTTTCAAAGGCCAGCAGCCCGGCCAGATAGAACCGCCCGATAGCCGTAACCGAGGTTGGCTCATCCGACGCGTCGATACGCCCCATCAGCCTTTGGGTGACATCGGCCAGCTGCGAAGATGATCCCACGAAACGCACATGACTGCCGGCAAGCCGGTCGCATCGCGGGTCGGCCACTTCGCCGGCAAGGTCATAAGGCTCCATGCGATCAAGCAGCATGACCGCGACATGGAGCGTTGCGCCATAGGGCGGGAACTCGCGCAGGAGATGGGCGAGGCGGCTGTGACAATCCAGGAAGAGATCGATTCCTCTGTCCGACAGCCTCAATTTGTAGGTTCTCGATGAACGCGCAGCCATGCGACATGCTCCGAGTGATTCGCACCGTGGGCCATTGATAGAACGGCCCGCGACCCAAGTTTCCTGCCAATTTGACAGGCATTTTCGGCACGGCAGTGCCGCAATCGGCACGCAGATGCCGAAACAGGCACGTCAGTGCCCTGCCCGTTGCCGTGATCCGCGTCATTGGTTCACCTCAAGCCATCCCGACGAGGGGTGACGGCAATCACCATCCGATAACGCCCGAAGCTTTCTGCCCGAGCCCGATCCAGGAACCGGAGATCCGCTGCTTGCGCAGCATCTTACCGGAAAAGGAGGCCATGTGAGAGATGTTCGCTTTCAAGCGCCAAGCAACGATAATCGCGCTCGTCGTGCTCGCGCTCGCCGGTTGTGTCAGGAGCGCTCACCCCGATCAGCTCCCTCCCGTTCTTCCGCATTATCGCATCGTTGCCACCTCGGATGGCTTTGCGATCGAGGCGGTCGAACCTGATGAGGTCCGGCCCACGGCGGCCCCGCCGGTTCCGCTCGGCCGCACGATCCACCTCGATCCAGAGCTTCTGGTTTCCCCCTCTTCTTCCCTCTTCAGGAGCACGCTCCATGCCCCTTCGCTTCAAGATGACCTGCCTGGCCAGACCGGCAATGAGCACGCTGGCCGCAAGCATGATGGCCACCTTGGGCCTGATGAGCGCGGCAGCACCTACCCTGGCAATAGCCGAACCCGCGGCAGGTAATAACGACGCCCAGGTACTGAGCCAGGCAGCCGAGGCCGCGCAGCGCCAGCTCCACCAGACTTTCACCAATCTGGCGTTCGAGGACTTCGGTCCCGCACCGATCAACGGTACAATCTACCAGGCCTTCGCTGGCGGGCGGGTGATCTACTATGCCCCGGCCAGCGGCCACATCGTCTTCGGCACGGTCTACGACAAAAACGGCCTCAACGTGACCGCGCTTGCCCAGCAGGCAAGCGCCACGAAGCGAATGAAGCTGATCGATCCTGCAAAAGCGCTTGCGATCGGTCCGGAGGGGGCTCCGACGGTGATCGAGTTCACCGATCCCGATTGCCCTTATTGCCGCGCGCTCGACAGGTTCTGGGCGGCCAAGGCCGCCGAGGGCAAGCCGGTGCGCCGCCTCATCTATTTCGTGAGCCAGATTCACCCGGGCTCCGCGGCCAAGGCCGAACATATCCTGTGTTCGAAGGATCAGGCAGCAGCTTTCCATGCGATTTACGCAGGTGCAGCCCCGGACACGCTTCTGACCTGCCCTGAAGGAAAGGCGCGCGTTGCGGACGATGCTGCGCTCGTCAAGGCCATGGGCATCGGCGGAACGCCGACGCTCATCGCAGGCGGGAAGCTCATCCCGGGCTTCCAGCAGGCCGAACTCGAGGCGTTTCTCGAAGGCCGGCAGGACTCGCACGAGGCCAGGAGCGGGACTGGCGACGATGCCGCACGCTGACCTTCCATTCACTCATCTGGCGGACGCCAGCTGCCCGGCTTTCGTTGCCGGGGCGCGGTGGACCGGAATGCCGACACGCGCGGTCCTCTCGGAGCCGCCCGCCTCGCGCGACGGCAGGCAGCGATATTCCATCGATGCCGAAAGGCTCAAGTCCCGGCGGCTCCCATCGAACGGAGCGCAAGCGATGATTTCAAAGCTCAGGCAAAGTACTTTCCCTATCCCCACCATGCTCGCCAATCTTGGCGTGCCCCTCGCCCTCATGGTGCTCTTCAGCACCGGCGCCCACGCCTTCACGGCGCCGGCGGCGGGCGATCTTGGCTACGACATCTACGACATCGTCGTGAACAAGGGCGTCAAGGGCCCGCTCGGCTTTGTCGGCGGAGTCGCGGCCTTCCTCTTCGGCGTCTCGCGGCTCTTTTCCAACGTCATGGTCGGCATCCCGACCATCGTTGCCGCGGTGTGCCTGATCAAGTCGGACACCATCCTCCAGACCTTCGGAATGGTGATCTGACATGCGGTGCGCGGACCTTTCGGGTTTTCCCCTTGGCTCGCGGGACCCGCGCACCGCGCCCCAGACTGAAGGCCGATGGTCGGCCTTTGGAAAATGGCGCCTGGCGACAGGTGTCATGAAGCAGGAGGAGAAGGGCATTGGACGAACGTCTGCCCCAGTATCTGCACGGCCCGGTCCAGATCCTATGGTTCGGCTCGGACGAGTTCATTCTGGTCATGTCGACGATCTTCGTTGCCGCCATCGTCGGCGGGATCGTCGGATGGACGCTCATCGGCGCCCTTCTCCTTTTCATCCCCTGGAAGAGGGCCCGCCCGCGCGGCTTCCTCTCCCACCTCGCCTGGCGCTGGGGCCTCGTGCGCTTTGCCCACTACCCGGGCCCCACCCAGACCCGCTTCTTCGAGTGAGACCGACAATGGCGCTGTTTCGCAATGGCATTCGTGGCGACAAGGATGTGGGCTCGCGGCCCGACCCACTCGCAGGCAAGCCCGCAAGTTTCGGCATCCATCGCTACCTGCAAGGCTCGGCCAACCTCTTCGAGGAAAACCGGCTCCTCAAGTTCGCGATTTGCGGAACGCTGGGGGTAACGGCGGTGCTGGGCATGCTGCTCTACACGACCAACCAGAACCAGCGCACGGTGATCGTGCCCTTCGGTGCGGGCGGCGATCTCTACGTCACCGGCAATACGCCCTCGACCGGATACCTGCGCACCATGACCCGCAATGTGGTCAGTCTTGCCGGGACCTATTCGGCCTACAGCGCCGACAGGCAATTTCAGGAACTGCTGAGCCTCGCGCATCCCAGTGCCTACAACGGCCTTCGCGACAGCCTCAATGCCATTCTCGACGAGCTTGCCAGCAATCCGACGCTCTCGATCGCGACATACATCCGCGCCGACCAGCCCGTGACCTGGGACAAGACCGAGATCGTCGTGCCGGTCGAGAAGGTGCGCATCATCGGCGGTGTCATCCGCAAGTTCCGCGGCAATTTCCGGATCGGTTACGCGATCGACAACGGCCGCTTCTGGCTCACCCGCCTTTCCGAGGAAAAGTTCGATGCTGAAACCCACTAGGCGCACAGTGAAGCGCACCGGCGGCACAGCACTGCTCGCCGCCATCCTGATCGCACCTCCCGCCCCTGCGCTGGCGCAAGCGATCATGGTGCTGCCAGGCCAGACAAGCACCATTCGCCTCTCCAACCGCGACATCAATCACGTGGTCTGCGAGGGCGGCGAGATCGAGGACGTGCGCTTTTCCGCCGAAAAGGCGATCGCGGTTGAAAAAGCCGGATCGGACGCCTGGATCAAGTTCCTGGTCAAGGAAGTGGACGACACCGGCACTCTCATGCGCAGCTATGTGACCACCCCTTCGGAATTCTTCGTCTCGTGCAATGGCGCGATCTATACGCTCTATGCCGAACCCTCGGACATTCCCGCGCAAACCGTGACGCTGGCGCCGGGGCGCATCCAGCGCGCGAAGGCCAATGCCGATCTCCTGGGCCCCCTGGTCGAGGAAGAACGTGCGGTCTCGATTACTCTTGCCATGCTGCAGGACCGGCTGCCCGCCAGCTTTGCAGAAGTGGCACCCGCCTCGGGCACGCTGACGCTGACTGGCCTTCCAGGCATCGCGCTGACCGAGCGCCGGCATGTCGCGGTCGAAGGCGCAGGGTTGTCGGCTTCGGAATACCTGGTGAGCCCCCAGGCGAACGTAACGCTCGATGAGCGCAGCTTCCTCGACCGAAGCCTCGGTTCCCAGATCTTCGCGGTCACACTCGACCGGCTTGCCCTCAAGGCGGGTGAGACCGCGCGTCTCATCGTCATCCGCAGGGGAGAGGCGCAGTGACCAACGGCATCCGTCACCCGGGCGCGATGTCCCGTTCGAACAGGAAGCTCGGCGATGTACCTGAGCCCTCCCCATCACCACCGTCTTTGGCGCCATCGCTTGTCGATGTCCTGCGCACGCGGTGGAACACGCTGGGCTCGCAAACACGCCTGCGTGCCAAGCAGGCCGCGCTGGCGGGCGCCGTGGGGCTGCTAGGCTATGCGCTGTACTCCGCCAGCAGTGCGAGCAACGAACCGGAAGCGTCCAAGCCCGCTGCATCGACCCTGAACATGGGCGCGGGTCTGCGCGGCGACAGTCTCGAGGAGAAACTGCGCGGCGATTTCAAGAAGGTGCTCGATGACCAGAAGCTGCTGGGCGACCGGCTCGCCGCGATCGAGGAAGGCAAGGCGCCGGGCCAGACCAAAACGCCAGGCCTTGATGGTGCAGCCGGCGATACCGGCGATCTTCCTCCGGCACTGGACGGCGAAGCTCCGGCCTTTCCGCCGCCGCCAGAAGGGATTCCCGATAATATCACCGCCACGCCGCCGCTGCCTCCGTCAATTCCCGCGGCAGCCCCGCCCGCTCCGCCGGTCGAAAAAGTGGTTGGCGCGATCGGTTCGGCGACGAGCCCGGTGATCCCCAAGGGCGCCGAGGGATCGGCTGCGGACTCGAAAAAAAAGAATCGGACGATCTATTTGCCGCCTGGTTTCATGAAGGCGCGGCTCCTGACGGGCGTTGATGCCCTCGCAAGCCGCGATGCGACTTCGAACCCCGAGCCGATCATCGCCCGGGTCCAGGCACCCGCCGTGCTGCCCAATGACGTCAAGGCCAACCTCTCCGGGTGCTTCGTGATCGGCAATGCGACCGGCAGCCTCGCGAAGGAGCGCGTCGAGGTCCAGCTCGTCAGCCTCTCGTGCGTCGACTTCGATGAACATTCCGTGGTCGATCAACCGGTCAAGGGCTTCTTCGTCGATGCCGACGGCAAGAAGGGCCTGTCGGGCCGGGTGGTAACGCGCGCCGGGGCCGCCCTTGCTCGCAGCTTCATTGCCGGCACCATCAGCGGGATCAGCCAGAGCGTCGAGAATACGTTCGGCGAGACCTCGACCTCGGCGCTCGGCACCGTCCGCTCGCTCGACGCCGCCGATGCCGCAAAGACCGGCATCGCGGGCGGGCTCTCCAAGTCCTCGGACAAGCTCACCGACTTCTATCTCGACCTTGCCCGCCAGGCCGGCCCGATCGTCGAGGTTGGCGCCGCCAAGGACGTGGTCGTCGTCATCCAGGAGGGCGTTGCCCTCGAGATCAAGCCCGGCGCGGGGGCGCAGTTCTGATGCCGCCGCTTCCCTCGTCATGCCCGCCCCCATCATCCGGAGAAGCACCCATGCCCCTGCTCCCCGATCGTTCCACGCCGCGCTGCTCGTGCCTGATTGCGCCCGTGCTGGTAGCCCTCGCGATTTCGGTCTCAGGCTGTGCTTCATTGGGTTCGGTCATGTCGCCCTACCCGGAAAAGTTCTCCTGTAAGAACCCCGATCACGGCCAGTGCATCCATCCCGAGCAGGCCTACGAAGATGCGGTCGCGGGCCGCGCGGCACGTTCGGATCCCGCCGTCACCAACGACAGAAAGCTGCTGCGCGATAGCGACAAGGCTGTCGGCAAGCTGCGCGGCAGTGCACGCTCCGCTGCGGGCGCCTTTGCGGGCTACCGCGACAGCGTCTACCGCGAACTGCAGGGCCTGATCGAGGCGCCGGTGACGCCGATGCTCAAATCTGGCGAGACGGTGCGCACACTGATCCTGCCTTATGCCGACCGCCAGCGGCCCGACCGGCTGTTCATGCCGCGCTACGTCTATTCGATCCTCGATCGCCCGACCTGGGTGGTGGGCAGCTATCTGGTGAAACCGATATCACCCGCCACGCAGCTGCCAGTGCTCGGGCAAATCCGTGAAAAGTCTGTCGATGCCATCTCGACCGGCGGCAGCGAAGTTGCAGCTCCGGCCTCGGAGACGGGCCGGTGAGCGCGCGCGTCAACAATAGCGGAGACAGGATTGGAGATCTCAGCTTCGCGGCGCTGCGCCGGCAGGTCTCGCGCGATTCCTATTCCGATCACCTGCCGCTCGTCGCCTGGGCCGAGAAGGAAGGCGCGTTCCTCACCATCGATGATGGCTGGGGCTATGCCTGGGAACTGACGCCCAGCGCCTACATGTTCGCGCATGTACATTCGGCGCTGCTGGGCCTTCTCAACATCCACTTCGAGCCCGGCACGGTGCTGCAGATCATCAGCTTTGCTGATCCGCTGGTCGATAGCGCGCTCGATGCCTTCCTTGACCTCAAAACCCGCGACGATCCGCTGATCCAGGCCTCCGCACGGCGCACTTACGATTACCTGCGCGAAGGACGTCATGGGCTTGGTGCGCTGCACGGCATACCGGTCCGAGACTTCCGCACCTTCCTGGCGGTCAAGACCAGGAAGCCGCTGGGCCGGGATCCCCGGCGCCAGATCGAGGAGCAACTCTCGCGCCTCGGGATCGCGCCGATGCCGCCCGAAGCCCTGATGGCCTTCTACCGCCGCGTCTTCAATGGGGTGTTTACCTCGGCACCGGGTAATTTCGTCAATGGCACCAGCGATGGCAGCATCCCGCGGCCCTTGCGCAAGCAGATCATCGATGCGGGCCCCGACCTGCTCTTCGAAGGCCCTGAAGTCTTCCTCGGCGGCCAGGTCGCGCGGTGCCTGACGCCCAAGGCGCCCGCGCGCCGCATCACGGCGGAACGCGCGAGCAGGCTGACCGGCGGCATCCGTGGGTCCGCCGAGGACAGCGATCAGATCGGTGGGCCGTTTCTCTACACGCTCAATGTCCTATTCGATCACAGCGCCTTCGAGATCCACAAGCGCGCGCAGATCCTCTCGGCCCAGAAGGCCGCCGGCTCCTTCGCGGTCGAAGTCGGCAAGCAGATCGAGGAAATCAGCTGGGTGCTCGACGAGGCCGGCAGCAGCCGCTTCGTTCGCGTCATCCCCTCGGTCTGGGTCTTCGGTGAAACCCGTGGGCAAGCCCGCGAAATGGCCGCGCGTGCCCGGCGTCTGTGGGAAGCCGAGCCGCTCCCCTTCATGATGCAGGAAGAAAGCTACCTCAATCCGATCCTGCTGCCGATGAGCCTGCCCTTCGGGCTCTACCCGGACGGCAAGACGCTGCGTATGCTCGAGCGGGATTTTCGCATGCCGGTGAAAGCCGCTGTGCTGATGAGCCCGATCCAGACCGACTTTCGCGGGGGCGGCCGGCCGGCCCTCCTCTATACCGGCCGCAAGGGCCAGCTCATCACACTCGATCTCTTCGATCCACGCATCAACAACTACAACTTCATCGTCTCCGCCGAATCCGGCGCGGGCAAGAGCTTCCTCCTCAACAACCTGTGCCAGCAGTATTACGCAAGTGGCGCCCTCATCCGGATCATCGATATCGGCGGCTCCTACCGTAAGCTGTGCACCCTGTGCTCGGGTCGCTACATCGATCTTGGCGAAGAGCGCCTCGTCCTCAATCCCTTCGACCTGGGGCTCGCCATCGACGGCGAAGACAAGCAGTCGGCGATCGCCATGGCCGTTGCCATCGTTGCCGAAATGGCCAACGCCGCGACCCGCACAGGCGTTTCCACCTCGGAATGGAATCTCCTGAAATCCGCCGTCCAGTGGACCATTGATACTGGCCGCGCCGAACGCGGCATCGATGCGGTGCGAGAATGGCTGGGAAGTTATCCCGCCCAGACCCGAACCGATCTCGACAAGGTAGAGCATCTCCTCCCGGTCGCGCGCGAGCTGGCCTTCAACCTGAGGGATTTCGGGTCGGACGGCGCCTATGGACACTACTTCAACGGTCCATCGACCTTCGACATCTCGAGCGACGAGTTCGTGGTGCTCGAGCTCGAACGCCTCAAGAACATGCCCGACCTCTTCAACGTCGTCGTCATGGTGGTGGTGAACGCGGTCACCCAGGAACTCTACCTCTCGGGCCGCGACCGGCCGCGCTTCGTGCTGTGCGACGAGGCCGCGCAGTTCATGACCCGCAGCGACGGCCAGGACCTCTCGCGCCTCGCCGAAGCCTTCGGGCAAGGTTACCGCCGCGCACGCAAGTACCAGGGCAGTTTCGGCATCGTCATGCAGTCGATGAACGACCTGCTGCTCTTTGGCGGTACCGGCCAGGTCATCCTTGAAAACGCGGCAACCCGCTTCCTGCTCCAGGGTTCGACCTACGAGAAGGCGGTGGAGAACAAGATCCTCGACTATTCGCCCTTCGTGCTCGACCTCCTGAAGTCGGTCCGCAACAATAAGCCAAACTATTCCGAAGTCTTTATCGACTCCCCGCTGGGTCTGGGTATCGCGCGACTCGTCGTCGATCCCTTCAGCTACTGGATCAACACCTCGGCCCCGACCGAAGTCGCCGCATTCGAGGCGCTGATCCGGCGCGGCCGGTCGCCGCTTGAGGCGGTCTGCGAACTCGCCGGTGTCGATCCGGCCGAGATTCTGGGCACCCGCCCGCCGCTCCTCCTCACCGCCGAGGACGAGGAGACCGCATGATGCGCCCGCGCCGCGCCCATCCCGATCAGATGAGCCTCGACTGGAGCAAGGATGCCGAGATCGAGCGGATCATCGAGGCCCGCGTTGCCATCCGCGCCGAGACCGAAGCCATTCGCTGGCGCTTTCGGCTGATCTTCGTCGAAAGCCTGATGATGGCGGCCCTGGTGCTCGCGGCGGGCCTCACCCTCGGCCAGCCCACGGCGCTGGTGATGCGCGGCGCATTCCTTGTCGGGATCGCCTGCCTTGCCAGCGGCATGCTCCTGATCGTGCTGTCAGGCGTTACCTGCAATATCCTCGATCACGTGCGCGGCCGGAGGCGCCGGTGATGATGCATCCGCCCCGACAGAATCACGCCCGCGCGGTGGCCATTTTCCAGGCCGTAACCGTCGCCACGCTGGTGCTGGCATCCGCCCTTCTCGGAGGGGCGGCCGATGCCGCGACATCGACGATCGGGCGGACCTGGCCCATCGCCGAGCCCGATGCCCTGACAGAGATCGAGGCACGCACCGCCAGGCTCCCTGCCGATATGCGCGGGCAATTCGGCCCGCGCTCCAAATGGTCGGCGATGAAGGCCGCAGCGCTGGCGCCCGCCACCATCAGCCGGACGCGAAATGTGGTTCCCTTCTACACGCTCGATACCGAGATCCGCCTGCCAGGCGGCGAGGTGCTCTACCCCAAGGGCTTTACTTTCAACCCGCTCGACTATGTGACGCTCCCCCAGCGGCTCGTCATCGTCCGAGCCCGCGATCTCGACTGGGCGCTCAGGACGGCGGGAATGACCGATTTCATCCTGCTGGCGGCGGGCGATGCGCATGACGAGGATGCGATTACGCTCTCGGAGCAATGGGGCCGACCGATCTTCATTCTTGAAGAGCGCGTGAAGCAACGCCTTGGTCTCACCGTCGCACCGGTCGTCGTGCGCCAGCAAGGCAAAAGGCTCGAACTCACCGAAATTCGGCTCGATCGCAAGAGGCCGTCATGATCTGTGACGCAATGGTGCGGCATCCAGACCGGGAGGACCGCTTCTCAGACCGGGTTGACCAGTTCACGGGCACTGGCGACCGGCAGGAACAGCCGGAGCGGATCGGACGCGAGGGGCATGAAGCCATAGCCCTGATAAAGAGACTTGCGCCGCTGGACCTGCTCGGAATCTCCGCAATCGAGCACGTCCAGCACGATGATTGCGATACCAACGACATCGGCGGCCCTGACAATGCGCACCATGCAGTCGAAAAGCAGATCGCCGCCATAGCCCTGCCGCTGATAGCGCTGATCGACGCCGATCATCGATATGAAGGCCGCGGGAATGTTGCCATGCGCCGGCCGGGAACGGGCGAAGCGCGATGGCAGTTCGCGATAGTCGATGGCATGCACGTTGATGGCATGAAAGCCGATCAGTTCCCGCTTCGGCGATACGAGCACGGTCACACGGACATTGTCCGCCCTGGCGAGCTTGTTCGCCGTCTTACGGAAGAAATTGTCGACCTGGACCACGCCCGTCGAAAGGGCCGTTCGGTCATGCCTTTCAGGATCGAAGGTCTCGAAGCTGGCCCCGCCCGTCTCCCCGCTGCCTGCGCCCTGCCCGGCCGCCGTCACTGCCCGGAGTATCGCTCATGGTAGCGCCTGGCGATCTTTTGCAGGGCCGGTGCCGGCGGAGCAGGATTGTCCAGCGCCGCGAAGAAGGCTTCATAGTCCGCAGGCTGCAGCATGGTGCGCTCGTGGGTCGAGATCGTCTCGATCGCAGCCTTGTAAGCCGCATTCATGGTGAATACGGAATCGTCGACCCCGGACAGGGCTGCGGCGCGCTGGATCGCGCGCTTCACATGCGGCTTCGTGCGAAAATGCATGCGCTCGCTGCTGCGCTCGGCAATTTCCGCGGTCTTGTCCTCGAACACCATCATGGCCAAAATCCTTCACGTCCTAACTTGACCTCTATGTACGCCAAATGGGTGTACAATTCAAGAACTGCCCGATTGAGCCTGATTGCAGGCCTCGGCTTGCAGATTCTGTCCCCTACTCCCGCACAGGCATCATCCTGCCCGGCAGGCACCGTGTTCAACCCGATCACCAAGGTGCGCTGGAACTGCATCTTCCCGATCACGATCGGCGGCGTGCGTGTAGGCAGCACCGACAAGCTCTCGCGCGAGCTCGATGCCCAGTCTTCCTCGAAGCCGCTCTGCGCCTGCCGCAAGGGCGCGACCTTCTGGTTCGGGGTCAAGGTCAGCTTCTGGTCACCGAACCGCATGATCGATGTCGTGACCGAGCCGGGCTGCATGATGGCGCTGGGCGCCGATCTCATGCCCACCCATGGCCGCCTCCAGGGAAGCCAGAGTTCCATCTCGGATGGGACGAACACGCGCAAGATGTTCGCGCAGATGCACTACTACATCTCGCCGGTCTGGAAGATGCTCGACATGTTCACCGACCTGCCCTGTCTCAATGACGACGGCTTCGATGTCGCGATGATCACCGAGGTCCTGCCGACCTGGCAATCGGGAACGCTTGGCGCGATCATCCAGCCCGAAGGCATCCTTTTCGGAAATCCCGCGGCCGGGCTTGCCTGCATGGCCGACAGCGCCGCGGCGGCCGCAGGCAAGGTCATCGATCCGCTGTTCTGGTGCATGGGTTCGTGGGGCGCGACCTACCCGGTCGCGGGCGACATCCATTTCGATGACAGTGTCGAGGCCTGGGCCGGCCTGGCCGCGCGCGGCACCTTCATGATGGGGCGCCTTGGCGCGCTTACCATTTCCTCGGCCGACGGCTGCTCGTTCATCCCCCAGCCCATCTGGACCAAGAGCCGCTACAAGTACCAGCTCATGGAGCCGGTCAAGGGCGGTAGTTGCGTCAATGTCGGCCGGCCGGGCGCGCTGTGGTCATCGGCCAAGCATGCCCCGGGGCAGGACAACGCCCAGTTCATGCTCTTCGAGAAAGTCATCTGCTGCGCCGGAGTGAGCACGCCATGAACGCTCGCCCGGCAGGCACCATCCTCAAACCTCATTCCGCGTGCGACCCGTCCCCGCAATGGTCTGCCCGCCACAGCCACGAAGGCTGCCGGAACGCGCGCGGAACAGGAGCGGCCTTGCCTGCCCCCCGGCAGGGCCGCTCCACCCCCGGCCGGCACGGCCGCAGGCGGATTTCCGGGACGTTCCTCCTCTCAACCGTCCCGGGCTGCGCCGCGGCCGTGCCGGCCAACCTTGCTTGTCACAATTCGGGCAGCAGCGGGTTCGTCTCCAGCGGGCACGGCCAATGAGAACCTGGCCCCGCCTCGCTGCCGGCACGATCCTGCTGCTTCCCGCCACCCTTCAGGCACAGAGCGTCGAGGAGCGCGCCAGAACCGAGGCCAGCGCATCGCGCGCTAAGACCGGGAGCAGCGATGTGCTGCTCGAAACTTACGTGACGCCTGCCATGAGCGGAGGGGCCGTGACGACGATCGATGGAAGCAAGACGTTCACGCCCACGATTGCCTGTCAGAAAAGCGCGAAACTGCTCGAAGTCCTGATCCAGCCTGCGGCAACCGGAGACATCGGTCTCGTCCAGGTTTCGCGCGACAAGGACTTGGACGGCGCCTTCGATACGTCGTCGAACTTGCCCGTTCCAGTCTCGGGCATCTGCGCCAATGGCGTGCTCTCCTGCGATCCCGGCACCTGGGCAAATTGCCGCGCGTTCCGCTGGGACGTGGATGCCGCAAATGACCTGAAGCTCACCGAGGTCCAGATGCCCGAACTTGCCGGATGCTACTGCGTCAACAACAGCTGCGGCAGCAATCTCGTTTTCAGCAATCTGGCGACCGTACTCAAGGACCTGGGCGGTGGCATGGTGGGCGCGCTCACCACCGCCTTCCCGGCGATTGGGGTGGCCGAGGCGCGGATCAACGGCCCCGTCATCGATTATGTCGGGGCGCTGATGACCAGCTGCACGGGTGGCGATACCACCGAGGAGACGGCCTACCGGGACAATCCCACGGCCATCGGCGGCGATGCCTTTGCCCTCAGCTCCACGAACTCCGTTTTCCAGGCTCTGCAAGGCTCGGCGGCCGGATCCGGCAAGGCCGAAGTGACACGCTCCTGCTCGATCAGCCGGGACATCACTATCCGGTCCTGGGATTTCGATGATATTCTCGGCGTTTCCGGCGCGGTCCAGTCGGTGACGAGTTGCGGCACGAACTGCCGCCGCTACCGGATGGGCGGCGACGGCGCCTGCGGAGCCAATCCTCCCTTCTATACCGCGACATTCGACGTCCATGAGCCCGAACGGCTGACCTCTGCCCGGATCGTCGAAATGGGCGCCGAAGACTGGGTCCAGGGCCGCGTCAATGGCGTAATCGTGGGCTCGGCGGGCAAGCGCCCCTGGCTTACCGAAGGTCTGCCTTCAGGCGACTGCCGGATCAGCGGCAGCGCCTGGTACAACCGGACAAGCATCGACATCACGCCGCAACTGAAGGAGGGCGAGACCAGCGTTGCCGCGCGGGTTCGCGCGGGCGGCGGCGGGCGTTGGGGCTACATCGATGTCGAAGTCGAGGCTCAGACAGGATGCGAAGTCAGCGAGAGGTTGATCGACCTTTGCGCCGCTAACGCCGCTGACGGCAATTGCCGCCTCTACAGCGAGAGCGTCGATGGGGTGGACACGGTCGTGAACGGCGTAGGCACCGGCCTTCGTCCCCTGCCCCAGACACGACTCTTCGGAACCGGCGCCTGTACGTTCCAGTTCGCCCGCGACTTCTTTACGCGCGATCGGCAATACCGCTGCATCGTTGACAGCGCCGCGCTGCCCGAGCCCGATCTCGGCCGCGGCGCCTATATCATCGACCATTCGACCGAGACCCTGCTGGCCGATCGCCAGACCGCGGCCGATGGCACCGTCACGACATCAACGCAGCCCTTCAGTCTGCCGGACCGGGGTTCGGTGCCAGCCTGCGAAATGATCTGCAAGACGCGCGCTCCCCGGGCCAATACCGATGCCGCGCCTGACGGCGTCGTCGGCACCAAACAGAACGATCCTGCAGGGTTCGACACCTTCTACCACGTGTGCGACAGTGCCAATGTCTGCCCCACGGACCCCGGTGAAGAGATTGAAAGCGCCTGCGGCTGCCTCGACGATTTTCCCGAGGCGGTGGTCATGATGCAGACCGTGCGGCTCGCAGGCCAGGACATGGTCTGCACGAGCACCGGGCAATGAGAAGCTCCCCTCTCCTCCTTGCCCTCATGGCAAGCGCGAGCTTCGCGTTCGCAACACCTGCCCATGCAGATGCGCTTTGCGCCGCGGATCTCAATAGCAACGGCGATGCCGCCGATCCCGGGGAGACCGCCAGCTGCCTTGCGACCGCCAACGGGAGCTGGCTTTGCCCGATCGAAGCGGTGCAATGCGTGTCGGACGCGGCCGGGGCCTACACCTGCCCGCTCGGAGGCCAGTTGCCCTGCGAGATACCTGCCGCAGGTGGCACCCCCTCCTGCTCGCCGCACAGTTGCCTCGATATCGGTACCACGCCGATTGTCGAGGAACCGGCCATGAACGATCCCGGCGTGCCTGCCGATGGGCAAGTCGATGCGGACGGCAATTGCCTCGCGCAAATCGAGATCTTTTCCGGGCGCGCCATGCGCTGCCGCCCACCGGGTCTTTCCGACACCTTCCAGAACTGCTGCAAGGACAAGGGCAAGATCGTCAAGGACGGCATGGGCTCGTCCGTCGCCTCTATCGGCACCAAGATCGCCGTCGCCAAGGGCGTCTTCACCGGAATGAAAGCCGCCTATACCGCATTTCAGGCCGGGGCTACGGCCAGCGAAGCGGCCAGTGCCGGGGCGAACGCGCTTATCGTCGGGATAGATCCAACCTCGATCGCGATCAGCCTTGCCGTCAATTTCATGATCGAGGTCCTGCTCGCCGGGTGCGACCAGGAAGACATGGAGACCGGGATGCTGCGCGGCTCGGACATGTGCCACGAAGTCGGCACCTACTGTTCCTCGAAGATCCTGGGCGTCTGTGTCCAGAAGGCCAAAGGACACTGCTGCTTCAACACCCGGCTTGGCCGCATCATCCAGGAACAGGGGCGCCCGCAGCTCATCGCCTTCAACGAGATTGGCTGGGGAACACCCAAAAATCCCTACTGCCGCGGCTTCACGCCGGAAGAGTTCCAGGCCCTCGATTTTTCAAAGATGGACCTCTCCGAATACTACTCGGACATCGAGGTCCGCACCCAGAGCGAGATCAAGATCGATATGGAGGCAAGGATCGATGCCTACTTCCAGCCCTGAGCCCATTACGTATTTGACTGATACCGGGCTGCGAACGGGCGCGTTCTGCGCTTCCGGTGCTCACGTACTGGAAGTACGCTGCGCGCCGGTTCTCGAACACACCCATTCTCGCTCCGGTCTGAGCCAAATCCGAAATGGGCGCACCCTTGCGTTGTTAGTCCTGTCGCTTTTTGTACCGGCTATTCCTGCTCTATCCGCGGAAGCTCCATCAAATGCAGATCCGCAAAAGGACAGTCCGGTCGCACAGCAGGGCGATGCGGCCATGGACCGCCTGAAGGAGGCCGTGAGCCGGCGGAAGGCGGATACCGCATCGGGACCAACCGCGCTCCCGGACCTGCCTGACGAAGAGCGACGCCGGGCCTTCGATGGTCTGCGGGCGCGGACACCTTCGCCGGAACTGGAAGCGCGGGCGCGTCAGGGACTCGAGGCAGCGCGCGAGGGTGTGGCGAGAGAGCGCGAGGCAATGGCGCGGCGCATGGCACAGGCGTTGGGGCTGGACGCGCCCGATGCCGTTGCCCTCGCGGATGCCGTGCGAGTCCCGACGACCGGAAGCTGGGTGCCGGTGCTGTTCGTCTCGTCGTCCATGCCGATTGATGTGCTGCGCACTTACGCAGGCCAGCTCGAGAAAGCGGGCGGGGTCATGGCGTTTCGCGGAATGCCGGGCGGGCTGACGCGTGTCGGGCCGATGGCGAAGCTTTCCGCCGAAATCCTGCGCCTCGATCCGGGCTGTGAAGGGCCGGCCTGCGCGATGCGGGGCGTCCAGATCATCGTCGATCCGCTGGTGTTTCGCCAGCACGGCGTCACGCGCGTGCCCGCCCTCGCCATGATCCCGGGCGATCCGGCCCAGCCCTATTGCGAAAGGGACGACGACGCGCCGGTAAGCCCGCATCTGGTCTATGGCGATGCAGCGCTTTCCGGACTGCTTGGCGAATACGCCCGCCTCGGCGGTAAAATGGAGGTGCGCGATGCTGAAGCTCGCCTGGAAAACCGCTAGGTCCGCCTGGCCCGCGTTGCGCGAGCTGCCGCTGCGCGCTGCCGTGGCGCTGGGAAGCGCAGGGCTGGGCGAGCCGGTGCGCCCCGCCCGGCTCTGGAAAGCCTACGCGATCGTCCTTCCGATAGGGCTCCTCGCCTGCTGGGCCATCCCGCAGGTCACCTGGGTCATGAGCCCCTCGATCCCCGCCATCGCGGTGCGCGCCGATCCCGGTCATATCCGCAAGGGAGACTTCGTCATGTTCACCCTCTCGCATCCGCTCGCAGGGCCCGAACCTGTCAGCGTGACCAAGGAAGCGCTGTGCCTGCCCGGCGAGAGGATCACCATGGTCGAACGCCCCTCGATGCAGCCTTCCCTGCAAGCAGGCACCCGGGATGGCTGGTACTACTGCAACGGCGAGCTCCTGGGCATTTCCAAGCCGGCCGGCCGCAATGGCCAGACGCTCAAGCACTGGATTCCGGCGGAACCACACATTCCCGAAGGCATGATCTATGTCGGCTCGCCCCATCCCGACGGCTTCGACAGCCGCTATTATGGACCTGTCGCAATCAGCCGCCTCACCCGCATGAGGAAAGTGCTGTGAACACGCGCGCTCGGCCATTCCCGCCGCTACTGGCAACAGCCTTGGCGCTGACCCTGCCGCCTCCCGCACTCGCGCAGCAAGGTGCCGGGCCCCTCGAGGTCAAGCAGGGCTACTGGTGGTATGCGCCGCCTCCCAAACCCGAACAGCAAAAGCCGGATGAAGGCGATCCGCTGGCCAGGCCTGTCATTCCGCCCATGGCCGAACTTGCGAGCTGGACACCGCCCCGCATCCGCAAGCTGATCGAGGACCAGCGCGACTATGCCGCGACCGTGCTCACCGTCGAGGCCGTTGCCGATTTCTGGCGCCTCGAGGACTTTGCCCGGCGCAAGGCCCGCGCCTTTGCCGGGCTCACCCAGATCGCCATGCTGCAGAACCCGGCGCTGAATTCCAAGTCCGCCAACCCGATGGTGGGCGATGCGAGGGCCGAGCTGACCGCCCACAAGGATCAGGTCCGGCAGCGCTATTTGCGCGCGCGCGCCAATGAATTCGCGCTCGTCATGTTCTCGCGCACCACCTGCGGCTACTGCCGTGTGCAGTGGCCCATCGTCCAGCGTTTCCAGGACGATATGGGCTGGCAGGTCACGCTGATGGACCTCGACCGCCGCCCGGACCTGGGTGCACGCTTCGGGGTCGAGGTCACCCCGACCACGATGATCATTCGCAGGAACAGTTCGCAAAGGATGGTCATTGCCGCCGGTATCGAGGCTTATCCCAACCTCGCCCAGATGGCCTACCAGGCCGTGAAGCTCCTGACCGGCGACATCCGCCCCGAGCAGTTCATGACGGGCGCGGGCGAGGAAGGCGGTTTCTTCGATGCCCTTTCCGCCGGCCCGATTGCCGCAAGCGATCCGCGTGCGCTGTCCCGGGACCTGGAAATGAGCGATGTGCCTGCCGCTGGGGGGGCTGGTGAATGAAACGAGCAGCACGCCTCCTGCTCCCGGTCATGGCTGCCTCCTGCCTGGCCGCGCCTGGCCCTTCCAGCCGGGCCAGGCCTGCGACGCGCGAGGATGCAAGGGCCGCGGCAATCCATCCGGTTGCCGACCCCTCGCAAATGCAAGCCTGGCTTGCACGTGTGCCGGTCACCCGAGACTTTCCTCCCGACTTTGCCGGATCGCTGCACGCTTATGCGCCGGCCTTCGTGATCGAGATGAGCACCGCGCCAGGATGCCTGCCGTGCGCCGATCTCTGGAGCAAACTGGGCACGCTGCGCCGGCACTATGGCTGGCAGGTGCGCACGCTATCGCGCGAGGACGCGCTGCTACGCTCGGGCCGGCTTGGTCTGCCCTGGGTCGGCCATCCCGTCGCCTGGGTCCGGCCGATCGACGATCCTTCCCGCATGGTACCCATCGCGATCGGCACCGATCATGCGCCCAACCTTGCCCGCAACGTCTGGCTTGCCGCGCGCATGCTGACCGGCGTGCGCGCTCAGGTCGGCGTACGCGCGCTTTCCAGGTTTACCGGGATCGTGGGCGCAAGCCCGGCGACCCGCAACCATCGCTGAGGGACCGTTCATGGCGGGCCGGTCCCTTACTCCATTGGCACGAACAGAAAGAGCCCCGCCATGGCCCAGCCCCTCGCCCGCCTGAACATTGCCGCAGCCGCGTTGCTCGCCTCCTGCGCCGTAAGCTCACCAGCCCATGCCCAGAGCTGGGCCGAATCATGGTTCAACAATGTCACCTACACCAGTCCCGGCAGCTTCGAGGACCAGACCCGCGGCTATGTGACCGCCGGTGGCATGTCGGGCCGGGTCGATGTTCATAGCGACTACCTGACCAGCCTGACGCTGCCCAAGATCAAGGCGGGATGCGGCGGTATCGACATGTTCCTGGGCGGCATGTCCTTCCTCGACCCGGACTACCTCGTCCAGAAACTGGAAAGCATCCTTCAGGCCGCGCCCGCCGTCGCCTTCCAGTACCTGCTCGAGACCCTCGATGAAAAGATGGGCAACATCATCTCCAAGATGGAAGCGGCGACCAACTTCCTCAACTCGATCCAGGTGAACGATTGCCGGCTTGCGAGCCGCATGGTCCAGATCGCTAGGGGCGATGACAACATGTCGGGCATCATCGAGGAGATGACCGGCTACAAGTCAGTGAAGGAAGGCTTTGCCAAGAGCTACCAGCAGAGCCGCGAGAAGATCGAGGCCAACGCCAACAACCCGACCGAGGACCTGAAGGACGCGCTGGCCAACTGTCCGGCCGAAGTCACTGAGATCTTCCGCACCGGATCGCTGCTGTCCCATGCCGCAACGCGTGTAGGCGCGGGTGACTGGGCCAGCGTCATGCGCGCCCGGGTCGGCGACGTTTACATGCGCTGGGACGCGGCGGACAAGGTGCCGCTCTTCTCGGCGATCCCGGCCTGCCCGCACCAGGACACGGAAAGCGTCGAGGATTTCCTCACCGGCAAGGTCCAGCGCCGCGCGCTCAACATTCCGGCCACGGCCGCCGACTGCTCGGCAGGAACCGGCAAGGGTGCTCTCGAACTGGCGCGCGAGCGCATGGAAGCGATCGCCGGCAAGATCAGGTCCCGCAGTGCGCTTACGGCCGACGAACGCCAGTTCGTCGCCAATATCCGTACCCTGCCCGTCTACCGCATGCTCGAATGGGGTGTGCGCCAGGGCGTGCCGGACTCCGTGATTGCCGATACCGACGAACTGGTTGCCCTCACCCTCGCCTACCAGATGCTCAATGACCTCACCCGCAGCATCGACTTTGCCGTGTCCAACGCCGAGCGCGGCGCCAATGCGGCAGGCGTGGCCGATGCCGCCAATACCAATCTGTGCCAGACCCGCATTCTCACCAAGGGCATCGAACAGCTTCGCGGATTGCGCGAGGAGGTCCTGCGCCAGCGCGCGCAGATGCGCCAAAGCTACATGGCAGCGCTCGATGCCGCCAACCTCTCGGCCAATTACGCTGGCCTCGTCCGCCAGCGTGACCGCGACGCGCGCGATGCGGCCGGCGCCGCCGCAGCCCCGGGCCGGTGAGCGAAGTCATGCCCCGCACCATCCGCGCCGCCCTGGGTTTCCTCACCGCCCTGGCTCTCAGCCTGATCGCGACGCCTGCCATGGCCGTCGATACGAGTTTCTACACCTATGACGGGTTTGCCGAGACGGTGGATGCCTTCCGGCTTGTCTCGATGATCTTTGCGGACCCGCGCTACGAAACGCTGGTCGTGATCATCGCAGTGGTCGGCATTGCGCTCGGCGCCGTGATCGCCAGCGTACGCGGGCAAGGCATGGGCCTTGTCGCTTTCGGTTTCCAGATCCTCGTCGGCGTCGGCCTTTTCGTGGGGCTCATCGCCACAACGGGCACGGTCCATGTCTACGACAAAGTCCGCAATGCCTATCAACCAGTGGGCGATGTGCCGAATCTGCTCGTCCTGGTGGCCGGCGTCACCAACCTGATGGAGCGCTCGCTTGCCGAGACCATCGACGACAATACACTCGATCCGAATGCCAAGCTCGAGTTCGGCGCGGGCGGGCACAGCTTTGACCTCTTCCTCAACGCCGTTTCGCCCAATGGTCCGATGACCGACAGCTTCCTCGATGCGACGATCAAGGATTACCTGCGCCAATGCTATCCCGTTGCCCGGGTCTCCGCCTCGTACCCTGTCGATGATGACCAGCTGTTCCGGACGACTGCCGATCTCCCGGCGGCCTTCGCCGCCATGGCAGGCCCGTCGACGTTCAGCACGGTCTATACCGCGGCCGACAAGGGCGGAACCACGGTCTCATGCACCGAGGCCTGGGACCATATCCACACGCGACTGTCCGATCCGACGCTGTTCGAAGGCTATATCCGGCAGGTTTGCGAGCGCACCGGATACGATGTCTCCGATGCCGCCCAGCTCGCGCGTTGCCGCTCGCGGCTCGGCGACATGGGGCAAATGATGCTGGGAACGCCGCTCTCGCTGCAAACCTTCATGAGCGATGTCCTGCTTGGCACCGCGGTGGGTGACGTCCTCTTCGAGGACAGTCCGGCGGCAGCAGCCCGGATCATGGCGAACCGGGCGATTGTCTCGAATGGCCTTGCCACCATGTCGGTCGCCAATGAGTGGATGCCGACGATCAGGGCGACCGTCTTTGCCATCATGCTCTTCATGGTGCCAATCGCCCTGCTCTTCGTCCTCACCCCTATCAATTTGCGGGTCGCGAGCTTTGCCATCGGGCTCTTCGTCTTCGTGGCGCTATGGGGCGTGATCGATGCCGGCATCTACCAACTGACCCTCGGGCGGGCGATGGAAGTCCTCGCGCAGATGCGCAGCAACGCGGTGGCCGCCAACGCCTGGATGCTCGCGCCCTCCGCCGCCATGAAGGCGCTGGCCATCTTCGGCACCTTCCGCATGGCGGCGGCGGGATTGGCTGGCGCCTTCGTCTTCACGGTGTTCCGCTTTTCGGGGAACGTGTTTTCGAGCTTCACCGGCGGCGCGCTCCAGACACAGGGTCTGGGTTCCGCGGCAGCCGCCCCGATGGCGACACGAGAAGGCTATGCCTCGGCGCTCGAGGCGCAAGGCTCGGCCAGCGGGACGATGGCAAGGCGCAGCGCCACTTCCAGCTTTGGCGATTTTGGTGAGCGCTCCACGTTCGGAGCGAACCGGTCGTTCGGCGCTGCGGATGCAGTTCTGGGCGAAGCAAATAGTGGGATGCCCGGTGTCCCTGCCTTCGGGATGGGCGCGATCGATGCAGCCCGCGAATTGGGCGGTATCGCCCCTGCCCTCTCCGGCCGCAGTCCTGCCGATCCGGCGGTCGCGCGCGCGGTGCGGGCCAATGCGACTACGGCCGCGATCCACAATTTTGCCGAGAAGGATGCCCTGCGCAGCCTTGGCACCGGATATTTTGGCCCGGGCCAGTCCGGCGAGAAGGCCTTTGCCGCCTTCGCGCAGAACATGGTGCAGTGGAAAGCCTTTGGTGACGAGCGGGCCTATTCGATGATGTTCCAGGGCGCGGCGCGGCATTTTGAGCGCGGTGGCTATTCGAAGGCCGACGCGGAACTGAAAGCGTCGGGCGTCATTGGCGAGGCCGGGGCCGATCCCACCTTCGCCAAGCTCATCGCCAATGCCTACGATCAGGAGCAAATGCTGCAGAATGACCTGACCGGCGCGCAGGTCCAGGTTGGCGCCATGCAAGGCCGGCGCGATTACGCCGGGGCTCGCGTGGCTGAAGTGGAGCGCAGCAATGTCGCGGCCGAGCAGGCCTGGAGAACGGGGAACAGCGAAGGCCAGCGCACCGCCGCCTCCATGCTGGGCCTTCCTCTCGATGAAACCAGCCGCCGCATCGCCTTCATCAATGCCCTCTCGGGCGAGGCGCGCTCCTCCGCCTTGACCCAGCTCTCCCGCGCTACGGGCCGTAATGAGGCTCAGGTTCTACGCGCGCTCGAAACCTACAACGCTGCTGTATCGGTCGGCACGGCGGATGGGGCGAGCGCCGAGGCGGCGCGGGAGGGGACCAGCGTTTACGGACGCACCCGCGAAGGAGCAGGTTACGACTTTGCAGAGCGGTCCGGCAAGCTTGATGCCCAGCGGGAGGTGGGAACTGATGGAACCCGCAGCGCAGCACGCATTGGCGAGCAGCGGCGGCAGGCGGAAAATTTTGGCTACGCCGAGGGCGCAGCTGCAGCTGGAACCTCGGTACGGCAAGCAGCCCGGCTCGACAGCTTCATCCAGGCGCTGCGACAGACCTCGGGCAATCAGGTCGACATGGCCGAAGGCGGCGCTGATGGTGTCGCGGACCGGGCGCGTAACGAACGCCTCACCCGTATTGTCGACAACGAACGGCTGACCCGTATGCAAAAGCTGCTGGCCGACCATGGCATCAAGCTCACCCGGCGCCAGATCGCGATGGACCAGAACGGGGACTTCAGTCTCAATCTCACCTCGCGGACAGCTGCGGCCCTGTGGCGCGGCGGACTGATCAACGAGAGCCAGCTTGGCGCGATTGCCAATGGCGGTACCGCACGCTTTTCGTTTGCGCACGACGATGTTCTGGTTTCCAGTAGCGCGGGTTTCAGTCAGTCGGCGCGCAGCGATACCAGCACGCGCTTCGAGGCTGGCAAACAGGCTGGGCCGGACACGATCGAGCATTTCCTGGGCGGCGGGAAGGAAGGCCACGAGGCGATGGCGAACTGGCTGCGCGGCGGCTTCGAAATGGATCGGCATGGTAACTGGCGCTTGAAACCGCAGGTGGCCGATACGCTGCAGCGCGATGTTCAGGCCATCATGGCTCAGACAGGGTGGACCAGAAGTATTGCGCGCCGAGCAGAAGACAGCAATTCGATGGGCACCACAGTGGGCGGTTCAGTAGCTGCATCGGTGTTAAAGGGCGGTCAGACAACCGCTAGGACAAGAAACAAACCGTCCTCCCACAGATCTGTCGGCGGCAGTGCATCTGGATCCCTTGGCTTCGAAAGTGCCGATCGTGGCACAACGTCAGAAACTACAAATGCCAACATTGATATTGTGAACTTCGACGTTCGCGAAGCTATTGCAGGTGCTGAACGCGCCGCGTCCCGTTCAAACAGCCCCGCCGAGACCTTTTCGAAGGAACTGAGCCGTCAAATTCTCGGGGAACGCGGGCTACGCAATCGCTATCTTGAG
Organism: Novosphingobium mangrovisedimenti; assembly: GCF_025153475.1. Taxonomy (GTDB): domain Bacteria; phylum Pseudomonadota; class Alphaproteobacteria; order Sphingomonadales; family Sphingomonadaceae; genus Novosphingobium; species Novosphingobium mangrovi_A. The sequence continues at coordinate 38,750 of NZ_JANZXA010000020.1, forward strand.
CAAGCAGATGCAGGCCGGGGGACCGCAGATGTTACCGGCCCGCTGACCTCGATCGAACAATCTTCAATTTTGCGCACGGGGCGTTTTTCAAACGATTTGCAGAATGGGCCGTTTGACGGGGACCCGAGCTTCAAAGAACGAAAGGACGACTAGCGGCCATCATCATCCGTTTTCGCGATGCCGCCAATAGAGTGCGCCTGACCGCGGATCGAGCGGATCGCTGTAGGGATCACGCAAGCCCCCAACTGATCGTCGTGGGAACATCTCTTCCTGCGTCGGTTCAACGAATTCCCAGTCGCTCGCGGCAAACCGTGCCTGCGCGAAGTCGATCCCGAGAATGAGCAGTGCCGTAATCGGAAAGAACAGAATGTTCAGATAACCGGCGAGCGCGCTGGTGTAGAAGCCTTCGAGCGACGGTACATAAAACGACGCGCACTTGCCCGCCCAGTAGGCGGCAATGCCTGCCCACCACAGTTTGGCCTGCCATGGTCGCCACAGCCAAGCAGACGCTTCTGGCTTGGAAGTGCCATTAGTCGCTTGATTTTCCGTGGTGTTGCTCGGATCGTTTTCGACTTCCACAGCGGGATCCTTTCCGAACGCGAAGCTACCATCGAGGTTGATCGTTCAAAACCGAAAACCGATTGGATTGAGGTGCAATTCTTGCCACACAGCCGTTCCTTCGATGCCGCAAGATGGTAACTTGCCCCCTCCCCTCCTTCGCGCGATGGGGAGTAGCGAACTTGGCGATTGAAGTTTGTATGACGGCTACGCTTGGCCCTAACGCAGCAATTCGCTCACGAGCGGATCACCCTCCTTGCTCAGCGCTTCAAGATGGTCGCTCAAACTGAACAGGGACTTCGGGTCCATCACGGCACTCCATCGTCGCTCCCGATCAATGAATAACCGTCATCGCGCAAACGCTACCGGTTTTTGCGGTGCTCACGCTGACCGTCCAAAAAACTGCCAGCGCTTTTCAAGGTGTTCAATAACCTTGCTCTAATCAAGGCAAGGGGCATGCAATGTCTGATGCCAGAGGCCATTTTGCAATACGGATGGTAACCCCAAAGCCACGGTATGGTCGTGAAAGTACGGCTTCACCATGAACCGCCCCGGCTTTCCCGGAGGCGTTTTCAATTGGGTCACGCAACCATATCGAGGGTCTCTATGGCTGCATAGTAGTTTGCCTCGGCCTCGGCGGGAGGGATGTAGCCGATCGGGCCGAAAAGGCGGTGATTGTTGTACCAATCCACCCAGCGCAGGGTTGCCATTTCAACCGCAGACGCGCTTGGCCATGACCGCTGCCGCCAGATGACCTCAGTCTTATAAAGGCCATTGATCGTCTCGGCCAAGGCATTGTCATAGCTGTCGCCGACGCTGCCGACCGATGGCACGAGGTTGGCCTCGGCCAGGCGCTGGGTGTAGTTCATGGCCAGGTATTGAACGCCCCTGTCGCTGTGGTGGATCAGGCCATCTTCCGGCTCCGGCCTGCGGGCATGGATTGCCTGCTCCAGAGCATCCAGAACAAAGCTGGCGGTGGCCGAAGTGCTGACCTTCCAGCCCACAATCCGGCGAGCATAGGCGTCGATCACAAAGGCCACGTAGACGAACCCGGCCCAAGTGTGCAGTGGAGTAGGAAGCGCATGAGCGCTTCCCCTCCCCGAACCGTACGTGCACCTTTCAGCGCATACGGCTCTCTATTCAACCGTGGCCCAAGGCCATGGCGACATCATGATAGCGAGAAGTGACGG
>NZ_JANZXA010000021.1 GCF_025153475.1 Novosphingobium mangrovisedimenti
AATAACGCCATGTCGATCACTCCAATGTCCCCCGACGCAACAGCCAGGGGAAAGGTCAGAACATGGGTCACTTCTCAGCGGAAATTTATGCCTCTCCCGGGTCAACTCTCAGCGGAAATCAACACTACGACCCCTGGTTATTTCCGGGTGGGGAGTCATGGTGGTGATTTTGACTAAAGAAACGAATTTTCCAAATTTCAGGGAAAATAAATGCCTTGATAAATTCAATTCCCCTAATTTTGAACGAGACTTCGTTCAATTAATACTAGATTTCGATAATGAAATTAGAAACCTTTATGGCGTAAACGCAATAACCAATGAGTTAAGACTCGTCTTGCACGTTCTTCTTAACGGAGATTTGACCATAAAGGAATCTTCCATTGTTTCAAATTTATCCAACCGCGGTTTTCATGAAATGATGAAGCGAATGAAAGAGCGCAATTTAATTTCATCTACAGAAAATATTATGGACAAAAGATCGAAGCTTGTTAAAATTTCAACTGAATTTTCAATGTTCCTCAAGAGCTATGCACAGGGCTTTGTGGGGCAAATGGTAGCGAGATTCCGTTGTGAATCCAGTTCGTTAAGGGGCGAAGGTGAGTGAGGAGGTCTCGCCTTTTTGGACAGTTTGACGGCTGAGCTAAGCTGAATGACTTCTGTGGTTACCGCCCGTGGAAGCAAGAAGTTTCGGATCCAGTGGGCTTGTGATCGAGTGCGGTCTTCTGTCAGGCCTTCGATTGCAGCATTTCAGAAGCCGCTGGCCGGTATGGTGATCTGCGGATCAGGTCCAAATCTAAGAGCCTGATCCGAAACTAAGTTGAGTGGTATCAGTGGCTTTGTTGCAGAAATGCTCGAAGGATTCCGTTTGTGAATCCAGTGCGTTAAGGGGCGGCGATGAGCAAACGGCCCTGCGCACGCTACCGCACGACAAACTGGAAATCCTACAACGCAGCACTGGCGCAGAGAGGCTCGCTTCAGATTTGGTTTGATCCCGGAATGCAATGGCTGTCCCCGCCAACCGGCAAGCGCGGGCGTCAGCCGGTGTTCTCGGATGCCGCGATCCGGACATGTCTGACTCTGAAGGTATTGTTCAAGCTGCCCTTGCGCCAGACCACCGGCATGGTCGCAAGCCTTTTGGAGGTGGCCGGGCTCGATTGGCCTGTGCCTGACTTCAGCCCCCTGAGCCGCAGGCAGAAAACCTTGCTTGTCGAAATTCCCTGCCAGTCCGGTTCCGGGGCGTTGCACCTGCTGATCGACAGCACGGGCATCAAGGCCGCAGGCGATGGGGAATGGTGCAGGCGCAAGCACGGCCCGTCCAAGCGTCGACAGTGGCGCAAGGTCCACCTCGGCGTCGATGCCGGATCGTTGGAGATCCGGGCTATCGAAGTGACCGGCAGCCGGGTGGGCGATGCGCCCATGCTTCCCGAACTGTTAGAGCAGATACCAGAGGATCAAGCCATCGTGACCGTCAGCGCCGATGGGGCGTATGATACAAAGGCCTGCCACGATGCCATTGCTGCACGCGATGCCTGTGCCGTAATTCCCGCTCGACGCAATGCCAGGCCATGGCCTGAAGGCACGCCAGGCGTCGCGGCCCGCAATGAGATCGTTGGTGCAAGCGGGCGGCTTGGCAGAACCATCTGGAAACGATGGAGCGGTTATCACCAACGCAGCCGCGTCGAAACCAAGATGCATTGCTTCAAGCTGCTGGGTGAACGCATCATCGCACGAGACTTCGATCGCCAAGTGGCCGAACTGCAAATCCGGGCAGCCATCCTCAACCGCTTCACCGCACTCGGAACACCTGAAACTCAACGTGTTGCGTAACTGACGGTCTCCAAGGCCCGACGGCCAACCTGCGGACGATTTGTACAACAAAGCCGTCGAGAACGGCCATTCGACCACGAACAGCATACCTAATGGTGGGCACAAGTGGCGCAACACGATCTGAAAAGTCGGAACGCAGAACGCACGTGCCGGCTCGATCAGAGCTCGGCTAAAGCCGGCTCTAATAGCGGCAGTCGAGAATTTATGGCTTTAGTGACACTTTCATGGACACCTACCGCAAAATCGGTCGGCATTTGCGCGAGGGCGCGATCTGGAGCGCTTCCCACCAGTTCTAAAACCTCGGCAACGGCTTTGCCGATGATGGTGGGTCCCATACCAGCGGCCTTGCCGGTTTCGACAAAGTGCCGGCTGGCAATGTCGAGGATGCGGTACTTGGAATTCTTGCCTACAGACATCGCCAGTTTGAAGCTCTTGTGCGGAATCTGCTTCTGATCGAAGGCGGTCTGAGCAGTAAGCACATCATAAAATGGTGTAAGCCGATAGCCCCCGCCCGGGCTCAGGAACACACTGAAGTTCTTGCCATGACCGTCCGTCGCGCCGATCAGCCAGAAGAGTATCTGGCACTTGAAGAAGGCGGCCTGATCTTCGACTGGTGTGTCACTGCCCTGAAGAAGGGCTGAGATGTCCTTGATGCCGGGACCATTTTGGTGACCTTCAACGGTCGCCTGGTATTTCCGGGAAGGCGGTATGCCGAGCGCCTGACAGCAGTCTTCTTGCGGCAATCGAAGGAGACGCCCGTCCTTCTGCCACTGTCGATCGAAGCGCTCAACAACCAGGACACGGCGCTTCCCGAAGGTCGCGATTTCGGTTTGATTGACGGTGAGACCGAAGGCTTCGAGCAGCTTCAAACAATAGTGCTCATTGTCGACGCTGGCCGTCATGTCGATTGTGCCGCTCGAAGTAGGAATGGTGCCGATCTCGGGTTTGAGGATGTGCGTTGTCGGCGTCGTGCCGACAGGCTTCATCCATTGACCTTCATGGTGAAGCAGCGCCGTCTTTTCCTGTGCTCCGGCGACCGATATCCTGAATTCATGCTCGGGATCGATGCCTAGCGGGACGCCGCGGAGATTCGCGAGAATGGCCTCGATTTCCTCGTCTGTGACGGGCGTTCCCGTCACACCGTTTTTGGGCTCCACGTCCTCGTCATCATGCAGGAACTGCATCGCGCCGACACAATCGCGGCCAATCTGCGCCAGCAGGCTATAGGCGTCCGTACCGTCAGCGCCTGTCCATTCGGCAACCCTGGTCCGGATTTGCGGATTGTCGGGGAGAAGGTTCTCGAACACGGCGACTACGGGCGCGCCGCGATATGCCGCCTTTCTCATCGGCAATGAAAGCGAAACCGCGAAGCGGTGCTCCCATTCGAGCCAGCTCGGATCGTATTGGAAGGAGATTGCCCCGCTCGACTCTTTGGACAGCCGGCCTGTCAGCCGGTCGTTTATGAACACGTTGAGCGGGGAATGTTTTTTTTTGCGTGCCATATCAGAATACGTCGCCGATGGATTTGCTGTTTGCGACGCTACGCGGCGTAAACCGGATTTCCAGTTGGAGCACGGCCAGCAAGCGAAAGAGCGTATCGAGCTTTGCTCCCTCGTGTCCGGTCTCGATGCGCGATATGGTTTTCTGGCCAGTGCCCGCGAGGTTAGCGAGTTCTTGCTGTGACAAGCCGCGGCGCACGCGCTCGTTGTGAATGAGCGAGCCGAGTTGCCGTGGTGTTCTGATGGCTTCAGACATACTGACCTCCTGCGCCACCCTATACCCCATGAGGTATGTATTTGCAATATACCTTTCAGGGCATATAGTAGGATTATACCCGGCGGGGTGTAGCACCAATTCTGTATGTGAGAAGGAGGTGTCCCACGCTCAAAAACGCCTAAAGGCGGGGCAAATTTCGCTTGCCAAGATGTTCCCCGGCGCGCAAAATGTGTCCCAACAGCTTTTCCAAAATCGTCGCAAGCTGTTGAAACCAAGCCACTTTATGGGCAGCACTGGTGCGTACGGTGCATTACAAAACGGCCACGGCCGTGAGTGCTTTCTTGCGCAGCGATTTCTCGCTGCGTCGCCACGTCCCGGAAGGGGCGCGGCTCCCCCGAAGGGGGCCTTGTCCTTCTGCCGGTGGGACACCGGCAGGCTGATCATGGCGCCGCATAGGAGAACCTTTGATTTCATAATGACCTTCCGATCCAGGGATTGCAGGCCGCCTTCGGGCAACCGATAAAGGAGGCGGCGGGCAGACCATCGAAGGACCGATGGACATGCCCAAGAAGACCGACCGCGAACGCCTCGCCGACCTTGAAGCGCGCCAACGCGCTATGGCCGAAGAGGTGGAACAGACCCGCCGCGCCCTGCGCGGCAAGTACGCCGAGATCGTTATCGACCTCCCCGTTGAGGACCTCACCGAACGGGAATTTCGCGATCTGCTTGTCGCCGCGATCCGTTGTGGCGGCGCGGCGGCTGTGACCGCCCTTCGCGCGCTCCCTGAAGCAAGCGCATCGTCGCAGTCGGGTACTTCAACCAACTCCAAGTCATCCCGCAGGGATGGCCCAGCGACGAGCATGGCGTAGCCACGCGCAGGAGGCCGGAGCCACATTCGTGGCTCCGCATCGGCCCCGCGGCGGGCGCGAAGCCGCAAGGCTTCGCGTCCCTGAGCGGGGGCGAATTTACCGCCAGCATAAAGAAGGGGACCGGCCGAGCCGAAGCCCGACCGGTCCCCTTCTTGGCCGCTTACGCTACCGCCCGATTGGTGCGCTGGTCCTTCAGCGCGAAGAAGTGCGCCGGTATCCGCTTGGCCCTCACCTCGCGCGCCAGATGCGACTGCAGCCCGGAGCCCTCGCAGACGATCGCTTCGACCGGGCGCAGGCCCAGGAGCTGCTCGTTGCGGGCAAACCCCGCCCGCTTGCCGAGACGCCGGTCAAGCGTGAAGGCGATGAGCATGGTGCCACTGCGCGCCGCCCAGGCCGCCGCGATCGCATCACACCCCTTATCCTGCGCGGTGGTCGCCAGCACCATGTTCGGGACCCGCGCCTTCACCGCATCGAGCGCTTCGGTGAGGAGTTCGTGATCCTCCCAGACCTGCCCTCCCGAGAAGACCACCACCGGACCTTGCGGAGCGTGCGCCTCGGCCTTGCGCATCCGCCGCGCGGCGAGGAAGTCCTGCGCGGCAATGACCGAGGCGGTGCGCTTGGAAGAGACAAGCGATCCCCTCACCGACGACCATGGCCGCCCGCTTTCCGCAAGGTAAGTTGCCGCCGCGTGGTCGCGCATGCAGGCCACTGCCTCGCGTGCTTCGTCCAGCGACTGGCAGAGCACCTGCGCGTCCTCAAGTTCACTCATCAGCACCTCGCTGCCGTCGGCATCGCGGGCGAGATCGCGAACCTTCATCGCCGCCCGGTCGGCTTCGCCATCGAGTTGTTCGGCCACCTTGTGGAAGGAGTTGACGATCCCCCAGGCCAGACGCGGCGCAAGGCTTTCGATGCGGGTACCGCGCAGCACATCGAAGAGCGTGGCGACCAGCATTTCGGTGGCAAGCTGGGCTTGCATGGCGTCCGGCATGTCGCAGGTCAGTTCCTCCTCGCAGGCCCCCATGCGGCTCGTATCGAGGCCGGTTTCGAAGGCGGTGGAGAAGCCATCGACCGGCGTCAGGGTTTCCGCGGCGATAAGATCGGCGATTTCGGAAAAGTCGCGAATGGTGCGCTTGGTGTTCATCGTAGCCTCCTTGAATTCAGGAAAAGAGGCTTCCCCTCCTGCACGGGCTGCGAGCGCCGGGGTCAAGGACCGGGCGCAGCCCGGCCGCGAAGCGGGCGACGGAGGAACCGATTTGCAAAGCAAATTGGAGGGGCCGTCGATCCTTGAGGCCGGGGCTGACCCCGTGCCATACTCGGACTTGTTGGAAGAGAGAATAATACACGGGCGCCTGCCCCATACGCCCGAGCCCTGGCATGGGCTCGATGCCCATGACGGGGCTTTTGACAGCCAAGGGTTGCATCTTTGACGGACGGATCAGCGGAAGGCTTGAGTTCCCCGGCAGCACAAAAATGGGCTGGCGCGCGGAGTGCGGCCAGCCCGAATTGTCCGGTTCAGTCGCGCAGGCGAACCATGTCTATGCCGGCATCATCATGCGAGCTGTGACACCCCATCGCCCGGATCAGGCGGAATGTAAGCGTCAAATGGGTTCCCATCGCAGAGATGTCCAAACGGGGTCATGACGTAATCGCCTTCGTCACGGCCCACGGCCGTGACGACGTAGCGGGGAACGCCTGTCTGGGCATCGGTGCACTCCAGAAGCGCGAGATGGCCATCGGCCGCGGCGCGAAGCAGCGTTTGGAAATTGCGGCGATAGGGTTCAGGGATTGCCATGCGAACCTCCTGTCATCGGGAAATGATGGGGCGGACCAAAGGCCCTGCCCCGGGTGATCAGGCCGGCTTCACGCCCGCATACGCGGGACAGCGGTGTCAGCGATCTGGTCTACCTTGTGGAAGGCATGGATCGGAACATTGGCTTCGCGCAGGACCTGATAGAGGTTGGCCTGCAGGCCGGATCCTTCGCACAGTAGCGCTTCGACCGGCTTCAGTTCCGCCAGCTTGCGGTTGCGGGTGAAGGCCGTCTTCCGACCCGAACCGTAGAGCCCGTAGGCGACGAGCGGCACGCTGTTTTCCGGACGCGCTGCCCAGGCCGCTGCGATGGCATCGGCGCCCTTGCGCTGTCCGGTCGTCACCAGTGTCATGTGCGGCACACGCGCCTTGATCTCGTCGAGCCGCGCCCACAGCGTCTCCCAGTCGTGCCATTGGGCAGGACCGGAAAACACCACAACAGGTCCCCTGGGACTGTGCTTCTCGCGCGCGGCCAGTTCACGGGCGCGCAAGAAGTCGAGCGCTGCGATCTGGCTCGCGGACGAGGCCGAGGAGGCCTTGCTGCCGCGCGCCGGGGACCATGGCCAGCCCGACTGCACCCGGTACATCTCGGCGGCATAGTCGCGCATGCATTCGATCGCGGCGCGCTGCTCGGCGAGCGACTGGCACAGCAGCTGCTTCTCTTCGAGCTCGTTGTTGTAGACCTCGCTCATGTCAGGATGGCGCGCCAGATCACCCAGTTCGAGCGCGATGGCATCCTCGCGGCGTTCCAGCTTTCCGGCGACAAAGTGGAAGCTGTTCACGAAGCCCCAGGCGATTTCAGCACCAAGCGGTTCGAGCCGGGTGCCGGTGAACAGGTCGAAGATCGTGGCGATCACGCCGCCACATTCGGCCTGCGCCGCGAAGGGTTCCGGCATGTCGTGTTCGCCCGGCTCCTCACCCGGCTGGATGATGGAGACGGCAAGCGGATCGCCGAATGCCGCCTGGAATTCCGGGGTGGCGGTCATCTCGGCGTAAAGTGTCTTGAGGTCGGCGAAGCGATCGACGCTGCGTGTGAGATTGGTGCTGGTCATGGCGAAGGCCTTTCACATCTCGGGATCTGAACAAGAGAAGGCCGGAGGCGCTCATTGCGCCTCCGGCCTTCACGAGGTGCTGTTCGTGCAGGATCAGAACAGCGGTTCGTCGCCCTCATCGGCGCCCGCGCCCATCAGCGCGCCATCGGCGCCTGCGGTGCTGCCGCCGAAGCCTTCCTGCCCACGCTCGTCGTAAGAGCGCTGCATCCCGCCAAAGCCTCCGGCGAACTCGGACCGCATGGTCTCGCGGCGCCAGGCGATGGTGTAGCCGCCGTCTTCGGTCGGGAAGAGCGCGACGGGCAGCGGTTCGGGAAGGCCCGGATCATCGACCGATCCTGCAAGGAACGCTTCCCCGGTCTTCTTCGAGAAGGCCTCCCACAGCGCCCCGATCTGCACCCAGCGCCGTGCGACGTTGAGCGCCAGGATCTCGTACGCGGGCGCGCGGTCGCTCATGCTCTCGACCTTGCGCAAACCGATACGCGGCAGGTCGATGGTGCGGGTAGCGATGGCTCCGGTAAGGCGGCCATTGACGCTGCGGATTTCTCCAATGTTCATGATCTTCACTCCTTGATGATGTCGCTCTCGAACCAACTTCTTCGCGACACTTTCTCCGGACCTCCTCTCCTCTGTATCCCGCCCTCGCGGCCTCACCCCTGCGTGGCCGGGCGCAACGCCCTCGCCTCCCGCGCCGCGCCGTCCGCAAACCTGGGCGGGCTGGCCCGCTGGTCATTTCAGGGGTATTCTTCGGCGATGGACTCGGAAACGCTTCGCACCGTCGCGGACCTTGCGCGCAAGCGCGCAGCGCACCGGTGTTCAGGCGCGCATGACGACGGCATGATGCGGCTGGGCGCGGCACGCGCCCTCGCCCAGCTTGCTGTGGATCTCGAGGTTTCCGCGGACGAACTTGAGCGCACTGCCGGTTCGCGGCGAAGGCGGAACTGATCAGCGCCTTGGGGATGAAGGGGCTATCCGGTCGCGTTCCGGATCACCGCACCTCAGTTTCCAATTACACGGTGCATGCCGAGGTCAGGCTGAAGCTGGAGCAATCCAGGTCAACGTGAGGCGGTCTGGTCCGGCCATCTGGCCCTCGGCGACAACCTGTTGGTCATGGAATGGGGCAAGATCGTCCTCGGAAACGAGGAAGATCAAATCCCCATCGCCCGTTTCGAGAACGGCGCTGCGGCCGTTGAGACGCAGCAGGCCGGTGAGGCGGCGATACGTAGGCTGGTGCGACGACATCATTCCTTGGCTTTCAAGCGCAGCGCACCGTGCACGCCAATGCGAGCACGGAACGTCCAGCGGTAGATTCGGAAGAAAGCCATAAGGCCCCTGTCTGGTGTTTCCTGGCGATGATCAAGTCTGACCATAGGGCCAAAGGACACATGCACTTCGCAGGCCTTAGCCAATTTCACGCAACGAGGGCCAAAATGGTTTCGTCGTTGCCTGGAGTTCTGGATGACGTCCGAAAGGGTTGCATGGGATTGCCGGTCTCAATGATGAATTGGCACACCCCGGAGTGCCGGCGCCGCTGGAGCGCCACGGCATAGGCATGTTCAAAGCCAGCCAACTGCGCGCGCCGGGGCGACAGCGACGGCATGATCTTGGCTTCAGACATGCTGCATCTCCCGTCAGTCGGAAAGGCGGTGGTGCGATCCACCGGCTCTTCAGTTGAGCCAGGATGATTGATCCTTGGGCAAGCGTCCATCGGGATCATGAACCTGCAGCCGATCCGCTGCCGTCAGGTTGGAATGAAAGATCACGAGATTGGTACCGCCCGGATGCCGGATCGAGGGAAAAAGAATACCCTTGTGTCCCTCCGTGATGACCCTGTCCGCCAAAAGCCATGATGGCGGCAGTGCCCTGTCGATACGTGCGATCTTGCGCCAGGGGCAATCCCATTGCGCCCAGTCACCCGTCCAATGCTCCGGGTCGAACCCTTGCGACAAATCAACGACGCTTCCCAGCGAAACCATGTAGCTCGCGAGTGTGGCCGGCGGCACCAGTGACGAGTCCTGACGGTATTCTTCCAGCGCCGTCTGCGGCGCGCGAGAGAGATAGAGGGCCTCCATGCCCACGCGGTTGAAACGCCCGCCTTCGCTCGCGGCGCCCGCCCCGCTCAGCGGGACAAAGGCCCATTTGGGTGTCAGGTAGCGATAGAAAACGTCGTCCGGCCCAAGCGAAACGATCTTCACCCGCTGGCGCCGTTCTCAAGATCGCGCAGATGCGCCATCACGGCATCGGCATGCCCCTCGGCGACCAGTTCGGCGGCCGTCCTGTGATCGTAATCGGCAATGGGCTCATTGCGGTACCAGTAGATCGCCTTCGATACGTCACCGGTCAGCGTCGCGGCCGCCGAAATGACCCGCACCATCTCGCGCAGCTTGTCCTGCAAGCGTTCAGAAGCCGGGTTGCGCAAGGTGTTGCGATGGACCCCTGCAAGGTTTGCGAGGCCCGCAACCTGTACGCCGAGCGCTTTGGAGAAACGCTTGGGCGAGATATAGGGCGTGCGCGGTTCCTGCAGGCTTTCGACGAAGCCCGATATAGCAGCCGCGCCGTGATCGATCGATACTGTGTCCATCATGTCAATCTCCACGACCTGATATAAGCACAATATTTGCACATTTTCAAGGTCATGATCAGCACAGATCGCGGCATGCATGGGGACGGCGTCATGAAAGAGAACCCGCAGGCGCTTCATCGACGAAGGCGAGTATCACTTTGCCGTCTCCCGAACATATGGACACGCGCCTCCCGGCGGGAATGAGCCACGCGATCTCCTCGGAGACGATCTCGCGTATCCGTTCAAGAATGGCGGCATCCTCGCCCAGCAGCAGTGTATTGGCGACCTGCCGCGCCCGCATCCGGAATTCGCGCCACTGGGTTTCCCAGCTGTCGTTGTCGGCATCGTCTCCGGCACGAAAGCAGGCATCCTCAAGGAGAATGGCCAGATCTTCCGGATCGATCGTGCAGTTCTGCGTGAGCAGGACCACGACCGTATCAAGGTCACAAGACCAGCCATCATCGGGTAAGATCAGCACATCAGTCGGGATTATGTGCGAAGACGCCTTGTCCTCACCGTCACCTGGCAGTCTGACCGCAACATCAAGGGCGATCGATGTTACACGCCCGGACACAAGCCCGGGAAGCGGCACTAGATCATCCTCGCAGCGGAACGTCCCGGCTTCGGTCGAGATCGCAAAAGACAGGTCAGCGATGCGCGGCAGGCGGTCATACCAGCGATAGCCGGTGAACGCGGTGACTTCGCACACCAGAGTTCCGCCCAGCGGATCGCCGCGCTCCAGTACACGCGCGGCGCATTGTTCGATGGCCGGACCGTGTTCGGGGAACAGGATCATCGGCATATCTCTCACGCATTCCAATTCGCCATTGCGCATGCCGTCAGCCGTGTGCGGTAGCCAAGCCGCCAGCCAGGGTTCTGCTTCGGCAAGATCGACATCGAGGTCCCGGGCCCGCAGCCACTGGGCATAAGCGAGGCGATGGCCTGGGCTTTCAGCAATCGTACGGTAGATCGCCCGTTCTGCCGCCTCGCGCAGGTTTTCGAGCGCAGTGTTCTGAACCATTTCCTTGCGCGCTGGCAGCACGAGTTGCAGCGCCGGCGAATCCAGAATGTCCACACGGACCTGCCAGCACCTGTCGACGCCGACTTCGGTAACGGTCGGCATTGGGCACAGGACGGTAAGGCCGTGAAAGTTGATGCGGGGATAGGTCGTGGGCCACGAACCGCGATCACGGTAGATGCCGATGCGGCAACCTTGCCATTCCTCGATCCGGCATGCGCCGACGAGAAAATCCTCGCGATCCAGTTGGACGCCGTGATACCGGACCGTCAGCGGGTAATGGCGGGCAGCGTTCGTCACCGCGCCTGGAATATCTCGTTGCCACGCCTCGGGCATGTCGATCCTGATTTCCGTGCCGGCTTCGATATCGCAGCACTCAATGGCAAGCGGTGCGCCGCTTTCCCAGGCTTCGGGCGGAATGACAACGCGCCATCCCATTCCAACGGTCGGGGAATAGGAGCGGATTTCGACATGCCGACCGGCCAGGCTGAACACGCCCATTCCGGCCGGATCTTCGCTGCGGGCGATGTCGCCGCTCCAGCCAGAATCTCCCAGGGTCAGTATCTTTGCGGGATCGTCTATCCCGGAGCCGTCGTCACGCAGAACCAGAAGCTTGCGGTCTTTCGTCTCGATGACATCGATGTCGACCTCGCTGGCACCAGCCCTGCGTGCATTCTGCAACAGCTCGGCCAGAACATCGGCGACGCCGTTGTTGAAGAGGCGTCCGACCTTGCCGATCAGCGATTGGCCGACGGACGCATGGATTGTGGAAGGAAAGGACATGGCTCAGCTCCGATGACGCGATGCGATCCATTCCGCACCGTCATACCTTTCCCATTTCCTTCTCCCTTACATCGCAGGTTCGCGCACACAGTCAGGGTTCAGGCCGTCACATGGGCGATTCCTGCGTTGAAGCGCTCAATCCAGTCGCACATCGGTTGACGGTCTTCCACGGGAACGCTGGCGGCGGCCTTCTGGAATTCGACGAGATCTACCGGAGCCCCGGCAATGATTTCGTCGACCTCATCTGGATCGAGCAGTCGCTGATCCCGAATATAGGCCGTCATCGAACCTGGACGTGATGCGGTGGAACTGCGCCACAGACCTTCGACGCTGCGCAGACGTGGCCCCGCTCGTGCCTCAACCAGCACGATCAGGCGCAAACACCAGCGGGGCAGTGAGCGCAGTTCATCCACTTTCTGGGCAGCGCAGAGCCAGCAGGCCGACTTGATCGGGACGGGCAGGCCTTCCTCGCGGATGCGGCTGGCGCAGCGGGCGCGATCCCACCCCCATTCGCGAAGGGGATAGCGGTAGTCGAAGCGTTCGCTGATGTGTCCTTCGCGATGCGCGTAGCGGCGGCTATCGGCGGGAGAGGCGTCGTAGCCGATAAGCTTTAGAACCTTGCCGCCGCGGCGCCAGCAGTCCTGAGCGGGTTTCCAGTCGGAGACCCATTGGTCCTGCGGCTGGATTTTCCACTTCTGGCTGCAGCTGTGGCGCCCGAAGCTGATCGAGGGTAGCGTGGCGTTGGTGAGGCAGTTTTCAAGCAGGGTGAAGTACGGCGGCCAGTTCTTGAAGCGGCGCGGCGTATAGCGCACCACATGGTGCTCGATGCCTCGCTCATCCATCCACTGCTGGAACAGGGGCAGAAAGGCGTAAGTCTCTTCGCGTTCGGTGCCGGTATCGGCAGTGAGGACCACGGATAGCGGCATGCCCTTCGCTACCCACTCGATGATCATCGCCGTGCTGTCGATTCCCATGCCCCAGGCCGCAACGACAGGCACGCCGCACGGAACTTGCGCAGGGCTCATGCCGTTCACCACGGGAACACCGGCAGGCCATCGACAGTGTCGGCATCGCAGTCAAACAGCAGGTAGCTGCACCCCAGATCCCGGGCGAAGCGCATGGCCGCCAAAAGCTCCTGCGGGACCTTCCGGCGGTACGGTTCGGGGATTTCGCGGCTGGCCACGAACCAGCCTTCATGGGTCGAAGCGACGGCCAGTGGCCGAAGCGATCGGTCAAGTGCGGCCCAGGCATCGAGCCGCTCGGCTGTGCTCAGGCACACATGCGATGTGCTGAGCACAAGGTAGCGCCCGAATTCCACAGGCACCTCCAACGGTAGTAAAAATGGAAACGTGCCGACCTATGCGAGGATCGCACGGCCGGCACGTGGCGGTTCAATTGACCTTTTCGAGGATCTTGCGCGCCTTGCCCTCGATCTCGAGCCGGGCGTCCTGGTTGGTCTTGCTCCGCGCGTGGGCGGTAATCCCCTGCACGAAGTCATAGAGGCTCTCGGGCGGACGACCTTCCTCGGCGAGCACAGTGGCAATGATCTTGCCCGTCTCGGCCTTGGAGAAGCCGCGCTTCCTCAGGAAGTCCTCGCGATCCTCATCCTTGCGGGCAACAATGCGCTCGCGCGCCTGTTTGATGCCATCAACAAAGCTTCTTGGGGAGGAATCCGCGAAGTGCGCCAAGGCGGGCGCAGCCTCATGCGCGAACCGATTGGCGGCGAACTTCGAGTGGCGGATATTGATCTCCTCGAAGTTTTCGACACCCCACAAATTGCGATTCATACACACGGCGCGCAGGTAGAACGTCGCGATTCCCAGCGTCTTGGAGCCAACCTCGGAGTTCCAGGCATAGAAGCCGCGGAAGAAGAGATCGGGCTCGCCATTGGGCAGCTTGCCGGCCTCGATCGGATGAGTGTCATCAACGAGGAACAGGAAGACATCGCGGTCGGAGGCATAAAGCGTCGTCGTCTCGCTGCTCACATCGACATGGGGATTGTAGACCATCGAGCCCCAGTCGAGCACGCCTGGGACCTTCCATCGCGTATCGCCAACGCCATCGCCGGCGATGCGCATGACCGCGCTGACGAGTTCGTGGTCCCAGATGCGGCCATAGTCGGGGCCGGTGACTGCGCGCAGTTCGGTGCGGCCATCGTCGGTCTGGAGCAGCTTCACCTGCTCGCCGCGATGCGAGAGCAGGCCATGTTGCATGTTGATCCCGGCAAGCGCCGCCGGCAGCGTTCGCAGATAGGAAGCGGGCGCCCCCACCAGGCTCGCGAGTTGCCCGAAGGACCAGTTCGTCGGCGCAATCGGCGTATCGTCGCCGGGCGCGATCAGCGTGAGCATTTCCGGGTCCTCGCTGCGCGCCTCGACACGCACCTGCCTGCTTTCGACGATGCGTGTGGTCGCCTGATCGGCCCGGCGGCGTACGCTGGCGTGAAGGTCGGTGAGCGAGAGATAGCGTTCATCGTCGGGGCGCGAGAACCATTCGGACGAAACGCGCGAAATATTCTGGCCGCGCGAGATGTCGACGCGGTATCCAGTGCTTACGGGCGCGTCGGAGGGTTGCTCGATGATGCGGGCGATGGTGGCCATGGTGGTGCTCCTCGAAGATGGTAATGGTCAAAAAGCCTGAAGCGTCGCCGCCCTCAGGCTCATCCTCTTCATCCCCCTTCCCTTTCGTCACATGGCAGTTGGCCCCGCCCCGTCGGGGCCGGCGATCAGCGTTTGCCATTCGTAAAGCAGGTGAGCATCCGGATCGTGTTCATTCCCGATCGCGATCCGCACCAGGCGTCCATCGCAGGCAAAATTGGCGGCGCGCGGGAAGTCGCAGTAACTGCGCCCTTCGAACACGAAATCCCGGGAACGGACCTGGATCACCTTGCGCGCCGCGCCCAGCGCGCGATGGTTGAAGGGCGCGTGCAGGAGGGTGAGGGTATCTCCGGGTTTGAGACGCTTCCTGAAGCTCGCGAGCGAGACGAGACTGGCGACCGGATTGGCCTTCCCGCGCCGGGCAGCGAGCGCCGACCAATAGGCCTGCCCGATGGCCACTTCCGCATAGAACGAGCAGCTCCAGTAATCCTGAAGCGGGTTGGTGCGGCAAAAGCCGAAGCGCTCGATCTGATCGCGCACCGTCGTGATGAACGTCTCCTGCGCGTCGCGCGTGGACAGATCACCCGGCGCGTCGAGAACTTCGGCCGTGATCTTGCGGCCACCGGTAAATCGCTCGCTGCGAAGGGCGAAGCGGATTTCAGGGAAATAGCTCGCAACGTGCGTTTCGATCCGGCGGCACAATGTGCTCAGGTCCTCGGACGGACGATAGAGGTCGCCCTGGTAATTGAAATTACCCCGCTCATCGTAGGGTGTCTCGCTGTAGAGGCGCGCAGGCGCCTCCACCGGTATGGTGGATGGCATCATCGTGTCCTGTTCATTGGGAGGAAAGGAGCTTCAGGCGCGGCCCAAGGCGACCCAGGGCCAGTAGCCGAGCCGTGTACCACCGTTGGCCACTTCAGCCTGCCAGTCGGCGAGAGGGTAATCGGGATCCTCGCTCAAGCCATTGCGGCTTTTAGCAGTGGAGGCCGCATGGGATTTTCGCGACAGCATGTCACTCAGCATGGCGCCCGTCGTCTTGAATACCATACCATCGGCAAAGATCGCGCAGGCCCCGCCCCCGAATTCACCAACACGCGGCCGAGAGCAACTGCAGGCCCATTCGAACCCGATGGGCGCCTGGCGCAGGGTATCCTGGCAGCAATGCCGGATCAGTTGCCCGAGAGCATCCGGCTGGAAGTCGGTCGTCGAGTACAGGAAGACGGTGGATAGCTCCGGATGGCCTCGCGAGTTCCCGGCTTCGAATTCCACGCCGAAGTCCGGAAAATCAGGATCGGGAAAGATGGCAAGAAACCCGCTCCACGGATCGTCCGGTTTGACCGGCGGAAAGGCAGCCAGAAACTCCGGGGACGGGTCCTTGGGCGTATCTTCGGCCATGAAGGCGTAGCTCGCCTCGAAGGCCTCCTCGATCAGCGCCAGTTCGGCATGGGTGCAACTGAAAGAGAAACTCCCTTGCACGTACGCATCAGCCATTGTCCGTCTCCCCATTCTCGCCGGTCTCCGCAGTGCCACCTGCGATGGTGATTGGCGGGGGCTGAAATTCCGCACTTTCGAACCATGCTTCGATCGCCTCAAAGGTTCCGAGCGCGCGGATGATGCTCAGGGCAAGGACGATTTCCTCGTTCTCGGTCATGTCGAACTGTGCAGGCGTGCCGGTGCCGAAAAAGACGACGCGCTCGGGGCCGAACACGCCGCTGCAGCTACCGGAAGCGCGCACAAAGGCGATGCCATGGTCTTCGCAGAACTGCTCGGTCCACTCGAACATGCCGCCGGGCTGCGCATAGGCGAAGGCCGCGAGGGTCTCGCCGGGACGTAGCGATGCAGGATCGAGTGGTTCGCCTTCCCAGTCGGCCCGCCCTCCGTCGCGGTCAATCGCTTCGAAGAGGCCGGAAATACACGAATGAGGAATCACGCCGCCAATGCGAATCGACGCACTTGCCCGGTCAGCCATCTGGGTTCTCCATATTTGAGGTTCTGAAATGCGCGCCCGGCCAACCGGGCGCACCTACCCTCCCCCACTCCCTTCACTAGCCAAGGCGTGATGGTGTGGATGCCGAAGCCGGATCAGCCTCGCGAGATCGCTGAAAGCACCTCTTCAGCCCGATCGCTGGGCACGAAAATGCGTGTGGTGTACTGGATGACCTCGGTGAAGCAGCCCCGCGCCTTGAGCCAGTCACGGTCGCCAGGGGCCGCCCCGCGCAGTTCCAGGCGGCGGCTGTTGTTGACGAAGACCGAGGCCAGGCGAACGCCGTCGAGCCAGGGGACCAGCACGCCGCCATCACTTCGCGCGGCAGCTATCAGTTCGGCCGGCGTCAGGCTCACTGATGCGGCAAGGCCAAACTCGGCCTGAAGTTTCTCGACGGCGGTCGGCATGACGATCCGGCCGAGCAATGCTTCGCCGGTCCTGTCAGCAATCCTCCGGACCCGAACATCATCTGTTGGGAGCTTGTGCCAGACAGGTAGCAGGAGTCCCGTCGCAAGGCTGATCGTCTCGACATCCAGCTGGGCCGAGGCCGCCGTCACTTCGGCCTCCCACAATGTGCGAAACGCATCCTGCTCGATCGGCAGCCAGTGGGTGCCCTCCAGAGCATGCGCGGACAGGCGTTCGCTTCCGGTGGGTCGAACCAGTTGGCACATGGGTACCGGGCGCCCCTCGTCATCGGTGATCGACCAGGAGGGAACCCGCAGCGCGACCTTGCCCGAGCGGCCGTTCCTCAGCCAGGCAATGCCATCGGTACCTTCCCACATGCGCGTGAGCCGCGCCCAGGACATGGTGCGAGGCTTGGTGTGAAGCTCCAGACGCAACAGGCGTGTCTGCGCACCGGTGACGGGATCGGTACGTAGGACTTGATCCCCAAGCGGCACGATCCGTTCGGCGACAATGGTCTCGACGCCCAGATCGAGCGTGCCCGCCTCGCGCGCGGCATCGATACGCGCCTGGATGAGCCCGCCATATTCCTCGAAGATGGCATTCTGCACTGCGATCCTGAGCGCCAGGATGCGATTGAGCCAGCGCTGGATCGGCGGCAGGCGCTCCAGCAGAGCGCCGCTGTCTTCCTCGACCAGTTTGAGACCGGTCATGTTCGTGAAGTCGGGAAGTGTTGTGCTGGAAAGCTTGCCGGCGTGCAGCAGGTGATACCACTGGGTCAGGGCTTCGCGCGCATAGGTACTTTCGAGGTTATCGGCCGGGTCGAAGAGGTTCTGCCCGCCGGTCTGGCGCTGGCCGCGCGTGAGAGCACCCAGGCTGTCGAGCCGCCGCGCGATCGTGCTGATGAAGCGCCGCTCGCCCTTGCAGTCGGTGGTAACAGGACGGAAGACCGGCGCGCTGGCCTGATTGGTGCGATGGGTACGCCCGAGCCCTTGAATGGCGCTGGCCGCCTTCCAGCCCGGTTCGAGCAGGAAGTGAATGCGGCGTTTTCCGGCGCTGCCGCTGCCCAGATCCGCGTGGTAGGAACGCCCCGTGCCGCCGGCATCGGAAAAGGCGAGGATCGGCTTGCGCCCGGCCATGAAGGCATCGCTGTCAGCCTTGCGCGCACCGGGACTACGCGATTCCAGCTTCTGGTTGCCGTGCGGATCGAGGACGATGCGTTTGGTCCGGCCGGTAACTTCCGCGACCGCGTCGCTGCCGAAGCGGGCAATCAGCGCGTCCAGTGCCGCGGGAATAGGCGGCATGCCGCACAGCTGCTCGATCAGATCGTCGCGCGCAGCCATGGCTTCGCGGCACGGCACCGACGCGCCGTGTTCGTCGACCATCAGTTCGGAACGCACGGTGCCATCACTCGCCGTAAAGACCCGCATCTGCCGGGTAGGAAAGGCATTTCTGAGATAGTCGATCAGCCCATCCCTTGGCGAAACGTCGACGGCGAGATGCGCGCGTTCCTGCGCGGACAGACCTGACAGACGCCGCTCCAGGACCGCCTCGCCGGTCGTCACCAGTTGCACGACGGCGGCATGGCCGGCCGCCACTTCGGCTTCGATCGCCCGGATCAGGCTCGGCATCTTCATGGAGAGCAGGACCTGGCTGAAGAATCGCTGCTTTGCGCTTTCGAACCGGGAGAGTGCCGAACCCTTGACCTGCGCGTTCAGCGTATCGCCCGACATGCGATCGACGACGCCTGTGGCTTTCAGGGCCTCATCCAGGTGCTGATGTATAATTCCCCAGGCGTCGGCATAGGCGTCGTAGATCGCGATCTGGTCCGGCGTCAGCTTGTGTTCGAGGGGCTCGTATTCGACGCCGGCAAAGCTGAGAGCCCGGGCGGTATAGAGCCCCATGGCCTTCAGATCGCGTGCGACAATTTC
Source organism: Novosphingobium mangrovisedimenti (assembly GCF_025153475.1). Classification (GTDB taxonomy): domain Bacteria; phylum Pseudomonadota; class Alphaproteobacteria; order Sphingomonadales; family Sphingomonadaceae; genus Novosphingobium; species Novosphingobium mangrovi_A. The sequence continues at coordinate 18,544 of NZ_JANZXA010000021.1, forward strand.
CATGGCGGCGATCCCGCCATCTTCCATCGCCGCCATGAACCCGGCCCGATCCCGAAAGGCCGTGCCCGGCCCCCACAATCCGAGGCGCGCGGCGTAGCACAGGTTCGCCGGATCGGTAGCGCCTGTCGCCGAGACATAGAGCACGCGTGCGCGCGGCAGCGCGTGCTGCAGGCGCACGCCGGCCAGCCCCTGCTCGGAACCTTTGGCTGCGCCGAACTCGGTCTCTGTTCCCGCTGCATTGGCCATGGCGTGTGCCTCGTCGAACACCAGCATGCCTTCGAAGTCCTGCCCCAGCCAGGTACGGATCTGCTGGAGCCGCGAGGCCTCATCGTGGCGTGAAGATCGCAAGGTCGCGTAAGTCAGGAACAGGATGCCGCTTGCCATGACTATCGGCTTGCCGAGCGGGAAGGCATCGAGCGGTTGGATATCGATGGGAAGGCCGCCCAGCGCCGACCAGTCGCGGCGGGCATCCTCGATGAGGCCGGAGGCAAGCGAGATCCACACTGCCTTGCGCCGTCCCCGGTTCCACTGGTCGAGGATCGAGGCGGCCACTTCGCGTCCCTTGCCGACACCGGTGCCATCGCCAATGAAATATCCGGTGCGATAGACATGCCCATCCGCGGCTTCGGCCAGTTGATCGCCCGCTTCGTTGGGAACGAAGGTGCCCGGCAGATCGCGCTCGAACGCCTCGCCTGCCTGGATGACGGTTTCAAGCTGGGCATCGGAAAGCGCGGCAAGGGCTCGTGCCTGCAGCATGGGCCGATAGCAGGGCGCCGGTGGCAGCACCGAGGCCATGGCAAGCGATTCCACGAGCTGGTCCGGATGCGCGGCAGCGTCCGGGATTGCGATCCGGGAAAGCCGCCAGGGCACATAGATGCCAACGGGATCGCCCGCAGGCAGCGGCGTCTCGCGCACCGTGTATTCGAGCGGCTTTGCCTGATCGTCGATGCGCGGATCCCGCCTGGGTATGCTACGGCGCGGCGATGCGAGCCCCGAGAACAGGGGCGAGGCGGCAAGCCGCGCAGCGACACACACTGGCGGTTGCGGCAGGGACGCCGCAGGTGGCAGTGTCGGCGAGGGATCGAGCCGGGGCGGCAGTGCCAGAATGACCGGCAAGGCCTCATCCAGCGAATGGACGCTGTGGCGCTCCACCGGCCCCGCACAGCCCTTGTCGTAAACCAGCAAACGCACCGCGATGCTGGTGCCGTGTTTGGCGAAAGGGCTTCCCAGGATCGTCAGTTCCGCGCGTGGCGGCGCGACCTCGGCCACTGCGGTGTAGCCCGTCGCAGCGCTGCCATCGCAGGCAAAACCGGGCGACATGATCGCCACGCAGCGTCCCCCATGACCGAGATGCAGAAGTGCCGAGCGCAGATGGCGCGCGCCAGCGTGCCGATCGTTGCCGCGCCCCTCGCTGCGGCTGAAAGGCGGGTTAATCAGAATGATGTCGGGAGAAACGCCAACGGGCAGTTTGTCGTGGATGAACTCGGCGTCATGCGTAGTGACCTCGCGATCCAAAGCCCTGCCCAGCAATGCAGCACGGCCGGGATCTCGTTCGTTGAGCAGCAGCCGCGCACTGGCCCGTGCTGCATGGACCGCAAGCATGCCGGTCCCCGCCGAAGGTTCGAGCACGAGGTCCGACGGCCCAATTCGCGCAGCCCGGGCAGCAAGCCATGCCAGGGCGAGCGGTGTGCTGAATTGCTGCAGATCGATCTGGGTCTCGGACCGGTAGGTCTGTGTCGGCAGGCTCTTCTGCAACGCGAGAAGTGCAGCAAACGCGGCGTGGGGATCGTCACCTTTCTGCGGCCCCCAGTCGTTGCACTTCAGGAAAAGAACCTGCGCGGTCTCGAGTGCGTCATAGGCATCGCGCATCGACCAGGCACCATCGGCGTCCGATGCGCCGAACGTCTCGGTCATCAGTTGGGCGAGGTTTCGGCGAGATATGGACTGCGTGCGCGACAGCCTATCGGCCACGGCCCTGGCAACGCTGAGCAGCTTGTCGGCTTTGGTGGTACCGGCAGCGCCATCGGCCCCGGCGAGATTGAGAAGCGGCAGGTTCATCGAGGTGATCCTTGGGTAAATCAGACGGCTCTTCCGCCACCTTGCCCATCCCTCCTTTCCCCCTCGGTCCGTGTGAGCGGGACGCAAGGAAACGGGGCCGCGACATGATCGTCACGGCCCCGTGAGGAGGGTTCAGTCGAGTTCAGGCGGCTGCGGCGATCGGATCGCTGTCATCCTCGTCCGCCGGGTTCGGGTCCGCTTCCATGTCGGGAGCGGTTTCCATTTCCGGCTCGCTGCTCGTCACAACGGTGCCGTTGTCATCATATGCGAGTGCTGCGCCGTCCGCAGCGTCGAGCGGCGCGAAGCGCATGGCATCGGGGAGCCAGGCCAAAGCTCGCTCCTTGATGCCGAACTCGACCAGAATGTCGCCGGCAAACAGCTTCTCGGCCGAGGCGGCAAGGTCGTGTTTCTTCGAGGCGCCGTAGCGCTGGCGAAGGTCCGCCCCGCCGACGTCGTCAAACAGATCAAGGATCGCCGGCTTGGTGATGCGATCGAAGTAGTTGCGAGCCGTCGGCCGCCACCAGGCCGCGACATCGATATCCAGCTTCGTGCCCAGATGGTCGATGAAGGCACTGCCCGTTGCGCCTGCCGGCACGGCATCGATCGTGCGTGCTACCGCCCACCCCAGCCAGCCCGCGATGGCTTCCTCGGGAAGCGCGCAGAAGGCATCATAGCGCATCCGGACATCGTCATGATCGCACCAGCTACGGTCGAGGGAACCCTCGATCCGCGCCCATTCCTCGGCGGCTTGCGTGCCGCTCTCGAAGTTGGAAACGCGAGGTGATGGAACCCGGGCGCGCAGGTCGCTGGCGAGTTCCATGCCGCCGTAGAGCCGGGTTGCCGCATCAGCCATGATAAAGGTCCCGAGATCGAGCGCGAAACGCGGATCGCTCGCAACATGAACCGCCAGCATTTCCGTCTTCATCATGGCAAGCTCGTCGATAAGACGCTGGCTGTGCGCGGGCCTGGATGCGGCATCCGCCTGGGCATCCTCACCATCCTCGTCATCGCCGCCATGGGGCTCGATGCCCTCGTCGTCGCCCACCGGCTCTTCGACCGGCGCGACGTAGAGCTGCTCGTGAACCCTCGGCTGGCCGTCGCGGCCAATCACTACATAGGCGAGCGAGGACGCCTTCTGCTCATCGGTGAGGACGGGGACCCGATTCTGGATCGCTTCGTATTCCGCCTCGAGTGCCTGGACGCGGGCTTCATCGTCAGCGGTGTAACCCTCGCCGTCCTCGTCGTCGGCCGTCTCTTCGATCGCCTCGATCTCGGACTGGATCGCCGCGCAGCGCGCTTCCTGCTCCTCGGTTAGCGGCGGCAGTTCGCCATCGACATGCCGCAGGTCATAGGTCTCGGTGTAGGGAATGTGGGAGGCGGGAACCGCACGGATCTGGGCATAGCCTTCGCGTGTCCGGATGGCTTCGGCGGCAGCGGTCAGCTTTTCTTCTGCGAGGTGATCGAGGATATCGCCGTCGATCCACATTTCGCTTTCCTCGTCGGAAAAGAGATCGGCATCGATCCGGCCTCCAGAGGCAATGTAGGCTTCTCGGCCCACCAGCAGCGCCTTTGGTTCGCTGCCGCGATAGCCGCCCGAAGCAAGCTGGCGGCGGATTTCGCTGAGGTTGCTGCGGTAGTAGCCCTGCCCCAGTTGCTCGAATACCGAGGCCTGACGTGCGGTATCCGACGTGCTGGCGTAGGCCATGGCGACATCGAGCGTGATCTCGCCTTCGCGCAGGGCCTCAAACACCGGTTCGGCAAGATTGGCAAGCCGCAGGCGGCCGAGCACGAAGCGTTCGGTGAGACCGAAGCGCTTGGCGATATCGGCAGGCGTCTTCTTCTCGGTCTCGATGATATCCTGGAAAGCGCGGCAGGCATCGGCAGGCGACATTGAGAGCTTGAAGAAGTTCTCCGAGAGGCTGATTTCGATGGCGTCATTCGCTTCGGCCACCACCATGACCGTCAGTTCGGTATCGGCGGGGAGGTCCCCCTTCTCGATGGCCCGGTGAACGGCATCGAGACGGCGGCCACCGGCAGTGATCCGATAGTGGCCCTTCTTCCGCGTAACCGGAAGACCGATCAGGTTCTGGATCACGCCGCGCGCGACGATACTGGCTTCGAGCTGGGCATCGGCTTCAGGATCGCTCGTCTTGCGCACGTTGCTCGGCGACTTGGTCAGTTTCGAGGCCGGGACGAAGATGATGGGCTGGGACATGGATATTCTCCTGGCGGACGAGGCCCGACCATTCAGGCCGCTTGCCGCGTCCTCTTCCCCACCCCCTTCCTCCTTGACCGCAGCAAGTCGTTCCAGTCGTTGAAGCCTGCCGGCGGCCAGATCGTCTCGATGGTGCGGCCTGGCACGGCATGAGCCTCACTGGCCTTGGCGGCACCGATGCGCCCTGCCCGGTCGGCGTCGGGTAGCAGGATCAGGCGGGTGACGGTTTCCGGCACAGCGACGTGAGGAAACCGTTCACTGCCAAGCGTTGCCCAGACCGGTAGACCCAGCAGGATCATGGCAGAAAGGGCCGATTCCACACCTTCGGCAAAGCCCAGCACTTCAGTCGCCGGTGCGAGGATGACAGCGCCTCGGCCCGGTTGGGCGAGAGACCGGCGCGGATTGGCCAGGTCACGGGCTCGGCGCGGTTCATGGGCGTCGAGGAACGTCCGCTGGAGGGCGACGAGGCGGCCATATTCGTGAATTGCGGCGAGCATGGCGGGACGAAACACCGCAAGCTTACCTCGCCCCAGCGGCGTGCGGGGATGATAGCGCAAGGCGGATGGCGTAAGCGGTATAGCACGGCGCAGGAGGTAGGCCTGGACCAGCGTTCCCGCGATCGGCAAGGATTCGTCCCACAAGTCCTGTGCGCGCCGTCGAAGCCAAACCGGGCTGAGGGGCGAACTTGGTGATCCGGTGAGCCTCTCGCCACCCGCAGGGCTACTCACATCGAGACGCCGGATTGCTCGCATGACATCGACGGTCTCGCAGCCTGCGAAGCATTTGAACAACAGGGCTGTCCTGCCCACCCGCACCGACAGGCTAGGCGTGTGGTCATTGTGCGCCGGGCAGCGGCACATTCCGCCGCCCGGCGTCCAGATCCCGCCAAGCCGTTTAACGAGATTGGCCGCCTCGCTTTCCATATCTCGATAGGGGTGAATGATGGACGGTGTGGGCATAGCTGCTCCCCGAACGGAACATGCCCTTCCCCCTCACCTCCTCCAGATTTCCGAAGCCATGTTCGACTACCGGTGAATTCCGGCGGCAGGTTGGTCGGGGACTTGAGAGTTGGCCGATCTCGCAACCGCCACAACTCGCATATTTAGCCCAATTGCCTGTCTAGAATACAAGCGCCCTGCAGGCCGATCGTGCCCGATCTGCAGGGCTTCGGGGATTATTCGGACTTGCCGCGCCGATCTGTGGCTTGCCGGCTAATCAGCGATAGGCCGGTGTCAGCGTCTTGCGCGCCTTGTGGGCGGGCTTGGCCTTGGCACCGTCCTCGGACACCGCAGCCCCACCACTGGATTTTCTGGATCTGCCCTTCGTCGGCTTGGTCGCAACAGGTGCGACCGCTGAACTGGCTTCGGTGGCCTCGGATGCTTCGAGCGGAGCCGGGGTTGCTGTGGCATCGGCCGAAGTGTTCTCCGCCGCCGGTTGCCTTGCCATACGCCGTTTGGGGGCCGGCCTTTTGGCTGCGGCCTTCTTTGACGTGCTTGCTGCTTTTGTCGTCTCTGTCTGCGGTGTGGTCTTTACCTCAGATGCCGGTGCCGGGCTGGAATTCGGGGTTTCCGGAGATGCCGGGACGGCATCGGCAGCATTTACCGGTGCGGTACTGGCCGGGGCGCCCTTAGCGCGAGGTCGCCGGGCGGGTGCCTTCGCGGGAGCAGCGGTTTCAGCGCCGGCAGCCTTCTTGGGCGAAGCCGCCTTCTTCTTCTTCGAGGTGCTCTTGCTTGGAGCAGCCTTCGCTTTGACCGGCTTGGCAACTTCTTCCGTGACTTCAGGTGCCGGTGCTTCCGCGACCTTGTCCCCTGCACCGGCATTCTTGGCACGGGCATGCGTCTTGGTCGCCACCTCGCGGCGTAGCGCGGCGTACGCCGGCGCGACCATCGGATAATCATCGGGTAGATTGAACCGAGCTCTGTATTCGGTGTCGGTCAGACCATGCTTGGTCAGGTGCCTCTTCAGCATCTTGAATTTCTCGCCCGTGATCAGCGAAACGATGACATTCGGATCGGCAAGCGATTCCTCGATGGACACCACGGGTGTATTGGTAGCTGAAGCCTTTGGCACGGGTTTGGAAACCGAGGCTTTCGTTTTTGGGGGCTTGGGGGGTGCAGCCGGTGTTGCCGCAGGCTTTGTTTCAGGCGCAGGTGCGGCCTCGGGTTCAGCAACAATCTCGGCCTGATTGCCTGTCAGATCGACGGTTTCCTTGGTCTGTATTTCAAAGCCGGAAATCGCCTTGAATACATCGCCCAGCAATGTCGGCAGCTCGGCAGCGCTGAGCTTGTTGTTGTTCACAAACGCCGTAACCAGATCAAGCGAAGCGCGGCGCGCGTCAAAGTCGTCCATAACTGTCCATCGGGAAATTTAGTGCAAGGAGCGGTGAACACGTGCTGCCCCGCGTCAGGTTGAATGTCAAATTGCGGCGTCCCTGGCCGCCATCAATGTCAGAATTTCCGGTTCGACAATGCGGTACCGGTGGAACGACGGAATGTTGCCCGGTAACAGGAAGCTGTGAACACACTACTTTTCAGTCAGATCGGGATCGTCGGAACCGGCAGGGTCGCGCGAGCACTTGCGCTCGGTCTGCAAAACCATTCATCGGCGCCTCTCATGGTATGGGGACGCGCACCTGCGAAGTGCCGCGAGGCGGTTGGACATCTTGCCCATGCCCAGGCTGTCAGTTCACTCTCAGACATCGTGGATGCCTGCGACGTCGTTGCCATTACGGTTGCCGATGATGCGATCCCGGAGATCGTTCGCGCAATCAGCGAGGCCGGGGCGCTGAGCCGAGCTCCGCTCGTCTTCCACGTCAGCGGCGGAAGCGGGACAGCGGTGCTCGAACCTCTGCGCCGAATGGGCGCTAAGACGGCGGCAATCCATCCTGCCATGACATTCACAGGCGACCCGAAGCTTGAGTTGGAGCGCATGGCCCGCTCGCGCTTTGCTGTCACCGGATCAAGCCCGGAAAGCTCCCTGCTTGCGCAATCCATCGTGGAAGCGCTGGGAGGAATTTCCGTCGAGGTCCCGGAAGCGTATCGCGCGCTTTATCATGCCGCGCTGTGCCACGCCGCGAACCATCTGGTTACATTGTTCTCCGGTGCGTCCCATGCTCTGCGCGCCGCAGGTGTAGATGATCCTGCAATTCTGCTTGCACCACTGGCACGCGCAGCCCTGGAAAACAGCATCGCCAATGGATTTGGTGCATTGTCCGGACCGGTACTGCGTGGAGATACGGAGACCATCCGTCGACACCTCGCGGCACTGGAAGGCGATTGCCCCGAATTGCTCCCCGCCTATCGCGCCATGGCGCTCGCCACTGTCGAAGAACTCGAACGCCGCAGCGACCCGCTCAACCGAGCTAATTTGCTCAACCTTCTCGGGAAATAACGACAAACTTCTTGAGATGGCAAACGCAGCGGGGGATAGGGCTCACGGTAAAGTCAGTCTCCAAACCGGTCGCCGAAAAGCCTTTTCTTCAGTTCAGCGGGAGACAGACTGCTCCAATCCACCTGATTGTCGCTACTGCCCGGTCTCGTCTGATCCATACTGGAAGCGGCTTGATCCCCTGCGGCAGCGGCCAGACTTTCGACGTCCGGCACATGAAGGGTGGGAGGACTGCCGCGACTGTGCCCCCTGGTGCGGCGCGAAGACTTTGGCGGACCGCCTGGATCAGTGTGCGAAATGGCCTTAGATTCCGGGTTCCGGGAATTGTACAACCACGATCTGTCTGCCGCGAACGCGATAGCATCTGCGATCCGTCCGTCGGGCGAATTGCGAAACTGAGAGAGGTCGACAACCATCGCGGAGATGCCTGCCTGTTCGAACCTTTCTTTCCCGGGCGGACATTTGGCGCGCTTTATCGCCAATAGGATGCAAAGCTCACGTCGAACATCGCCTGAGCCTCGAACTATCCTGACGCCGCCAAAGTCGCCGAACACCTCCGGTATTGCGTCTGCCAACCCGGTAATCTCAGGCTTGCCGGGAATTCGAGGAATTCTGACCTTGCTCAATCGCTTCAGCGCATCAGCCGCAAATTTGCTCAGCGCATGGAGGTGCGCTTCCTTGCAGCACTGCGCTGCCCCTGAAGCGTGGGCAAAATGGTGGGCACGTACATCGCCTTTGCGGGCGATCAGGTCTGCCCCGCATTCGCATCTCAGGTGATCCGCGCGCCCTCTCCGCGCCTCGTCAATGAACAGACGGGTACCGTCCGGCTTGATGCCCCAGACGATCATGGCGTCCTCGGCCCCCACGCCGATGCCGCGTTGCATGATCACATAGCCAAGGCTGTTGCGGTGCTTGGGTTGTTCTATCAATTGCTGCACCTTCGACATTGGCATTCAGTCGAGGAATTGGCAGGTCAGGTAAATCTACGATACGACTGGTCCACTGTCGAGAACAGCCGCGCGCCGGTAAGCGACACATCTTCACTTGATGATCGGCTGGGACTGCCGGTGGTTTTCCCGAATCCAGAACGGGAATCTGGACGCTCAGCCGTGGATTGGGATAGGGAGCCAGCCACATGAGTGAACTTGCCTCCTACCTCGATGAACTCGATCAATTGCTCCTCGATCAGGGCGAGGACTGGATGTTGCTTACCCAACTCGACGGCTACCTCGCCGGCATATTGGTCAGCCCGGATCTGGTTCCACCCGGCGTCTGGCTGAAGCACATCTGGGCCGGAGATGACGGCGCCGGCTTGCCGCATTTCGAGAAGATGGAGGATTTCCAACACATCATCGATCTGATCATGCGGCATTACAACGACGTTCTGGCTTCGCTGGCCCAACCGGGTTGCTATGAACCGTTGTTCGATATCGACACTCGCAATGACGACGTTCTCTGGGAGTTGTGGGTCGAGGGTTTCGTGCAAGCGATGGACTTGGCCCCTGACGGGTGGGAGCGCATCGCCGTCAGCAGCGACGCCGGATGCAAGGCGGCGCTCAAGGGCATGGCGAAGCTTCATGCGATCGCAAATGGCGAGGCGCAGTTGTCCCACGGCAAAGTTGAGCAGTGGACTCGCGAGGCACCTGATCTCATTCCGATCTGGGTTGAAACACTTCACGCGTTGCGATTGGAGAATGATCCCAACCGGCCGTCGCCCCCTCGGCAAGGAAAAGTCGGGCGCAACGATCCATGCCCTTGCGGATCAGGGAAAAAGTACAAGAAGTGCTGCGGCCTGAATTGAGGCGGCTTCGCCGCGACGGATGAAGCCCAGCGACGGCTCTAGCCGGCGTGCGGACGTTCTCAGGCTCCGACGAGCTTTTCGAAAGCCGCCCTCAATTCACCTGAGTCTCGACGAACTGGACAGGGAATATCTGGGACGAAGCCGTCATTAAAAGTGGAACGCTCGAACGTCCGCTGCCGGCGAAAGCAGACGCTCGTAATCAAACGCTGCCGCAAACGGCGAACTCGCATGTTTTGTAGAGTGCGTCGGCAGGTCTTATAGCATTCTCCAAGACGAACGCCTGGGTTGTGGCTATAGGAGATGCGCATCTTCTTGCGAGGAAGCGAGAACGCGTGCAACACGGTTGCTGATCAAAGGGGGAGATCGGGTTTTGGGGCTACCGCGCGTTCGGTTACTGCAGATTGGCGATCTGCACCTGCCGTCCGCAGCGCGGACTGAGCGGACAGTAGATCAGAAGGATCGAACCTTCTCCGTCGAGTTGCGCAACGTCATCTCTCGCCAGCCGATCAAGACCGTATTCAAGCGCATTTATCGAATGTGCGAAGCCGGCGAGGTGGATGGTGTCCTCCTTATGGGCGACATGACCGATTTCGGGAAGCTGGATGGCTACCAGGCTGGCCTGGCTTATGTGACGAATTCGCTTCAGCTCGGCACCGGGCGGCGGAACGCTTCGACCTTTTGCGGAATCGTGCCCGGCAACCACGACATCGATCGCAACCTTGCAAAGCAACCGAGCATGTCGGCGAAGTTCAGCCCGCTCAACGCTGCCCTCAGCGCGGCTGGCCTTGGACAAATCCCGGTCGAAAAGTCAGTTATTGGCCACGTTGGCTCGACAGATGCTGGATGCGCCCTCGTCCTCATGAACAGCTGCTGGGGCTGCGGTGCTGTCGAGTATATTCCGGCGGAGTTTCGCGACAGCGTCGGAACAGCGATAGAATCCGCGATCGCCAAAGGCGACCCCAAGGTTCTGAGCGCCTATTATGATCGGCAGTTCGACACACCCGCGTTCTCGGATGCAAGCATTTCCGAACTGGTTGAATTCGCCAGCTCGCTGCCGCGCGAGCAGCAACTTGTCGTGGTCGCACACCATAATCTCCTGCCCCAGCGCCTCACCCGGCTTGCGCCCTATACCGAGCTCGTCAACTCGGGGGCGGTTCGATCCTCGCTCATGGAAGCCAAGCGTCCGATCCTCTATCTCCACGGGCATATCCACACAGATCCGGTGGAGGTCCTCTCGGTGCCGGGCGGCGATGCCTTGGTCTGCATCTCCGCACCTGCGGCCGAATCTGGCTTCAATGTCGTCGAGGTTGTCTTCACCCGTTCCGGCAATCCGCTCGTCGGGCACGTGATTCCTTGGACGTTCGACCAATCCGCCGTGCTCCGGGAGGGTGAGCGACTTACAGTGCCGCTCATCGGAAAGCGCCGCAGATCGCTCGATGGGGGGCTGGCGAAGGTCTACGCCTACCTTCTTGGAACACGACAATGCTACTGGTCGGACTTGCTGCGCGAATGTGGGCAACATTTCCAGTCGGATGTCGACGAGCAATTGCAGGAGTGTGTTGAGCTTCTCATGGCAGACCAGTCAATCGCGGTGGAGAATTACGACGCAAAGCCCGACAGCTGGATACTGGAAGCTCGGATATGACCAGCGGCGCAATCAATCCGTTTCGCCCGACCAGGTGGGAACATCATACCGATGGCCGGCCACTGATCTGGTTCACGGAGGAGGCGGAGGAGTTGTCGGCCGACAAGTCGACCTATATTCACGGGACCCGCGGCACCGGGAAGACAACGCTGCTCAAGGGCATCTGTTGGGAAGACCTCTGCTACAACGAGTCGCTGCGCATGCAGCGTCGGCTGGCCGACTTCAAGAATATTGGAATCTATATCCGTTTTCCGGACCATATCTCCGCGTCCATGTCGTTCACCGACTGGGCTGCGATCTTTCCAAAGGTGCAAAATCCAGAGTATGAATTCTATTCCTTCTTCTCGGCGGCGGTCGAGGCGATCTGCATCGAGCGAGTCGCGGACGCTTCCCATCATCTGCGTGAGATGGGCGAGATCGAGATCGCAGCGGCGCAGGAGCTGCAACTCGTCTCAGATTTCGTAGACGAGTTCCCGGCAGTCGCCGGTTTTGGACCCCGCCAGCCAATCACCTTTCTCGATCTGGCTCGGTGTCTGCGCTTGATGGTCAGCGCGATGAACCGTGCCTGTGGCCGCGGGACCGTGGGCGAGCTTGTCGGAGAACTTCCGGATCGCGAGCCATACCGGATGCTCTCCTACTTCGCTGAGCGGGTGAGCGCGGCAATCCGGCTCAAGACTAACGTCGGGCCGCAGGTCGTCGGATTTAAATTCTGCCTTGATGATTGCGAGGTCCTGAGCCCTCTGCAGCGCAAGAGCCTCAACAGTCTCGTTCGGCTCAGCCGCGCGCCGTGCTCCTGGGTCGTCAGCTCTGTCGGTGGCGGCCGCGACGACAGCGAGACCTTTATCGAGTCGCAGCCGCTTACCGATGCAGACCGCCGCGTCATCTCGCTTGACGGGCGCAACGAGAATGCATTCAGGCAGCTTTGCCAATCCGTTGTGAGCCTGCGGCTAATCTTCTCGCTTCCGCAGGCGGCACGTCCAACACTAAGCCAGAGCGAAATCTCGTCCTTCTTCGACCTCCAGCAGCGCCTAGGGCGCTGGGACGTGAACGACATGATGGGGGCGCTAGTCAGCCGCTCGGCGCGGCCGGCCACCGTGCTGCTTCGACAGGGCGCCGAGCGGCTTCTCGCCCTGTTGCGGGAAAAGAAGAAAAAGATTCCTTTGCGGTACGACGCCGAGGAAGGCCGGCTGCCGTATTACGAAGCCTACATCCTGATGTTGTGGCGGGGACGCGAAGAAGCGTTCAAGACAACGCTGGAAGTGGGCGATATCGAGAAGCTAACGACCTTCGTGGACAGCTTCGGTCATGCTGCGTTCGAGGCCTGGTTACGCCGTAAGCAACGAGGCGCGTTTCTTCACTTTGCCACGGCCCTCGGCATTCGCCGGCTTCCACTTGCTGGCGCAAACATCGTCGTCTCGCTGGCCGACGGCTCGATCCGCGATTTCCTCGAGATCATGGGTGAAATTTACGAAGCCTATGTCACTGCCCACAAATGGGATCCCAAGGAACCGACAAATCTGAGCCGATTTTCGACCAGCCGCACTCCGATCGCCAACTCGATCCAGACGAACGGCATTTATTCTGCAAGTGAAGCTTATTTCGAAGGGGTGAGCAGGCGATCGGAAATCGATACGGACGTCATCTCCCGGCTGCTCGCGGGACTTGGCGAGTACACTTCGCTGCTCCAGACCAGTCCGAATGATCCCAGGACGCTCAGCACCACCGAGCGTGGTGTCTTTTTCGTGGATTACATGTCACTGATGGGTGCCGACGGTCTTCCGAACAGCGCAAAATTCGTCAATGCCGCCATCCGCCAGGCGGAGCTCGCCGGCTACTTGCGTCCCGTCGAGATACGGCGGCACCAGGTGCGACATATCGACGGCCAATTTCGTTCGGTCGCTTTCCGCCTCCACCGCCGTTTCTCGCCCAAGTTCCGCTTCTCGTTTCGCGGCGCTTACGAAGCCGTGGCCCTTGACCCGCAGGATCTAGCGATCTTGTGCCTTGGAGGCGCCACGGTAACCACAAGGGACTGGGCCGAAAATCTGGTTGCGAAGATTCCCGCATCCAGCACGCAGCTCGATCTCCTGATCATGATGGATCCGGATCATGGCTGACGAACTTGCCGTTGGCGACTTCGTGGTCCGTCAGCGAAAGCTGAAACAGAACGAAGTATTGAAGCGCACGTATGATCTCGTCGTCGCCGGTCTCAGTTGGGAATCGCGCGGCCCGACCGCCTTCGCGAGCCTGAAGGGCCTCGATGCGCCACTGACGTTGTTCAAATTCATGTCGCGCTCGGAAGACGTAGAGACGGCAAAGATAGCGCAGCTGGAGGTGTTTCGGAAGCTACGGGCGGACCTCGGCGTGAAGGAACTCGAAGCCTCAACCGATGCCGAGAAGAATTTCGCGAGCATCAAGGCGTGGCTGCAAGATCTCTACGCTAAGGCAGAGCGCCCTCTGTCGATCCTCCTCGACGTGACCTGTATCCCAAAGACGTACGTCCTCTATCTCATCGGACTCGGTTTTTCCGATGAGCTGATCGCGCGCATGGATTGCGTTTACACACCCGGCAAATACGACCTCGTCTCGGGCGACGCAGGCGCGCCCCCGGCGCTCACCGGACCCCGCTCGCTTCTCTCGGAAGGCGAATGGCATTCCCGGCAAATCCCCTATCTTGAAGCAAGCGAGTATATCGCGAATGATGCTGATCTTCTCGTCACGCTCGGCGGCGAACTCGGACTGTCTTTGCCTTTCATTGAGCGTTTCGAACCGCGACGGCTCGGCTTGATCTGCATCGAGGAGACGTCGCCCAGTCGCGATGCTCCCATGCTCGGGAGCGAACGTATGGCTTATGAGGAATTGCTTCGCGAGCCGAATGCTATTCAGGTGGACATTAAGCTTTGCGATGCGGTCGGGGTCGCGCGCCATGCCGTCACTTTTATGGAATCGTCCATCGCTCGCGGGACCACGATGATGGCGATCGGCTCCAAACCGCACGCAATCGGCATTGCACTGGCCGCGCTAGCTAACCCGCGGGTGGAGGTGGTGTGCCGTACCCCGGCGTCCTATCGTGCCGTCGATGTCCAGGCCTCGGGAGACCCAATGCTTTACGAGATCGAGGACAGGTTCGACCCTTTGACCTATCTGGCATCACGCTGATGTTCGATCAGTTGCTCACGCGAACTGGTAAGGGATGACTGGATCTCGAGACGAGCTGCTAAGTGAAATCCCTTCGCGGATTCTCGGCTTGGCTCGAGCGTCGCTGATGCAGGCCAACACGCATGCCGGCTTCATGGACCCTGGCAATGAGCACTGGCCGCTAATGTCGGTCCTCAATGCAGCCCATGCGGGCGAGCTTTTCATCAAGGCGATCATCGCGACGGAACATCCATTGCTGATATTCAAGGACGTTCCTGGCCTCGATGACAACGGTTCTGCTGATCTTGATTTCCCGACCCTGTTGAAGCGGGGGCGAACTTATGACTTCGACAAGCTGCCTCAGATGCTCTGGGCTACTACCGGTATTCGCATTCCTCACCCAGACTGCTATGAGAGGCTTCGGAAATATCGGAATGCAGTGCAGCACTTCTGCCCTCCGGACGACGATGATCCATCGGACCTGGCGCTGGAATTCATCTACAATATCATCGACCCGTTGATCCGCGATCGCTTCGGACTTTTTGCCATTGAACACCACGAAGATCATCTAGTCGGCTATGACTATCTGGTCGGCACGCTCCTGAGATCCGGCATCCGCTTTTCCCTGCCGGACGACTTCGACCTCGGCGAGATTGACGCGAGGAGGGAGATTGCCGGAGCCGACGACGGGTACAAGGCTTGGTTCCGAGGCGAGCTCTCAAGGATTGGAAAGGCTGGTTTTCTCCTGCCGTAAGGTCAGCACCGATTGATACGTCACGATGAGATTCAGGCTCGGCGAGGAGACCGAGATAAGCGCCTGTTTCGACGGCTGCTGAGCGACATGGTATTCATCAACCGCAATGGTCGGGACAGGCGAGATGCACCCAGCGATTACGGTCCGCAAAAGATGCTGAATTGGCTGGACTTGATGGCACATTTCGTTGCGAGCGGACATTTGGAGCGCCGCATTGGAACGATGCTTGTTGGGTCGAGTGCCGCCGGAAGCGAATGCTGGATCGTGGGACATTTTTGACCGTCGGCTTCGGAGAGTGAAAGTGTGGATAGCGGACACTGCCGAGGCGGCGGCACGCTTGGTCATTCCTAAACTTACGGCACGAAGGCTGGCCGAATTTTAGGAGATCAACAGGCAATTCCGACGAGTTTATGGTGATTAAGTGCCCACCACCATCTCGGTTGCGATCCGGCACTCAATCGCGACTTTCTCGTCTGGTCCTCTACCTGTCAGGGCAGTTCAAAGTCGCCATCGCTGTTGATAGTTATGCGGGGGGCTGTCAGCATGGTTTGTGTACGCCTTCTACAAGCCACTCCGAAACTTTATGCGCGGCTTCAACCTTTGGAGCGGCCTGGGTGCCACGTACTACTATATGCAGCACCTACAATTCGGTCAGGCTTTGCCCGAGCAGTTGAAGAATGATGCACTCCGGCGGGGCCAGTCCAACATCAAAGCTGGCCTTTATGGGCATCTCGTCGAGCTGCTTGCACGAGAGGTCATCCTCAATGGGCAGGTGCGAGGTGGGAGGCCACTGAACACAGCCGGTGATGCGTTCAAGGCCATGAGCATGATCCATCGGCTCGACGACAAGTCGTGGGGACTGCACGGGTCGCGCTCTGAGGATATTATCCTTCAATTGTCGCGGATCGCATTTCAGCAGTTCCCATGGCAGTCCCCACCGACCAATGGCGTGCTCGCGCGCTATCACATGCTCTACTCTCACCCGTCGGTCGCGCCGATGGTTGAGGCCGAGTTCGGGATGTCGACAGGCGAGCTCTTCCAGCTCATCCTGCTGTTTGCCGAGGAGATGGTTCGACGTCCGACCCTCGCCTTCGAGTTCCTGCCGGCGGCCGAAGAGTCTATTCGCGCGCCCGTGCTAGCGCTATCGGAGCGGATCTCGCGTTCGTCTGACGAGCTTCGGGCGGCGACGGTCGAGCGCCAAAGCTATGATGTAAATTGGGCCTACAGCTTCAACCCGCTCCGCGCCTATCCGTTGGTTCACGCTGGCAATCCGCGGTCGGTGATGTGTCCGGCGCCCCCAATCCTCCTTCAACGCCTGACAGACGGTCTCTATTTTGATCTCATGCGAGCGGATCGGGGGTTCGGCAACGCCATAGGCAAGGCCTTTGAACGCTATGTCGGAAAGGTGATGGAGCGGATCGGCAAGGATACGTTCGAGCTGCGGGAGGAGGCATGTTGGGGAAAACCGGAGCGTCGAAGCGTCGACTGGATCGTCATCGATCAGAGCGCAGCACTATTCGTCGAATGCAAGCTTGGCCGGCTCGATATCGCATCGCAAACCGAGATTGCGCCGGAGCCGCCATTCATTGCCGCGATCGAACGCCTCGCTGGGAATGTAGGGCAGCTTTACACTACGCTCGGCGAAGCCCTTGCGGGTGGGTATCCGCATTGGAAACCCGACGGCCGACCCGTGCATCCGATGGTGGTCACGTTCCACGAATGGTTCTGCTTCGGCCCCTTTTTCTACAAGCATCTCGACAAGCTGGTGGAAGCGGAATTCGAGAAACATGGGCTGGATCGCGTCTTGCTGGAGCGCCACCCCTACAGCGTCTGCTCGATCGCCGAATTTGAAGGGCTGTTGACGGCTTGCAGAGGGGCCAGCATCGATAGCGTCCTCTCGGAGAAGATCTCGCCCGACCATCGGCAGTCGCTGCTGCGCGGATTTCTTGCTGATCGCTATCCCGGCGCGATCAGCAACGCGATGGGCACCTTTGAGGACGGTATGGACCTCGTCATCGATGGACCTTCCCGGCTGACCCGGAAATAGCCTGGCAAGTCTTGCGATCTGAAAGATACGCTATCCCTGTCCGCCCATCGTCAGGTTGGACCAGTTTGGAAAGCGGCCTCGGGCCGCGATCGCATTGAGGATCTGGGTGACGAGCCTATCGGCCTCGCTGAGGTCGACCTTCGACTTCTTCGGCAATGTCCCCTCATGCACGGCTTTGGACCGCGCGTGATAGAGCGCTTTGATCTCGCCAAAGATGGTCGCGCGTTCTTCGGCGTTCTGTCCCAGGAGCCACGCCGCTCGACTACCGATTTTGTGTGTGATCTCCGTATTACCGGAAGTGTCGCCGTGCATCAGCGCGATCTCGGTGGCGATACCGAGTTCGAGCGCTTGATCAACGGCACTCCGTGCCAACCGGGCGCGACCAAGTCGGTCGATCGCCCGTGTCAGGCTTTCCATCTCTGCGAAGGCGGCGAGCTGATCGTATGCGCGTTTGACGGCCGCAGCTTCGGTCGGAAACGCCACCACAGGATATGCCGCGATCGGCCGGGAGGCGATATTCCCGTCGCCGCCGACGAACAGACATTGGCGGTCGGGCACCGACATTGAGATGGGCAGCTCGACATCTCCCGTGCCAGCCAAAAGACAGGCCAGCCTGACCTGCTGCCTGACGCGCTCCCGCTCCGTAGCTACAGGGCTAGTTTCGCTGCCTTGGCTGCCGCCGTCCGACTGCATATCGAATGCAGGTTCGACCTGGTACGATTGCGTAAGATAACAAGTTCCGGTTGGGAGGTTGGGGAGTGCCATCCAATGATGGATCGGGTGAGGCTTCCACTATGGTGAGACCTCGGAAGCGGGAATGATTCTGATGCCTTCGACAAGCTCGCAAATCGCATCAATATCGACTCCGAAGACTGGAGAGACATCGAGGTAGGTTGCCGCATTGCGCGCTAACTCGTGATCGAATGCGGCAAGAATGGTCTCGGGGGTTTCGCCGGTCACGAGCCGATCTAACGCCCACTCGCCGAAGCGAGTGCTGGCGACAAGGCTGCCATTGTCGCCAGTAAAGATACGGGTCGCAGCATAAGCGTGGAAGGGCGGTAGAGTTGCCAAGCCATCGAGGCGCTGGACCGCCTCCGGACGCCATTGCGCGAAGTGCTTTCCCCGATGGATGTCGGCCAATTCCCGGCGGATCATCTCAAGCAATTCGATTGCGGCAGTGTTCGTCACTATTCCCCCAGATATCATAGTCGTTCGGTCGTCCTGACAGCGGACTCGTGCCTGAAGGGGAGCAAGATGGCGCCAAGCCGGCGATGGGTCCAGAATGGCGGAACAAAAAGCAAGGTATCGGCAAGCTGGTCGCGACAGGGACCACTAAAGACACTATGCTAATCATTTAGGCGCGGGGGCGTCCAGCGAGGCCGGCACCATGGGCGGGGGAATATGCAGGAAGACGCCTATAAGACTTGGCTAGGGACTCTTCCGATCGTCGATAAGACCACGGGCAATCAGACTTCGCGCATTCACCGGCTGGAACTAGCATTCGGCGACCTCGATATCGCCTTCGACGCCGATGAGATGGCGGCGGTGATCGCGGCGCTCCAATACTCCACGAAGGACGCCGCGGCGAAAAAGCTCCTCCCACCGGGCATTGTCTCGAAAGGCGATTACTACCGAACGATGTCGACGCTGCGTCATGCCGCAGGCAAATATCGCTCGTTTCGCATGTGCCAGGCAGCAAACCAGCTCACCATGGCGGTTCCCGAGACCTTTGCGCCGCTGGCGCAACCGAAATCCGCTGCGGGCCGCTCGGTCCCACCGACGGGATACTGGATTTTCCAGGCCAATCCCACGCGGTGGGATGCCGATGCGTGGGCATCCTCAGGCGAGAGGTCGTTGCTCTATTATGTGACTCCGCATGATCGCGATTTGATCCAGCTCGGCGATCTTGGCGTGGTCCGCCGAACGGCTCATCAGGGAACTCCGGCTGCGATCGTAGCGCTGGTCGAAGTCGTGGAGGCGACCAAGCAGCAGCCTGAGCCCGATCCCAAATTCTTCATTGACCCGGTGCTTGGCGCGAAGCCAGAATATCGTGTGCGCCTCGAGCGGCTCGCCACATTCGATGTGCCTATCATCGCGAAAGATCTACCCAGCAACGATGCGTTCGACCTGCTTCGCAAAGGCCTGCAATGGGCCACGACCCCATTTCCGGCAGCCGGCTTCATCCATCTGGCGCAACTGGCCGAGTTCACACTGCTCGATCTGGCGGCGATCCGAGGCTCGCGGTCCCACACAGGGCTGAAGGCGTTGCAAGCGATGGCCGCAACCCTTCCTCCGAAGCGGCGCGTCGTGGTCAGCCGTCGGATCGAGCGCGGACCGATCGGCGACAAGGTGAAAGCCGCGCGCAAGTACCGCTGCCAGATTTGCGAAGCGCTCGGGCGCGATGCGGTCGCGTTCGTCAAAAGCAGCGGTGAGCCCTATGCGGAAGCGCATCATGTGATCTTGGTGAGCACGCTGCAAGCCGGTGTGCTCGAAGCAACGAACGTGATGGTGCTGTGCCCCAATCACCATCGCCAGGCACATTATGGCGTGTTCGAGGTGCTCGCGGCCGACCGCGCGGGTTGGACCATCATGGTCGACGGCGAGACGTTGACCATCCCTCAGACCGCGATCTGGTGAAGGTCGATACGATGCTCCACAATTGCCCCCCACCAATGCCCCTCCTCAACCGCTGGCTTCGCGGCGTTGCCCGGGTGAACGGCAATTACGGACATCTGCTGTTCGAGCAGGCGGAGCCGGTCGATGATGGGGTTGTCGCCGAACTGCGGCCCTATTTCGAGTCTGCGCACCTCGACGCGCGTGACGTGTTTCACCGCGCCGCCCGGATCGACTTGCATCCCGATGCCGATGGGCCGGGTGGTAATGCGCAATATCCCAACTGCCTTCCGGCGACCGCCAAGAAGGGGCTGTTCGGCGAAGTGATGGCCGGATTGATGACCCAGGCCTACCAGTTCGTCGGTGGTCATCAATGGTCGATTCCGATCTTCCTGTTTCGCTACCACGCGGAGGTCGAGGCCTATATCTTCGATCTGGCGCGGGATCCGGCACGCGTGCGGGAAATCTCCGGCCGCCACGGTAACGACTTTATCGCGCTTGGGATCGATCCAGCTACCGGCGAAGTGGTGCGGTTCATTGCCGGCGAGGCCAAATGGCGCGCTTCGCTCACGCCAAGCGTTATGGAGGAGATGATGCTCGGCGGCTGGACTGGTCCGCCAGGGGCGCGGGTCCGGGCCAA
This sequence comes from Novosphingobium mangrovisedimenti, assembly GCF_025153475.1. Lineage (GTDB taxonomy): Bacteria > Pseudomonadota > Alphaproteobacteria > Sphingomonadales > Sphingomonadaceae > Novosphingobium > Novosphingobium mangrovi_A. The sequence continues at coordinate 38,839 of NZ_JANZXA010000021.1, forward strand.
TGATGGCATCTGGAATGAGCTCAACCGCGGTCTGGCGGCGCCGCAGGGCCTGGAGCAGATGCACCGCTTGCTGTGCGAAAAGGCACGCGAGCAATATGCCGAGGCGATCGTGTCGCTCGATCGCGCTCTGCTGATCGGCGCTGCTCCGCTTCCGCGTACCGATTTGATCTTCGTGGCCGGGAACAAAGCCGCCCGGCGAAACCCCGGCGAGACCTACCTGCCGGGTGCCGCGCCACCCGCGGAATATACTGCGGGGCGACCGCTCCAGGTCGTCGAACTCGTTGTCGAGGGTGGCGTCGATCTCATCGAGCGGCTTTATCGCTCGCTCTGGGTCAACCCCTGATGGCACGGCTCGATGAACAGCGCCGCGCGTTGGCGATGAACATGCGCTTCAATCGCGCCGCCGAGAATGAGTTGACGCCCGCACAGGCCCGCTTGTTCGTTCGAAGCCTGCAAACCTCATGGCAGGTGCCACCGATCGCGTGGGGACCGCGAGAATCTCACGAGCAGTTCGATGATGCGCGCCGGCTTCTGCATGCGGCAGGGATCTTTCGTGAGATCGACGGCGAGGGATCGCCGGAATCGCTTGGCTGCTATCGACGCGCGGCAGAGCTGCTCGAATGGCTCGCGCGATCCTCCGATCCGGTGACGCGCGACGTGCCCGTTGGCTTGCTAGCGGCGGGCGCATACCAGATGGCAGGATTGCCGGCGATGGCGACGAGTCTGTTGCGCCAGGGTCGCTACGGCGGTGGCGTCGCTGAGATTTTCGCCGCCTTCCTCGGCGCGGATTTCGAGCGGTTGCTCGCGCGCACTGCGGCTTTTTGGAACGACCACGCAGCGCTGACGGGCCGCGACGGCTCGGGGCCGTTATTGGCCGTCGAGGACGAAGTGGATACCGAAACGGACGACCCTGCCGAGGACGATGCCGAAGCCGCTTTCATGGCGGGCGAACCGGATGCGGGCGAGGCGCCGCGCGCGGACAGCAAGATCGGCTGGTATGTGGTGGTCGAGCTGGTGAGAGCCGTCGGTCTCATCGGCGACAGCCTGCGTAGGGGCAATGATGGCAGGCTCGCCCAGGCCATCGACAAATTGTCTGGGCTCAGCGCGCTGGTGACACGCCTATCGAGCGATGAGCTATGGATCCTGATCAACCTTGTCGAGGCCACCGCGAAGCGCTTTGCGGCCAACAGCCTTCATGGCCGCGTTGCGCGGCTCGCCGCACGCGCGCCCGAGCAGCAGCTTCGTATGTGGCGGTTCGCCCGCGAGCAGTTCGCCCGTGGTCGAGGTGTCCTGTGGACGTCTCAGGTCCAGGGCCTCGAGCGTCTGATCGCAAGCGACAGCTTTGCCTGTTGATTTCCGCTGAGAGTTGACCCGGGATTTTCATCGAGAAGTGACCCGGGTGGATGTGTGTTTCCCGCGATGCGGGGGTTGGGTCAAGCGGGTGATTTTTCCTTTTTGGTTTTGGGTGCG
>NZ_JANZXA010000022.1 GCF_025153475.1 Novosphingobium mangrovisedimenti
CGACAATCAGGATGAGAACGAGGACCTTGCCAGCGACAATTAAAATCGGCACTGAATGACGCGCCGCGACAATCACATTCTCATCCTGATTGACGCGCAATCCTCATCCTGTTTGTCGCGCTACACCAGGCGGAGTGACATTGTACTATGATCCGACCGGGCGCTTGCACGAGTACGACACCAGCGTCTCGACCCGGGCATACTATTCCGGCTCCAACCTCGTGGCGGAAGTGGCCAATCCTTCGGGTGCAGTCTTGCGCCGCTTTGTTCCCGGACCGGGCACCGATGAACCGATCGTTTGGTACGAAGGTTCGGGCACGACCGATCGTCGATGGTTGCAGGCGGACGAGCGCGGTTCGATCGTTGCGGTCAGCGATGCGTCGGGCAATGCTATTGGCATTAACACTTACGACGAATATGGGATTCCCGGCTCGGGCAACATCGGGCGCTTCCAGTACACAGGCCAGACATGGTATCCCGAGGCTGGCATGTACAACTACAAGGCCCGTTTCTATTCTCCCACCCTCGGGCGCTTCATGCAGACCGATCCCATCGGCTATGGCGATGGCATGAACTGGTACGACTATGTGGGCGGCGATCCCATCAATGGGACGGACCCGAGCGGGACAGAAGTCTACGCGGGAAGCCTCATCGACGGCGTCGTTAGCCCTGGCTTGTTCGGCACTGCCTATGTGACCGGCGGAGGAGGCAGGCCGGCACGCATCAATTCCCATAGAGAGGAGCAAGGTACTAACGAGACCTTAAGGCTCACATGGGAGCAGACTTACTTTCCTGATGGAACATATACGGCAAGGCTTCTGTCGTCTCAGATCATCGGCGGGCCTGGAGGAGGGTTTTCAACACCATTTGGTGTAGGCGGCGGCGCCGCTGGGGCTACACTAAGTCCAGCGGAGATTCGAAGACGCTATGGAATTAGCAAGGCAGGGCGTCCGCTCAATCCAGGCGACTTAGGCACTGTAGAGGGAGGGTTTATAGAAGTCACTGGGAGTATCCAAGAGGTTAATAATGCACTAGATGTCTGGGTGTATGCCCTTGAAGCAGTTCCCGCCAATGGGATAATCACTCAGAATTTGGATCGCGTGGTACGAATATCACGAGAATTGAAATTGAAAGGAGTGCTGGTGCACGCTTGGATCGTCAACCCAAAGCTGAAGATTTATGTAAACAGTGGGAGGATTGTGCGAGGTTTTCCAGGGGCGACTATTACTCATCCAAACCCCATGTTCACCAATATTTGGATACCGACCCCATGAATATGCCTATGCCTGTTGGAATGCGAGGCCGCCCTTCCTTCGAAAAAGAAGGTGACCTCGCCGCAGAAGACAATTATTGGTTTACATACACCAATTCAACTGGTGAGCTGGTTCGGCTGTTTAAAGATTCAATAATTTTTGAATTAAAAGGTGGGAGTATCGCAATTTCTGTTAAGAGCATATTATCAATATGCTGCCAAAATCCGACAAAAATGGATCCAAAAAATAACAAAATATGCATATATTGCTGCGATGGTGAGGTAGAGTATTATGCAGATACTGAATTTGATGGCGGTCACGATGTCTTTTTACTAGCAGGAGCGTTGAATCGACTTAAAACAATTTATGGGAAAAAATAATAAATTACATATTGATGTTAATAAGGTCTCCTAAAGCAGAAGCTTACCTCACATTGGAACGGATGCTCCGGCGTACGGGTCGCGATTGGGCTGCGGTGCTGTCGGGACTGCTATCGGCGGTGGCGGGGTGTTATAAACTTGAGCCGGTGTTCCAGTCACGGATGAGGCAAGGCCCGCAAGGCCGCGCGCAATTGTTGGTGCACCGAACAGAATGAAACAACCTAGCGCTACGCGCGCAGTCTCGCGAACGCTCAGACGCCCGTGCAGCATTGCAAGTCCGACCGCTGCAAGAGCCAGAACTGCCATCGACATACCAAGGCTGCCCATCAACAGTTCGACGAACCACTCTGTGGTATTTGACAGCGGCTCTCCAAAATTTGAAGAATTGATCATACCTGCCTCTCCATCACGCTTGCGTGATCAGGTGATGTTAAAATTTTGTAATATCGAGGATTTATCGCCTTTCGTAGGTCGCTAGGAGCATGACAACTTGGTCCAAGTTGTGCCAGTCAGAGGCGAAATCTCGGCGTTCGATGGGGCTTGTGAATTTGCGCAATCTTGCCATGCTTCTGGCTTTGCTCGTTGCTGCGCCAGTTCATGCGGCGGCATATGCCGACCCGCAAGGTTCGGGTGTAGTCGTCAGTGCAATGGGCTGGCTGCAGGGCACGTTGCTGGGCACTCTCGCAACGACAGTCGCCGTGATTGCCATCGCGGCAGTTGGCTTCATGATGCTGACCGGCCGGATGAATTGGCGCCACGGCGCAGTGGTCGTGATCGGATGTTTCATCCTCTTTGGTGCTGCCAGCATCGTGGCCGGCATCCGCACCGCCGCGACGGGCATTTAAGTTTATGCCCTCTCACCTCCAGCGCACGACGGTATTCATAGCCCTGACCCGGCCGCAGATGTTTGCAGGCGTGACCTACACTTGGTTCGTGGCCAACGGCATTCTGGCGGCCGAACTGTTCCTGATTTTCAAGTCGTTCTGGGTGATATTGATCGCGCTGTTGGTCCACCTGATCGGCGCTGTCTTGTGCCTGCGCGAACCTCGCTTCCTCGACTTGTGGATCGTGCGCGTCAGCCGCTGCCCGCGCGTTAAGAACCATGCCCTGTGGCAATGCAATTCCTACCGCCCCTGACCAGCGATCCTAAAGTCATCGCGCGCGAGAAGGCGGCAGGCGATCACCTGCCCTACGCGCGCCATGTCGATAACGTGACGCTGGAGACGCGCGACGGCCTGATGATGCAGACCGTGCGCCTCGGCGGCCTGCTGTTCGAGACGGCGGACACCGACGAACTCAACTACCGCGCGGACCTGCGAGATGCGATGCTGCGCGCGATCGGCAATTCGCAGTTCGCGATCTATCACCACGTCGTGCGCCGCAAAGCGGAGGCTGCGCTCGAAGCCTGCTATCCCGATGCCTTCTCGCGCGATCTTGATGCTCGCTGGCGCGAACGCTTGGGCGCGCGGCAGATGTACGTGAACGAGCTGTTCCTGACGATTGTCCGCCGCCCCATGCAAGGTCGCCTCGGGTGGGCCGACCGGCTGCGGATGTGGGCCTCGCGCTCCGGCGAAGACCGGCAGGCTGCCTTCGGCGCCGAGAAGCGCGCGCTCGATGCCGCGACCGAAGCGCTGGTCGCAGCACTCGGCAGCTACGATCCACGCGTACTCTCGGTCTACAAGAGCGAACACGGCTACCGCTCCGAACCGCTGGAGTTCCTATCCTACCTCTACAACGCCGATATGCGCCCGGTCGGCCTGCCACATGGGGATCTTGGCCAGCATCTGCCGTTCCGCCGCGTGAGTTTCGGCCAGGAAGCCTTCGAACTGGCCCCTGCCGGTCACGCCCCGCGCAAGTTCGGCGCGCTTGTCTCGATCAAGGACTATCCGGCCCAGACCATGCCGGGCATGTTCGATGAACTCTATCGCATGCCTTTCGAGATGACGGTGAGCCAGTCCTTCGCTTTCGTTGAACGCGGCGCGGCATTGGGCCGCATGAACCTTGCCCTGCGCCGCATGCGTTCCGCCGAAGACGAGGCTCTGTCGCTGCGCGATGAACTGACACGCGCCAAGGACGATGTCGCGGCAGGCCGCGCCTCATTCGGCGAGCACCACGCCACGATCGCCGTCCATGCCGAGAGCCTCGAAGTGCTCAATGCTGAAGTGGCTGAAGTCACGGCGGTATTGGCCGACCTCGGGATCGTCGGGGTGCGCGAGGACATCGCGTTGGAGCCCACATTCTGGGCACAGTTTCCGTCCAACTTCAAATACATTGGCCGCCGCGCACTGGTCTCCAGCAAGAACTTCGCAGGCCTCGCCAGTCTGCACAATTTTCCGGTGGGCAAGCCACGCGGCAATCACTGGGGCGAGGCAGTCACGCTGTTGGAGACGACGGCAGCTGGCCCCTACTTCTTCAACTTCCACCACAATGATCTTGGTAACTTCACCGTGATCGGGCCGTCGGGCTCGGGCAAGACCGTGGTGCTGAACTTCCTGCTTGCCCAGGCGCGCAAGTTCGCTCCGCGTATCGTCTTCTTTGACAAGGACCGGGGCGCCGAGCTCTTCATCCGCGCGATCGGCGGCCAATACGACCGGTTGCGTCCCGGAGCCGCTTCGGGCCTCAATCCACTGCAGCTTGAGGATACGCCGGAGAACCGCCAGTTCCTGATGGAATGGATCATGCTTCTGGCAGGCAATCTAGATGCCGACGAAGCCGAGATTGTCAGCGATGCCATCGATGCGAACTTCGGCCAGATCCGTTCGCGCCGGCGCCTGCGCTATCTGGTCGAGCTATTCCGAGGTCATGCCCGGCCCAGGGCAGGGGATCTCTATTCGCGCATGCGCCCCTGGTGGGGCGAAGGCGAACGCGCCTGGCTCTTCGACAACGAAGAGGATCTGACCGACCTGACCGCCGCTACGGTCGGATTCGACATGACCGCGATCCTCGATGATCCCGTCGTGCGCACCCCGGCGCTGCTCTACTTCTTCCACCGGGTCGAAGAGCGCCTTGATGGAACGCCCGCGATCATCGTTGTCGATGAAGGATGGAAGGCACTCGACGACGATGTCTTCGTGCGGCGTATCAAGGATTGGGAAAAGACCATCCGCAAGCGCAACGGCATTGTCGGCTTCGCCACCCAGAGCGCGCAGGATGCGCTGGAAAGCCGCATCGCCAGCGCCATCATCGAGCAAGCCGCCACGCAGATCTTCATGATCAATCCAAAGGCGCGGCCCGAAGACTACATCGATGGCTTCGGCCTGACACCGCATGAGTACGAACTGGTGCGCAGTTTGCCCGATTCCTCGCATTGCTTCCTGATCAAGCACGGACAGGACAGCGTTGTCGCCCGCCTCAATCTCTCGGGCGAAAAGGACATCCTCACGATCCTCTCGGGGCGCGAAGCCACGGTGCGTCTGTTCGATGAACTGGTCGATGAGACCGGCATCGATCCCGAGGGCTGGATGGCCCCCTTGCTGGCGCGCGTCTGATGGCATGCCCCGTCGTTCATACCGGCCAGGATTTCCTTGCTTCGGCCTTGGCGCATATCGACTGTCAGGCCGAGACGATCGGGGCCTATGGCTTTGGCGCCTTGGCAAGCCCCGGCTCGCCGACCTCGCTGGCACTTACAAGCTTGCTCACGATCTTCATCGCGCTGTTCGGCATACGCCTGCTGCTAGGCTATCCCATGGGTGCGCGCGATGTTATTGGCGATGTGCTCAAGGTGGGGATCGTGCTCACCCTGGCGACGAGCTGGCCGGCCTGGCGCATCGTCGGCTATGATCTCGTCATCCATGGACCAGGCCAGATTGCACAGGTCATCGGCGGCAGTTCGGGCCTGCCGGGTAGTGCCGGCGATCTCGCCTCGCGGCTGCAGACCGTCGACAAGGGCCTCGCAGCTCTCAATGTCTTTGGCAGCGGACGCCTTGGCGTGGCCCAGGGCGACTGGTTCCAGCTTGGCTTTGCGCGCAGTGTTTTTCTGGCAGGGACATTGGGACCGCTCGCGCTGGTCCGGCTGACAGCGGGTTTCCTGCTTGCCGTAGCCCCGCTGATGGCAGGCCTGCTGCTGTTCGGGATTACGCGCGGCATCTTCGAAGGCTGGGGACGAGCGCTGGTCATGACCTTTCTCGCCTCGATCATGCTGAGCGTGATCTACGGCGTTGAACTGGCACTGCTCGAACCCTGGTTGCAGGATGCCTTGCAGCAACGCGCCATGGACCGGCAGACCCTCGATGCGCCGGTCGAGATCCTTGTGGCGACACTAAGCTTCGCGATTATCTCACTGGCGTCCGTCTTCCTGATCGCGCGTCTGGCCTTTCATGGCGGGCTTCATTTGCCGGTTGTGTTTCAGCAGGCAACGGACCGGGGAGGAATGGCTCCGTCGTCACGTGCAGGCTTCCTGTCGGGCGCAGGCGATGAGCCTTCCCGCGCGGTGATTGTCGCGCATTCGGTGAGTGAGAACCTGCGCCGGGAAGAGCGCATCGCAGACATCACCCGGGTTGAAGGCCGTTGGTCGGAGCGGGCAGGATCGGTACCGCCGGCACTTGCCGCCCAGACCGATCAGGCGCGGCATGAGGATGCGCTTGGCAGCACCTGGCGCCGGTCGTCCGCGCTCACCTCGGGCGCATCGCGCCGCAGGGACCAGACGTGATGAACGATATGAGCGACGACGAACTCACCCGCTACTACGAAGAGGCAGGCTCCTGGTCCGCCGACCGCAACAAGGGGCTAGCTACCTCGAAAAGAGTTGCCTGGATCATTGCAGGGCTCGCCACGGGCGTTGCCGTGCTCGAGGCGATTGCGCTTGCCGCTCTGGTCCCGCTCAAGACGGTCGTGCCCTATACCCTGCTCGTCGACCGGCAGACAGGCAATGTCGAGGCGCTGAAGCCTCTCGATCAGCAGACCATCACGCCGGACAATGCATTGGTGCGCTCGTTCCTCGCGCAGTACGTCACGGCGCGCGAGAGCTTCGACATCAATTCAATCAGGGGCGATTACCGCAAGGTCGCGCTCTGGTCGACGGGCGCTGCACGCGAGCGCTATCTCAAGGCCATGCAGTCCAGCAATCCGGCCAGCCCGTTCAAGACGCTGCCCCGGCAGGCTCTTGTCGAGACAGAGGTGCGCAGCATCTCCTCGCTCGGCAAGGATACGGCCCTTGTGCGCTTTGCAACCTATCGCACCGATCCGGGCGGGCAGCGGCAGGCAGGTCACAATTGGGCAGCGGTCATCACATACCGGTTCTCGACCGCCCGGATGAGCGCATCGGACCGCCTGATCAATCCACTGGGCTTCCAGGTCCTGCGCTACAGGCGCGATGCGGAGATGGTCGTGCCTGCTGCCGGACCCTCCGCGTCCGCCTCGGGACCGCAGGAAGCTCCGAATGTCCGTCAGGACACGCGGCCATGAAGAAGCTGGTGCTGATCCTGGCCATGGCGACAAGCGTGGCGAGGGCGCAGGAGCTGCCGCCCAACGATCCCCGGATCGCCGTTCTGCCTGCCGGGGGCACGGGTCTTCTCAGCCTACGCACTGCGCCGGATGTGACCCAGACCCTCCTGTTCAGGCAGGGCGAAACGATCGCCTCGGTCATCCTGAGCGATCCCACGGCCTTTATCATCACTGTAGCAGGCAGCGGGGACAGCCTGGCACTGCGGGCGACAAGGCCATCGGCCTATGGCGTGATGACAGTGCGCACCAACATGCACACGTATGAATTCGACATGCTCTCCGGCGCCGCAGGTCCCGTTCCCGCTGTCGTGCGTCTGCTCGAGCAGCCGCAATACAGGCCGGCAAGGCATCGACCTGCGGTGACAGCCGATAGCGGTGAGCGCTTCACATACCGATTGTCCGGCAAGAAGGCGCTTCGCCCGACAGCCATCAGGGACGACGGCAACAAGACATACATCGAATGGGGGCGGGATCAGGCAATGCCTGCCACATTCGCGTTGGGCCCGACCGGCAAGGAACAGATGGTCGATGGCTATATGCGCGGGGGCATCTACACCATAGACCGGGTCTACGAGACGCTGATCTTCCGTATCGACAAGGAGCGTGCGAAAGCGCGAAGGCGCGATCAGGACAAGGGGGACGGTCATGGCTGATCCCGTCCCGGAGCCGCTTCCCGACCCCGGCGATGTGCGCCCCCTGGTTACCAGGGCGACCTCGGGTAATCGAAGCGTCTGGATCTTTGCAGCCATCCTGTTGGCCGTGGGAGGGGGCGTTTTCTATGGCTTGCAGATGCGGCGTCTGACCATGGAGCAACCCTCGTTACTGACCCCGCAGGTGGACGCGGGCGCCATGATCGCCTCGCCGCCTGAACTGGCGATCCCTGCAGTGCCCGACTATCTGGTAGCAGGGCGGCAACGGCCGGAGGAGAGGCGGGTCGAGCAGAATGCTGCTGACCAGGCTCCGGTCCGTATTCCAAAGCCCGCTTCATATTACGAGCCTCCTGCCGTTCCACCGCCGGTTCCGCAGGCCTACCAGCCGCCTGCTGTCCCTCCGGGGCCGGGCTATGCCTATCAGGCGCCGCAGCTGCCTCATACCGGGCCTGGGGACGCCTCGGCGTCCAGGACATCCGATGGGCGCGTCGAGGCCCGCACCTTCAAGAACCCGGGTACGACGGTGCCGCAAGGCAGTGTGATCCAGGCCGTCATGGAAACCGCGCTCGATTCCACGCGGCCCGGTTTTGCCCGGGCTATCGTCTCGCGCGATGTCGAGAGCTTCGATGGTACCCGGGTGCTGATCCCCAAGGGTAGCCGCCTCTTCGGTGACTATCAGGCCGATGTCAGTCTGGGGCAGAAGCGGGCGCTCATCCAGTGGAAGCGCTTGACCCGGCCTGACGGCACCATCATCGATCTCGACTCCCCGTCGGCGGACCCGTTAGGGCGCGCCGGTGTTAAGGGGAAAGTGAACACGCACTTCTTCCAGCGCTTCGGAGGAGCCATCCTGCAGTCGATCCTCGATGTCGGCGTCCAGACAGCGGCACGCAAGGCCGCCGGCAATACGGTCATTGTCGGGCTCCCGGGGGCAACCACGCAGGCCACGACCATCCAGAACCCGTCCGACATCAAGCCCACGCTCAAGATCGCGCAAGGGGCGAGTGTATCGGTCTTCGTCGCCCGCGATCTCGACTTTACCGCGGTGGAGCGCTGAGCGTGCTGGCACGCGACGTCTATTTGGGCAGCTATCTGGAGCCACTGGCGCCCTTTCTGGGGCGGGCCGATGTGACCGACATCTACGTCAACCGGCCGGGTGAAGTCTGGATCGAGGCCATCGGCGGCGTGCCCGAGCGCATCGAGGTTCCGGATCTCACATCGCGCAGCCTTGCGCGCCTTGCCCGCCAGATTGCAGCCATGAACGCGCAGGGGATCAGCCGTGAGCATCCGTTGTTGTCCGGTTCGCTTCCCGACGGCTCGCGTGTGCAGATCGTGCTGCCGCCTGCCACGCGTGGGCAAATGGCGCTGGCGATCCGGCGGCACGTGTCGGCCCGGCTCAGCTTGCAGGACTATCACGAGGCGGGGGCATTCGCGGAAACACGATCGGGCCATGAACCCGAGCCTGGCCCGGGGCAGGCCGGGGCCAGTGAAGGGAACATCACGGACCTGCTGCGGCAGGCAGTGCTGGGGCGCCGCAACATTCTGATCTCCGGCGGCACGTCGACTGGCAAGACGACCTTTCTCAACGCTCTCCTGCGGGAAGTTCCGGCCGCAGAGCGGCTGATCCTGATCGAGGATACAGCCGAACTTCAGCTCTCCCATGAGAACGCGGTGGGGCTTCTCGCGGCGCGCGGATCACTGGGGGAAGCCGATGTCTCGGCTGAAGACCTCCTTATCGCTTCGCTGCGCATGCGCCCCGATCGTATCATCCTTGGCGAAATGCGCGGGCGTGAGGCGATGACCTTCCTCCGGGCGGTCAACACCGGGCATCCCGGATCGATGAGCACCATTCATGCCGATACGCCCGAGCGGGCTATCGATCAGCTTGCGCTGCTGGTGCTCCAGGCAGGCGCCAACATGAAGTGGGACGATGTCGTGCGCTATGTGACGCGTTCCGTCGATCTGATCGTCCAGCTCAAGCGCGAACGGGGAAGGCGGCTGGTTGAGCGGGTATGGCGACCTGCGTGAGCATCAAATAGTAATCTCCAGAGACTTATGACATAGGTGTTCCCGCGAAGGCGGGGGTGACGGATCAGTCGGGTGCGAATTAACGTCCCACCGCTTTCGCCTGCGCTGCGAAGATCTGGTCGCAACCCATGCGGGCGAGGCGCAGCAGGCGCAGCAGGCCTTCCTCGTCATAAGTGGCGCCTTCCGCAGTGGCCTGTGCCTCGGCGATCATGCCGCCTTCGATCAGCACGAAGTTGGCATCGGCATCGGCCGAGCTGTCCTCGTCGTAGTCGAGATCGAGCACCGGCGTGCCCTGAAAGATCCCGCAGGAAACGGCGGCGACGCGGCTTTGGATGGGATCTTCCTTGATCTTGCCGTCCGCGAGCAGCTTGTCGACGGCAAGGCGCAGCGCCACCCAGGCGCCCGAGATCGAGGCAGTGCGGGTGCCGCCGTCTGCCTGCAGTACGTCGCAGTCGAGCACGATCTGGCGCTCGCCGAGCTTCTTCATGTCGACCACGGCGCGCAGCGAGCGGCCGATCAGGCGCTGGATTTCCTGCGTGCGGCCGGTCTGCTTGCCCTTGGCCGCCTCGCGCGAACCGCGGGTGTGCGTGGCGCGCGGCAGCATCGAGTACTCGCCCGTCACCCAGCCTTCACCCTTGCCGCGCAGGAACGGTGGCACCTTTTCCTCGACCGAGGCCGTGACAAGCACGCGCGTATCGCCAAAGGAGATCAGCACCGAGCCTTCAGCGTGCTTGGTGAAACCGGTCTGGATGTCGATGGCGCGCATCTCGTCGGGCGCACGGCCGGAAGGTCGCATGGGAATTCCTCAATGATGGACAGGCGTATTGCGATATTGAGCGCCCCTTCGCGCATAAGGCTTGAGGCCGCAAGCCCAATGCCTAAATTGCCATGATCCGAGTTGAACGAGACCTATGCCGACACCGCCGATCACAGAACTGACCACCCGCGCCCGCGAGATCTTCCGACTCGTGGTCGAGGGTTATCTGGAAACCGGCACGCCGATGGGCTCGAAGGCGCTTGCCGGAGCAGGCGGCATCAACCTGTCGGCGGCCTCGATCCGGTCGGTGCTGGCGGACCTCGAAGGGCTGGGCCTGTTGGCCGCGCCGCACACCAGCGCCGGACGCCTGCCAACCGAAGCGGGCCTTCGGCTTTTCGTCGACGGCATCATGCAGGTGGCCGAGCCCACGCTTGAGGAACGCGCAGTGATCGAGCGGCGCATTGCCGCGCCGGGCCCGATCGAGGCGGCGCTGGAGGCGGCCAGTTCGCTGCTTTCCAATCTTTCCTCGGGCGCGGGCGTGGTCATGGTGCCCAGGCGCGAGCCGCGCCTGATGCACCTGCAGCTCGTGCCGCTTGGACCCGGTCGCGCGCTTGCCGTCCTCGTCGGTGAGGACGGGGGCGTGGAAAACCGGGTGGTGGAATTGCCCGTCAGCCTGCCGCCGGGCGCGCTGGAGGAAGCATCGAACTATATTTCCGCGCATCTCTCGGGGCGGACCCTGGCCGAAGCGGCACAGGCGATGCGCGCCGAGATCGATTCGGGCCAGTCGGCGCTCGACGCCGCGAGCCGCGATCTCGTCGAGCGTGGCCTTGCCGTGTGGAGCGAGGACGCCATGCAGCGCCCGGTGCTGATCGTGCGGGGACAGGCGAACCTGCTCGATGAGACCGCGGTTTCGGATCTGGAGCGCGTGCGCTCGCTGCTCGACGATCTGGAAAGCAAGCAATCGGTCGCCGATCTGCTGGCGGTGGCCAGCGAGGCGCAATCGACGCGCATATTCATCGGCTCGGAAAATCGCCTTTTCGCGCTTTCCGGGTCTTCGGTTATCGCCTCGCCCTATCGCGACCGCGAAGGAAAGGTGGTCGGTGTGGTGGGGGTTATCGGGCCGACGCGGTTGAATTATGCGCGTGTCGTCCCCATGGTGGATTTCACCGCCCAGAGCCTGGGCAAGCTCATCGGATAGCTGGAACCTAAGAATAATGAACGAAGACAAGACGCAGCCGCCCGAAGATGCGGCCGTGGAAGAAGAACTGAAGGGCGTGCCGGAAGAAATGCGCGATTCGAATGGTGAGAACGAAGAGCTCGCCAGGCTGCGCGAGGAACTGGAAGTCGCCAAACAGGACGTGCTCTACGCGCGCGCCGAGACCCAGAACGTGCGCCGTCGCCTCGAAAAGGACGTCGCCGATACGCGTGCCTATGCCGCAACCGGCTTTGCCCGCGACATCCTGTCGGTGGCGGACAACCTTTCCCGCGCGCTGACCGCGATCCCCGAGGAAATGCGCGGAGACGAGAAGATGAAGGGCCTCGTAGCCGGAATCGAGGCGACCTCGCGCGAGATCGACAAGGTCTTTTCCTCGCACGGTATCAGCCGCGTCGCCGCGATGGGGCTCCCGCTCGACCCGAACCAGCATCAGGCAATGATGGAAGTTCCCTCGGCGGAAGTGGAACCCGGCACCGTCGTGCAGGAACTGCAGGCCGGCTACATGATCAAGGACCGCCTGCTGCGCCCGGCCATGGTGGCCGTGGCGAAAAAGCCGGACTGAGGCTTCTTCGGGAATTCAGGCCCGCGGCGTCACGCGACGCGGGCCAGTTTCCGAGCTACGGCGACGGGCTTTGGCTCGCTCACCTGAAAGCGGCTCACTTCCGACATGAGAACCGAGGCATTCGATGCAAGGTTCGAAGAGGCAGCGGTTGCCTCTTCGGCCATGGCGGCGTTCTGCTGCGTCATTTCCTCGAGGCCGGTGGCGCGCGAGCTGATCTCGGTGACGCTGGAGGCCTGACGTTCGGCCGATCCGGCGATGTTGGTCATGATCGTCCTGATTTCGTGGATCATGCTGGCGATCCGTTCGAGCAGTTCGCCGGCTTCGCTGACGGCCTCGACGCCGGTGGTAACCTGGCCGACGAGTGCATTGACCTGCTCGTTGACTTCCTTGGCGGCTTCGGACGAACGCAGCGAGAGGGCGCGCACTTCTTCCGCGACGACCGCGAAGCCCTTGCCCGCCTGACCGGCGCGGGCCGCCTCGACGCCGGCGTTGAGGGCCAGCAGGTTGGTCTGGAACGAGATGCTGTCGATCACCGCGATCACCTCGTGAACGCTCGAGGACGCGCTGCGGATCTCGTCCATGGACCTGACGGCGCGGTGTACGATTTCACCTGAACGCTGCGCCTGTGTTGAGGCTTCGGTCACGACGTTATTGGCTTCGCGCGCATCCAGCGCGGTCGACCGGATGGCCTCGGTTACTTCGGCGAGGGCGCTGGCAATGGCTTCGAGCGAGGCCGCCTGCCGCTCGCTGCGCTGCGCAAGGTCGTCCGAGGCATTGCGGATTTCGTGGGAAGCGTCGCTGACGTTGATCGTGTTCTCGCGCACCGTCTGCATCGCCGTTTCCAGGCCCTCGAGCGCGGCGTTGAAGTTGGTGCGAAGCGCTTCGTAGCCCGCGGGCATCGAATCGAGGCGATCCGACAGGTCGCCCCGGGAGAGCTTTTCGAGGTGGTGGCCGATTTTCTCGACGGCCCGGTGCTGGTTGGCTTCAGCTTCGGCCTTGGCGATCGCGGCGTCGCGGAACACTGCGAGCGCTTGCGACATCTTGCCGATTTCGTCGGCGCGTTCGAGGCCGGGGATACGGCTGTTCACATCGCCTTCGGCCAGCGCGTGCATGCGTTCGGTAAGCGTTTCGACAGGGTCCGTGATCGACTTGCCAAGCCTCCGGCTCACATAAGTGACGGCTCCCAGCACGAGGAGGACACCGATTGCCAGGGTTATCGCGTGGGAGATGATCGAGGCGCGGATGTCATCGACATAGACGCCGGTTCCGACAAGCCAGCCCCACGGCGCGAAACCCTTCACGAAGCTGATCTTCGGGACGGCCTTCTCGCCGGTCGGCTTGTCCCAGTGATATTCGACGAAGCCCTGACCGTCCTTGCTTACGACATCGACCATCTTCGCGAACATGCGTTCGCCCGATGCGTCGGTAAGGCCGGAAATATCCGTGCCGTCCAGTTCGGGGTTGAGCGGGTGCATGAGCATCTTGAGACCCATGTCGTTGACCCAGAAATAGTTCTGGCCGTCGTAGCGAAGTGCTTCAATCGTCGCGAGCGCGGCCGTTTGCGCTTCGGCGCGCGAAAGGGTTCCCGCGCTTTCCAGCGCATGGAAATGCTCCAGCACGCCATAGACGGACTCGACGTTCTGCCTCGTCGCTTTCGCAACATCGTCCTGCATCGAACTGGAGAGTGTCCACAGGCTGACCATGACTGTGGCCAGCAAGCCCACGGCGGCGAGTATCGTAATTACGCCAATCTTCTTGCGGATAACCATCAATCGCCTCTGAGCATCGTCGCTTCTGCGGCAATGCTAACGATTGTTCCTTAAATCGATGGCCCTGCGAACCATGCGTCATCTACGTAGTTTCCGGGTGATGTCGAGGCGGTAAGGCGTGGTTTATGCAGGTCCGAACGGCAGAATGCCGCGATAGCTTTCGAGCGGCGGCGCGCCCGGGACAGGCCATCCCCTCGAAAGCAGGAAGACGTGCCGTACGATCTCGGCCTGCTGCTCTATTCCATAGCGATCCAGCGTCCAGCCCGGGCGCAGGGCATAGTCGTAGCGGCACAAGGGGTGGCGCGTCAGCGGCAGGTACCAGCGGCCTTTCCGCTGGGTCTGCCAGACGTGGGTCATTTCGTGGATGAAGAGGCCCTGCAGGGCAGGACCATGCGCGGCGAAATCCTCTCGGTAGTGCTCCGAGCGCGGGTGGAAGTGAAGGTGCCCGCACGGTGCCATCACGGTCCGCGCGGGCTGAAACGGAAACCAGCGCCTGCGGCGTACACGCACCGGCGTACAGTCTATCGCATCGCCGAACACGGAGCGCACGAGTGCGACTTCGCCGGAGGTCAGCGCGCGCTCACCGCCCGCAGGACAGACGCAAGTCTCGTCGATTGCCGTCAGTGGTGCATTCCCCCCATGGCATCGCCCATCGTCTCGATGGCCAGTGGCATCGAGAGCTTGTCGCCATCGGAGAACGTCAGCGTCAGTTCGGCAGTCCCGCCGGCCTTGACGAGATCGCTCACATCGAAGGCCATGACGTGAAGCCCGCCCGGCGCGAATTCGACCGACTGGCCCGGCGCGATCTCGATTTCGCGGACCGCGCTCATCTTGCCGCCCTCGGTCTTGTGCATTTCGGCCTTGGGGGCACCGGCAATGTAGACCGAGACGAGCGTCGCGCTCTTGTCGCCATCGTTGCGGATGCGGAAATAGGCGGCGGCCGGGCGCCCCGCTATGACAGGAAGCACCAGCCTGCCGTCGCTTGCCGACATGCCCGGCTTGGCATCGGGCCCGTTGGTCACGGTTTCAGGCGTGGCGGGGGTTTCCGAAGGCGCCGGCGCCGGGGACTGCTGGCATGCGGCCAGTCCCGCCAGCGAAGCGGCGGCGCAGAAAAAAGCGAGCTTGCGGAGCGGTTTCACGGCCGTGGCATCCTTGATCTGGGCTTTGTAGAAATTCGCTGGGGTAATGCCACCCCGGCGCTCTTGTTCCAAGAAAAACCGCTCCTATATCGCCCTCCGACGACTTGGAACGTCATCGAGCTGCGCAAGCCGCCTTGCCTTTCGGGGGAGGTGATCCGCGCGGTGTCAACCACTGACGTGAGGAATGGGGTAAATGGCAAAAGTAATCGGTATCGACCTTGGCACCACCAACAGCTGTGTTGCCGTGATGGACGGCGGCAAGCCCAAGGTTATCGAAAATTCGGAAGGCGCGCGCACCACGCCGTCGATCGTTGCGTTCACCAAGGATGGTGAGCGTCTGATCGGCCAGCCCGCGAAGCGCCAGGCCGTGACCAACGGCGACAACACAATCTTCGCGGTGAAGCGCCTTATCGGCCGCCGCTTCGACGATCCGGTGACCAAGAAGGACACCGAACTTGTTCCCTACACCATCGTGAAGGGCAAGAACGGCGATGCTTGGGTTCACGCCGGCGGCGAGGACTACAGCCCTTCGCAGATTTCCGCCTTCACTCTTCAGAAGATGAAGGAAACCGCCGAGAGCTATCTTGGCGAGACGGTGACGCAGGCAGTCATCACCGTGCCTGCCTACTTCAACGACGCGCAGCGCCAGGCGACCAAGGACGCAGGGCAAATCGCGGGCCTTGAAGTGCTGCGCATCATCAACGAGCCGACCGCGGCCGCGCTCGCCTATGGCCTCGACAAGCAGGACGGCAAGACCATCGCGGTCTACGACCTTGGCGGCGGCACCTTCGACGTCTCGATCCTCGAGATCGGTGACGGCGTGTTCGAGGTGAAGTCGACCAACGGCGACACGTTCCTGGGCGGTGAGGACTTCGACACCAAGCTGGTCGAATGGCTGGCCGACAAGTTCAAGGCCAAGGAAAACATGGACCTGCGGACCGACAAGCTCGCTCTGCAGCGTCTGAAGGAAGCGGCCGAGAAGGCGAAGATCGAGCTGTCGAGCACGGCTTCGACCGAGATCAACCTGCCCTTCATCACCGCGCGCATGGAAGGCGGCGCGACGACCCCGCTTCACCTGGTCGAGACGGTCACCCGTTCCGACCTTGAGAAGATGGTTGCCGACCTCATCAAGCGCACCATCGAGCCCTGCAAGAAGGCGCTCGCCGATGCCGGCGTAACCGCTGCGGAAGTCGATGAAGTGGTCCTCGTGGGCGGCATGACCCGCATGCCCAAGGTTCGCGAGACGGTGAAGGAATTCTTCGGCAAGGAACCGCACACCGGCGTGAACCCGGACGAAGTCGTCGCCATGGGCGCGGCGATCCAGGCGGGCGTGCTGCAGGGCGACGTCAAGGACGTGTTGCTGCTCGACGTGACCCCGCTGTCGCTGGGCATCGAGACGCTGGGCGGCATCATGACCAAGATGATCGACCGCAACACGACGATCCCGACCAAGAAGAGCCAGGTCTACTCGACCGCCGAGGACAACCAGCAGGCGGTGACGATCCGCGTGTTCCAGGGCGAGCGCGAAATGGCGCAGGACAACAAGCTCCTCGGCCAGTTCGACCTCGTCGGCATCCCGCCGGCGCGCCGCGGTGTGCCGCAGATCGAGGTGACCTTCGACATCGACGCGAACGGCATCGTCAACGTGTCCGCCAAGGACAAGGGCACCGGCAAGGAGCAGCAGATCCGTATCCAGGCTTCGGGCGGTCTGTCCGAAGGTGACATCGACCAGATGGTCAAGGATGCCGAGAAGTTCGCCGAGGAGGACAAGAAGCGTCGCGAGGCCGCCGAGGCCCGCAACAACGCCGACAGCCTCGTCCACGCGACCGAGCAGCAACTTGCCGAGCACGGCGACAAGGTCGACGCGGGCCTCAAGTCCGAAGTCGAGGCGGCGATCGCCGCGACCAAGACGGCGCTCGAAGGCGAAGATGCCGCCGAGATCACGGCCAAGGCCCAGGCGCTTACCGAAGTCGCCATGAAGATGGGCCAGTCGATCTACGAGAAGGAGCAGGCCGCGGCTGCAGCGCCGGGGGCCGAGGCTCCCGCCGGAGGCGATGAAGACGTGGTCGACGCCGAGTTCTCGGAAGTCGACGAAAACAAGGGCTGAACGTCCTGATGAAAACCATGGCCGCCATCGGTGCATCGGCACCGATGGCGGTTAGGTTATCTGCGGGGGATACTACGTGTCAGCTACCGAGATAGACTACTACGAACTGCTCGAAGTTTCGCGCGACGCCGACGACAAGACGATCAAGTCGGCCTACCGCAAGCTCGCCATGCGCTACCACCCGGACAAGAACCCGGGCTGCGACGATTCCGAGGCCCGCTTCAAGCAGATCAACGAGGCATACGACTGCCTAAAGGACCCGCAGAAGCGGGCCGCCTACGATCGCTACGGCCACGCCGCCTTCCAGCAGGGCATGGGTGGTGCAGGCGGTGCCGGCATGGGCGCCGAGTTCGGCGACATCGGCGACATCTTCGAATCCATTTTCGGCAGCGCCTTCGGCGGCGGAGCCCGCCAGCAGACGCGACGCGGCGCGGACTTGCGCTACGACATGGAAATCAGCCTCGACGAGGCCTTCAAGGGCAAGCAGACCGAGATCACGATCGAGGTCTCGCAGGTCTGTGAGCCGTGCGAGGGGTCGGGCGCCGAACCGGGGACGGGCAAACGCACGTGCTCCATGTGCGCCGGTCACGGCAAGGTACGTGCGCAGCAGGGCTTCTTCGTCGTCGAGCGGACCTGCCCGACCTGCCACGGGCGCGGCGAGGTGATCGACAGCCCCTGCCGTGCATGCGGCGGGGAAGGCCGGGTCGACAAACCCCAAACGCTCGAGGTGGAAATTCCGCCGGGCGTGGATTCGGGCACGCGCATTCGCCTGTCGGGCAAGGGCGAGGCCGGGCCGTTCGGAACGCCGCCGGGCGACCTCTACATCTTCTTGCACGTCAAGCGTCACAGGGTTTTCGAACGCGAAGGCACCACGCTCCTGACGCGGGTGCCGATCACTTTCACGACCGCCGCTCTGGGGGGCACGATCGAGTTCCCGGGCATCGACGGGGACGCGATTTCGCTCGACATTCCCGCAGGCATCCAGTCGGGCAAGCAGCTTCGCAAGCGCGGAGCCGGCATGCCCGTGCTGCAGGGCCGGGGACGCGGCGATCTCGTCATCGAGATCTCGGTGGAAACCCCGACCAAGCTGACCGCACGCCAGAAGGAATTGCTGCGCGAGCTGCAGGAAACCGAGACCGGTGAGGAATGCCCACAGTCGAAGGGCTTCTTCGATCGCATCAAGGATGCCTGGAACGACCTGACGGAATGATGCTCCTCGGATGAGGGGCACCGTTCCGGCGGGCTCTAGCCTGCCGCCTTGCGCGGCGCGAACAGCATGAAACGCGCCATGTCGAAACGGAACAGCAGCAGATAGAGAACGTGCACGATGGCCAGTGGCAACAGGATGTTGCCGAGGACCTCGTGAATTTCGTTCATGGCACTTTCCCGCTCATGGCGCTCAGTCTCGCCGAAATAGCGTCCGTGCTCGGCTTTCTGATCCCCGTGTTCGTTCCTGATCTGCAAAGTCGGGGGCGTGGAAAGGCTTGCCCCCTTGTCCATCACGATGCCGGTCGCCGTCACGCCCGCAATGCACAGGAACAGAGCCAGTGTCAGCGCGTGGGTAACAGCGGATGGGCCGAATGGGACAAGCCGTGTCCAGGCGAAGCCCCTGGCTCGCATGAGCCCGAGCAATCCGCGCAGTGCAAGAAATGCGGCAACGAGGTACCCGGCCCACGCGTGGGCCAGATCCAGACCCTCGGCCGTGAAATAGGCGATAATGACGGCCAGCACGAAAAACAGGTGGTAGGTTCGAAACGCCTTCATGGCGGCTTCCTTCGATGGTTTTTCCCTGCCGCCACGCGCAGGCCAAGCACAAGGAAGGGCGCAATGCCTTGACTGGCATCAAATGCCGCTGGTGATCCCCATCACTTCCCGTCTGATCCGGTCCACCAGTCCGGGGTCGGTGCGCAGCCGATCCTCTTCCTCATCGAGGATCTCCAGGAATGCCTCGCGGCGGAATTGCAGCAGCTCGCGCTCGGAAAGGGCGTGTTCGGGGCTCAGTGTCGAGGCGATCAGGTCGATCATCCGTTCGGCCCCGTGCAGGCGGCCCCAGAGGTAGTCGTTCTCGCGGTAGGCGCGGCTGAAGAAGGCTCCGAAGTTGTAGAACTCGGTTCCGCGCAGCGTTTCGCCGGCACCGCCCTTGCGGATCGCGTTGCAGTCCTCGGGCGAGATGCGGTCCACCCGGACGGGTTCGAACTCGGTAAGCCCTTCGCCGCGCAGCAGGGGCAGGGTCACCGTGTCGTAGAATGGAAAGCCGAGGTAAGCGAGCAGCATGCGGCGGCGCAGCAGCGCCGGCATTTCCGCCATCGCTTCGGCCAGAATGCCGTCGACCAGCGTGTCGGTTTCCTCGAGCCTGCGTTGGCTGGCGATATGGGCGATGGCAGCTCCGGGATCGTCGAAGAAAGCGCGGGCAAGGTCCGGAAATGCCTCTCCCAGCGCTTCTTCCGGCTCGCGGTCCATGTAGAGCGCAAGCGCACCGTAGATCGCGGTACGTGCATCGTCGCGCTGCTGTTCGGTGACGCCTTCCTCGTTTTCGCGTTCCTGCGTCACGCGGCGGGCGAGCAGCCGCAGGCGGCGGATGCGAAAGGCGATGTCGTGAGTCCTGAAAAACGCGATCATCGCCGGCGCCCGGGCATCGCGCAGTCCTTTCTCGCGGTCGATGCCGGTTTCCTCGAGATGCGTGAAAAGGTGTTCGCGAATGGGGCCCGCGTTGGGCAATTCCAGCTCCGGCGCGGCCGTGTGGATCATGCGGCCCAGCGTGGTCACGATTCCGCTGAACTTGACCTGCGCATAGCCGTGATAGGCGAAACCGGCCTGATCGAGGGCTGCCTGCTGCGCCTTCGCGCGCCAGGCGGCAAGGCGCTTTGGCGTGGGGCGGTCGAGGAACAGCGTGTGGCCGAACAGCCGCTCTACCGTCTCCTCGATCTCCGGACGCAAGGCACGCACGATGGCACGCAGGGCACCTTTCTCGCGGGAATCGCGTTCCAGTGCTTCCAGATTGTCGCGAATGGGTTGTTCGCGCGGGATCGAGGAAAGCGATCCGAAGATCACCGGGAAAAACCCCGGTGCTCGCGTTTCCGCGCGTACCGCAGCGCCGACCGGATCGGGCGTGGGATCGATATAGACGAAGCGGCGATCGACCTCGCGTGTCGCCGGGCGATCGCGCAGGACCGACATGGCATCGGCGAAGGGCGCATTGACCAGCACCGAACCGTCGATGAGCGAGACCGAGTCGAGGTCCCCGCGCCGGGAATGTTCGGGCATGATGCGTTGCAGGAAGGCTTCTCGCCCGGGCCACTCGGCTTCCTTTTCTCGCACCAGACGGTCGATCTCGGCGATCTGCATCGGCGGAAAGGCCCCGGGAAAGCTTGCCGTGGAGCGGGCCGCCAGAACCAGTTCGGGGATGTGCGCCAGCGAATGGCCGCCTTCGGCTTGCGTGATCGCGTGAAAATCGACCGTGAGGCGATGCTCGCTCTCGAACACGACTTCGGGCGAATGTAGGTGCAGCGCCTCGAGATGGCCCTTGAAGTCGGTCGCGGTGACGAACAGGTCCAGCGGATGGTGCACGGGCAGCAGCGGCCGTTCCGCGGGCGCGCGCTCCATCGCCATGAACGCCCGGCACAGCAGGCGCGAGAAACCGATGCCGCTGAACGGCGGCTCGAACCAGCGCGAACGGATCAGTCGCGACAGCTTCTCGCGCACTTCCGCCCGCGTCTCGGGCGCGACGCTGGCGCTGACGGCATTGCCCGGCCGGTGCAGCAGATAGGAGACCAGCGGCATCGCCCAGAACTTCGCTGCGCGCGACCATGGCCGCGCCTCGGGATCGAGCAGGACGTCGACGTCGGCGGTCTCCAGCCACAAGTCCGTGAGCGGCTCCAGCGATTGCCCCGAATGGATGGCCTGCGCGAGGAATACGGAGTTGATGCCGCCGGCGCTGGCGCCGGCGACGATGTCGGTGAGCACGCGCAGGCGCAGGTTGCTGCCGTGTTCGAGCCGGCGCAGCAATCGCAGGTACGTTCCGGCACTGCCCGAGGGATCGGGCTCGTCGGACCAGAACGCCCGGCTTGCCTGCAATGCCTTCCACATCTCCTTGGTCACGCCGTGCATGTAGACGGCCAGGCTGACGCCGCCGTAGCACACAAGCGCGATCCGAAGTTCCTTCTGGCGCATGCCCCTTGCTTGGCAGAGCACGGCGCCGAGCGCCACTGCAATCGTCGCGGCGATCACCCCATAGGCGATATCGCGGGGGCATTCTCCCGCCGTGGCCGCCGGTGCCTTGCTGCACCTGCCATGGCACAATGCCCGCAGCATTCGGGAGAAGTGCCATGGCAAGAATCGAGACAGTCGAGCGGCTGCGCGAGATCATCGTCGACTATGGACCGCGCGGCGCCGCCAAGATACGCGACCATATCTGCGATCAGGGCAGGGCGTTCATCGAACGCAGCCCTTTCCTTGTGCTCGGGTCGATCGGGGCGGGCGGGATCGAACTCAGTTCCAAGGGAGATCATCCCGGCTTCGTCGAGATCGTCGACGACCGCACGCTGCTCATCCCCGAACGCGCGGGCAATCACTTGTGCATCGGCTTGCAGAACATTCTCCGCGACCCGCGCGTGGGCCTGATGATCGTGCGTCCGGCCACCGACGAAGTGCTGCGCATATCCGGCCGTGCCACGCTTCACGACGATACCGA
This sequence comes from Novosphingobium mangrovisedimenti, assembly GCF_025153475.1. Classification (GTDB taxonomy): domain Bacteria; phylum Pseudomonadota; class Alphaproteobacteria; order Sphingomonadales; family Sphingomonadaceae; genus Novosphingobium; species Novosphingobium mangrovi_A. The sequence continues at coordinate 21,991 of NZ_JANZXA010000022.1, forward strand.
GGCCTGCGAGCGGTTGTCGGCGGGAGGCAAGCCGGCGGTGCTGGTGATCCGCGTCGAGGTGGAGCGTGCCGCGTTTCACTGCGTGCGTTCCGCCCGCCGCGGGCGCCTGTGGGACCCGGAAAGCTGGGACGCGCCCACGCGCATCTCGTTCGGCCGGATCTACGCGGAAGCTCTGGAGCAACCGGAACTGCGCGAGACTTTCGACAGGTTTGCCGAAGAGAGCGACAGCACGCTCTACTGAGGGCTTGCGTTCGCACTCTGTTCTCACTACTCGAACGCCATGGCCAAGCCCAAGCGTCGATATGTCTGTCAGGCCTGCGGCGGGGTTTCTTCCCGCTGGCAGGGCCAGTGCCCCGATTGCGGCGAGTGGAACTCGCTGGCGGAAGATGCGCCGCAGACGGTGTTCTCCGCCAAGCATGACTTGTCTTCGGGCGGCCGGCCGATCCAGTTTACGCCGCTCGATCAGCCGGGGGAAATGCCCAGGCGCCGCGCGAGCGGGCTTGCCGAATTCGACCGTGCGCTGGGCGGCGGGCTGGTGCCCGGCTCGGCGATCCTGATGGGCGGCGATCCCGGTATCGGCAAGTCGACGCTGCTGTTGCAGGTCTCTGCACACATCGCGCGAAATGGCGGGCAGGCGGTCTATGTCAGCGGCGAGGAAGCGGCCGGTCAGGTGCGTCTGCGGGCCGAACGTCTGGGCCTGTCGAAGGCTCCGATCCAGCTGGCCGCGGCGACCTCGGTGCGCGACATCCTGACCACGCTGGGGACGATGGACCCGCCCGAGCTGTTGGTGATCGACTCGATCCAGACCATGCATTCAGACCAGATCGAGGGCGCGCCCGGAACGGTCAGCCAGGTACGCGGCTGTGCCTTCGAGCTGATCCGCTATGCCAAGGAAAACGGGGTCACGCTCATTCTCGTGGGGCATGTCACCAAGGACGGCACGATCGCCGGCCCGCGCGTGCTCGAACACATGGTCGACGTGGTGATGAGCTTCGAGGGCGAGCGCAGCCATCAGTATCGCATCCTGCGCAGCCTCAAGAACCGTTTCGGCCCGGTCGACGAGATCGGCGTTTTCGCCATGGAGGGCGAGGGGCTCACCGAAGTGGGCAATCCCTCGATGCTGTTCCTCTCGGGACGCGATGAACCGATGGCGGGCAGCGCCGTGTTCCCGGCGATGGAGGGCACGCGGCCCGTGCTCGTGGAAATTCAGGCGCTGATCGTGCGGCTGCAGAGCGGGGCGACGCCGCGCCGCGCGGTCGTGGGATGGGACAACGGCCGCATGGCGATGCTGCTGGCCGTGCTGGAGGCGCGCTGCGGCCTCAACTTTTCCAGCGCGGAAGTCTATCTTAATGTCGCGGGCGGCTATCGCCTGTCTGATCCGGCGGCGGACCTTGCCGTAGCAGCGGCGCTGGTATCCGCGCTGGGAGACAAGCCGCTGCCCAACGACGCGGTCTGGTTCGGCGAGGTGTCGCTTGCCGGGGAGATCCGCCCCGTTGCCCATTCATCGATCAGACAGCGCGAATCGGCGAAGCTCGGATTCGGCCGCGCCGTCGGCCCGGCGGGTGGTCCCGCCGGGGATGCCAACGCCGACAAGGCAATCCGCTTCACGGGACTATCCATGCTTCCGAACCTCGTTGACCGCATCCTCTCGGATGCATAATTTCCTGCAGCTATGACTGGCTTCGACATCGCAGTCCTGCTCTTCGTCGGGCTAGGGGCAATTACCGGCTTCATTCGCGGATTCGTGCAGGAAATCCTGGCGCTGGGCGCCTGGGTCTTCGCGATCTTCGCCATTCGCATGTTGCATACGCCGGTTACCGCCTGGCTGATTGCGCACATCGGCAACGAATCCGGTTCGGCCGTGCTGGCGTTCGCGCTGTTGCTGCTGGTGCCCTTCGCCGCGGTGAAGCTCGTTTCGCGCTGGGCGGGCAACATGAGCCGGGAATCGGTGCTCGGTCCGATCGATCGCGTGCTGGGGTTCGGCTTCGGTGCGGTCAAGGGCGTGGTAATCGTCGTGCTTGGCTTTTCGGTGCTGGTTCTGGGCTACGATACCGTGTGGGGGGCAGCCGGCCGTCCGCACTGGATCACGGAGTCGCGTACTTATCCCTTCATCAACGCCAGCAGCGAGGCTCTGGTGCAGCTCATCGCCGAGCGCAGGCGCGAGATGATGGATTCCGCCGCCGATGAGAATGCCGGAACCTGAGCCATGTCGACCGCGGTACTCTACACCCCCGATGTTCTGGGGCTTGCCATCGAACTGGCCCGCTTCCCGCTGAGCGAAGACCTGCCGCTGCACGCCGAGGCGCGTTCGAAGAGCTGCGGGAGCACGATCGCACTGGGGCTTGCCACGGCACCTGACGGGACGATCTCCCGGGTTGGCGTGCGCAGCCAGGCCTGCGCCATCGGCCAGGCCTCCGCCGCGATCTTCGCACAGGGCGCCTGCGGGCGTGGCGGGGCCGAAATCCATGCCGTCGGGAAGGCCGTGGCCGACTGGCTCGCGGGCGAGGGCGCAATGCCCGATTGGCCGGGCCTTTCGGTGATCGCCGCCGCGCGTGACTATCCGGCTCGCCACGGCGCGGTCATGCTGCCGTGGAACGCGGCCATGCAGGTTCTTCCCTTGGATCGAGCGGAGGTCTAGAGCCGGGGTTTCCGGGGAGGAAATCAGGGGGGATTCATGTCAGACGCACACCAGCATCCGAACGGACCAGAGCCCAGCGCGTCGGACATCAAACTCGTGATCGCGGCGTCGTCTGCCGGCACGATCTTCGAGTGGTACGACTTCTTCATCTACGGCACGCTCGCCAGCTTCATCGGCAAGGCTTTCTTCCCGTCCGTGGGCCCGACGCTGCAGATCCTGCTGGTCTGGGCCGGCTTTGCTGTCGGTTTCGGCTTCCGTCCGCTCGGAGCCATCCTTTTCGGCTATTTCGGCGATCGTCTGGGGCGCAAGTACACCTTCCTCGTCACGGTCACGCTGATGGGCATTTCGACAGCCGGTGTCGGGCTTATCCCCTCTGCCGATACGATCGGCCTGTGGGCACCGCTGATCGTCATCGGCTTGCGCATCCTGCAAGGGCTCGCGCTCGGCGGCGAATACGGCGGGGCGGCCATCTACGTTTCCGAGCACTCGCCGCCCAACCGGCGCGGCTATTTCACGGGTTACATCCAGGGAAGCGTCGTGGGCGGGTTCGTGCTCTCGATCATCGTCGTGCTGCTCAACCAGGCCGTATTTTCCGACCAGACGCTGGCCGACTGGGGCTGGCGCGTGCCGTTCCTGCTGTCGCTCGCCTTGCTCGCGATCTCGTTGTGGATGCGGCTGAAGCTTTCCGAAAGCCCGGTCTTCCTCGCCATGCAGGAAGAAGGTGAGATTTCAGGCAATCCCTTCGTCGAGAGCTTCACGTATCCCGGCAACAAGCTGCGCATCTTCATTGCGCTGTTCGGCGTGACGGGAATTCTCACGACGATCTGGTACACGGCCTTCTTCTCGTCCCTTTCCTTCCTCAAAGGGCCGATGCGTGTCGATGCGACGGTAGTCGAGGTGGTCATCGGCATCACCGCGCTGATCTCGATGAGCTTCTATGTCATTGTCGGCGGGTGGTCGGACAAGGTGGGGCGCAAGCTGCCGCTGGTGATCGGCGCGGCTGCGGCGCTGGTCCTGATCTTCCCGCTTTTCTGGGCCATGGGGGCGCTGGCCAACCCGGGCCTTCAGGAAAGCGCCAGGAACGCGCCCGTGGTCGTTTCCGGTCCCGCGTGTCACACCGATCCCTTCGCCGATCTCACAGGTGCGCGGGTCAGCGATTGCGGCAAGTTGCTGGAGACCCTGACGGCGAGCGGCGTGCCCTATTCCGTCGCGGCCGCGGCGCAGCTGTCGCTGACGGTCGGCGGCGAGGCGATCGCGCTCCCGTCGACCTGGCTTTCCGCCGAAGGCGGTGACGCCAAGGCCGCGGCCAAGGCGCGCAAGCAGGGCATCGAGGAGGCGTTGAGCGCGCATGGTTTCGACTTCAGCGTGCAATATCCCGACCTGCCGGCCCTGCTGGGCATTGCGGCGATCCTGCTGGTGCTGGGAGGGCTTTCGGGCCTGACCTATGGTGGCGTCGCGGCCCAGCTTACCGAGATGTTCCCCGCCCCGATCCGCTACAGCTCGATGTCGATTCCCTATCACATCGGTGCGGGGTATCTCGGCGGCTTCCTGCCGCTGATCGCAAGCTACATCAACGCCCGGACCGGCGATGCCTATGCCGGCTTGTGGTACACGTGGGTCGTGGTTGCATTCGGGTTGCTGGTGGCAGTATGGGGCCTGCGCGGTGGTCCTCCCCGAGACTATGGTGAAGATGCTTCCTGACATTCCTGCGCCGGCCCTCAGGCTCGGCTTCGATCCCGATGCCCTGCGTGCAAACTGGCAGGCGCTCGACCGGCTCTCGGGCCGCGCGCGCGCGGGCGCGGCGGTCAAGGCGGATGCCTATGGCGTGGGTGCCCGGCAGGTCGTGCCGGTGCTTCACGCGGCGGGCTGCCATGATTTCTTCGTGGCCCACTGGTGCGAGGTTCCCGACCTGCTGGACCTTGCCGCGCCGGGCTCGATCTCCGTGCTGCATGGCCCCCTGAATGACGCCGACGTCGCCTTTGCAAGGGCGAGCGGCGTGAAACCGGTAATCAATTCGCTGGAGCAGGCGCGACGCTGGCTCGCCGCGGGCGGGGGACGCTGCGACCTGATGGTCGATACCGGGATGAACCGCCTGGGACTGGCGATGGACCAGATAGGCGACGCTGTGCTTGCCGCTCTCGATGTCGACGTCCTGATCTCGCATCTGGTCTCGGCGGACGAGGAAAGCGATCTCAATGCCGTCCAGTGCGGTCGTTGGCGGCAGGCCTGTGCGGTGATACCGCATGCGCGCGCCAGTCTGGCCAACAGTGCCGGGATCGCGCTGGGCAGCGACTACCACGGAGACCTGACGCGCCCGGGCATAGCGCTCTACGGCGGTATCCCGCGTCCCGAGATGGCCGACATGATCCGCCAGGTCGTGCGTCCACAGGCGGCTATCCTGCAAGTGCGAACTGTCGCGGCGGGCGATACCATCGGCTACAACGCCACGTTCACCGCGCCGGCGCCGATGCGGGTCGGGACGGTCGCGCTGGGCTACGCCGATGGCTATTTGCACTTCTGGTCGAATATCGGAGGATTTCATGCCGATGGGCTGGATCTTCCCGTGCTGGGCCGCATCAGCATGGACATGACCGGGATCGACCTCACCAACGCGCCCCATCTGGACGAAGGCGACTGGGTAACGGCCGAATATGCGCTTCCGGAAGCCGCATTGGCGACGGGTCTGTCCCAATATGAGCTATTGACGGTGCTGGGACGCCGTTTCGGACGTTAAATTCTGGCAAATCGGTCTTTTGCTGCGCAGCAATTGTGTTGCATCGCGACATATCCGGGTGGTAGCATCTCCCAGTGACAGGACTGGGGATTGGAAATGGCTGAAACGGCGTCCAACGACGACAACACGGTTATCATCAAGAAGTACGCCAACCGGCGGCTCTATAATACCCGTTCGTCGAGCTACATCACGCTCGATCATCTCGCGAAGATGACCCGGGAAGGGGTGGACTACAAGGTCCTCGATGCCAAGACCGGCAACGACATCACCCATACGATCCTGACCCAGATCATCATGGAGGAAGAAACGAACGGCGAGCAGATGCTGCCGGTGAACTTCCTGCGCGAACTGATCGGGATGTACGGCAACTCGATGCAGTCGCTGATTCCGCATTACCTCGAAGCCTCGATGGAAAACTTCCGCGCCAACCAGACCAAGCTGGCCAAGGCGTTCGAAGACAGTCTGGGCAACAACCCGCTGGCCAAGCTGGCGGAGCAGAACATGGCGATGTTCCGTGCTGCATCCGCCGCCTTCATGCCCGGTGCCGAAAAGCCCGAAGGCAAGGCACCCGCGTCGGACGAAGGCGGGGACCTTGCCTCGCTCAAGGAACAGATGGCGGAAATGCAGAAGAAGCTTGACGCGCTGGGCAAATAAAGGCCAGCGGGTGCGCGGCGGAGGATAAGCCTCCGCACGCAACACCAAGTCAGGAAGAAGCCCCGTGTCTGCCATTCGTCACGCCCTCACGACCAAGCGCGAGGACGACTTCGCCCAGTGGTATCAGGAAGTCATTTCCGAAGCTGAAATGGCCGAGGAATCGGGTGTACGCGGCTGCATGGTCATCAAGCCGTGGGGCTACGGCATCTGGGAGCGTATCCAGCGCCTGATGGATGACCGCATCAAGGCCGCCGGTGTCCAGAACTGCTACTTCCCGCTGTTCATCCCGCTCTCCTATTTCGCCAAGGAAGCCGAGCACGTCGAAGGCTTCGCCAAGGAAATGGCGGTCGTCACCCACCACCGCCTGATCGCGGATGGACAGGGCGGCCTGGTGCCCGATCCCGAAGCGAAGCTGGAAGAACCGCTGATCGTTCGTCCGACCTCGGAAACCGTGATCGGCGCCGCCATGGCGCGCTGGGTCCAGTCCTGGCGCGACTTGCCGCTGCTGACCAACCAGTGGGCCAACGTCGTGCGCTGGGAAATGCGCACGCGCATGTTCCTGCGCACCAGCGAATTCCTCTGGCAGGAGGGCCACACCGCCCACGCCGACCGCGAGGACGCGGTGGAAGAGACGTTGCGCGCGCTCGAGATGTATCGCGATTTCGTCGAGACCGAACTGGCGATGCCTGTCATCACCGGCGAGAAGCCGGAGAACGAGCGCTTCCCCGGCGCCGTCGCGACCTATTCGATCGAGGCCATGATGCAGGACGGCAAGGCCCTGCAGGCCGGTACCTCGCACTACCTCGGCACGGGTTTCGCCCATGCCGCGGGCATCCAGTATCAGGATGCGGAAGGCACCCAGCAGTATTGCCACACGACCTCGTGGGGTACATCGACCCGCATGGTCGGCGGCATGATCATGACCCATGGCGACGACGACGGGCTGCGCGTGCCGCCCGCGGTCGCGCCGCACCAGATCGTGATCCTGCCGATGCTGCGCGACAAGCCGGAGGATGAGGAACTGCTCGCCTACTGCGAAGAGATCCGCAAGGAACTGGCCGGCATGTCGGCGCTGGGCGAGCGCATTCGCGTCCTGCTCGACAAGCGTCCGGGCAAGGCCACGCAGAAGCGCTGGACCTGGGTGAAGAAGGGCGTGCCGCTGATCCTCGAGATCGGCGGACGCGATGCCGCCTCCGGGCAGGTCTCGATGCTGCGCCGCGACAAGCTGTGGAACGATGCGGCCAAGGCGAATTTCGTGGGCATGCCGAAGGAAGACTTCCTGGCGCTCGCCGAAGCCGAACTCGATAACATCCAGTCCGCGCTCTTCGTCGAGGCCAAGAAAAAGCGCGATGAGAACATCACCCGCGTTTCGACCTTCGCGGAAGTCGCCGCGTTCTTCTCCGAAGACAAGCGCTATCCGGGTTGGGCCGAGGTGGAATGGGCCCGTCCGACGGGCGACGAACTGGAAGACGTCGTCCAGCAACTCAAGGCGCTCAAGCTCACCATCCGTAACACGCCGCTCGATGCCGAGCCTGTAAGCGGCGCCTGCATTTTTACCGGCAAGCCCGCGGTGGAGAAGATCTACATCGCCCGAGCCTACTGATCCGGAAGACGAAGGGATCGCGATGCACAGGAAATTGAGCCCCATTGCCCGGATCGTGCCGGCAGCATTGTGCATGTCGCTGGCTTTTGCCGCGCCTGCGGGTGCGGAAGACAAGGCCGATGTGTCCGAGGCCCGGCTGCACGCCGACGTCGAGAAACTGGTGTCCTTCGGCACGCGGCACACCCTTTCCTCGCAGACCGATCCCCGTCGCGGCATTGGCGCGGCGCGGCGCTGGGCCGAGGCGCAGTTCCGTGCCAGCGCGAAGGCTTGCGGCGGTTGCCTGGACGTGGTCACGCCCGAAACCATGGTGAGCGGGCGCCGCATTCCGGAGCCGGTGAGGCTGGTGGATGTCGTGGCCATTCAGCGCGGCACAGAGCGTCCGAACGAAGTGGTGATCGTTCAGGGCCACATCGACAGCCGCGCGAGCGACGTCATGGATGCAACGAGCGATGCGCCCGGTGCGAACGATGACGGCTCCGGCACCGCACTCGTGCTCGAAGCAGCGCGCGTGCTGTCGCAGCGCTCGTTCCCGACGACCATCGTCTATGCGGTGCTCTCGGGCGAGGAGCAGGGGCTCTATGGCGGCAGGCTGCTTGCCGATTACGCGAAGCAGCAGGGCTGGACCGTGAAGGCCGTGCTCAACAACGACATCGTCGGCGGATCGTGCGGTTCGGACGGGTACTGCGACGACACCCACGTGCGCGTGTTCTCCGAAGGTCCGCGCGCCGACGCGACCGACAAGACCCGCGCCGCCGCGCGCCGCTTCGGTGGAGAGAACGACAGCCCGGGGCGCAATATCTCGCGCTACGTCGCCGCGCTTGCCGGCGGCGTGCAGGACGATCTCGCCGTTCGTCAGATCTGGCGCGCCGACCGCATGGGCCGGGGCGGGGACCAGCTGCCGTTCCTCGAATCCGGCTATCCGGCCGTGCGCTTCACGGTTGCGGTCGAGGATTACGACCACCAGCATCAGGACCTGCGCACGCAGGACGGCGTGACCTATGGGGATACCGTGGACGAGATGGACTTTCCCTATCTCGCCAAGGTGACCCGCCTGAATGTTGCGGCGCTTGCCGCACTCGCCGCGGCGCCGCTGCCGCCCGCGCCGGTTGCCGATGCTGCGGTGAAGACCTGGACCGATGTGACCTGGAAGCCGGTCGCCGGCGCTGTTGCCTACAATGTCTGGCGCCGGCGCACCGATGCGGCCGAATGGGAAGCCGAACCTGTCGCCGCGCGCACGCCTGAAACCAGCATCAAGCTGGAGGGCCTGCGCGGGGATGACTGGATCCTCGGCGTCAGCGCGGTTGCCGCCGACGGCAGCGAAAGCCCGGTGGCCGCGGCCGTGCCCGGGGGCGGCTTCGGTCCTCTCGCGAACGGGGACTGATTGCGCGCGCCATTGCAATCGGGCGCGTCAGCCCCCATTGCAGCGGCATGGCTCCCAGAAAACGGCCCGCACCCGGCCTGCCGACGCGCAAGCAGATCCTGGACTTCATCCAGAACTCGCCGGTCCCTGCCGGCAAGCGCGAGATTGCGCGCGAATTCGGGCTGAAGGGGCAGGAGAAGATCCAGCTCAAGGCGCTGCTCAAGGACATGGCCGAGGAAGGCCTGATCGACGGCAAGCGCACCGCCTTTCACAAGATGGGCGGCTTGCCCAAGGTCACCGTGCTGCGCGTGGTCGACATCGACGAGGGCGAGGCGATCGCGGTGCCCGACACCTGGCAGCCGGAAGATGCCACGCCGCCCCCGCGCATCCGCCTGATCGAAAAGGGCAGGGGCTCCGCGCTCAAAAAGGGCGACCGCGTTCTTTCGCGCACGGAGGAAAGCGGTTCTGGCTGGCGCGCCTTCCCGATGAAGAAGCTGGCGCTGCGCTCCGAACAGTTGCTCGGCGTCGTCGAGATCGACAAGGCGGGCAAGGCCTGGCTGGCCCCCGTCGACAAGCGCATCCGCAATTCCTCTGCAATCTCCGACCTCGGCAATGCCGAAGCGGGCGAACTGGTGCTGGCGGAGCCGACCGGCCGCTCGGCGCGCGCTTCGGTCAAGGTGACCGAAGTGCTGGGCGAACCGCTGGCCCCCAAGGCCTTCAGCCTCATCGCGATCCACAAGCACGGCATTCCCAACCGCTTCACCGAGGAAACCCTCGCGGAAGCCGAGCGCGTGGCGAAAATGCCGCTGAGCCCGGAGAAGCGCGAGGACTTGCGGCACCTTCCCATCGTCGCCATCGACCCCAGCGACGCGCGCGATCACGACGATGCGATCTGGGCCGAGCCGGACGGGGAAGGGGGCTTCAACGCCCTTGTCGCGATTGCCGACGTCTCGTTCTACGTGCGCCCCGGCGGCGACATCGACCGCGAGGCGCGGCGGCGCGGCAACTCGGTCTATTTCCCGGACCGCGTGGTGCCGATGCTGCCCGAGGTCCTCTCCGCCGACGTCTGCTCGCTGCGCGCGGGCGAGGATCGTGCGGCCATGGCCTGCCACCTCAAGGTGGACAGCGAAGGCAAGGTCACGGCCTGGCGCTTTACCCGCGCCATCGTGCGTATCCACGAGGTGATCGCCTACGAGGATGCGCAAGCCCGCATCGACAGCGGCGAGGCAGGCGCGGACCTGCAGAACTTCTGGGCCTGCTGGAAGGCGCTCGCCACCGCGCGCGAGAAACGCGATCCGCTCGAACTCGAACTGCCCGAGCGGCGGGTGAAGCTCGACGAACAGGGGCGCATTGCCGAGATCGCGATCCGCGAACGGCTCGATGCGCACCGCGTGGTCGAGGATTTCATGATCGCCGCCAATGTCGCTGCGGCCAAGGCGCTGGAAGCCAAGGTCGCGCCCGTGGTCTACCGCGTGCACGAGACGCCGAGCCGAGAGAAGCTGGTTGCGCTCAAGGACTACCTCGCCACCTTCGGCAAGAATCTGGCGATGGGACAGGTCATCACGCCGGGCCTGTTCAACCGCATGCTCAAGGACATCGCGGAGGAGAGCGAGAAGGCCCTGATCATGGAGGCCGTGCTGCGCAGCCAGACACAGGCATACTATGGTCCGCGCAACGAGGGGCACTTCGGCCTCGCGCTGGGGTCCTATGCGCACTTCACTTCGCCGATCCGGCGCTATGCCGACTTGCTGGTGCACCGCGCGCTGGTCGATGCCTATCACCTCGAACAGCCCAGACCCCATGGTGACATTCCCGCGACCTCCGGCCTGTCGGAGCGCGATCGCGACGATCTGGGTCGGGTCAGCGAGGCAATCAGCCAGGCCGAACGCCGCGCGATGGAGGCCGAACGCGAGACGATCGACCGCTACGTCGCCGCGTGGCTGTCATCCCGCGTGGGCGAGGTCTTCGACACGCGGATCACCGGGGTGCAGAAATTCGGCTTCTTCGCCACCATTGTCGGCCTTGGCGGAGACGGCCTCGTCCCGGTCTCCACGCTTGGCGACGAGCGCTTCGCCTATGACGAGAAGGCGCACGTCCTTTCCGGCGAGGACAGCGGCACGACGTATGCGATCGGCCAGATCCTGCGCCTGCGGCTGGCCGAGGCCAATCCGTTGACCGGTGCGCTCAAGTTCGAACTGGAATCGGGCAGCGGCCGCATCGAGCCGCGCGGGAGACCCTTGCCGCTCAAGAAGCGCGGGAATCACCTGGCCGGCAAGCGCGGACGTCCCGCGAACATCCGGCATCAGGGGCGTCGGAAGAAATAGCGCTGGCGGTGTCGAAACCGGCAATCTGCCGGGCTTAACTCAGCCGTTCGATCGCCGCCGCATCAAGACCGCCCGGAACCACGAACACCGGACACGTCATGTGCGCCATCCCGGCGCCGGTGAAGTGCGCCACCAGCGGGCCGGGGCCGCCTTCTCTTGCCGCTCCCAGCACGAGGGCGGAAACTTCCGGATGCTCTTTCAGGTACTGGCGCACGACCTTGATGTCCTCGCCTACGCGCACCGCGATCACCGGCATCTTGGCTCCCTGCGAAAGCAGGTTGCCGGCCGCCGCGGTCACCATCGTTTCGGCCCGTGCGCGGGCTTCTTCCTCGATGGTCGCCTGCACGCCGCCGAAAGCGTTGAATTCCTGAGGTGGGACCAGAGCAAGGAGGTGGAGCACGCCATCGGTCTTCGCCGCACGCCGGGCGGCGAACTGCAGTGCCACCAGCGCTTCATCGGTTTCGTCGACAATGACCAGGTAAACGCGCATTCGTGTTCCTCTCGGAACGGGCTTATCAGGCTATTCACTGTGCGGCGCAAGCCATCACGAATGCGAAAAAGGAACGGCTAGGCGCTTGTGCGCGGGCCCCAACTTGTCCAAGGAGAAATCGAGCCCAACCTCCCCAGGAACACAAGGGACGATACCGCTTCCATGCCTATCGAAATCAAAATGCCCGCCCTTTCCCCGACGATGGAAGAAGGGAAATTGGCGAAATGGCTCGTGAAGGAAGGCGACACTGTCGCTTCCGGCGACATTATGGCCGAGATCGAGACCGACAAGGCGACGATGGAATTCGAAGCCGTCGATGAGGGCACTATCGGCAAGATCACGGTGCCCGAAGGTACGGAAGGCGTGAAGGTCGGCACTGTCATCGCGCTTCTGGTGGGCGAGGACGAAGATGCCTCCGCCGTTGCTTCGGCGCCTGTCCCGGCGGAAGCGCCCAAGGCCGAAACAGCCGAGGCCGAAGCGCCAAAGGCCGAGCCCAAAACCCCCGAATCCGCGCCGGCGCCTGCTGCTCCGGCTGCCCCGCAAACCATCAGTTCGAAGGAAGGCCGCGTGATTGCATCTCCGCTTGCCAAGCGTCTTGCCGCCGCCAAGGGCGTCGATCTCGACAGCCTGACCGGCTCGGGCCCCAATGGCCGCATCGTCAAGGCCGACGTCGAGGCCGCGCAGCCCGGTACGGCCAAGCCCAAGGCCGCCGCGCCTGCCAACGACACGGCTCCTGCACCGGCCGCCGCGGCCAGGCCCGCCACGGTGGAAATGGCCGCCGAGACGCGCGCGCTGCTCGATGATCGCATCCCGCACAGCGTCGAGAAGCTCTCGGGCATGCGCAAGACCATCGCTCGCCGACTCACCCAGTCGATGCAGGAGGCGCCGCACATCTACCTCACGGTCGATATACGTCTCGACAAGCTCATGGCGATGCGCGCCGAACTCAACGCAGCGCTCGAAAAGCAGGGCGTGAAGGTTTCGGTCAACGACATGCTGGTGAAGGCGCTGGGCAAGGCGCTGATCGACGTGCCCGAATGCAACGTCAGCTTCGCCGGTGCCGAACTCATCAAGTACGAACGCGCCGACGTTTCGGTAGCGGTTTCGATCCCCGGCGGCCTTATCACCCCGATCGTCCAGGATGCCAATGGCAAGTCCTTCTCGGAGATTGCCAAGGCCACCAAGGATCTCGGCAAGCGAGCCAAGGAAGGCAAGCTGCAGCCCGCCGAGTATCAGGGTGGCACGGCTTCCATCTCCAACATGGGCATGATGGGCATCAAGCACTTCACCGCCGTGATCAATCCGCCGCAGGCCACCATCATCGCCATCGGCGCGGGTGAAAAGCGCCCCTGGGTCATGCCCGACGGTTCGCTGGGCGTGGCCACGGTCATGACCGCCACGGGCAGCTTCGACCACCGAGCCGTCGACGGCGCCGATGGTGCGCGCCTGATGGCCGCGTTCAGGGAATACGTTGAGAATCCGCTCGGGATGGTCGCCTGATCATGCCGGACGAGGAAGGCGAACTGGTCATCCGCGTTACGGCGATGCCGACCGACCTCAATCCCTACGGCGGCGTGTTCGGCGGCTGGCTGATGTGCCAGCTTGCACTTGGCGCCAGTTCCTTCGTTACCCGGCAGACGGGCCTCAAGGCCGTCGTCGTCGGGGCGACGGACTTTGCCTTTCCCGGGGCAATGACCGTTGGCGACGAGCTTAACGTCTATGCACGGATCGAGCGCGTCGGCCGCACGTCGATGACGGTGGCCACGCGCGGCCTTGGCCGTGCCCGGGCAAGCGAAGTGCATACCGACGTGGCAAGCGGCCTCTTCACCTTCGTGGTGCTCGACGGGAACGACCGTCCATGCGCCATCGAGGATGCCTTGAGCACGAGCGTGGCATGACGGCAGGCCCGCGCGAACCCGTGATCCGCATCACAGCGATGCCGGCCGATGCCAACGCCTACGGCGATATCTTCGGCGGATGGCTGATGAGCCTGATGGACATGGGCGCGGGTCTTATCGCGGCGCGACGTTCGCACGGCCGGGCCGTCACCGTGGCGATGGATGGCGTACAGTTTCATCTTCCCGTCAAGGTGGGCGATGAAGTCACCGTGTTCGGCGACTTGCGCCGTGTCGGGCGGACCTCGATGACAATCGCCATCGAAGCCTGGCGGCGGCATCGCCACGAGGAAGAAGCAGTCAAAGTTACAGAAGCCCGGTTCACCTTTGTTGCGGTGGACGATAGTGGCAAGCCCAGAGCCATAGAGCAGGGCACCACCGATCAGGAGATTTGAAGCAGTGGCAGATTCCTACGACGTCATCGTTCTCGGTTCCGGCCCCGGCGGATACGTTTCGGCGATCCGCTGCGCGCAGCTGGGCCTGAAGACCGCCATTGTCGAGCGCGAACGCCTCGGCGGCATCTGCCTCAACTGGGGCTGTATCCCGACCAAGGCGCTGCTTCGCTCGGGCGAGGTGTTCCACCAGATGAAGCACGCCAAGGACTACGGTCTGGCGGCGGAGAACATCACCGCCGATCTCGACGCGATCGTGAAGCGTTCGCGCGGGGTGGCCGACCAGCTCAACCGCGGCGTTACCGGGCTGATGAAGAAGAACAAGATCGCCGTGCACATGGGCACTGGCAAGCTCGTCGCGCCGGGCAAGCTCGAAGTGACGGGCGAGAAGGGCACCGAGACGCTCGAGGCCAAGCACATCATCATCGCGGTCGGTGCCCGTGCCCGTGAACTGCCCAAGGCCAAGGCCGACGGCGAGCGCATCTGGACTTACCGCCATGCGATGACTCCCAAGGAAATGCCGGGCAAGCTGCTCGTCATCGGCTCGGGCGCGATCGGCATCGAGTTCGCCAGCTTCTACAACGACATGGGCGTCGACGTGACGGTCGTCGAGATGATGGACCGCATCGTCCCTGTGGAAGACGCCGATGTCTCGGCTTTCCTCGAAAAGCAGCTGACCAAGCAAGGCATGAAGATCATGACCAAGGCCAACATCGGCGCCATCGAAAAGGGCGACAAGTCGGTCAAGGTCACGATCAAGGACAAGGCCGGCAAGGAAGAGACCACCGAGTTCAGCCATGTGATCGTCGCCATCGGCATCGTGCCGAACGTCGAGAACATCGGCCTCGAGGATCTCAACATCGAGCCCGACAAGCGCTTCCACATCAAGGTCGACGGCTACGGCCGGACCAATGTGCCGGGCGTCTGGGCTATCGGCGACTGCGTCGAAGGTCCCTGGCTGGCGCACAAGGCGAGCCACGAAGGCGTCACCACTGCCGAGGCCATCGCGCAGGAACTGGGCAACAAGGACGTCCATCCGCACCCGCTCGACCGCGGCAACATCCCGGGTTGCACCTACTGCCACCCGCAGATCGCCTCGGTCGGGATGACCGAGGCCAAGGCCAAGGAAGCGGGCTACGAGCTGAAGGTCGGCACGTTCCCCTTCATCGGCAACGGCAAGGCGATCGCGCTGGGCGAGCCGGAAGGCTTCGTGAAGACGGTGTTCGATGCCAAGACCGGCGAACTGCTCGGCGCCCACATGATCGGCGCGGAAGTGACCGAGATGATCCAGGGCTATGTCGTGGGCAAGACGCTAGAGACGACCGAGGCCGAACTGATGAACACGGTCTTCCCGCATCCGACCATCTCGGAAACGATGCACGAATCGACGCTCGCAGCATACGGGCGCGCGATCCACATCTGAGCGGTCGCGGACAGCGATGTAAGGGAAAGGGCGCGCCTGCGGGCGCGCCCTTTCTGTTTCGGGTCAGGCGATGCGAGCGCGGCGTGCGCTAGCGGAAGGTCTTGGACAGCACCACCAGCGTGGGGTCGCCGTCGAATGGTTCGGGGACGAAGCCTTTCTCCCGTTCGAGTTCGATAGCCGCGTGATTGTCGCGGCTTTCGATGGAAATGGCACGCCGGCATCCGCGCGCTTCCGCCTGCTTCGCCAGATAATCGAGCAGGGCCCATCCGATGCCCTTGCCGCGGTAGTTGGCGCAGACGGAGATGGCGATCTCGCAGGTATCGAGCGGACCGTCGCACGCGAGCAGGCCCGAGGCGACGATTTCGCCGCTGGCCGCGTTGATCCCGAGCCAGGATTCGGTGCGGAAATGATCGGTGTGCACCAGCGGCTCGAGTTGCTCGTGGCTTACGTGATCGGCGGCGGTCAGGAAACGAAAACGACGGTCGTCGTCGTTCACGCGGTCGAAGAAGGCGGCCAGCGCCGGTTCGTCGGATTCGGTTGCAGGACGGACGTCAAGGTCGATGCCGGAGCGCGTGGTGAGCGTGCAGGTAGCCGAAAGAGACATGGAAGAAGACTCCGATGGGAGGAACAACCGCTATCTATGGAGCCGGCGACGCGCGCGCCTTGATCGAAATCAGCGCGGGCGGCGTCGGCGAAATCAATCAGGCCTCGATCAATCGGGCCTTGCCAACAGGATGAAGCCTATCATGAATTGCCCGGAAACCGGGAGGCCTTTGTTCCCCGTTCCGAGGTGGGCCGGCTCCGTGCGTTAGGGGGTGGCGCGAATCCGGATATGGCGGCTAGAAGTGGGAAGAGAGGAGAAAGAGGCATGGCCGAGGCCGTATATCCCGTTTCAGGCGAGTGGTCGGAAGGTGCGCTGATCGACAACGATCGCTACCTTGCGATGTACCGTCGCTCGGTGGATGATCCGGAAGGGTT
>NZ_JANZXA010000023.1 GCF_025153475.1 Novosphingobium mangrovisedimenti
AGCAGGCGGTACCGGTCCATGGTGCCGTCGCGCGGCGCCAGGCCGGCTTCCGGCTTCTGGTCGGCGATGTAAAGCAGGATCGCGGGATTTTCGGTCAGGGTTTCGCCGCTGTCGAGGGTCAGCGCCGGAACCTTGCCCGACGGGTTGACCGTCAGGAAATCGTCTCCGGTCTCGACCTTGCGGGTCGCCAGATCGACCTTCACCGCATCGAACGCCGCACCGGTTTCGCGCAGGGCAATATGCGGGGCGAGCGAGCAGGCACCAGGGCTAATGAACAGCTTCATGGATAGTCTCCTTTTGGGCAAAACAGGAAATGGGGGATCGGCTCAGATCGGGGTCGCCAACAGGGTGGCGATTCGCAGCGTGTCGTAGATGCAGGTCCGGCTCTTCAGACGAACGGTTCCACCGCTAAGATCGAACCGGTCGACATATTTGCCGGCATTGTAGATACGCGTTTCACCATCGTTACGGGTCTGGAAGACGACATAGCTGGCTTCAGCAGAAACCTGGTCGCCTTCCGCGCCGGTGATCACCGCACGCCCGATCAGGTGCCGGTTGAAATGTTCGGGGAAGACGTTTGCCTTGCGCAGCGCGACAACCCGATCCGCCAGCATCCCTTTGCTGTCGCAATACATCACAGCTGCGGGCAAGCCGTTATCGACATTCTCTCGCGCGATCACCTGGTACAGGCAATCGTCAACGAACAGGTTGGGCCATTGCTCGAGCCGGTCATCATCAAGGCAAAGCCCGTAAGCCGCGTTGAAATCGTCGATCGCACTTTGCGCGACTTGCGCTACTTCGACTGCAACGCTCATGCCCGGCCCTCCGCTGCGAGATCGGCCAGGGCATTGCCCATCAGCCCGAGATAGCCCTTCCAGAACCCACGCACGGAATTTTCATCCATGCCCATCGGGGCGTATGACGGTCGGACATCGTCCCCGCCCATCTCGACGAAGCTGCGCTTGCCTTCGGCACCGATCGTGCCCTGCTGGCACAGTTCGACCGCTTCGCCGTCTTCCATCGAAATCAACCCGGACGGTCCAACCAGGTTGAGGTTGCGAAGGCGGTGGCGAGTCGTTTCCTCGTCATCGTCGGCATAGCCGAAATAGGTCCAGACCAGCTCGGTCCTGTCGGTCCCGTGGGGCACGATCTGCCTGGTGGCGAGGGTGTTCTGGATCTGCTGGACAACGACAGACGGGAAGATCGACTGGATGTGCAGTCCGACATCATCAGCGATCTCCGGGCGGAATGCCAGCAGGCGCTCATCCTGCAGCTTGGCCTCACCCTGCATCTCGCGGTTGGCCTCGTCACCGAACGAGCCGTAGTCGACATCGCCCCTGGGCTTAGACACGGTAAAGACGGTGTGGTAGCCCTCGTCCGAAACCAGACCTGCGCTTTCCTGGCTCTGGCGGTAGATGCCGAAAGTCGGATAGAACAGGTGCAACAGACCGCCGTGGTAGCTGTCACGACTGTTTTCCGAATAGAGCTTCCAGTTGCCAGCCATGAACTGCCGCGCATAGCCCAGAACCTTGACCGGGCGCTGGAAGACGCGCTGAATGTATTTGCGCATCACCGGACCCAGAAAGTCCTCGAGCGGGGCGATGGATGGGTTGAAGGTGCCGAACACGAGGCCGCCGAATGTCTCGACCCGCAACCGCTCCAGTGAATGCTCGGCGGGATTGAAATCCTTCGAATAGCCGCCCACGCCTTTCAGCCCGCGGCGGAACGGCACCCCGACAAGTGCGCCGGTCGCGTCATAGGCCCACTGGTGATAAACGCAGACGAACGCCCCGTCGGCCTGGTTTCCACGCAGCGAGCGGCACACGGTTGCGCCCTTGTGGGCGCAGCGATTTACCCAGGCATGGATGGTGCCATCGGTTGCCCGCGTAACCACCACCGGAGTATTGCCGACATGAGACGAACGGAAATCGCCACTGTTGGCCAGCTCGGCTTCGAGGCCGAGGTAGCACCAGGTCTGTCCGCGAAAGATGTTTTCCTGTTCGGCAGTGAAGATCGCGTGGCTGTGATAGACTGCGTAATCGACCGCAGTCGGCTCCGACCCCGCGGCGCCGGGCATGGTTTCAGCGTTCATGGTCTTCTCCCTAAGTTTGTTCGAAACCGCGGCCCGAAGCGAGTCGTCCGCAAGTGCGCATCGCGCTCAGCATCATCGCGGCATCGGCCTTGCCGGTACCGACGATGTCGTAGGCGGTGCCATGGGCCACCGACATGTGCAGGTACGGAGGCCCCATGATGATCACGCTGTTGCCCGAAAAGCCCCAGGTCTTGACCGCGATGTGGCCCTGATCGTGGAACATCGCCAGGACCATGTCGTAGCGACCCTCGATGCAGTGGCGGAAGACCGAGTCAGGCGCGATAGGCCCTTCGACATCGATGCCCCTGGCCCGCGCCGCTTCAATCCCAGGCGCAATTTCAAGGCGATCCTCGTCGCCCATGGCATGTGGGTTGAGACCGGCAACCGCGATCCGCGGTTGGGCGATGCCCCACGATTGCATGGCCTCGTGGAGTTGCCCCACCGCCGTGGCGACGAGATCGGCTGAAATGACGTCGATCACTTGCCGCAGCGACATGTGGTCAGTGAGATGCGCAATCCGGAGCGGCCCGGTCAGCAGCACCAGATAGCTTTCGCCCGGGGTCGGGCTGATGACCCTGTCGAGCTTCTTGGCCAGTTTCAGCGAACCAGTGCTGATCGGCCCCATGATCGTTGCGGCGAAAGAACCGTCGCGGGCCAACGCGTCGAGCTCATCCAGCCATTGCGCGGTGGCGTGCCCGGCGACCTCGGTGTCCTCGCCCAGGGGCAGAACGCCATCGGGCAGCGCGCCGGTATCGATGACGTCGATGATCGCGGGATCGTCGCTGGGTTTTTCGAAGCTGCGCATCACCCGCAGCCGTACCTTGGTGCCAGTGAAATCGAGCGCCCGCTCTACCGCCGCAGCAGACCCGACCAGCACGGGGATCGAATCCGCGTGGACGGAACCGTCGGCCAGCGCCCTGACCGCCACTTCGGGTCCGATCCCGGCGGGATCGCCGATCATCGTCCCGACGACGGGGCGCACCCGCTCAGAGGCTGTAGACATCGGCTACTTCTTGGAACAGATCGGTGACGACAACCGTCTTCTTGCGGCGGATCACGAACGAATCATCCCGAGGTTCGAGATCATAGAAGGCCCACCCGCTGAGAGTGGTGACTTTGCCTTCCAGCACCGAAACCGTGGTCCACGACGTCCGCGCATGCACCTGGCCATCGCTCTCGTCAGCAGACAGCAGGGAGAACTGGTGAACCGTGCGTGGCTGCGGCGTGCTCGCTGCCGAGCGCCGGGTCCTGATCCGGAACACCCGATCCTCAAGCCCGCCCCGGCTGGGATAGTAGATCAGCGAGACTTCGTTCAGTGGATCCGCAGTCGGCCGTTCGTGATCGTCCCAGGCTGGAACCCAGTATTCCGCCTCTTCGTGATAGAGCGCCAGCCAGGCATCCCAGTTCTTGTCGTCAAGCGCCATGACTTCCTGACCGATGAAGCGGGAAACCGCCAGCCAGCGAGAATGGAATGCGGTCATGGTGCCTTCTCCTGCGAACGCTCAAGGAAGCCGGCAAGCTCGCTGCACTCGCTGTCGATGGCCTTTTCCATGAGCGTGAGCCATTCGTCATGGATCGCCACATAGAGGCCTTCGTCGGCAACCGCCGGGCTGCTCAGCACAACATTAAAATCCAGCGGCTCGCCGAACTTGCCCGGGCCGGTGTCCCAGCGCGTCGAACCGCGCGACATGTCGTTGTAGCGGCCTTCGCCGCCGCCATAGCCGATCTGGCAATTGTTGAATTCGGTCAGGTCGTCCGGGGTCGCCATGCCGGTCGAATTGAAGAAATCCTCATACTGACGCAGCCGCAGGGCCCGCGCCTCAACGCTTTCGCCGACCGGGGCGATGCACACCGTGCTGACTTCGGTCTCATCCACGGCCAGCGGCTGGATGATGCGGATCTGCGTGCTGGTCTGGTCCATCAGGAAGACGTTGGGAAACAGCTGCAGGTTACGGATGCGCTTGTTCATCCACTTGGCCTTTTCGGCGCCGTAGGACTCTTCGAACCAGTCGATGATCTCGAAATTGGGGCGATCCATGAAGTTGGCATAGTCGGCCCACAACACCGTGTGTCCGTTGTGGAACGAGAACGACCCGCCATCGCGCGCGGTGAAGCCATCGAAGCTAATCGCCTTGGTTTCGTTCTTCGAAATGCCTTCGACGCGGCGCTGAACCGTCATGAAGTAGTTGGCGTGCGTGGTCATGACGTGATAGCCGTCGAGCCCGTTCTCGACCTGCATCTTCCAGTTGCCGTGATAGCGGTAGCGGTTGGTTCCGGGCAAAACTTCCATTGCGCCGGACTTCGACTGGTCCACCAGGATATCGATGAAATCCCGCGCGCCGGCGAGGTGATCGACCAGCGGGACGACATCGGCGGAGAGGCTGGCAAAAATGAAGCCGCGGTAGCTTTCCACCCGGGCGACCGGTTGAAGCCCGAAATCAGCGCGATTGAATGCCTCCGGATAGCCCCCGATGCTCTCATCGGTGACGTCTAGCAGGTCGCCCCCGGACGAGAACGTCCAACCATGGAACGGGCACATGTGGTTGCGCTTGTTGCCGGCCCGCTCGCGGCACAGGCGCGCGCCACGGTGCGAACAGGCATTCACGAAGGCGCCGACATCGCCGGACTTGTCGCGGGTCACAAGGATGGGGACGCGGCCGATTTTCGTGGTGATGAAATCGTTCGGCTTGGAAACCTGGCTCTCGTGCGCGAGGTAGACCCAGTTCCGCTCGAAGATGTACTTCATTTCGAGCTCAAACAGCGCAGCTTCGGTGAAAGCGGCGCGGTCCAGCTGGAAGATCCCGCGCTCGTGATCCTTCTTGAGCCAAGCGCGCATGCGCTCTTTCAAGCCCTGCAAGTCGGCAATCCTGCCGCAGATTTTCTCAGTGAGCTCCATCGATCCTCTCCCGTTCTGTGCGTCGGGCACCCAATACCTCCGCGAATCAACCGCAGATCGCACACGGCTATTACCTCATCCCATCATGTCGTGCAACGTATTGCACAATGAAAAACGTTCTGATAGGTGATTGCGCAGAAATGGCTGAAACTGGCGGCTCGAATCGAAGCAAGGCGGCCAGAAAATCGCAAAATGTCCCCGCTTTGGGGTGAATTGGGAGAGTTTGAACTATGTCGGTCGTCACCGAACTCGGCTATCTTGGTCTTTCCGTTTCCGATCTCGCTGCCTGGCGCGCTTACGCCGCCGAAGTCGCCGGCATGGAAGTCGTCGATGAAGGCGAAGGGGATCGGCTCTATCTGCGGATGGACCTTTGGCATCACCGCATCGTTCTGCACGCTGATGGCAGCGATGACCTGGCCTACATGGGCTGGCGCGTGGCCGGGCCGCAGGAATTCGCCGCGATGCAGGAAAAGCTGAGCGCGGCGGGAATCCCCTTCACCGTGGGCACCGAAGCCGAGGCGCGCGAACGCCGGGTTCTCGGGCTGCTCAAGCTGGCCGATCCGGGCGGCAACCCGACCGAGATTTTCTTCGGCCCTCAGGTCGATACGCACAAGCCGTTTCATCCTGGCCGCCCGATGTTCGGCAAGTTCCTGACCGGCTCGCAAGGGATCGGGCACTGCATCCTGCGCCAGGACGATGTCGAGGCGGCGGCCCGGTTCTATGAACTGCTCGGCCTGCGCGGGTCGGTTGAATACCATCTCCACCTGCCCAACGGCATGGTCGCCCAGCCCTATTTCATGCATTGCAACGAGCGCCAGCACTCGGTCGCCTTCGGCCTCGGACCGATGGAAAAGCGCATCAACCACCTGATGTTCGAATACACCGATCTCGACGATCTCGGCATGGCCCATGACGTTGTGCGTGCGAAGAAGATCGACGTAGCGCTCCAGTTGGGCAAGCACGCCAACGACCAGGCCTTGACGTTTTACTGCGCTAACCCGTCGGGTTGGCTGTGGGAATTTGGCTGGGGTGCGCGCCAGGCGCCGAGCCAGCAGGAATACTACACCCGCGACATCTTCGGGCACGGGAACGAGGCAGCCGGATACGGGATGGACATTCCGCTGCTCTGACAATCTCAATTTGAATCAGTTCTTGACAGGGAAACATATCGACCATGTCGAAAAACTTGCGCCTTTGTGAAGTCGCCGGCGTGAAGGACGGTGAGCCGGTCGCGGCCTTCGCCGAAGGGATGCCTGCGCTCGCTGTATACAATGTCGATGGCGAGATCTTCGTTACCGACAATCTCTGCACCCACGGCAATGCCATGCTTACCGACGGGTACCAGGACGGCGATGTCATCGAATGTCCGTTTCACGGCGGCTCGTTCGACATCAAGACGGGGGCGGCCAAGGCCTTTCCCTGCCAGGTGGCGATCGTGTCCTATCCGGTCGAAATCGAGGATGGCTGGGTCTGCATCACGAAGCCCGAAGGAGCA
The DNA here is from genome assembly GCF_025153475.1 of Novosphingobium mangrovisedimenti. Classification (GTDB taxonomy): domain Bacteria; phylum Pseudomonadota; class Alphaproteobacteria; order Sphingomonadales; family Sphingomonadaceae; genus Novosphingobium; species Novosphingobium mangrovi_A. The sequence continues at coordinate 6,484 of NZ_JANZXA010000023.1, forward strand.
GCATGATGGGCCTTCCCACCCTTGAGCAGATGCAGTTTCAGCATGCCGCTGCGCAGGTCAATGCGCTTCACGCGGAACTGATCGATGACGACCGGTTGGAAGAATGGCCCGACCTGTTCGAGGAAAATTGCCGATACAGTGTGATCTCTGCGGAGAACCACAATCGTTCGCTGAATCTGGCCGCGGTGTTCTGCGACAGCCGCGGCATGCTGGTCGATCGCATCGTGTCTTTGCGCCGCGCCAACATTTTTCCCGCGCACAGCTACCGGCATATTCTCGGTCCGACCCGCGTGAAGTCGACGAGCGGGCAGATCGTCATCACACAGACCAACTATGTGGTCCTGATGACGCGCAACGACGGTCAGACGTCGATCTACAATTCCGGAAAATATGTCGATGAAATCGACGTTTCCGGGGCTGCCCCGCGCTTCCTTTCCAAGACCGCGATCTTCGACACCCACCTCATCGATACGATGATGGTCCGCCCGATCTAGCTGCAAAGTTGAAAGCACCCAATTATGTCCATTCCCCAGCAAACAGACGCCTTGGATCAAGCCCCGTCCACTGCAGGATGCCGGGTTCCGTACCGCGTTTTCACCGATCGCCAGTACTACGATCGCGAACAGGAGAACATTTTCAAGGGTAACTGCTGGTCCTTCGTCGGACTTGAGGCTGAAGTTCCGCAGGCGGGTGATTTCAAATCGACCTTCGTGGGCGAAACACCGGTGATCCTCACGCGCGATAGCGACGGCTCGTTGCATGTCGTGGTCAATCGCTGCGCCCATCGCGGCGCCCTGGTCTGCCGCGAAATGCGCGGCAACCGCGCAAGCCTGGAATGCGTCTACCACCAATGGGCCTACGATCTGAAGGGGAACCTGATCGGGGTACCCTTCCGCCGCGGCCTCAAGGGACAGGGCGGGATGCCGGGCGATTTCGACATGTCCCAGCACAATCTTCGCCAGCTGCGCACCGAATCCGTTGGCGGTCTGGTGTTTGCCTCATTCTCCGAAACTGTCGAATCCTGCCGCGATTTCCTCGGCCCGATCGTGGTCGAACAGATCGAGCGGATCATGTGCAAGCCGATCACCGTGCTGGGCGACCAGCGCCAGCGGATCCGCGGGAACTGGAAGCTCTACGCCGAGAACACCCGCGATCCCTACCACGCGAGCCTGCTGCACCTGTTTCACAACACGTTCGGTCTCTATCGCTCGACCCAGACAGGTAAGGCATTGATGGATGCCAACAAACGCCACTCGCTGCTCTATTCGATCGCGGCCAGCAACGACGATGCCGCCGACAAGCAGGCCTATGGCGATTCCCGCACCTTCGACACCGAATTCAAGCTGCAGGACATGTCGCTGCTGAAAGGTCGGCAGGAATTCGCGGACAATGTTACGCTGGTGATCCTCGCGGTCTACCCCAACCTGGTCCTCCAGCAGATCCAGAACACTCTCGCGGTGCGCCAGACGGTGACCTACGGGCCGGATGAATTCGAGCTCGTCTGGACCCATTTCGGCTACCAGGACGACGATGCGGAAATGCAGGCCATCCGGCTCAAGCAAGCCAACCTGATCGGCCCCGCCGGGCTCATTTCGATGGAAGACGGCGAAGCGGTGGAAATCGTCCAGAACGCCATCGTCGGCGAGGCAAGCGCGACGTCCTACATCGCGATGGGTGGCGGCCGGGCCGAGGATGCCGACCATCTCGTCACCGAGGGCGCGATCATCGGCTTCTGGGACAATTATCGCGAAATGGTCGGCTTTGAGGTGGAGCCGACATGACCCGCACGATCGACTTCTACTTCGATTTCATCAGCCCGTTCAGCTACCTTGCGCAGCTCAAGCTGCCGGAGATCGCGCGGGCAGCGGGATGCACGGTCGATTACTGGCCGATCGACATTCCCGAAGCCAAAATTGCCGCCGGCAACTATGGCCCGTCCAATCGCGAGGTCTTGCCCAAGATCAAGGTCATGAAGGCAGACCTTGAGCGCTGGGCCGAGCGCTATGGAGTGCCCCTCACCTTTCCAGCCAGCTTCGCTTGCGCAGACTGGAATTGCGCGGTGCTGTTCGCCCGCGAGCACGGTAAGGCCGAGGCATTTGTGACCGATGCCTACCGCCGGATCTGGGGCCAGGGGATCGATCCCGGCGACCGCAACGAACTAGCCGCATGCGCGATAGCAGCGGGGCTTGATCCCGCGGCGCTGATCGCTTTCGTCGAATCGCCCGCCGGCCAGAACGAATATCGCAAGGCCCGGAGCCAGGCGATCCAGCGCGGCGTGTTCGGTGCGCCGCTGATGTTTGTCGATGACCAGATTTTCTGGGGAAATGACCGATTGGATTTTCTTGCCGAGTATTTGAACAAGTCAAAATGAGCAATTCGGTTACATAGGGGAGGTTTGCATGAAAAAGTATGGCTGCTATTTCACCGCCTTGATGGGAGCGACCGCGCTGACGCCGCAGATGGCCTTGGCACAAGACATCACAAGCGAATCGGACGAATCCCACGCTACCGACACGGGCCTAGGTGACATTATCGTCACGGCCACTCGGCGCGAGGCCAGGCTACAGGACGTGCCGGTTGCAGTTACTGCGGTTACCGGCGACGCTCTGGCTTCCGCCGATGTTTCGACGGTCCGCTCTCTCACTCAGGTTGTGCCGGGCTTCATCGGCAGCCGTAATATGGGCGTCTTCCAGCCGGTGGTCCGCGGGGTCGGCTCAACCGGCATTTCGGTTGGTGATGAACCCAATATCGCAACCTACGTCGACGGTGTCTATCAACCGGAATCGGCCGCCAACTGGATCGACCTGGTCGAGGTCGAACGGGTCGAGGTGCTGCGTGGCCCGCAGGGAACGACCTTTGGCCGCAATGCCACCGGCGGACTGATCAACGTAATCACCCCCGATCCCAGCTTCGACTTCCGCGGCAAGGCTTCGCTGCGCGTGGGGCGGATGAGGCGCGATGCCGGCGATTACGATGCCCGGCTCTACTTCACCGGCCCAATGAGCGACAAGGTCGCGGCTGACTTTGCCGCGCTTTTCCGCAAGAACGACGGATACATCGACGATCTGGTCCGTGGAGGCACTCTGGGCAACCAGCGCGTTATCGACCTGCGTAGCAAGTTGCTGTTCAAGCCGACCGACAATTTCAAGGTGGTCCTGACCGGGGAATACTTCAATCAGGAAAGCACGACCAATTCGCCGCAACCGCTGGACGGCAACACCGCGGGCCGCAACTGGCCGGGCGTGATCGTACCGACCGATGCCTGGCAGGCGTCGTTGACCGAGGTTCCGCTGCTCAATCTCACAAGGTGGAGCTTTGCACTGCACACCCGGCTCGATCTGGGCAATGTAATGCTTGAGACCACCTCTGGGTTCCTCAACCTGCGCTGGCAACAGACCACCGATGGCGATGCTTCGAACATCAAGCTTTCGAGCTTCCCGGCAGTTTTTGAATCGGAGTCGGGCAGCCAGGAAATCAAGCTGAGTTCGGCCAACCCCGGTCGGTTCCAGTGGCTGGTCGGCGGCTATTTCTACCAGTTCGGCGGCGGCGCGCCGGTGCTTCAGCCTTGGTCCACGACCAACCTGGCCTCGCCCCTGGTGGGCCCGTCGCTCACGCCGAAGCTTGATGGGCGCTCATTCGCGGGCTTTGCCGAAGGCACCTACGAGGTTCAGCCGAAGCTGTTCCTCACTCTTGGCGGGCGTTACACTACCGAGACGCGCTGGTTTAGCCAAAGTAACAATGGCGTATTGCTGGTCGATGACGTTTCAAAAACGTTCAACAAGTTCAACTACAAAGTCGGTGTCCGTTATGAGGTAACCGACAAGACCAACGTCTACGCCACCTACAGCACCGCGTTCAAGAGCGGGGTGTACAACATGGCGGCAACCGGCGGCACCCCGGTCAACCCGGAAAACATCAAAGCGGCTGAATTCGGGATCAAATCCGATCCGCTGAACTGGCTACGCACCAACCTTGCCGTCTATTATTACGACTACAAGGATCTGCAGCTTCAGTCGAAGGCCCCGACCGGCCCCGGATACATCCTGCAAAACGCCGCCAATGCCGAAATCTATGGCGGCGAGTTCGAGACCACCATCAGCCCGGTCCGCGACCTGAGGCTGCGCGCGGCGGTTGCCTATACCCATGCCCGCTACAAGGATTTCCTCAACGCCCAGGGATTTACGCCGATCGTCAACGGCAATGGCGACTTTGCCGGCAACGTGGCGGCGCCGTTCGATGCATCCGGCAAGGTCATGACCCGGGCGCCGGAATGGTCGGGCAATGTCGGGTTTGATTGGGGCCATGACGTCGGCAATGGTCGCGTCACCCTGGCCGGCAATCTCCTGTGGAGTTCCCGGGTCTATTACGACTTTGCCAATAAATTCTCGCAGCGCCCCTACACCCTGTCCAACCTTTCGATCAATTGGCAGCCCGAAAGCGAAGCCTTCAAGGTTGGGCTGTGGGTGACCAACCTGACCAACGAAAAGGTCTTTCAGACCATACGTGCCGGAACGTTGGGCACCGACGGGTTCTATGAACAACCTCGTAAGATTGGAATGACAATCGAGACCAAGTTGTAAAGTGACATAACAACAGGGAGAATGCCAATGACAAACCGATCGTTCAATTTCCGGAAGGTCGTCCTGCGCGCCAGCGCCTCGGCGATCGTCGGATCAATCGGGCTCGCACCGATGGCGGCGCATGCGCAGGACGCCGCAACAAGTGAGCCTCAGGCTGAGGAGCAACATACCGGCGGTCTAGGTGAAATCATCGTGACTGCGCGCAAGCGGGCCGAGAACCTGCAGGAAACGCCGGTCGCGATCACCGCGATGACCGGCGGAATGCTCGAGGAACGCCAGGTCACCAACGTGGCCGAAGTCGCAAAATTTGCGCCAAACGTGAACATCTCGCCGGTCGCCAATCTCTCGGGTTCGAGCGCCTCGATCACCGCGTTCATCCGCGGCGTGGGTCAGACCGATTTCAATATCACGGTCGACCCGGGCGTGGGCGTCTATGTCGATGGCGTCTATGTTGCCCGCTCGGTCGGTGCGCTGCTCGACATGGCCGACGTTTCGAGCGTGCAGGTCCTGCGCGGGCCCCAGGGCACGCTGTTCGGGAAGAACACCATCGGCGGCGCGATCGTGGTCAATTCGGTCGAACCACAGCACGATTTTGATCTGAAGCTCGAAGCGGCCACGGGCCGATTCAATCGCGCCGATATCAAGGGCATGATCAACGTGCCACTGAGCGACACTCTCGCAATGCGCGCGGTTGCTTCCTATGAAACCCGCGACGGCTACCAGAAGCGTTTGTTCGACGGAGGCCGCCAGGGCAATAAGGACAGCTTCGGCGGACGCATTGCGTTCAAGTGGGAGCCGACCGACAAGCTGACCATCAACCTAAGCGGGGATATCAACATCCGCCGCGAGGCGGCAGCTGCCTCTACTCTGGTAGACCTGTTTGAATCGCCGAACCTGCTGCAGGTCGTACAGTTGAATGGTCGGAGCGTGGTTTTCCCCAGTGCGACCTATGCCTGGAACAAGCTGCGTGGCGGCGCCGGTGCTTGCGGTGCGGATGGCCAGCTAGCGCCGGTCAACAATCCAAGCTGCGCCACTAAGCAGTGGATCACGGGCGATATCGACACGACCTGGTCTGATGGCAAGAACCAGTCAGATTTCGACCTGTGGGGCACGACGCTGACGATGGATTATGATTTCGGCGACATCAACCTGAAGTCAATCAGCGCCTACCGTGATCAGAAGGCCACGACTGTGTGGGACTTCGACGGCACACCGCATCCCTACCTTGAGTCGACCAACAACATTGACCTCTGGCAGGCCTCGCAGGAACTGCAATTGACCGGCAGCATCCTGAACGATCGCGTGAAGTTCGTTCTGGGTGCCTATTACCTGAAGGAAAAAGGCCAGGACAAGAATGACCTGCACTTTGGGTTTGCCGATTTCATCAGCGGTGGCAAGATCGATAACGACAGCTATGCCAGCTATCTGCAGGCGACCTTCAAGGTGACCGATCGGTTCTCGATTACGCCGGGTATCCGCTATACCAATGAGACCAAGCGTTTTGATCCGTCGTTCCAGACGATCTACAACGATTACACAGTTCCGCTGGGGCAGGCCGGCATCATTCCATACCCGCAAGGCGTGTTCGTTGCATTCAGCCAATGCGTAACCGGCCAGCCGGTTCCCATGCTGGTGACCGATCCGGCGAGCCCGCTGTTCGGCTTCCCGCTGCCTGGAGGCTGCGCACCAGCCGCCACTAACCCTGGTGGAAACCACACGATGCCGGCGGTCCAGGTTGCCGCCAAGGCCAAGGAATGGACGCCGGCAATTTCGGCTGACTACAAGATCACCGACGATATCCTGGTCTATGCCTCCTATTCCAAGGGTTTCAAGAACGGCGGCTTCACGCAGCGAATCTTCCCGGCTGAACAGGTTGCGCCGTCGTTCAGGCCAGAATTCGTGGAATCATACGAACTCGGCCTCAAGACCGAGCTGCTGGATCGCCGCCTGCGCCTGAACCTCGCCGCGTTCATGTCAAACTACGATGACATCCAGGTCGTCGTCAGCGAAGGCATCGCCCCCCGGGCACGAAACGCCGGTTCCGGTCGGATCAAAGGCTTTGAAGTCGAAGGCGAGGCGGCTCCGACCAATTGGCTACGCCTGACCTTCGGCGTTGGCTATCTTGATGCCTATTACCGCTCCATTGATCCGTTCGCGTTCCCCGTGAACCTGAACTCGAAGTTCGCCTTCGTGCCGGAATGGACCGGATCGGCCTCGTTCAATGCCGACGTCTATGAAGGCGACATGGGCAAACTGGCTCTGCGCGGCGACTGGTCATACCAGAGCGAAACCTTCAAGGATGCGATCAACAGCCCGCAACTGCGCCAGCCTGGCTACAGCGTGTTCGGTGCCAGTGCTTCGTTCACCGAGAAGAGCGAGCACTTCACCGTGACCGCTGGCGTGACCAACCTGACCGACAAACGCTATATCCAGGGCGGTTTCGTCGATCCCAACGTCGGTGGAACAGCGGTGGCAACCTATTCACGCCCTCGTGAATGGTTCCTCAAGCTCGCCTATAAGTACTGACACTTACCCCCCCGAGGGCGGCGGTCTGCCGCCGCCCTCACCCTTCTGGTCGCACCGACCAAGAGCCTGCCAGACACCTCGCCGCCCAATTTGGTATTGGCAACTTGTCTTGCGGCCAAAGGAGCAATGTCTTGGCCGTTACGATCCCCCCGCTCGAGCGCAGCGATTTCCTCACCGGCCAACCGCTTGTCGACGGCACCGAGATCTGTGCCGGCTCAACCTACGCGGTCACTAACCCGGCAACCGGCAAAACGCTGGCGAATGTCGTAAAGCTGGGCGCTGCCCAGACGCGCCAGGCAATTGAAAGCAATTCCCGCGCCTTAATCGATTGGCGCAAGCGGCCCGCTCAGGAACGCGCGCGCCTGCTACATGACTGGCTGGCGCTGGTCCGGCTCCATCGCCACGATCTTGGTTTGCTGATGACCGCCGAACAGGGCAAACCGCTGGCCGAAGCGCTGGGCGAGGTCGATTACGCCGCAAGTTTCATCCAGTGGTTCGCTGAAGAGGCGCGCCGTGTCTATGGCGAGGTCATTCCGGCCAGCGCTGACCGGCGGATCGTCGTGATCCGTCAGCCGGTCGGCGTGGTGGGCGCCATTACGCCGTGGAACTTTCCCGCCGCGATGATCACCCGCAAGGTCGCGCCTGCACTGGCGGCGGGCTGCACCGTGACCCTCAAACCGTCCGAACTCACCCCCATGACCGCTTTCGCTCTGGCGAAGCTCGCTCGCGAAGCGGGCATTCCGCCCGGCGTGTTCAACGTGGTCTGCGGGGATGCGCCCGAAATCGGATCGGTCCTGACCAGCCATCCCGATGTTACGAAGTTCACCTTCACCGGTTCGACCGCGATTGGCAAGCTGTTGACCGCTCAATGCGCTGCCACGCTCAAGCGGGTTTCGATGGAACTGGGCGGCAATGCCCCGCTGCTGGTGTTCGACGATGCCGATCTCGATCAGGCTGTCGAGGGGGCGATCGCCTCGAAATTCCGTAACACCGGACAGACCTGCGTTTGCGCCAACCGGATCCTCGTGCAGAGCGGCATTCATGACCGCTTCGTCGAGGCGCTAGCCGCCAGGGTCTCCGCGTTCCGGGTCGGCAACGGCCTTGAAGGTGCAACCGACCAGGGACCGTTAATCACCGCATCAGCCTTGGCCAAGGTTCAGGGACATGTCGCCGATGCCGTGGCGCAAGGTGCCCAGCTGGTGACCGGCGGCAAGAGACACGAGGCCGGAGAACTGTTCTTCCAACCAACTGTGCTGACTGGAGCGAGACCGGCGATGCGGCTGGCGGACGAGGAGACCTTCGGGCCGGTGGCCCCGGTGTTCCGTTTCGAAACCGAGGCCGAAGCGCTGGCGCTTGCCAACGCCACGCACTCGGGGCTGGCGGCCTATGCCTTCACCCGCGACATTGACCGCGCCTGGCGGGTTTCCGAAGGCCTTGAGACCGGGATGGTCGGCTTGAACAGCGGCATCGTCTCGACCGAGACCGCCCCGTTTGGCGGCATCAAGGAATCGGGACTGGGCCGAGAAGGTTCGCGACACGGTATTGAAGAATTCCTGGAGATGAAGACCATCAGTGTTGGGGTCCGGCCCGAGAGTCCGGTGTAAGCGGAATGCGGTCCCAAGGAGTCAAGATTTTCGTTGCTCAATGCGGAATGCATTGTATGATGTCGATATAAGAGCGGGAGATGGAATTCAGCATGCCCTCCAAGGTTAGGCCTTACGCGACCTTGACCGCCCAAAACGCGCAGGAAAGTCTCCTGCCGTGAAGCGCATGGTCGTGGGGATTACCGGCGCAACCGGCTCGGTCTATGGTCTTCGCCTGCTTGAGCTGCTGCGCGAGACGGGCGGTTGGGAAACCCATCTGGTAATGTCTCCGGCCGCGCTGCTCAACATTCGCGAGGAACTGCCCGAAGGCAAAGCCCGGCTCGAAGCGCTAGCCGATGTGGTGCACAACGTCCGCAACGTCGGCGCCTCGATCGCCAGCGGTTCGTTCGTATGCGAAGGCATGGCGATTGCGCCCTGTTCGATGCGCACGCTGGGCGCGGTGGCGCACGCCCTGTCCGACAACCTTATCACCCGCGCGGCCGACGTGATGCTGAAGGAACGGCGCCGCCTGGTGATGATCACCCGCGAAGCGCCGCTCAACCTGGCGCACCTGCGCAACATGACGGCCTGCACCGAAATGGGGGCGGTGATCTTCCCCCCGGTGCCGGCCTTCTATGCGCGGCCGACCTCGCTGGCCGACGTGGTCGATCACACCTGCATGCGGGTACTGGATCTGTTCGGGCTTCATGCGAAGTCGGAGAAACGCTGGCAAGGCCTTAGCAAAGAGGCGGCAAGCCTTGTTCCGGGTGCTGGGCAAATGGAAGGGAATTGAGAATGGCGTGGGATGTCAGCCGTCGCACGGTCATGAGCGGTGGCGCCGTGGGTGCTGCCGTTGCCGGTCTGGGGATCGGCCGCAGCGCCTTGGCGCAGCGGCCGCGCAAGATCATCGTCATCGAGGAGACGCACGTTCCCGAAAGTCGACTATTTGCCGAAACCTTTATCAATTCGGGGCGCGCAGCGCAGGTTGTCCGGATCGACCGGAGCTTCAACGGCCTGCTGCATGAACTTGAAGCGGTTGAAGGCGTGCTGGTCGGCCTTACTTCCGATCCCGCGGCGATGATCGCCGGGCAGATCCTGGTGGCCGGCGGCGCCCGCCCGCTACTGCAGTGGACCCATCAATACCGCAAGCTGCGCTGGGAACACCAGACTGTTGGCGCGCCAACGCTGCTTGCGCGGGCCAGCGTCGGCTGGCCCAGCGTTCTTGCCCACCACATGCAGGATGCGCTCGTCGGCGATCGCCAGGATGCCGAACTGCGGTGCCAGTCAGGACATTGCGGCCTCGATGGCAAGAGCCCCGGCATGCTCGTTTCATGGGCATTCGAAGTGGGAGTACAACAGTCGTGAGCATGCGCATGCCACAAAGCGTCGACGCCGCAACCTTTACCAAGGCTCTGGATGAATTAGCGGCTATCGTCGGCAAGGAATGGGTCTTCGTCGATGAACTGCCGCTGTCGGCCTATCGCGACGCCTATTCACCGCTAACCGATGGCGAGATGCTGCCCTCGGCTGCCGTGGCACCGGCCAACATGGAACAGATTCAGCAGGCGCTGAAGGTATTCAACGCTTACAAGCTACCGATCTGGACTTTCGGCAACGGCCGCAATTTCGCCTATGGTGGCCCGGCCCCGCGCCAGTCCGGTTATGTCATGTTCGACCTCAAGCGGATGAACCGCATTCTCGAAGTTAACGAGAAATACGGCTATGCGCTGGTCGAACCAGGCGTTTCCTATTTTCAGCTTCACCGCCATCTGCGCAAGATCGGCAGCAAGCTTTGGGTCGATCCTGCGGCACCAGGTTGGGGCGGCGTCATGGGCAACGCGCTTGAACATGGCGCGGGTTACACCCCCTACGGCGATCACTTCGTTATGCAGTGCGGCATGGAAGTGGTCCTTGCCGACGGTCAGGTCGTCCGCACCGGTCAGGGCGCGATCGAGGGGTCGCAGCATTGGCAATCCACCAAGCATGCAGCCGGCCCGCATTTTGATGGCATGTTCACCCAGTCCAATTTCGGCATTGTTACCAAGATGGGTATCTGGTTGATGCCCGAACCGCCGGGCTACAAGCCGTTCATGATCACTTACGAGCGCGAGGAAGACCTTGCCGCAATCTTCGACGCGGTCAAACCGCTCAAGGTCAACCAGGTGATTCCCAACGCGGCGGTGGCGGTCGATCTCTTGTGGGAAGTGTCCGCCAAGACCACGCGCCGCCATTACTTCGATGGCAAGGGCCCTATCCCGGATTCGATCCGCAAGAAGATCGCGTCGGATCATGGCCTGGGTATGTGGAACTTCTACGCCGCGCTCTATGGTCCGCCGCCGGTCATCGAGAACAACTGGAAGCTCGTCGAGGAAGCGATGATGAGCATTCCGGGTGCCAAGCTGCACCTCAACCGCGATAACGATCCCGCCTGGGACTATCGCGTGCAACTGATGCGCGGCGAGCCGAACATGACCGAATTCAGCATCATGAACTGGATCGGCGGCGGCGGGCATATCAACTTCTCGCCGATCTCGGCACCCGACGGCAAGGAAGCGCTGAGCCAGTATAACCTGATCAAACAGCGCTGCCACGATTTCGGGTTCGACTATATCGGCGAGTTCCTGGTCGGCTGGCGCGACATGCACCACATCCTGATGATCATGTACGATCGCGCCGACGACGGCATGCGCAAGAGCGCCTATGACCTGTTCGGCAAGCTGGTCGATGAGGCAGCCGGTGCGGGCTTCGGCGAATACCGCACCCACCTCGCCTTCATGGACCAGATCGCCAAAACCTATAAGCACAACGATGGGGCGCTGTGGGACCTGCACCACCGTCTCAAGGACGTGCTCGACCCCAACGGCATCCTCTCCCCCGGCAAGCAGGGGATATGGCCCCAGGCGATGCGCAACCAAGCGTAATCACACGGCCGGCTGAACAAAGACTTCAAGGATTGACGACCATGACGCAAATTGAGCACTGGATTGGCGGCACCGCCGTGGCTGCAACGGGCGGGGCCTATTTCGACGATCTTAACCCGGTCGATGATTCGGTCTATTCCCGGGTTCCCGCCGGTACCGCGGAAGACGTGAACCGCGCCGTGGAGAACGCGCATCAGGCCTATCTCCAGCATCGCGATCTGCCCGCCGCAGTGCGCGAAGGGTGGATCGCGAAAGCCGCCGAAATCATGGAGCGCGATACCGCCAAATTCGCCGACGTGCTGGTCGACGAAATCGGCTCGCCGATCGCCAAGGCCGGGTTCGAAACCCGCTTCGCGGTCAGCTTCCTTCGCGCGGCGATCGGCGTGCCGCGCCGGATTCGGGGGGAAACGCTCCCTTCGGACACCCCTGGGAGGTTCAGCATGAGCCTGCGCCAACCGGTCGGTGTGGTCGCCGGGATTACCCCGTTCAACGTGCCGCTGATCAAGGGGGTCAAACAGTCGGCCATGGCCCTGGCCACAGGCAACGCCTTCGTGCTGCTACCCTCGGAAGCCGCGCCAATGATCGCCGATCTGCTCGCTAAATTGTGGAAGGAGGCCGGCGTTCCCGACGGCTTGTTCAACGTGGTCTACGGCAATGGCGCGGAGATCGGCGACGTGCTGACCGGCCATCCCAAGGTCGCATCGATAACCTTCACCGGGTCCTCGCGCGTCGGCAAGCACATCGCCGAAATCGCGGCCCGCAACCTCAAGAAGTACACGCTGGAGCTGGGCGGCAAGAGCCCGCTGGTGATCTGCGCCGATGCCGATCTGGACAAGGCGGTCAACGCCGCGCTGTTCAGCATCTTCATGTACCAGGGCCAGGTCTGCATGGGGGCTTCGCGGATCTATGTGGAACGGTCGATCTTCGACCAGTTCGCCAAGGCCTTCGCCGCCGCGACAGGCCGCGCCAAGAGCGGCGAACTGCGCGAGCCGACCACCATGCTGGGGCCGATCATTTCCGAACGACAGCGCGACCGCGTCCGCCGCCACATCGACGATGCCCGGTCCAAGGGCGCCGCGGTGCTGGCCGGCGGCGAGTGGAGCGGAAACAGCTGCGCGGCCACCATCCTGAGTGGCGTTACCGCGGAAATGACCGTGTTCGAGGAGGAAACCTTCGGGCCGGTGACCTCGCTTTATCCGTTCGACACGCTCGAGGAGGCGCTCGAACTCGCCAACAACACCGAATACGGCCTCAGCGCCTCGATCTTCACCCGCGATCTCGACAAGGCGCTGGCCTTTGCCCAGCGGGCCGAAGCGGGGATGGTCCACATCAACGCGCCGACCCTGCACGACGAGCCGCACGTTCCGTTCGGCGGAACCAAGGCATCGGGTTTTGGCCGCGAAGGGACCGAAGCCGATCTCGAGATCATGACCGAATGGAAATGGGTCACGATCCAGTCGGCGACTGCGGGCGCGGGCGGACACTGACAGGCGGGATGCAACGGCAATGAACGATCTTCCCAACCGCGCCCGCTCGATCTCCTCGCTGCGCGATTTTCTCGAACTGCTCGAGGATTCGGGCCAGGCGATCACCTGGAGCGATCCGGTGATGCCCGAACCCGGCGTGCGCAACATAGCCGTCGCCGCCTCGCGCGATGCCAACGGCGCGCCGGCGATCGTGTTCGACAACATCACCGGCTATCCCGGCAAGCGCCTGGCGGTGGGCGTCCATGGTTCGTGGGACAACATCGCCCTGCTGCTGGGCCGGCCCAAGGGCACGACAATCCGCGAGCTGTTCTTCGAGATCGCCGGCCGCTGGGGCGATCAGGAAGCGCAGATCAGCTTTGTTCCCGAAGCGCAGGCCCCGGTGCACGAATGCCGACTCGAACAGGACATCAACCTTTACGATGTCCTGCCGGTCTATCGGATCAACGAATATGATGGCGGGTTCTACATCGGCAAGGCCTCGGTCGCCTCGCGCGATCCGCTCGATCCAGACAATTTCGGCAAGCAGAATGTCGGCATCTATCGCCTGCAGATCCAGGGGCCGGACAGCTTCACCCTGATGACGATCCCCTCCCACGACATGGGACGTCAGATCATGGCGGCCGAACGGGAAGGCGTTCCGCTCAAGATTGCGGTCATGCTGGGTAATCATCCCGGCCTTGCGGTGTTTGCTGCCACCCCGATCGGCTACGAGGAATCGGAATATTCCTATGCCTCGGCGATGATGGGCGCGCCGATCCGGCTGACCAAATCGGGCAACGGGATCGACATCCTGGCCGACAGCGAAATCGTGATCGAGGCCGAGCTGCAACTGGGCGAACGCGAGCTGGAAGGGCCGTTCGGCGAATTTCCCGGTTCCTACAGCGGCGTGCGCAAGGCGCCGATCTTTAAGGTCACGGCGGTGTCGCACCGGCGCGATCCGATCTTCGAGAACATCTACATCGGGCGCGGTTGGACCGAGCATGATACCCTGATCGGCCTGCACACCTCCGCCCCGATCTATGCCCAGCTGCGCCAGAGCTTCCCCGAAGTCACCGCGGTCAACGCGCTTTACCAGCACGGACTGACCGGGATCATCTCGGTCAAGAACCGCATGGCCGGCTTTGCCAAGACGGTCGCGCTGCGCGCGCTGAGCACGCCGCACGGCGTGATGTACCTCAAGAACCTGATCATGGTCGATGCAGATGTCGATCCGTTCGATCTCAACCAGGTGATGTGGGCGCTTTCGACCCGCACCCGTGCTGACGATATCATCGTGCTGCCCAACATGCCTGCCGTTCCGATCGATCCTTCGGCAGTGATCCCAGGCAAGGGGCACCGCCTGATCATCGACGCGACCAGCTATCTCCCGCCCGATCCGGTGGGTGAAGCGCACCTTGTCACCCCGCCGACCGGGGACGAGATCGACGCCCTGAGCAAGCGGATCCGCGAAATGCAGCTGGGAGCCCTGTCATGACCACCACCGTCTGCGGGCGCTGCAAATCGAGCGGCGCTGTCACCGATCATCAGGGCAGGCAGGACGGCGCGGTCGTGTGGACGATCCTGCGCTGCCCGACCTGCAACTTTTCCTGGCGCGACAGCGAACCGGCCCGCGCGATCGACCCTGCTGCGCGCTCGGTCGATTTCGCCGTCGATGCCGACGATCTCCAGCGTTATCCCAAGATTCTCCAGCAATAAGGCTCCCAACGCCATGATCGATCAAGCCCGCCAGACGGCCACGCTCGGCACCCTCGCCCAGGCACTGGGCAAGGAGGCCGTCGATACCAGCCCGCAGACCCTGGCCCGCTATGCTGCCCCGGGGATGGTACCGGCAGGCGTGGTGCTTCCGGCCGATGAAGCCCAGCTCGCCAGGGTGCTGGAAGCCGCGCGCACCAGCGGCGGTGTGGTCCAGACGGTCTGCAACGGCGCCTACGG
This sequence comes from Novosphingobium mangrovisedimenti, assembly GCF_025153475.1. Classification (GTDB taxonomy): domain Bacteria; phylum Pseudomonadota; class Alphaproteobacteria; order Sphingomonadales; family Sphingomonadaceae; genus Novosphingobium; species Novosphingobium mangrovi_A. Next base: position 21,513 of record NZ_JANZXA010000023.1, read on the forward strand.
ACTTGAAAAAGCCGTACAGGACAAGGTGATCGTGCTTGACTTGCAGAAGATGAACAAGGTCCTCGAGGTCAATGACGAACTGGCCACCTGCCTGGTCGAACCGGGCGTCACCTTCCGCCAGCTCGATGCCCACATCAGGGAAAGAGGAATTAAGCTGTGGGTCGACTTTCCCGGCAATCCCGATGAAAGCGTGGCCGCCAGTTTCATCAACCGCCGCCCCGGATACACCCCCTATTCCGATCACTTCCTGATGCAGTGCGGGCTCGAGGTCATGCTGGCTGATGGCAAGATGGTGCGCACCGGCATGGGCGCCATGCCCAAGAGCACCTGCTGGCAGCTGTTCAAGTTCGGTTATGGTCCTTGGGTTGATGGCCTGTTCACCCAGTCGGATTTCGCGGTGGTGACCAAGGTGGGCATGTGGATGATGCCGCAGCCCCCGGCGCACCAGACCTTCATGGTTTCGGTCCCCAAGGAGGACGATCTGGGCGCATTGCTGGACGTGCTCGGGCCGCTCAAGCTCAACATGGTGGTGGCAAATGGCGTCGCGGTGGGCAATGCGCTCCACGAGGCGGCCCTGCTCGGCAAGCGCCGCGCTGATTTTGAGGGCCAGGGGCCGATGGCGGCAAGCGCGGTCAAGGCAGCCGGCGGGGCGCTCGGCTTGGGCTACTGGAACCTCTACGGCTCGCTCTATGGATTGCCCGGCAACGTCGCGATTCTGTGGGACATGGTCAAGGGTGCATTCTCGTCGATCAGCGGCGCACGGGTGATTACCGATGGCAAGGGCATCGATCCCAAGCTGTGGGCCTGGCGGATGGGCACGATGACCGGGGTGGTTGCCGATCCCCCGGCCAGGACAGCAGGCTGGAGCGGCGACATGGCGCTTACGGTCAACCCGGTCAGCCCTGTGGATGGCGAGGAAGCCGTCAAGCTTTATGAACTGTCGCGCGATATCTGTGCCAAGAACGGCTTCGACTTCGTTGGCGAAACCACCGCGATCTGGCGTTCGGCCAACCATCGCCAGGTGCTGTCCCATGCCGCCGGGAAGGGCGAGGATGCGGCACGGGCCAAGACTTGCGCCGAAGCCCTGATCGCCGCGCAGGCCGAGGCCGGCTTCGGCCAGATCCTGACCGACCCCGGGCTGGGGGCGGCGGTTGCCAAGACCTATGAAAAGGGTGGCCGCTCGGCCCTGCATGCGCGGGTCAAGCAGGCGCTCGATCCCAACTCGATCTTTGCCTCGGTCTGAGCCGATGCGTCGCCATGCCTGCGGAGGTACAATGAACAAGCTCCTCGTCCTTTCGCTCCTCGCCACTCTTGGCGCCTGTTCGTCCAAGCAAGGCGAAGTGGTCGCGGATGGCGCGGAGAATTATGAGCGTTACTGCGCAGGTTGCCACAACCCCGGCCCGGGCCACGGTGGCACCATGCTGCTGGCCGAAAAAGGTGCTCCGGTGCCTTCGCTCATCGGTCGCAAGGACTTAGATTACGATTACCTACATTCGGTCGTTCGCCAGGGCCTGATCGAAATGCCGCCGTTCCGCCCGACCGAATTGTCGGACACGGAAATCAAGCAGATCTACGATCACATCATGGCGCAGAAGCTTCCCCCCGCGAAGGCTCAACCCGCCAAAAACAAAACACCGTAAACTTAAATCAAAATGGGCGAGAAAGATTAACAGGGTTCCTATGGCTGAACTTGGTGCGACGCCAAAGGAGTATGCGGATAGCCAGTCGCCATAGTGAGGACGCACCTTGTGTTGGATAGTCGTCGTTATCTATGGCTACGACGCGCAATTTATCGCTTGATTGCACTGGTGTTCGGTTCCGCTTCGCTGCTCGACAAAAGCGCTTTTGGCCCAGTTTTCCTCGCTGGCCCGGTTGGCCTTATGCTCGGCAGGGTAGCCTTCGGGGGAATTTCAGCTCGCTACAACCGCATGCGGGTATTTGCGTGGATTGTTTCACTTTCGGGATTTGTCCAACTCACAAGGTTCGCGGTAACGCTTGAAGAACTCCTCGCCATTACTGCATCTGAACCGAATGATATCATATGACGAGTGGAATTTATGATCGAGATGGCACGGTTTGATTGGAGCGATCCCTTCAACTTTGACGATCAACTGACTGAAGAAGAACGAATGGTGCGTGATGCGGCTCATGGCTTCGCGCAAGGCGAACTTCAGCCCCGGGTCATCAATGCCTTCCGCGAAGAGCTGGATGCAGCAGAGTTGTTTCCACTCATGGGACAAGCCGGCTTGCTTGGAGCGACGATCCCACAGTCTTATGGCGGTGCTGGAGCTGGCTATGTCTCCTACGGTCTGATCGCGCGCGAGATTGAGCGCGTGGATTCGGGCTATCGGTCAATGGCATCGGTGCAAAGCTCGCTCGTCATGTATCCGATTTTTGCTTTCGGCTCGGAGGAACAGCGGTTTAAATATCTGCCTGGCCTAGCCGCAGGCTCGCTGATCGGCTGCTTCGGCCTGACAGAACCTGATGCGGGATCTGATCCTGCGGGCATGCGCACAATCGCGAAGAGGATTGATGGTGGCTATGTCCTTTCCGGCATCAAAACATGGATTTCGAATGCTCCTTTCGCCGACGTCTTTGTCGTCTGGGCAAAGAGCGAAGCACATGATGGGGCCATTTGCGGCTTCGTGCTTGAAAAGGGCCTGAAGGGGCTTTCCGCTCCCAAGATCAAGGGCAAGCTCAGCCTGCGCGCCTCGACCACCGGCATGATCGTGATGGATGAGGTTGAGGTTGACGAAGAAGCCTTGCTCCCCGGGGTCCAGGGTCTCAAGGGCCCCTTCGATTGCCTAAACCGCGCACGCTATGGGATCAGTTGGGGAGCGCTCGGCGCAGCAGAATATTGCATGCACGCAGCCCGCCAATATGGGCTTGATCGGCACCAGTTTGGAAAGCCGCTTGCCTCCAACCAACTCTATCAAAAGAAGCTCGCCGATATGCAAACAGACATTGCGCTAGGGTTGCAAGCCTCATTGCGTGTCGGCCGCCTAATGGATGAAGGCAGGTTCGCGCCGGAGATGGTCTCTCTCGTCAAGCGTAACAATGTCGGAAAATCGCTTGATATTGCGCGCCATGCCCGAGACATGCACGGCGGTAATGGCATCAGCGATGAATATCAAGTCATGCGGCACATGGTGAATCTGGAAACCGTCAACACCTATGAAGGCACGCACGATGTGCACGCGCTCATCCTTGGTCGAGCACTCACTGGCATTGCCGCATTCTAGGGCAGGCCACCTTTCTTCTTCAGTGTTGCGCTGCCTGGTCGCAGCAACAATCGTTGTGTCGAGTGAGCGGAAACGACGGAGCGTGGTGGCCGCCTCAATAGCTTCGCGGTAGTTTCAGGACATGCTCTGCGATGAATGACAATATGAGATTGGTCGAAACAGGTGCCACCTGATAAAGGCGGGCCTCTCGAAATTTCCGTTCGATGTCGTATTCCTCAGCAAAGCCATATCCGCCATATGTCTGGATGCAGGCGTTGCCCGCTTCGACTGCTACGTCCGCGGCAAGCATTTTTGCCATGTTCGCCTCGGGTCCATGTTCAAGCCCCGCTTCGTAAAGGCGCGCGGCCTCATGGACCATGAGCTCGGCAGCGCGCATATTTGCGTGGGCTCGCGCGATCGGGAAAGAGACGCCCTGATTCATGCCAATGGGGCGATCGAAAACCACCCGTTGATTGGCATAAGCAATGGATTTTCGGGTAAACCATTTTGCATCACCGACGCATTCGGCAGCAATAAGAACTCTTTCCGCATTCATGCCCGAAAGGATGCAATGAAAGCCCTTGCCTTCTTTGCCTAAGAGATTGGCGACCGGGATGCGCATCCTGTCGAAGAAAAGTTCCGTCGTGGCATGGTTCATCATGGTGCGGATAGGCCGGATCGTTAGCGAACCCGCGGTGCGAGCCTGATTCATATCGACGATGAATATGGAAAGACCGTCGGTTTTCTTCGTCACTTGATCGCGCGGCGAAGTCCGCGCTAGCAGCAGCATGAGATCGCTGTGTTCGGCGCGACTGGTCCAGATTTTCTGGCCGCTCACCACAAAATAGTCCCCATCGCGAACTGCCGTCGTCCTTAACGCAGTGGTATCGGAGCCGCTTCCCGGCTCGGTTACGCCGAAAGCCTGCAAGCGCAGTGCGCCGCTTGCGATCGCGGGAAGATAAAGGCGCTTTTGCTCATCCGATCCATGTCTGAGGATGATGGCCATGTTATACATCTGGGCATGGCATGCCGCTCCGTTGCAACCCATCGCTTGAATCGTCTCAAGGATGGCAACTGCAGCCGAAAGGCCCAGACCTGATCCGCCATATTCCTCGGGTATGAGCACCGAAAGATAGCCAGCGCTCGTCAACGCATCCACAAAGGAGGTCGGATATTCGCGATCAGCGTCGAGCTTGCGCCAATATTCACCCGGGAACTTTTCACACAGCCGGCGCACGCCGTCGCGGATTTCGTGAAAGTGTTGAGGTTCGAAAGGACTAAGAAACTGCATCGCCCTCATCCTGAGAGATTGTGAAAAACCCTTGATCTGCAACGATGACGTCGCGCTCGAGCACCGATGCCCGAAAAGCGCCATTATTCCAGATTTCGGTTCTGATGGTTTCACCAGGGAACACCGGCGCGGCGAAACGCAGTTGCACTGCGCGCAGGCGCTCGGCCTGGTAGCCAAGTCGCCCGCGGAGGATGGCGTGAACGATGATGCCCATCGTGCCCAAGCCGTGCAATATCGGCATCCTGTACCCGGCGCGCGCCGCGATTGCGGGATCGCTGTGCAGCGGGTTGAGATCTCCATTGAGACGATAGATCAGGGCCTGTTCGGGACCGGTCGTCAGGTCAATGACAAGACCGGCATTGCCTTCCGCCACGGGTACCGGCGAACTTCGCGGTGCTTCGCCTTCCCCTCCGAACCCGCCGCCGCCGCGAATGAAGATCGTACGTTCAAGACAGGCAAAGCAGGTGCCGCGATCATCGCGGATATTGGTTTCGGTGAATATCAACGCGGCCTTGCCCGCGCCTTTGTCGACAATGTGGGTGACGCGGGTTGTGCTTTCGACTTCGCCAGTTGCCGGAACCGGGCCAAGCAGTACCATGGATTGGCCGGCATGCAGGACGGAAACCGGATCTACACCGGAATCAGGGTGCCCCAGCCAGAACCCGGGACTCGCGAGAACGAGCGCCATGCCGGGCATGGCAACCGGTCCACGAAGGGGATCCACGAATGGCAGCTGCGCGAGGTCGGTAGGATCTCGCCCCATCCCGATCGATAAGGCGTAAAATGCAGCATCGCGTGGAGTGACGGTCTGACGAACCGCAGGAATACGAAAGTTGAGCAATTTTTGCGGATCGATTGTCACTTTCAATTTCCCTGGAAGGTGGTCAAAGGGTGGCGCTGGCAACCATGATCGGACGGCCATCGCGCGCATGGGCGACGAACTGAACACTATTGCCGTTCGCGCGAAGCGCCAAATGCAGTTCCTCGCCGCAGATCGCGGCAGACACCGCTCGGCAATCGAAGCACCGAAGCGCATTGTCGCCGAAGTGCTGCTGGGCGAGTTCCAGCAGCAGTGTCGCCGTCAACGGACCGTGAACGACGAGGCCGCGATACCCCTCGATTTCGCAGGTGTAGGCCCGATCATAATGAATCCGGTGACTGTTGAAGGTCAGCGCCGAAAATCGGAACAGCAAGGTTTCGGAGGGGACCAGCGCGCGGTGCGCAACCCATCGGGATCCGTCGAAGATCATGTCAGACGGCCTTGGCAGCTCTGCGGTGCCCAAAGGCATGGGATCCCGATAAACGATCGCTTGGGTTTCGCGAACGGAGAGTTCGCCTTCGCAGCGGGTTTCTTGTGCTATCTCGACGAAAACAAGCTTGCCGGTCGCCCCTTGCTTTTCGGCGATGGAATTGATCCGCGATCTGCGCTGCACCTTCTGACCGATGAGCAACGGCGAAAGAAATTCGATCTTGCTCGATGCCCACATCCGGCGCGACTGAGGAAGTGGTGGCATGAAGCTGCTTTCGCCGCCGCGCACCGGATGGCCATCCACGCTCAATGCCGCTGTTGGCGCGTCTGGCAGGCAAAGGCACCAATGATAGCCTTGCGGCACGCTGCCATCTGCCGGCGCAACGCGGTCGAAAGTCGCCAGCCACCGTCTTGCGGCAGCGAGTTCCAGATAGTCGTGACGCAATTCTTCACGACCGATCCAGCTTTGCCATTGTTCGTCTGGCTGGGTGGTCATAAATCATCTCCGGTCAGGCCGCGGGCAATCACCTGAGCCTGAATTTCCGCAGCGCCCTCGAAAATGTTGAGGATGCGCGCATCGCAAAGGATGCGACTGATCTCGTATTCAAGGGCATAACCATTGGCGCCGTGGATCTGCAGCGCAGCGTCGGCGTTCGACCAGGCGGCGCGAGCGGCAAGCAACTTTGCCATGCCGGCCTCAATATCGCAGCGCTTTTCCGAATCCCTGGCTCGCGCGGCAGCATAGCAGAGTTCACGCGCCATCACAAAATCGACAAGGCTCATCGCCAGCTTGTCCGACACGCGCGGAAACCCGACGATGGCCCTGCCGAATTGCTTGCGAACCAAGGCATAGTCGAGGCCCAGTTCGAGGGCCCGCCGCGCGACGCCGATAGCCCGCGCGGCGGTCTGGATGCGTGCGCCCTCGAAGGTACGCATGAGCTGCTTGAACCCTTTCCCCTCCTCGCCGCCCAGCAGGGCGTCTGCCGGCGCGGTCATGGCATCGAACTGCAGGGCATATTCGCGCATCCCGCGATAACCGGGGACCTCGATCTCGCTTCCGGTCATGCCAGGGGCTGGGAAACCGTCATCGCTCGTGCCCCGAGGCTTGGGCACCAGCAACATCGACAGCCCGGCGTAACCCCTGGCTTCAGGTAATGTTCGCACGAGCATCGTCATCAGATCTGATCGGCTGGCATGGGTAATCCAGTTTTTCGCCCCGTTGATGACCCAGTGATCGCCGTCGTGCCGTGCGCGGGTTTGAATGGAGCCAAGATCCGATCCGGTGTCGGGTTCGGTGAAGGCTGCTGACGGCAAAACCTCGCCGCTCGCGATCCTGGGCAGCCACCAGGCCTTTTGCGCTTCGGTGCCGTTCAAGCCGATCAGTTCGCCGGCGATTTCGGACCGCGTGCCAAGCGAACCCGCGCCAATCCAGCCGCG
>NZ_JANZXA010000024.1 GCF_025153475.1 Novosphingobium mangrovisedimenti
AGCAGGCGGTACCGGTCCATGGTGCCGTCGCGCGGCGCCAGGCCGGCTTCCGGCTTCTGGTCGGCGATGTAAAGCAGGATCGCGGGATTTTCGGTCAGGGTTTCGCCGCTGTCGAGGGTCAGCGCTGGAACCTTTCCCGACGGGTTGACGGTCAGGAAGTCCTCGCCGGTCTCGACCTTGCGGGTCGCCAGATCGACCTTCACGGTATCGAAAGTGGCGCCGGCTTCGCGAAGCGCGATGTGCGGGGCGAGCGAGCAGGCACCGGGGCTAATGAACAGCTTCATAGATAGTCTCCTTCAAGGATGCAGTGAATCGGGACCCGGTCAGATCGGAGTCGCGAGCAGGGTCGCTATGCGCAGCGTGTCGTAGATGCAGGTCCGGCTCTTCAGACGAACGGTTCCACCGCTAAGATCGAACCGGTCGACATATTTGCCGGCATTGTAGATACGCGTTTCACCATCATTACGGGTTTGGAAGACGACATAGCTGGCTTCAGCAGAAACCTGGTCGCCTTCCGCGCCGGTGATCACCGCACGCCCGATCAGGCGCCGGTTGAAATGTTCGGGGAAGACGTTTGCCTTGCGCAGCGCGACAACCCGATCCGCCAGCATCCCTTTGCTGTCGCAATACATCACAGCCGCAGGCAAGCCGTTATCGACATTCTCGCGCGCGATCACCTGGTACAGGCAATCGTCAACGAACAGGTTGGGCCATTGCTCGAGCCGGTCATCATCAAGGCAAAGCCCGTAAGCCGCGTTGAAATCGTCGATCGCACTTTGCGCGACTTGCGCTACTTCGGCTGCAACGCTCATGCCCGGCCCTCCCCCGCGAGATCGGCCAGGGCATTGCCCATCAGCCCGAGATAGCCCTTCCAGAACCCGCGCACGGAATTTTCATCCATACCCATCGGCGCGTAGGAGGGTCGGACATCGTCCCCGCCCATCTCGACGAAGCTGCGCTTGCCTTCGGCACCGATCGTGCCCTGCTGGCACAGTTCGACCGCTTCGCCGTCTTCCATCGAAATCAGCCCGGACGGTCCAACCAGGTTGAGGTTGCGAAGGCGGTGGCGAGTCGTTTCCTCGTCATCGTCGGCATAGCCGAAATAGGTCCAGACCAGCTCGGTCCTGTCGGTCCCGTGGGGCACGATCTGCCTGGTGGCGAGGGTGTTCTGGATCTGCTGGACAACGACAGACGGGAAGATCGACTGGATGTGCAGTCCGACATCATCAGCGATCTCCGGGCGGAATGCCAGCAGGCGCTCGTCCTGCAACTTGGCCTCACCCTGCATCTCGCGGTTGGCCTCGTCACCGAACGAGCCGTAGTGGACATCGCCCTTGGGCTTAGACACGATAAAGACGGTGTGGTAGCCCTCGTCCGAAACCAGACCCGCGCTTTCCTGGCTCTGGCGGTAGATGCCGAAAGTCGGATAGAACAGGTGCAACAGACCGCCGTGGTAGCTGTCACGACTGTTTTCCGAATAGAGCTTCCAGTTGCCGGCCATGAACTGCCGCGCATAGCCCAGAACCTTGACCGGGCGCTGGAAGACGCGCTGAATGTATTTGCGCATCACTGGACCCAGAAAGTCGTCGAGCGGGGCGATGGTCGGGTTGAAGGTGCCGAACACGAGGCCGCCGAATGTCTCGACCCGCAACCGCTCCAGCGAATGCTCGGCCATATTGAATTTCTTCGAATAGCCGCCCACGCCTTTCAGCCCCCGCCGGAACGGCACGCCGACAAGCGCACCGGTCGCGTCGTAGGCCCACTGGTGATAGACGCAGACGAACGCCCCGTCGGCCTGGTTGCCACGCAGCGAGCGGCACACGGTTGCGCCCTTGTGGGCGCAGCGATTTACCCAGGCATGGATGGTGCCATCGGTTGCCCGCGTCACCACCACCGGAGTATTGCCGACATGGGTCGAACGGAAATCGCCGCTGTTGGCCAGCTCGGCCTCGAGGCCGAGGTAGCACCAGGTCTGTCCGCGAAAGATGTTTTCCTGTTCGGCAGTGAAGATCGCCTGGCTGTGATAGACTGCGTAATCGACCGCAGTCGGCTCCGACCCCGCGGCGACGGGCATGGTTTCGGCGCTCATGGTCTTCTCCCTAAGCTTGTTCGAAACCGCGGCCCGAAGCGAGTCGTCCGCAAGTGCGCATCGCGCTCAGCATCATCGCGGCATCGGCTTTGCCGGTACCAACGATGTCGTAGGCGGTGCCGTGCGCGACCGACATATGGAGATACGGCGGCCCCATGATGATCACGCTGTTGCCCGAAAAGCCCCAGGTCTTGACCGCGATATGGCCCTGATCGTGGAACATCGCCAGAACCATGTCGTAACGGCCTTCGATGCAGTGACGGAAGACCGAATCGGGTGCGATCGGACCTTCGACGTCGATGCCCCTGGCCCGCGCTGCCTCCACGCCCGGCGCGATCGCTAGGCGATCCTCGTCGCCCATAGCGTGAGGATTGAGGCCGGCCACCGCGATCCGCGGCCGGGCGATGCCCCATGATTGCATGGCTTCGTGCAATTGCGCGATGGCCATGGCGACGAGATCCGACGAAATGATGTCGATCACTTGGCGCAAGGACATGTGATCGGTCAGGTGCGCGACCCGCAGCGCCCCTGAGAGCAGCACCAGATAGCTTTCCCCGGGGGTCGGGCTGATGACCTTGTCGAGCTTTCCCGCCAGCTTGAGCGACCCAGTGCTGATCGGCCCCATGATGGTTGCGGCGAAAGCTCCGTCGCGGGCCAAGGCATCGAGCTCGTCGAGCCATTGGGCTGTGGCGTGTCCCGCGGCCTCGGTATCCTCGCCCAGGGGAAGGACGCCGACCGGCAGAGCGCCCGTGTCGATGATATCGATTATGGTGGGATCGTCGCTAGGCTTTTCAAACTTCCCCATCACCCGCAGCCGGGCCTTAGTGCCAGTGAAATCCAGCGCGCGCTCGACAGCCGCCGCGGATCCGACCAGCACAGGAATCCCTTCATTGTGAACCTCTCCCCCTGCCAGCGCCTTCACTGCAACTTCGGGGCCGATCCCTGCGGGATCCCCGATCATCGTGCCGACAACCGGACGGATCCCGTCAGATGCTGTAGACATCAACAATCTCGTGAAACAGGTCGTTGACGATGACTGTCTTTTTGCGACGGATCACGAATGTATCGGCCTTGGGTTCAAGGTCGTAATAGGCCCAGCCTGCAAGAGTAGCGACCTTGCCCTCAAGCACCGAAGTTGTGGTCCACGAAGTCCGGGCATGTACCTGACCCTCGCCTTCATCGACCGAAAGCAGTGTGAACAGGTGAGCCGTTCTTGGCTCCGGCGTGCTGGCTGCCGAACGCCGCGTCCTGATCCGGAAAACCCGATCTTCCAGCCCGCCCCGACTGGGATAATAGATCAGCGAGACCTCGCGCTGCGGGTCCGCAGTCGGCCGCTCGTGGTCGTCCCAAGCGGGAACCCAATATTCGGCCTGCTCATGATAGAGAGCCAGCCATGCATCCCAGTCCTTGTCATCAAGGGCAAACGCTTCCTGGCCGATGAACCTTGAAACGGCCAGCCAACGTGCATGAAAAGCGCTCATTTCGCATTCTCCAGCATCGCTGAAAGTTCTTCGCACTCGCTGTCGATGGCTTGCTCCATGCGAGCAACCCACTCGTCGTGGATTGCAACATAGAGCCCTTCGTCGGCAACAGCCGGACTGCTCATAACAACGTTCACGTTCAACGGTTCACCGAACTTACCAGGGCCTTTCTCCCAGCGGGTCGAGCCGCGCGACATGTCGTTGTAACGCCCCTCACCAGATGCAAATCCGACCTGGCAGTTGTTGAATTCGGTCAGGTCGTCGGGTGTCGCCATGCCGCTGGAATTGAAGAAATCCTCATACTGACGCAGCCGCAGGGTCCGCGCCTCGGCGCTTTCGCCGACCGGGGCGATGCACACCGTGCTGACTTCGGTCTCATCCACGGCCAGCGGCTGGATGATGCGGATCTGCGTGCTGGTCTGGTCCATCAGGAAGACGTTGGGAAACAACAGCAGATTGCGGATGCGCTTGTTCATCCACTTGGCCTTTTCGGCACCGTGGGTTTCTTCCAGCCAGTCGACGATCTCGAAATTGGGCCGATCGGCGAAATTGGCATAGTCTGCCCACAGCACCGTATGGCCGTTGTGGAACGAGAACGAGCCGCCATCGCGTGCGGTGAAACCGTCGAAGCTGATCGCCTTGGTATCGTTGCTCGAAATCCCTTCAACGCGGCGCTGGACGGTCATGAAGTAGTTGGCATGGGTCGTCATGACATGATAGCCGTCGAGCCCGTTCTCGACCTGCATCTTCCAGTTGCCGTGATAGCGGTAGCGGTTGGTTCCGGGCAAAACTTCCATTGCGCCGGACTTCGACTGGTCCACCAGGATATCGATGAAATCCCGCGCGCCGGCGAGGTGATCGACCAGCGGGACGACATCGGCGGAAAGACTGGCGAAGATGAAGCCGCGGTAGCTTTCCACCTTTGCCACGGGGTTGAGCGCGAAATCGGCTCGATTGAATGCCTCCGGATAGCCGCCGATGCTTTCATCGGTGACGTCCAGCAGGTCGCCGCCGGAAGAGAATGTCCAGCCATGGAAGGGGCACATGTGATTGCGCTTGTTGCCCGCCCGTTCGCGGCAGAGGCGCGCGCCGCGGTGCGAACAGGCGTTCACGAAGGCGCGGACATCGCCGGACTTGTCGCGGGTGACTAGGATGGGGACGCGGCCGATTTTCGTAGTGATGAAATCGTTAGGGTTGGGAATCTGGCTCTCGTGCGCGAGGTAGACCCAGTTCCGCTCGAAGATGTACTTCATCTCGAGCTCAAACAGCGCAGCTTCGGTGAAAGCGGCGCGGTCCAGCTGGAAGATCCCGCGTTCATGATCCTTCTTGAGCCAAGCGCGCATGCGTCCTTTCAAGCCCTGCAAGTCGGCAATCCTGCCGCCGATTTTCTCAGCGAGTTCCATCGATCCTCTCCCGTTCTGTGCGTCGGGCACCCAATGCCTCCGCGAATCAACCGCAGAACAAATACATTACCTCATCCCATCATTTCGTGCAACGTATTGCACAATGAAAAACGTTCTGATAGGTGATGTTGCAGAAATGGCTGAAACCGGCGGCTCGAATCCGAAGCAAGGTGGCCAGCAAATCGCAAAATGACCCCGCTTTGGGGTGAGTTGGGAGAGTTTGAACTATGTCGGTCGTCACCGAACTCGGCTATCTTGGTCTTTCCGTTTCCGATCTCGCTGCCTGGCGCGCTTACGCCGCCGAAGTCGCCGGCATGGAAGTCGTCGATGAAGGCGAAGGGGATCGGCTCTATCTGCGGATGGACCTTTGGCATCACCGAATCGTTCTGCACGCTGATGGCAGCGATGACCTGGCCTACATGGGCTGGCGAGTGGCCGGGCCGCAGGAATTCGCCGCGATGCAGGAAAAGCTGAGCGCGGCGGGAATCCCCTTCACCGTAGGCAGCGAGGTCGAGGCGAGCGAACGTCGGGTTCTCGGGCTGCTCAAGCTGGCCGATCCGGGCGGCAACCCGACCGAGATCTTCTTCGGCCCCCAGGTCGATACGCACAAGCCATTCCATCCTGGCCGTCCGATGTTCGGCAAGTTCCTGACCGGCTCGCAAGGGATCGGGCACTGCATCCTGCGTCAGGACGATGTCGAGGCGGCGGCCCGGTTCTATGAACTGCTCGGCCTGCGCGGGTCGGTTGAATACCATCTCCCCCTGCCCAACGGCATGGTAGCCCAGCCCTATTTCATGCATTGCAACGACCGTCAGCACTCGGTCGCCTTCGGCCTCGGGCCGATGGAAAAGCGCATCAACCACCTGATGTTCGAATACACCGATCTCGACGATCTTGGCATGGCTCACGACATTGTGCGCGGGAAGAAGATCGATGTAGCGCTGCAGCTTGGCAAGCACGCCAACGATCAGGCTCTGACCTTCTATTGCGCCAATCCGTCGGGTTGGTTGTGGGAGTTCGGCTGGGGCGCCCGCCACTCGACCGGCCAACAGGAATACTACACCCGTGATATCTTCGGCCATGGCAACGAGGCGGCTGGCTACGGGATGGACATTCCGCTCTGACAATCGCCCATTTTGCTCGATTCTTGACAAAAAGAACAGGTCAACCATGTCAAACAAATTGCGACTTTGTGAAGCTGCCAGCGTGAAAGACGGCGAACCGGTTGCGGCATTCGCAGAGGGAATGCCCGCGCTTGCCGTCTACAATGTCGATGGCGAGATTTTCGTTACCGACAATCTTTGCACCCACGGCAATGCCATGCTGACCGACGGATATCAGGATGGCGACATCATAGAATGTCCGTTCCATGGCGGCTCGTTCGACATCAAGACCGGCGCAGCCAAGGCTTTCCCCTGCCAGGTGGCGATCGTCTCGTATCCGGTCGAAATCGACGACGGCTGGGTGTGCATCACGAAACCGGAAGGAGCCGCCTGATGGCGCTTCCCTCCCTCGAAGATATGCAGGTCCAGCATGTCGCGGCGCAGCTCAATGCCCTGCACGCCGAGTTGATCGACGATGACCGCCTTGAGGAGTGGCCTGATCTGTTCGAGGACAAGTGTCGGTACAGCGTGATCTCGGCCGAGAACCACAATCGTTCGCTCAATCTCGCCGCCGTGTTCTGCGACAGCCGCGGAATGCTGGTCGATCGCGTCGTTTCGCTGCGCCGCGCCAACATTTTCCCGGCCCATGCCTATCGGCATATTCTTGGTCCGACCCGCGTGGTTTCGTCGAACGAGCAAATCATCTCCGCGCAGACCAACTACGTCGTCCTGATGACGCGCAATGATGGCCAGACCTCGATCTACAATTCCGGAAAATACATCGATGAGATCGACTTTTCCGGTGATGCGCCGCGCTTTGTTTCCAAGACCGCGATATTCGATACGCACCTCATCGATACGATGATGGTTCGGCCGATTTAGCTGAAAAATTGAAAGCACCGAACGATGGTAACTGCCCAGCAAACAGACAATGTGAAGCAAGATACGCCGGCTGCCGGATGCCGGGTGCCGTACCGGGTTTTCACCGATCGCCAATACTACGAACGCGAGCAGGAAAACATCTTCAAGGGCGAATGCTGGTCCTTCGTTGGGCTTGAGGCCGAAGTCCCGCAGGCAGGCGACTTCAAGTCCACATTTGTGGGCGAAACTCCGGTCATCCTGACCCGCGACAGCGATGGTGGGGTCCATGTCGTGGTCAATCGCTGCGCCCATCGCGGCGCCCTGGTCTGCCGTGAAATGCGCGGCAACCGCCCGAGCCTAGAATGCGTCTACCACCAATGGGCCTACGATCTGAAGGGAAACCTGATCGGGGTTCCCTTCCGTCGCGGCCTCAAGGGGCAAGGAGGGATGCCGGGCGATTTCGACATGAGCCAGCACAACCTGCGGAAGCTGCGCGCTGAATCGGTGGGCGGCCTGGTGTTTGCCTCCTTCTCCGAAACTGTCGAATCTTGTCGTGATTTCCTCGGTCCGATCGTGGTCGAGCAGATCGAGCGGATCATGTGCAAACCCATCACGATTCTAGGCGACCAGCGTCAGCGGATCTTCGGGAACTGGAAGCTCTACGCCGAGAACACCCGCGATCCCTACCACGCGAGCCTGCTGCACCTGTTCCACAACACGTTCGGTCTCTATCGCTCGACCCAGACAGGTAAGGCGTTGATGGATGCCAACAAACGCCACTCGCTGCTCTATTCGATCGCAGCCAGCAACGATGATGCCGCCGACAAACAGGCCTATGGCGATTCCCGCAGCTTCGACACCGAGTTCAAGCTGCAAGACATGTCGCTGCTGAAAGGTCGGCAGGAATTCGCGGACAATGTTACATTGGTGATCCTCACGGTCTACCCCAACCTCGTCCTCCAGCAGATCCAGAACACGCTCGCCGTACGCCAGACTGTGACTTATGGCCCGGACGAATTCGAGCTGGTCTGGACCCATTTCGGCTACGAGGACGATGACGCGGAGATGCAAGCCATCCGGCTCAAGCAGGCCAACCTTATCGGCCCGGCCGGGCTCATTTCGATGGAAGACGGAGAAGCCGTCGAAATCGTCCAGAACGCCATCGTCGGGGAGGCAAGAGCTACGTCCTACATCGCGATGGGTGGCGGCCAGGCAGACGACGCCGACCATCTCGTCACCGAGGGCGCGATCATCGGCTTCTGGGACAATTATCGCGAAATGGTCGGCTTCGACCTGGAGCCGACATGACCCGTACGATCGACTTCTACTTCGATTTCATCAGCCCGTTCAGCTACCTCGCGCAGCTGAAACTGCCGGATATCGCCCGCAAGGCGGGTTGCGAAGTCGCCTATTGGCCGATTGACATCCCCGAGGCCAAGATTGCAGCCGGCAACTATGGACCCTCGAACCGCGAAGTGTTGCCCAAGATCAAGGTCATGAAGGCTGACCTCGAGCGCTGGGCCGAACGCTATGGCGTCCCCCTCGCGTTCCCCGCGAGCTTCGACTGCGCAGACTGGAATTGCGCGGTGCTGTTTGCCCGCGAGAACGGTAAGGCCGAGGCATTCGTGACCGATGCCTATCGCCGGATCTGGGGCCAGGGGATCGATCCGGGCAACCGCAACGAGCTGGCCGCATGCGCCACGGCAGCAGGCCTCGATGCCGACGTGCTCATCGCGTTTGTCGAATCCCCGGTCGGCCAGACCCAATATCGCAAGGCGCGAACCCAGGCGATCCAGCGCGGCGTGTTCGGCGCACCGCTGATGTTTGTCGACGACCAGATTTTCTGGGGAAATGACAGGTTGGATTTTCTTTCTGAATACTTGAACCAATAGGAATAATTTCAAAGTTAGTAAAACTTGGGAGGGTAGAGTGAAAAACAGAAAAGCGTATTCGATCGTTTTGTTCACGGCAACGGCGCTGACGCCGCACCTGGCTCTGGCGCAGGATGCCGACACCCCTGAAGCGCAAGAAGCAAAGGCCGAAGATCAAACCGGTCTGGGCGACATCGTCGTCACCGCCACTCGTCGCGAAGCGCGGCTCCAAGACGTGCCGGTGGCGGTGACCGCGATCACTGGCGACGCGTTGGCCTCTGCCGACGTCTCCACGGTCAGGACGCTGACGCAGGTGGTGCCCGGTTTCGTCGGCAGCCGCAACATGGGCGTGTTCCAGCCGGTCGTCCGCGGCGTCGGTTCGACGGGTATCTCAATTGGCGACGAACCCAATATAGCGACTTATGTGGACGGCGTCTATCAACCGGAATCGGCTGCGAACTGGATCGACCTGGTCGAGGTCGAGCGTGTCGAGGTCCTGCGGGGACCGCAAGGCACCACATTCGGCCGAAACGCGACCGGCGGGCTGATCAATGTAATCACGCCCGATCCAAGCTTTAATTTCCGGGGTAAAGCGACGGCGCGCTTGGGGCGGATGCGGAATGATGCGGGAGATTACGATGCCCGTTTTTATGTCACCGGTCCTTTAAGCGACTCGGTCGCAGCCGATTTCGCCGGACTTTACCGTAAGAATGAGGGATACATTACCGACTTGATACGGGGAGGTGGCTTGGGTGACCAGCGGGTCATCGATCTCCGCAGCAAGGTACTTTTTAGAGCCAGCGACGCCCTCGACATTATCTTGACCGGAGAGTATTTCGATCAAAAAGGCACCACGAACTCTCCTCAGCCGCTTGATGGCAATACGGCAGGCCGCAGGTTCGCCGGCGTCATCCTTCCGACGGACGCTTGGCAGGCTTCGCTCACGAAGGAGCCGACTCTCGACCTAAAGCGCTACTCGGCGGCGCTCCACACACGGCTCGATCTCGGGTCTGTCGCGCTAGATACGACGACAGGGTACATGTTGCTGCGCTGGGATCAGGACACCGATTCCGACGCCTCGAACATCGAGCTCGGCAATTTCCTAGCAGAGTTCAATGTCGAATCCATCAGCCAAGAGATTAAGCTAAATTCGGCTGATCCGGGTCCATTCCAGTGGCTCGTCGGGGGCTATTTCTATCAGTTCGGGGGGAACGCCTTCCTCCAGCCATGGACTGCCGCAAGTCCCGATCTTCCTCTTAGTGGTCCCACGGTGGAACCTGAGCTTGAAGGCCGCTCATTCGCGGGCTTCGCGGAAGGAACCTATGAGTTGCTCTCCGGCCTGTTCTTGACAATCGGCGCCCGCTACACCACCGAAACGCGCAATTTTACACAGCAAATCAACGGCAACGTCGTCGTAGACGACGCTGAGAAGACGTTCAATAAATTCAACTACAAACTGGGCGTCCGCTACGAATTCACCGACAGAACCAGCGTCTACGCCACTTATAGCACCGCATTCAAGAGCGGTGTATTCAACATGGCCGCAGCCAGCGCGACCCCCGTGGCCCCTGAGAACATCAAAGCCGCGGAGTTTGGCATCAAGTCCGATCCTCTAGACTGGCTGCGGACTAATCTTTCGGTTTACTATTATGACTACAAGGATCTACAACTTCAGTCGAAGGACGCTATCGGACCAAGCTATATTTTGCAGAATGCCGCAAACGCTGAGATCTATGGCGGCGAACTGGAAGTCTTTGTCCGTCCAGTCGCGGACCTGACGTTGCGCAGTGCGGTCGCCTACACTCATGCGCGGTATCAAGACTTCCCGAATGCCCAAGGCTTCTTCCCGCGCGCCGACGGCGGCAACAACGTGGTTACATTCGATGCTTCGGGCAATGTGATGACCAGGGCTCCCAAGTGGTCCGGCAACTTCGGCATCGACTGGGGAAGTGACATTGGCGACGGTCGTATTATATTCGCGGGAAACTTGGCCTGGAGTTCGAAGGTCTACTACGACTTCGCGAACATTTTCTCGCAGCCATCCTATACGCTCACGAACGCGTCTGTCAGTTGGATGCCCGAGAACGAGCGGTTCAAGATCGGGCTGTGGGTCACTAATCTGACCAATGAGAAGGTTCTCCAGACGATCAGGCCCGGTGCGCTGGGCACCGATGGGTTCTATGAACAGCCGCGCAAAGTCGGACTGAGCGCGGAAGTTCGCTTCTAGAATTACTAGAAAGCGGTACGGGGCGGCTACAATCGGCTTCTCGCACCTTCGCGAATGGTTATTGAAGCTTGCGCATACGTATTGACGCAAGACCGGAGGGCGGCGGTTTGCCGCCCTCACACATCTTGTGACACGGACCACGAACGTGCTCCACGCCCCGCCTAATGGAGTATCGGAACCTGGCTTCGCAGCCAAAGGAGTAAAGTCTTGGCCATTACGATTCCCCCGCTCAAGCGCAGCGATTTCCTGACTGGCCAGCCGCTTGTCGACGGCAGCGAAGTCTATGGCGACGCTACCTACGCGGTCACTAACCCGGCAACCCGCGAAACGCTGGCGAATGTCGCCAGCTTGGGTGCTACTCAGACACACCGGGCAATTGAGAGCAATTCTCGTGCCTTCATCGATTGGCGCAAACGGCCCGCTCAGGAACGCGCCGGCCTGCTGCATGACTGGCTGACGCTGGTCCGGCACTACCGCCAGGATCTGGGCCTTCTGATAACCGCCGAGCAGGGCAAGCCGCTGGCCGAAGCGCTGGGCGAGGTAGATTACGCCGCCAGTTTCATCCAGTGGTTCGCCGAAGAGGCGCGCCGTGTCTATGGCGAGGTTATTCCAGCCAGCGCTAACCGGCGGATCGTCCTTATTCGCCAGCCGATCGGAGTGGTGGGCGCCATCACGCCATGGAATTTTCCTGCAGCGATGATCACCCGCAAGGTCGCTCCGGCGCTGGCGGCTGGCTGTACCATCACCCTCAAGCCGTCCGAGTTTACCCCCCTGACCGCTTTCGCACTGGCGAAGCTCGCCCTTGAGGCGGGGATTCCGCCCGGCGTATTCAACGTGGTCTGCGGCGATGCTCCCGCAATCGGATCGACTCTGACCAGCCATCCCTATGTCACAAAATTCACCTTCACCGGTTCGACCGCAGTGGGCAAGCTGTTGACCGCGCAATGCGCCACCACGCTCAAGCGGGTCTCGATGGAACTGGGCGGCAATGCTCCGCTGCTGGTGTTCGACGATGCCGATCTCGAACCTGCGGTTGAGGGCGCGGTGGCCTCAAAGTTCCGTAACACCGGACAGACCTGCGTGTGCGCCAACCGCATCCTGGTGCAGAGCGGCATTCATGACCGCTTCGTCGAGGCGCTGGCCGCCAGAGTTAGTGCTTTCCAGGTTGGCAACGGCCTTGAAGGTGCAACCGACCAGGGACCGCTGATCGCCGCATCGGCCCTGGCCAAGGTTCGGGACCATGTCGCCGATGCCGTGGCGCAAGGCGCCCACCTTGTCACCGGCGGCAAGCGCCACGAGGCGGGGGAACTTTTCTTCCAGCCGACCGTGCTGACCGAAGCGAACCCGACGATGCGGCTGGCTGACGAGGAAACCTTCGGGCCGGTGGCCCCGGTGTTTCGTTTCGAAACCGAGGCCGAAGCCCTAGCGCTTGCCAATGCTACGCGCTCGGGGCTGGCGGCGTACGCCTTCACCCGCGACATCGACCGCGCTTGGCGGGTTGTCGAAGGCCTTGAGACCGGGATGGTCGGCCTAAATAACGGCATCGTCTCGACCGAGACCGCCCCGTTTGGCGG
This sequence comes from Novosphingobium mangrovisedimenti, assembly GCF_025153475.1. Taxonomy (GTDB): domain Bacteria; phylum Pseudomonadota; class Alphaproteobacteria; order Sphingomonadales; family Sphingomonadaceae; genus Novosphingobium; species Novosphingobium mangrovi_A. The sequence continues at coordinate 12,610 of NZ_JANZXA010000024.1, forward strand.
CATCAAGGAATCAGGACTGGGCCGGGAAGGTTCGCGGCACGGCATCCAAGAATTCCTGGAGATGAAGACAATCAGTCTTGGGGTCCGGCCCGAGAATGAGGTGTAAGCGGAATGCGCTCCCGAGGAGCCGAGATTTTCCTTGCTCAATGCGGAATGCATTGTATGACGTAGCTAAAAGACCGGGAGACGGAATTCTGCATGCCCTTCAAGGTTAGGCCTTGCGCGAATTTGACCGCCCAGAACGCGCAGGAAAGTCTCCTGCCGTGAAGCGCATGGTCGTGGGGATTACCGGCGCAACCGGCTCGGTCTATGGATTTCGCCTGCTTGAGCTGCTGCGCGAGACGGGCGGTTGGGAAACCCATCTTGTGATGTCTCAGGCGGCGCTGCTCAACATTCGCGAGGAGCTGCCCGAAGGCAAGGCGCGGCTCGAAGGGCTGGCCGATGTGGTGCACAACGTCCGCAACGTCGGCGCCTCTATCGCCAGCGGTTCGTTCGTGTGCGAAGGCATGGTGATCGCGCCCTGTTCAATGCGCACGCTGGGCGCGGTGGCACACGCCCTATCCGACAACCTAATCACCCGCTCCGCTGACGTGATGCTGAAGGAACGGCGGCGTCTGGTGATGATTACCCGTGAAGCGCCGCTCAATCTGGCGCATTTGCGCAACATGACGGCCTGCACCGAAATGGGAGCGGTGATCTTCCCGCCGGTGCCGGCCTTCTATTCGCGGCCTACCTCGCTGGCGGAGGTGGTCGATCACAGCTGTATGCGGGTGTTGGATCTGTTCGAACTTCACGCGAAGTCGGAGAAACGCTGGCAAGGCCTGAGCAAAGAGGCGGCAAGCCTCGTTCCTGCTTTGGCGCAAGAAGAAGGGAACTAGAGAATGGCGTGGGATGTGAGCCGTCGCACCGTCATGAGCGGGGGGGCCGTGGGAGCGGCAGTGGTCGGTCTGGGTATCGGACGCAGCGCCTGGGCGAAGCGACCAATCAAGACCATTGTCATTGAGGAAGCGGAAGTGCCTGAAAGCCGGCTCTTTGCTGAAACCTTCGTCAACTCTGGACGCGCGGCGAAGATCATCCGGATTGACCGGTCGCTCAATGGCCTTCTGCATGAACTTGCCATTGCCGAAGGTGTGCTGGTCGGCCTTACTTCCGACCCTGCGGCGATGATTGCCGAGCAGATCCTGGTGGCCGACGGTGCCCGTCCGCTGCTGCAGTGGACCCATCATTACCGCAAGATGCGGTGGGAACACCGGACCGAGGGTGCTCCGGCTCTCCTGGCGCGGGCCAGCACCGGCTGGCCAACCGTTCTAGCCCACCACATGCAGGATGCGCTGTTCGGCGATCGGCAGACTGCTGAACTACGCTGCGAATCCGGACACTGCAGCCTTGATGGCAAGAGCCCCGGCATGCTGGTTTCATGGGCATTCGAAGTGGGAGTACAACAGTCGTGAGCACGGGCATGCCCCAGGGCGTCGACGCCGCAACCTTTAGCAAGGCTCTGGACGAACTGGCGGCTATCGTCGGCAAGGAATGGGTCTTCGTCGATGAACTGCCGCTGTCGGCCTATCGCGACGCCTATTCACCGCTGGCCGATGGCGAAATGCTTCCCTCGGCTGCCGTGGCCCCCGCCAATATGGAGCAAATACAGCAGGCGCTGAACGTTTTCAACGCCTACAAGCTGCCGATCTGGACCTTCGGCAACGGTCGCAATTTCGCCTATGGCGGTCCTGCCCCACGCCAATCCGGTTATGTCATGTTCGACCTCAAGCGGATGAACCGCATTCTCGAGGTCAACGAGAAATACGGCTATGCGCTGGTCGAACCGGGCGTTTCCTATTTTCAGCTTCACCGCCATCTGCGCCATATTGGCAGCAAGCTGTGGGTCGATCCTGCGGCACCAGGTTGGGGCGGTGTCATGGGTAACGCGCTTGAACATGGCGCGGGTTACACCCCCTATGGCGATCACTTCGTCATGCAGTGCGGCATGGAAGTGGTCCTTGCCGACGGTCAGGTGGTGCGCACCGGTCAGGGCGCGATCGAGGGGTCGCAGCACTGGCAATCCACTAAGCATGCAGCCGGCCCGCATTTCGATGGCATGTTCACCCAGTCTAACTTCGGCGTTGTGACCAAGATGGGCATCTGGTTGATGCCCGAACCGCCCGCCTACAAGCCGTTCATGATCACTTACGAGCGCGAGGGAGACCTTGCCGCAATCTTCGATGCGGTGTTGCCGCTGAAGGTCAACCAGGTTATCCCCAACGCAGCCGTGGCGGTTGACCTGTTGTGGGAAGTGTCTGCCAAGACCACGCGGCGCCATTACTTCGACGGCAAGGGCCCTATCCCAGATTCGATCCGCAAGAAGATCGCGTCGGATCATGGGCTAGGCATGTGGAACTTCTATGCCGCGCTGTACGGCCCGCCGCCGATCATCGAGAACAACTGGAAGCTCGTCGAGGAAGCGATGATGAGCATCCCTGGCGCCAAGCTGCACCTTGACCGCGAAAACGACCCCGCCTGGGACTATCGGGTGCAGTTGATGCGAGGCGAGCCGAACATGACGGAGTTCAGCATCATGAACTGGATCGGCGGCGGCGGACATATCAACTTCTCGCCGATCTCGGCACCCGACGGCAAGGAAGCGCTGAGCCAGTACAACCTGATCAAGCAGCGCTGCCACGATTTCGGGTTCGACTATATCGGCGAATTCCTGGTCGGGTGGCGCGACATGCACCACATCCTGATGATCATGTACGATCGCGCCGACGAGGGCATGCGCAAGAGCGCCTATGACCTGTTCGGCAAGTTGGTCGATGAAGCAGCCAGTGCGGGTTTCGGCGAATACCGCACCCACCTCGCCTTCATGGACCAGATCGCCAAAACCTATAAGCACAACGACGGAGCGCTCTGGGATTTGCACCACCGTCTCAAGGACGTGCTCGACCCCAACGGCATCCTCTCCCCCGGCAAGCAGGGGATCTGGCCCCAGGCGATGCGCAACCAAGCGTAATCACCCAGTCGGCTGAACAAAGACTTCAAGGATTGAATGACCATGACGCAAATTGAGCACTGGATTGGCGGAGCCGCCGTTGCCGCATCGAACGGTGCCTACTTCGACGACCTCAACCCGGTCGACGATTCGGTCTATTCCCGGGTGCCCGCCGGCACCGCTGAAGACGTGCACCGCGCGGTCGAAACAGCCCATCAGGCCTATCTGCAACACCGCGACCTGACCGCGGCGGTGCGTGAAGGGTGGATCGCGAAAGCCGCCGAAATCATGGAGCGCGATACCGCCAAGTTTGCCGACGTGCTGGTTGACGAGATCGGCTCGCCGATCGCCAAGGCCGGATTCGAAACCCGCTTTGCAATCAGTTTCCTGCGCGCGGCGATCGGTGTTCCGCGCCGGGTCCGGGGCGAAACCATCCCTTCGGACACGCCGGGCCGGTTCAGCATGAGCCTGCGCCAACCGGTGGGCGTCGTTGCCGGGATCACCCCGTTCAACGTACCGCTGATCAAGGGGATCAAGCAATCGGCCATGGCCCTGGCCACAGGCAACGCCTTCGTGCTGCTGCCCTCTGAAGCCGCGCCAATGATCGCCGATCTGCTCGCTAAATTGTGGAAGGAGGCCGGCGTTCCCGACGGCCTGTTCAATGTGGTCTATGGCAATGGCGCGGAAATCGGCGATGTGCTGACCGGCCACCCCAAGGTCGCCTCGATCACCTTCACCGGCTCCTCGCGCGTCGGCAAGCACATTGCCGAAATCGCGGCCCGCAACCTCAAGAAGTACACGCTGGAGCTGGGCGGCAAGAGCCCGCTGGTGATCTGCGCCGATGCCGATCTGGACAAGGCGGTCAACGCCGCGCTGTTCAGCATCTTCATGTACCAGGGCCAGGTCTGCATGGGGGCTTCGCGGATCTATGTGGAACGGTCGATCTTCGACCAGTTCGCCAAGGCCTTCGCCGCCGCGACAGGCCGCGCCAACAGCGGCGACCTGCGCGATCCTACCACCATGCTGGGCCCGATAATTTCCGAACGCCAGCGCGACCGCGTCCGCCGCCACATCGACGATGCCCGGTCCAAGGGCGCCGCGGTGCTGGCCGGCGGCGAGTGGAGCGGAAACAGCTGCGCGGCCACCATCCTGAGTGGCGTTACCGCGGAAATGACCGTGTTCGAGGAAGAGACCTTCGGCCCGGTCACCTCGCTCTTTCCGTTCGACACACTTGAGGAAGCCCTCGAACTCGCCAACAACACCGAATACGGCCTCAGCGCCTCTATCTTCACCCGCGATCTCGACAAGGCGCTGGCCTTTGCCCAGCGGGCCGAAGCGGGGATGGTCCACATCAACGCGCCGACCCTGCACGACGAGCCGCACGTTCCGTTTGGCGGGACCAAGGCATCGGGTTTTGGCCGCGAAGGGACCGAAGCCGATCTCGAAATTATGACCGAATGGAAATGGGTCACGATCCAGTCGGCGACTGCGGCCGCGGGCGGACACTGACAGGCGGGATGCAACGGCAATGAACGATCTTCCCAACCGCGCCCGGTCGATCTCCTCGCTGCGCGATTTCCTCGAACTGCTCGAGGATTCGGGCCAGGCCATCACCTGGAGCGATCCGGTGATGCCCGAACCCGGCGTGCGCAACATTGCCGTTGCCGCCTCGCGCGATGCTAACGGCGCGCCGGCGATCGTGTTCGACAACATCACCGGCTATCCCGGCAAGCGCCTGGCGGTGGGCGTTCATGGTTCCTGGGACAACATCGCCCTGCTTCTGGGCCGACCTAAAGGCACGACAATCCGCGAGCTGTTCTTCGAGATCGCCGGCCGCTGGGGCGATCAGGAAGCGCAGATCAGCTTTGTTCCTGAAGCCCAGGCCCCGGTGCACGAATGCCGGATCGAACAGGACATCAACCTTTACGATGTCCTGCCGGTCTATCGGATCAACGAATATGATGGCGGGTTCTACATCGGCAAGGCCTCGGTCGCCTCGCGCGATCCGCTCGATCCAGACAATTTCGGCAAGCAAAATGTCGGCATCTATCGCCTGCAGATCCAGGGGCCGGACAGCTTCACCCTGATGACGATCCCCTCCCACGACATGGGACGTCAGATCATGGCGGCCGAACGGGAAGGCGTTCTGCTCAAGATTGCGGTCATGCTGGGCAATCATCCCGGCCTTGCGGTGTTTGCTGCCACCCCGATCGGCTACGAGGAATCGGAATATTCCTATGCCTCGGCGATGATGGGCGCGCCGATCCGGCTGACCAAATCGGGCAACGGGATCGACATCCTGGCCGACAGCGAAATCGTGATCGAGGCCGAGCTGCAACTGGGCGAACGCGAGCTGGAAGGGCCGTTCGGCGAATTTCCCGGTTCCTACAGCGGCGTGCGCAAGGCGCCGATCTTCAAGGTCACGGCGGTGTCGCACCGGCGCGATCCGATCTTCGAGAACATTTACATCGGGCGCGGCTGGACCGAGCACGATACGCTGATCGGCCTGCACACCTCCGCCCCGATCTATGCCCAGCTGCGCCAGAGCTTCCCCGAAGTCACCGCGGTCAACGCGCTTTACCAGCACGGACTGACCGGGATCATCTCGGTCAAGAACCGCATGGCCGGCTTTGCCAAGACGGTCGCGCTGCGCGCGCTGAGCACGCCGCACGGCGTGATGTACCTCAAGAACCTGATTATGGTCGATGCCGATGTCGATCCGTTCGATCTCAACCAGGTGATGTGGGCGCTTTCGACCCGGACCCGTGCGGACGATATCATCGTGCTGCCCAACATGCCTGCCGTGCCGATCGATCCTTCGGCAGTGGTCCCGGGCAAGGGGCACCGCCTGATCATCGACGCGACCAGCTATCTCCCGCCCGATCCGGTGGGTGAAGCGCACCTTGTCACCCCGCCGACCGGGGACGAGATCGACGCCCTGAGCAAGCGGATCCGCGAAATGCAGCTGGGAGCCCTGTCATGACCACCACCATCTGCGGGCGCTGCAAATCGAGCGGCGCTGTCACCGATCATCAGGGCAGGCAGGACGGCGCGGTGGTGTGGACGATCCTGCGCTGCCCGACCTGCAACTTTTCCTGGCGCGACAGCGAACCGGCCCGCGCTATCGACCCGGCTGTGCGCTCGGCCGATTTTGCCGTCGATGCCGGCGATCTCCAGCGTTATCCCAAGATTCTCCAGCAATAAGGCTTCCAACGCCATGATCGATCAAGCCCGCCAGACGGCCACGCTCGGCCTCCTCGCCCAGGCACTAGGCAAGGAGGCCATCGATACCAACCCACAGACCCTGGCCCGCTATGCTACCCAGAGGATGGCACCGGCAGGCGTGGTGCTTCCGGCCGATGAAGCCCAACTTGCCAAGGTGCTGGAAGCCGCGCGCACCAGCGGCGGTGTGGTCCAGACGGTCTGCAACGGTGCCTACGGACTTGAAAAAGCCGTACAGGACAAAGTGATCGTCCTTGACCTGCAGAAGATGAACAAGGTTCTCGAGGTCAATGACCAACTGGCCACCTGCCTAGTCGAACCGGGTGTCACCTTCCGCCAGCTCGATGCCCACATCAAGGAAAAGGGAATTAAGCTGTGGGTCGACTTTCCCGGCAATCCCGATGAAAGCGTGGCCGCCAGTTTCGTCAACCGCCGCCCCGGCTACACCCCCTATTCCGATCACTTCCTGATGCAGTGCGGGCTCGAGGTCATGCTGGCTGATGGCAAGATGGTGCGCACCGGCATGGGCGCCATGCCCAAGAGCACCTGCTGGCAACTGTTCAAGTTCGGCTATGGCCCTTGGGTTGATGGCTTGTTCACCCAGTCGGATTTCGGGGTGGTGACCAAGGTGGGCATGTGGATGATGCCGCAGCCCCCGGCGCACCAGGCCTTCATGGTTTCGGTCCCCAAAGAGGACGATCTGGGCGCATTGCTGGACGTGCTCGGGCCGCTTAAGCTCAACATGGTGGTGGCCAATGGCGTCGCGGTGGGCAATGCGCTCCACGAAGCGGCCCTGCTCGGCAAGCGCCGCGCTGATTTTGAGGGCCACGGGCCGATGGCGGCAAGCGCGGTCAAGGCCGCTGGTGAGGTGCTCGGACTGGGCTACTGGAACCTTTACGGATCGCTCTATGGATTGCCCGGCAACGTCGCGATCTTGTGGGACATGGTCAAGGGTGCGTTCTCGTCGATCAGCGGCGCAAGGGTCATTACCGATGGCGAGGGCATCGATCCAAAGCTGTGGGCCTGGCGGATGGGCACGATGACCGGGGTGGTTGCCGAGCCCCCGGCCAGGACCGAGGGCTGGAGCGGCGACATGGCGCTTACGGTCAACCCGGTCAGCCCTGTGGATGGCGAGGAAGCCGTCAAGCTTTATGAACTGTCGCGCGATATCTGTGCCAAGAACGGCTTCGACTTCGTTGGCGAAACCACCGCGATCTGGCGTTCGGCCAACCATCGCCAGGTGCTGTCCCATGCCGCCGGGAAGGCCGAGGATGCGGCACGGGCCAAGACTTGCGCCGAAGCCCTGATCGCCGCGCAGGCCGAGGCCGGCTTCGGCCAGATCCTGACCGACCCCGGGCTGGGGAAGGCGGTTGCCAAGACCTATGAAAAGGGTGGCCGCTCGGCCCTGCATGCGCGGGTCAAGCAGGCGCTCGATCCCAACTCGATCTTTGCCTCGGTCTGAGCCGATGCGTCGCCATGCCTGCGGAGGTAAAATGAATAAGTTCCTCGCCCTTTCGCTTTTCGCTGCACTTGCTGCCTGTTCGTCCGCACAAGGCGAATCAGTGGTGGACGGTGCGGAGAATTATGAGCGTTACTGCGCAGGTTGCCACAACCCCGGCCCGGGCCACGGTGGCACCATGCTGCTGGCCGAAAAAGGTGCTCCGGTGCCTTCGCTCATCGGTCGCAAGGACTTAGATTACGATTACCTACATTCGGTCGTTCGCCAGGGCCTGATCGAAATGCCGCCGTTCCGACCGACCGAATTGTCGGACACGGAGATCAAGCAGATCTACGATCACATCATGGCGCAGAAGCTTCCCGCTGCGAAGGCTCAACCTGCCAAAAACAGGGCACCGTGAAGTCAAATAAAACTGGGCGAGAAAGCTGGTCAGGGTTCATATGGCTGAACTTGGTACAACGCCAATGGAGTATGCGAATAGCCGGTCGTTCTGGTGAGTACGCACCTCGTGTTTGTTCGTCTTCATTATCGATGGCTACGATACGCAAATTATCGCTTCATTGCGCTGGTGTTCGATTCCGCTTCGCTGCTCGACAAAAGCGCTTTCAGTCCAGTTTTCCTCGACGGCCTGGATGGCCTTATACCAACCTGCATTGATTATGACCCACGGGCCCATTTGCGTCGCCCGATGGTCATGATGTGCTAAGGCTGATCAACGAGTTTGTTCCAAGCCTCGCAGCAATGGTCGATGATGTTGTCGTAGGAAGTGAAGACGCGGTTGGAGAGCCAGTTGTCGCGCATGAACTGCCAGATGTTCTCTACCGGGTTCAACTCGGGACATTTCGCCGGCAGCGCGACGATGCTAATGTTGTGGGGTATGACGAGCTTTCCGGTCATATGCCACCCGGCCTGATCCATCAGCACGACGGCGTGAGCGCCCGGGGGCGACCGTGAGCGATATTTCGGTCAGATGCAGCGACATGGTTTCGGTATTGCAGAATGGCAGCACTAGAGCGGTTTCCATTCATTCTGGTTCATAGCCGCATGATCTGAAGTAGTTGGTGCATTCGGCGGGCTGGAAGATGTCGACGAGCTTGCCGATCATGTCCCACAGCCCGCTGACGGTGCGCTCACCGGCCTTGCGGAGCATGGCCTTGAGCCGTGAGAAGGCCTTCTCGATCGGGTTGAAGTCCGGGCTGTAGGGCGGGAGGAAGCGCAGAGTTGCGCCGACTGCTTCGATTCTCTCCTTCACCGCGGCCCGTTTGTGGCTCGAGAGATTGTCCATGATGACCACGTCACCGGGCCGTAGCTCGGGCACCAATACCTGCGCGACATAGGCTTCGAACCAGTCGCCGTTGATTGGCCCGTCGAGTACCATCGGTGCGACCATGCCGGTCATGCGAAGGCCGGCTACCAACGTGGTGGTCTTGCGATGCCCGTGCGGGAAGCCCATCCGCAGCCGCTCGCCCCTCGGGCAGCGGCCATGGCTGCGGGTCATGTTGGTGGCGGTCCAGGTCTCGTCGATGAAGACGAGGCGCTCGGGTTCGAGGTCGATCTGGCCGTCGAACCAGTGCTGGCGCTGCCTCAGGACGTCGGGACGGTCCTGCTCGATCGCATGCCCGGTCTTTTTTTGCGCGTAATCCCGTGACGCACGAAGAACCGATGAACTGTGCCGATCCCGACGGAGGCACCGCGCTCGATCAGCCGCGCCTGAACTTCGACTAGCGTCATGTCGCCTTGCTCGGCGATCAGTTCCCGAATGAAGGCGCCATGCGCTTCGATCTTGCCCGAATGCCGGTCACCGCCACGTGGCCTGGCCACAGCCTGACCATGCTTCAAGGCAAGTTGTCGCCAGCGGATTGCGCTCGACACGCTGACACCGAAGCGGGCTGCCGCCGCGTGACAACTCAAGCCGCCGTCAATCGCGGCAACAACCCTGTCCCGAAGATCCTGTGAAAGAGCTCGTGCCATCCATGCTGGCCTCCTGCCACCAGCAAGAAGTTTGAATCACATCGAGGCATCGAAGGGAATCCCCATCGAGTCAGTTCGTGTGGAAACCGCTCTAGCCCCGCTCCCTTGGCGTGCTCCGGGCAGATCGCGCCGAAGATGTAGGCAGATTTCGTTCGCTGGTCTTTCGGCGCCGACGGCCGCGTCCCCCGTCTGGCCCACCGCCGCGTGATATTGTTCTTTTGGCCGACCCGCGCCTCATCCTGGAACCATATCTCTATGGGCGTGCCCTTCGGGAGGGCTGTTCTGACCTTTGCCAACTCGGCAGCGAAGCCCCCCTTTTGAAGGCGTCCATGGCAAGTTCGTTCTGGGCATGGTGGCGGGGCCGCGCCGTCAGCTTGACGTAACCCAGCTTTTTCAGCTCGCGGCCCACGGTCGTTTCATCGAGCGAGACTGCAAATTCCTCATACTGCCACTGGACTAGGTCGATCAGACGCCAGCGAACGACGCCATGGATCGCAGGGATCGGACCGCGCTCGACAGTCTCGCCAAGCGCCCGCCGCTGAGCATCATTGAGCCGCGACCGTTGTCCCGGCGCCTTGCCGTCGAGGAGGCCATCGGGACCGCGGGCGTTGAACCGGACAACCCAGTCCCGCACGATCTGCAAACCCATCCCGCCGATCTTCGCGGCCGCACTGCGGCTGCCGCCGTAGTAAATCTCCGCCAAAGCCAACAGCCGTCGCGCCTGGTTCGCGCTCTTCGCCGCGCACGCCAGTCGCCTCAATGCAGAGCTATCAAAATCTGCCCGCAAACCGATCGCTGATCCCATGGTCACGCCCTCCATATACAGGGCTCCATAGATTCAGATTTTCATCACTTTGGGAACCCACAACGTGAGTCAGCCTCAGCGCAGCTTGGTATTATGCTCGGCAGCATAGCCTTCGGGGGAAGTTCAGCTCGCTACAACCGCAAGCCGGTTATTTGCTTGGATTGTTGCACCTTCGGTCTGTTTTGCCCAACTCACAAGTCTAGCTGCAACGCTTGAAGAACTCATCGCCATTACGGCATCCGAACTGAATAATATAACGCGAAGAATTGATTGTATGACTGAAATGGCACGCTTTGATTTGAGCGATCCCTTCAACTTTGACGATCAACTGACTGAAGAAGAACCGAAGGTGCGTGCTTCGGTGCATGGCTTCGCGCAAGGCGAACTCCAGCCCCGGATCATCAACGCTTACCGCGAAGATCTCGATGCACCAGAGCTGTTTCCACGCATGGGGCAAGCCGGCTTGCTGGGAGTGACAATTCCACAGAATTATGGCGGTGCTGGAGCTAGCTATGTCTCCTACGGTCTGATCGCGCGTGAGATTGAACGCGTAGATTCGGGTTATCGGTCAATGGCATCGGCGCAAAGCTCGCTCGTCATGTATCCGATTTTTGCTTTCGGCTCGGAGGAACAGCGGCTTAAATATCTGCCTGGTCTAGCCGCAGGCGCGCTGATCGGCTGCTTCGGCCTGACAGAACCTGATGCGGGTTCCGATCCCGCGGGCATGCGCACCATCGCGAAGAGGATTGGTGGTGGCTATGTCCTTTCGGCACCAAGATATGGATTTCAAATGCTCCTTTCGCCGACGTCTTTGTCGTCTGGGCAAAGAGCGAAGCACATGACGGGGCCATTTGCGGCTTTGTGCTTGAAAAGGGCCTGAAGGGATTTTCCGCTCCCAAGATTAAGGGCAAACTCAGCCTGCGCGCCTCAACCACCGGCATGATAGTGATGGACCAGGTTGAGGTTGACGAAGAAGCCCTGCTCCCCGGGGTGCAGGGTCTCAAGGGACCCTTCGATTGCCTAAACCGCGCACGCTATGGGATCAGCTGGGGGGTGCTCGGCGCCTCAGAATATTGCATGCACGCAGCACGCCAATATAGGCTTGATCGACACCAGTTTGGAAAGCCGCTTGCCGCCAACCAACTCTATCAAAAGAAGCTCGCCGATATGCAAACAGACATTGCGCTAGGGTTGCAAGCCTCATTGCGTGTCGGCCGCCTAATGAATGAAAGCAGGTTCGCGCCGGAAATGCTCTCTATCATCAAGCGTAACAATGTCGGAAAATCGCTTGATATTTCGCGTCATGCCCGAGACATACACGGCGGTAATGGCATCAGCGATGAATATCAAGTCATGCGGCACATGGTGAATCTGGAAACCGTCAACACCTATGAAGGCGCTCACGATGTGCATGCGCTCATACTGGGGCGAGCCGTCACTGGCATTGCGGCGTTTTAGCGTTAGCAAGTTCTTGCAGAAGTTGCCCCTATCCCACTACCCATCCAGAGAGGCCCGCCTTGTCCGGCGAGTGAACGACCAGTCTTAAGAGTGCTCGTATGAGCGAGCTTAGGAGCGGAGCATGGGTCAGACCACGGTGATGACGGGGCCGGAGCGTCGTCAGCGTTGGAGCGAGGAGGAGCGGCTTGAGATTCTCGCCGAGGCCTTTGCGCCGGGCGCCTGCGTTGCCGATGTATCCCGGCGGCGCGACGTTTCGACCAGCCTGATCTATACATGGCGGCGCAAGTTGCGCGAAAAGTCGGCGGCTGCGTCCTTGCCTGTACCGGAGATAAATTTCGCCCAGGCCGTGCTCGCCGATGATGAGCAGCCTGCCGATCATGATCAATGTGCCGCGATCACGGTCGAACTGGGCGAAGGCCGGCAAGTGCGCATTTCGTCGTCTGCGCCTGCCGCACTGGTTTCGGCGATCTTGAAGGCGCTGCGATGATCCCATCGGGCGCGAGGGTCTGGATCGCGATGGGCCACACGGACATGATGTGATGGACACCCCTTGCGACCCAGGCTCAACATTGTGGGGCTGAACCAATTGATGGAGTCGAACATGGACATCAAGGTAATCGGGATCGACGTAAGCGCCGTCGTGACCCCACCTTGCGCGTCAGTATGATTGCGGCAGACGTGCGGGGTGATGGATGACGAAGCACTTGAGACCGCACTGGACACCCGCACTGGAGTTAGTCCGGAGCCGGTTCGACGCGTCGAGGTACTCGGCGCGATGGTTGGGCGCCGGCGCTCCTGGAGCCTAGAGCAGAAGCTGGCGATCGTCGCTGAGGCTCGACATTGTGATAACCTGACCGCGCTCGCCCGGCGGCATGATATTCGGACCTCGCAGCTCTACACTTGGCGCCGCGAGCTTCGTTATGCACTTGAGGTGCATACCGGCTCGAGGGACGCTGAGCCGATGTTCGTGCCGGCTGTTTCGGACGTCGATCGGCGTGGCGACGTTGCGATCGAGGTGGAGATCGACGGCGCCGTCATCCGGATCTCACGAACGGCCAAGGCTGATCTGGCGGCTGCCGTGGTTCAAGCACTTCGGTCAGCACGGTGATCGGGCCAGGCGTCGGCGCGCGAGTGATGGTCGCAACGCGCCCGGTGGATTTCCGCAAGGGCCCCGACGCGCTCGCCGCATTGGTCGGCGAGGAGTACGGCGGCGATCCTTACTCGGGGGTAATCTACGTCTTCCGGGCGAAGCGCGCGGACCGGATCAAGCTCGTGTGGTGGGACGGTACCGGGCTGTGTCTGATGGCCAAGAGGCTCGAGCAGGGAGGCTTCCGCTGGCCCGCGATCCAGGACGGCGTGATGCGCCTGACCGCGGCACAGCTAGGCGCCTTGCTCGAGGGTCTGGACTGGCGCCGCGTGCATGGCGGCCGACGTCCACAAGCGCCGCAGATCGCCGGTTGACGGGGTGCGCGATCGCTGATTCACTCCGCCCATGCTGGCAGAGGCGGACCTTCCCGAGGACATCGAAGCGCTCCGCGCGTTCGCCCCCGAACAGTCCCGCAAGCTCGCCGAGGTCACCCTCGCCAAGGGCGAGGCCGATGCCGAGGTCGAGCGGCTGCAGTCGATCATCGATGCCTTCATGCGCCATCGCTTCGGCCGGCGTTCCGAGCAACTCGATCCCGATCAGTTCGAGCTCGGCCTCGAGGACATAGAGACGGCGCTGGGCCAGGCTCGCGCGGCGCGTGATGCCGCGACCCGCCAGCAACACACCGCTCGAGCGCGCAACGCCAACCGCGGCTCGTTGCCCGCACATCTCGAGCGCATCGAGCAGATCGTCGATGTCGAGGACAAGTCCTGCCCCTGCTGCGGCGGCGCGCTCCACGCGATCGGCGAGGATGTCGCCGAGCGGCGCGACGTCGTTCCCACGACCTTCCGCGTCCTTGTCACCCGGCGTCCGCGCTACGGCTGCCGTTCGTGCGAGGGCGCGGTCTTGCAGGCGCCAGCACCGGCGCGGATCGTCGAGGGCGGCATTCCGACCGAGGCGCTGATCGCCCAGGTTCTCGTCGCCAAGTATGCCGATCATCTTCCCTTGTACCGGCAAGCGCAGATCTACGCCCGCCAGGGTATCAAGCTCGATCGCTCGACGCTCGCTGACTGGGTCGGCCGGGCGGCCTGGTACCTGCGGCCCTTGCGCGATCACACGCTCGAGGAGTTGCGCAAGGCCGAGCGGCTCTTCGCCGACGAGACCACTGCCCCGGTGCTCGATCCCGGGCGACGTCGCACCAAGACCGGGCAACTGTGGGCCTATGTCCGCGACGATCGACCCTGGGGCGGCAGTGATCCGCCGATGGTGGCCTACGTCTACGCCGCGGACCGTAAGGCCGAACGGCCCGAGGTGCCGCGCGACAATCAGGATGAGAGACCAGCGTCAATCAAGATGAGAATCGCCACCTGCTGATCCGGCGTAGGGCGTAGCCCGGAGCCGGATCAGCAGGTGGCGATGGCGCCCTTTTCAGGGGC
>NZ_JANZXA010000025.1 GCF_025153475.1 Novosphingobium mangrovisedimenti
GCAGGTCACCGCCGCTTGGGCTCATGCCCCCTCACAGCAGAGGGCAAGGCATTCGTTCAATTCCTCCTTTCTCTTTTGCATTCCAACATACGCCTCCCGGATCATCCGGGACGAGGCGCACTGTAAGTGAAATCCACCACCCACAAGGCGTTGGGCCGTTCAACGCGGAACTCACGATTGACCTTGTCCAGCGGGCATGGGGCTTTCGGGTTGCTGACCGTGGTGACCGTCGTCTTGCCGCGCCGTACGCCTGCCAGCCCCATGGTCGCCATCAGGCGCTCCACGGTGCATCGGGCAACGGCCACGCCGTCGCGCAGCAACTGGCGCCATACCTTGCGTGCGCCGTAGAGCCCGGAACTGGCCTCGTGGACGCGCTTGATCTGCTCCATGATCTCGTCATCACGGCGAGCACGCGCAGGACGCCTGCCGGGATCGGCCAAGCGCCGGGCATGCTCATGATAGGAGGAAGGGGCGACTGCCAGTACCCGGCAGATCGGCTCGATACCCAGGTCCTCGCGATGGCTGTCGATGAACGACATCACCATTTGCCTTGGCGGTCGAGCTCCGCCTGCGCAAAATACGCCGATGCTTTACGCAGGATCTCGTTGGCCCGCCGTAGCTCCTTGACCTCGCGTTCCAGCAGCTTGAGCCGAGCTTTGTCGTCGGTGGCCTGTGCCGCTGGTGCCATTCGTCGGCTCGCCTCCTCACGGCACCAGCGGCGCAGCGTCTCGGCCGTGCAGCCTATCTTGCTGGCGATCGAGGTCATCGCCTCCCACTCCGAGCCGTAATCGGCGCGATGCTCGCCCACCATGCGTACCGCGCGTTCGCGGACTTCAGGTGAAAACTTGTTCCGGGTCTTGCTCATCACGAAAGCTCCTTCTCACAAATAGGAGCCTCCGGGAAAGCCGGGGCGGTTCACAGGCCGGCCTCGGCATTCTCGGCGCGATAGACGCTGCGTAGGGACTGGGCGATGGCCTTGCGGTCTTTCCAGGACGCGAAGCTCATGCTGTTTCGGATCAGATGCACGATGCAGGTTTGAACGACGGTTTCGGGGAAGACCGCGTTGATCGCATCCGGGAAGCCCTTCAGGCCGTCGACAACGGCGATCAGGATATCGGCTACGCCCCGGTTTTTCAGCTCGTTCATGACGCGCATCCAGAACTTGGCGTCTTCGGTTTGCTCTATCCAGATGCCGAGGATTTCCTTGGTTCCATCGGGCAAGATGCCCAGCGCGATGTAGACCGCCTTGTTGCGCACGAAGCCTTCGTCCCTGATCTTGACCCGGATCGCGTCAAAGAACACCAGCGGATAACAGGCATCGAGCGGTCGTCCCTGCCATTCGCTGACCGTTTCCAGCACGGCGTCGGTCACCGTCGATATCAGGTCCGGCGATACGTCGATGCCGTAAAGCTCCTCAAGGTGCCCCCGGATCTCGCGCACCGTCATGCCGCGTGCGTACATCGAGATGATCTTGTCGTCGAAGTCCGGGAAGCGGCGTTGGTATTTGGCGATCAGCTTGGGATCAAACGTACCCGACCGGTCGCGCGGAATGTCCAGCGTCACCTTCGACGAACCGGTCAACATCGTCTTCTTCGAACTGCCATTGCGGCGATTGCCAACCCTGGTTTCCGCTTCCGATTCGAGATGATCGTCCAGTTCGGCAGCGAGCATCCGCTCCGAAAGCGCCTTCTTCAACTCGTCGATCAGCCCGTCCTTGGCGAACAAATCCTGCGGATCACGACCGTCCAGAAGCTGATCCAGTAAATCCTTGTCGATTGCCATATCGATGGTCCTTTCCATTCCATCTATATGGCCTCGCGCACAAAATTACTGACAGGCCCATGGAACGCCGCTCCCCATGATCGCCCTGCCGGTCTTCGGCTACAAATCCCACATCAGCATCGACCGGCGCTTCGGCTTCATCCGAGGTATGGCGGTGACTTCGGCGTCAGCGGCGGACGGGCGCCTTCTCCGGCAGGTTGTCAGCACGGACAATACCAGTTCCGAGGTATGGGCTGACAGTGCCTATCGATCCAGGCGCAACGAGAAGTGGTTGTCGGATCAGATGCTCACGTCCCGCATCCATCGGCGCAAACCCAAGGGCAAACCTATGGCGAAGGCGACCGCGCGGGCCAACGTTGCCAAATCCTCGATCCGGGCTCATGTCGAACATGTCTTCGCCCATCAAAAGAACAGGTTCGGGTTGTTCATCCGCACCATCGGCCTGGCCAGGGCCGAAGCGAAGTTGACCCTTTGCAACCTGGCCTACAACTTCAACAGGCTGATCTTCCACGAACGCCGGGAATGCACGGGCTGACTCTGCCCGCAATCCGCGAAGCGCGGGTGAAACCACCCGAAATGTCGTCGGAAACAGGCCAAAGGCAGCCGCCACAGCGTCCGGCACCATCGGTATCTCCGCCGTCAGGCTCCCAAGCCTTGCTCAACCCGGTTTTTGCGGGTCTCCAGCTTGGCTAGGTCTGGTTCCTCGGCAGCACTCTTCAGGAGGCAAACAGCGCCTTGGGCGGGTATCGAAAGCAGGGCAGCGCGACATCCGCCGACTATTGATTGTTGGCGCCATGTCGCGGCTGAACTGGCTCGGGCGCAAGTCGATCATCGAAGGCTCGTGGCTTGATAGGATCAAAGGGCGTAAGCCGAGAATGCTTGTCGCAGTGGCCCTTGCCAACAAGATGGCGCGCATGATCTGGGCGATTGCGACCAGGAAAGAAGTTTATCGGGATCCGGGACTGTCGTTGCCCGCCTGTTGAAACAGCAGCGGCGAAGACGACGGCTCCGGAAAAACGGGGAGTGTGAGAAGACGACGACCTGCATGGGCAAAACGATCGAATAGATCTGGGTCAGGAAAACCAGTTGGACACCCCGAGCCCAAGAGCTCGTTTTCGAGATTTGGACCTGATCCCGCGCACACCATACCGGCCCGCGGCAAAGCCGCACAAACCAGGCCTGACAGAAGCGCGCTCTCGATCACTCTCACGCAGATCAAAATCATCTTGCACTACGGGCGGCAACCACAGAAGGTGTCCAGCTGATCCGCGGGCGGTGTCCCGAGAGGGAAGCAGGGACGAATGATCTGCGAAGGCGGTCAGATGGGCTCCAAAGCACGCATCGAGTCAATGCAACGTTTGCCTCTGTGAGACCCGATACAGCACGACCAACTCCGGCTCGGCGAGTGCGGACAGATCCAGATCCTAAAGAAGAATCAAAGTAGAATCTTAGGGTAAATCTTTATGAAAATCTGTACCGCACGATCAGCGACTTGGTCGGCTACAACGTTGTTTTCATGTTGCAACTCCAGTATCAACCTTCGATGAAATCCTGAGGAGCAAAGATCAAGTAACAGCGCAGCCGCGTCACTTGGGTCTTCGTCGTATAAGAAATTAGCTAAATGTAAGGAAATTTGATCTCGAAAATACAAAAATGTATTATTGTAGAAAATATTTTCTAACTTGGGAATGCGTCGATTGTTGATAATTATCATTCGCTCGATTTCGATAGTATCGTCTCGCATCAAGAAATAACAAAATCTTTTCGAAGAAAAGTTCAACAACCTAGATATACTGCGACATTCAGAAATATCGAGTTGAAGAAAACTTCTAAAGAACTTCATTTTTGCTTCAATAGCGGCAAAAACAATGTCTTCCTTGTTATCAAAATATTGCCACAGAGTGCTCTTCGATCCGCCCAACATACTAGAAATATCAGACATAGTGACATTATCGCAGCCACTGGCTAAAAACGCATTCATTGCAACGTCTACGATATTTTTACGACGCGCTCTTCTTTTCAGTTCTCTTTTTGAACTGATAGGAGACTTTTTTTGCCGCATAAATCCTACTTGGCTTCGGATCATCGAAAAAATATGGTGCCCGATAATGTCGGAGACAGATAAGAAAAAATTAATTTCTTAATAAGAACATGATTATCTTATGCTAATTCTAGCTATAATTCTTGCCACCAAGCTTTCTCTAAGTGGCTGCCCTCGCTTAATTTTTCTCCAGGTATTATAGCTTATCCCAAGCTCTTTCTGTAACACTGAATCCGTTCTTCCAGTTGAAAAACGTATAATTTTATCCGCGATATCTTTTGGCAGTTTCACCATCTTACATTGTGAACTCATATCGGAATGTTCCGAGGATTACTGCTAAAGGTATAATGCATAACTTTTCATATCGGGTAGACAAGATACCGCGGGAGTACTGACGTATCCAATTCGGCACGGCGGGACAAAAACTTGGCCCGACCATCGCCCGAAAGCCGAACCATATCGAGATAGCGACCCGCGGCAAGAATTTGAGTGACCCCGGTATCCATCGGCGTCATGAAAACCGAAAAATTCGAGATGGCCTCTGCCGTGCTGGCATCGACCTGCCGATGGCTGACGCGCTGGACGAAATGGCGGGTGCGGTAGTCCTGAAACGTCCCTGCCCAGATTTCGGTGACATATGTGACGCGATCTTCGAGTCGCGCGCGGCAATCGTCGAACATGAACCCGAGTTCAAGGTTGTGCTCGGTGTTCTCGGCTGCGCGGCAATAATAGGACGCCTCGTTTTCCTCGGCATAGTTCGCCAGCCAGCCTTTCATGTCCTTGCTGTCGAGTGCATTGGCGTCGGCCAGCAACAGCCGGTCGAGCGCCATTTCCAGCCCGTTCATGGAGTCTGTCATGCCTCAGCCCTCTCGAAACCCATGACCGAGCGGTAATATTCCCAGCGCGGAAGGTTGCCGCTTTCGTCATTCTGCGAGAATTCGGATTCCAGCTTGCCTGGATCGCGCACCCCCTTCTGGAAGATCGCGTTGCCCGGCGTGTGGCTTCCGATGTGGATCCGGTGAAAGATCGAGGCGTCCTCCATGCTGATCAGTCCGCATGGTCCGAGCAGGTTGGAACTTTGCCGCAAGCGGTGGCGAAGCATGTCCGCATCGTCGTTCTGGTGGGCGAAATAGGCGTAGTGGACCTCAGTCGTTTCGGCATCGATTGGGGTCGCGAAGCGCAGGTTTATGACGTCAAGGTGTTTGGTCGAAACGAAGGTCGGGAACAACTGGACGATGCGTGATCCGACCGATGGATCCTGCCCTTTGAAGGCAATCAGATCCTTATCTTTTAGAACGCTGGGACCGCTCGCCACGGAGAGTGCCGACTCGAAACAGACATGGCCACGTTTGGTGGCGGTATACTGCCGCCCTTTGCCGCCCTGCCAATTGAGCATCTTGAATGCCGCGTGGAGCAGCGGGGCATGGTAGCCATCGTTGTCGTTGTAACCTTTCCAGTTGCTGTCATAGCGAACCTTCTGGTAGCCCAGCAGTTTGAGGCGACCGTCGCTCGCCATCAGTTCGCGCAGGGTTTCGCCTGCTTCGCCGAGAAACTGGTCAAGGGGTTCGGTCTCAGCCGAGAACGTCACGAATATCAGGCCGTAGAACAGTTCGAAGCGCGGCTGCCCCAAGGGGTAGTCGGCCTTGTCGAAACCGGGTACGAATTCGCGCGGGTTGGGACATCCAACAAGCTCGCCCTTGGCGCTGAACAGCCAACGGTGATAGGGGCATTCGAACTCGGTTTTGTTGCCCATTACCGCAGTTTCGAGCTGGTTGCTGCGATGCGAGCAGGCATTGTAAAACACGCGAACCTCGCCCCCTTCATCCCGCGAGATCAGCAGCGGGATCCCTGCGAGGCGGATCGTCCGGAAATCGCCTGGGTTGGGCAATTCGCTTTCGTGCGCAACCGGATGCCATTCCGGGCCGTGAAATATCCGCTTGATCTCTTCCGAGTAGAGATCCGATCGGGTAAATGCCGCCTTGGGAACTTCGTTATAGTTCTTCGGCCAGGTCAGGGTCACGTCAGCCATCCTCTTGCTCCCGATTTTTCTGTGGTCGCCTGCCGGCCTGCCTTTAACGCTCTGCTTCGAGCGCTTTGCCCAGTTCGGCCCACATCCGGCCCGAATTACGCGCGCCTTCGAGATAGTTTTCGGGACATAGGTGATAGGGCGGACGGCAAGGTCCGGCGTTCATCCATCCACCGGCGGTCATCCGCGCCTTTTCCAGCGGAATGTTGTAGGTGGAGAAGTCCTTGAAGCTGCCGTTGGGAAACAGCGTTGCTGCCGTGGGCGCGAGCCGCCCCATGAATGTCTTGGCCTTGCTCCAGTCGCCGGTGGCTCGGGCCTGTGCGACGAGATCGCGCAATGTCGTACTGACGAGAGGATGGCAGACCGCGCCGCTGGTCCAGAAGGCATCGACCGAATCGTCCATCCGCGCCGCGCCATAGTAATCGAAGTCGATCGGCAGCAGCTTGATCCGCCCCTTGATTGCGGCCAGATCGGGCAGCAGTGTGCCGACACCGATATACTTGGCGGTAACAACTTGGGGAATTTCGGCGACCTGACCCCAGAAATGGCGCGGGAAATCGAACTTGAATGCTTCGGGATTGGCATAGATTGCAATATTGATATCGGGCACCGCCTCAGCGACATCCTTGTAGAATTGGACCGCGACATCGACGCTCGGCGCGCACCACATCGGTACGCCCAGCATCGTCCCGGTCGCGCCGATATCGACTGCCTTGCGGGTCAGCGCGATGGTGTCGCGGGTGTTGATGCAGGTTGTGCCGACAAACACCGGCACCCGGCCTGCGGCGGTATCGACGATAGTCTTCATAAAGACGAGCTTTTCGTCAAGTGTCATGGTCGCGGCCTCGCCCAGCGTCCCCATACTGAGAATGCCGTCGACCCCGGCCTCGATCAGGCCGTCGACCATGCGGGCCGCTTCGTCGACATTAACAGTATCAGCGGCGCGCCAGTCGGAAGCACCTTCCTTGGCCGGCGTCGGCACGATCGCCCAGGCACCCTTCACATCAGCAGCAGTCAGCAGTTCACGCGCCACGAAACATCTCCCAAAGACTCTTCAATCATTAGCCAATGTGTAACGCATTTCCTATTAACTTGGCAAGGGTTGAATGCGGTTTTATGAGGCCGAATGCCACTAGGATTGCACGCGTCCAGCCGGATGCGGTGTGGGTTGGGAGAAATCAGGGATGACAGACGCAAACGGCAGATTTGCAGGCAAGATCGCAGTTGTCACAGGAGCAGCCCAGGGGATCGGCTTTGCTACCGCGCAGCGCCTAGGGCGAGAAGGGGCCACAGTCGTGGTTGCCGATCGTGCAGAACAGGCGACACTGGATGCGGTTGCGCGACTTATGGCCGAATCTGTCGACGCGCACCCCGCCATCCACGACCTTGAGCAACAGGCTGGAGCCGCTGCCCTGTATAACGCTGTAAGCGATAAATTCGGGCGGATCGACGTGGCCGTCCATAATGTAGGTGGCACGATCTGGGCCAAGCCCTATTGGGAATACACCACCGAAGAAATCGTCGCCGAGATTAATCGCTCGCTGT
Organism: Novosphingobium mangrovisedimenti; assembly: GCF_025153475.1. Taxonomy (GTDB): domain Bacteria; phylum Pseudomonadota; class Alphaproteobacteria; order Sphingomonadales; family Sphingomonadaceae; genus Novosphingobium; species Novosphingobium mangrovi_A. The sequence goes on from NZ_JANZXA010000025.1 coordinate 7,395, forward strand.
GGCCGACGCTGTGGTGCTGCCATGCAGTGCTGCCCCAAATGCGCGCGGCAGGTCGCGGCGCGATTGTCAACATCGGCTCGGTGGCAACGCGCGGGGTCAATCGCGTGCCCTACGCGGCTGCGAAAGGCGGCGTGGCGGCGCTGACCGCTGCGTTGTCTCTGGAATTGGAGGATTGTGGCATCAGGGTAAATTGCGTGGCTCCCGGCGGGGTCAACGTGACCCGTGTCACCCCGCGCAACACCGCTCCGCATTCCGACGCGGACCGCAAGGGCTTTGGCGAAGTGATGGAGCAGACCTTGCGCGATACCCCGCTGGGCCGCTTCGGCGAGCCCGAGGAACTGGCCGCCGCAATCTGCTTTCTCGCCGCTGACGAGGCGTCCTACATCACCGGCCAGACGCTCTACGTCGCAGGTGGCGGGATCGGCTGATCCCGCCCGCCTTGTGAGCCTAACCAGCCTGCTTGAGGATTTCGCGGAGCGACACATCGGCATCGGCCAGCTGCGCGGCCTGGGCTCTGGTCCGGCGCTCGATCAGCCGTTTGCCGATGCCCATGTCCGGGGCGCGGTTGACAGTCAGGATGCCCTCGATCGTCTCGCCTGACTGGAAGAATGCGGTAAACTCGTTGCTTGCCATGTCTCCGCGCAGGGTTACCTCGGCTTGCACCGGGATATGGCCGCAGAACTGGATGTTGAGATCGAACTGATCGCTCCAGTACCAAACCGGCTTGCAGTAATCGACGTCCTGCCCGAGCATCGCGAGCGCCGCGGCCTGGGCCTGGTCGGCAGCGTTCTGGTAGGTTTCCTGGCGGATATGACCGCCGAAGAAGCTGTCCTGTTCGGCGACGTCGCCGGCGGCAAAGACATTCTCATTGCTGGTGCGGCACTGCCTATCGACGATTATGCCGTTATTGGTGACGATGCCTGCGTCCCGGGTAAGGCTAGTTTCCGGCACGATCCCGACCCCGACCACCACGGCATCGCAATCCACCAGTGATCCGTCATCGAGTTCGACCTGCGTCACCCGCCCGTCAAGCACCTTCATCGCGTTCACGCCTCGTCCGAAGCGGGTGTCGACGCCGCGCTGGCGATGTTCCTCGCCCAGCCATTGCCCGAACTGCGGCCCGAGCGCGCGAATCATCGGCGCGGCAAGCGGCTCGATCGCGGTCACTCGGCACCCCAGCTTGACCGCGCTGGCCGCGACTTCAGCCCCGATCACACCCATGCCGATGATGACGATCCGGGCGCCGTCCTTGAGGTCCGTCGCCATCCGGGTGGCATCGTCCCGGGTACGCAGGTAATGCACGTTAGCGGCATCGGCACCCTCTATGTTGAGCTTGCGGGCGGAACCACCGGTGGTCAGCAAGATGCGGTCGGCCTGGACCAGGTCTCCGCCCGCCAGGCGCACAGCGCTCGCCGCCAGGTCGAGCGCTTCGGCGCGCGTGCCAAGCCGCATTTCGATGCGGTTGGCGGCGTACCAGGCCTCGTCATGAAGGAAGAAATTGTCCGGTACATTGGCCGGATCCCACAGCACCTCCTTGGACAGGGGCGGGCGCTCGTAGGGCCGCCACGGTTCTTCGCCGATAAGGGTGATCCGGCCATCGAAGCCAGCCTGGCGCAAGGACTCCACCGCGCGGCCACCCGCAAGATTTGCTCCGACCACGGCTATCGATTTCATGCAATTCTCCCAACTTTGCGTGCTTTCCGGGGCTTATTGCCAGAAGGCGCCCCTTTCCATAGACTTACTTTGCATAATATGCAATGCGTTGCGAGAGTTTGCCCGCGCTAGCACTACTTTGGCAGATTTTTACGAGGGTTGTCGGAAGGGCTGCGCCCGCAGTGCGGACATGTTCGATCCGGCGGCTTGGAGAGGCGGTCAATGATGGCTTGCCGGACCGCTGGCAAGCTCGGCTTCGGCGGCGGTCCGGCGATTCTTTTTCCCCCCTTTGGCCTGCTTGAGGCGGAGGGACTGGAGGAAGGCGAAGGCGATCATGGACATCAGGGCGTGTCGGTGCAGGCCCTTCCAGGATCGCCCCTCGAAGTGATCGAGGCCGAGTTCTTCCTTGAGTTGCTGATGCGCCTGTTCGCAGATCCAGCGGGCTTTGATGGCGCCGGCAAGCTGCTTGATCGGCGTGTCGGCGGGCAAGTTGGTGAGGTAGTATTTGCGCTCGCCGGTCGAGCGATGTTCGCCAACGAGCCACACTTCCTCGCCCGGCAGATGCTGGGCGCCCATATCATGAATGCGCTGCGGCGGACCGTCCGCCACCTTGACGCGGACCGCGGCGAAGCAGGCGGAGAGCTGACCTTTGGTGCCACGCCGCCAGTTGACCTTGCGCCATGGCATGGTCTCCAGCATCGCCTTCGCCGATACCGACGTGATGTCGGGTATCGGGTTCTTGCGAGGGCGTCCCCGGCCAGCGACCGGAAAGACCATCGTCACGTCGGCGGGATAGACCTTCTGCTTGAACGGGATGCCAACTGCCCAAGCGAGGCCGCGCTTGCTCAGGCCCTGCCGGAACGGCGCGGAAAGGCCGTATCCTGCGTCGGCAAGGACGCAGCCGAAGCGGACGCCGGCTGCTCGAACCCTGTCGATCTCGGCCAGCGCAATCTCCGGCTTGGTGCGGTAGTGCCGGAAATCCTCGGGAACGCCGGCACGTTCCAGGCGAGCCATGTCGCTTGTCCAACTTTCCGGCAGGAACAGGCGCAAGCCCACCATGATCGGTACCTCGCCCGAAGCCAACGTCAGCGACACCAGCGTCTGGCAGTTGGCGTTCTTGCCGAGGGCTGAGGCATATTGCGGCGCCACGCCGACCGAATGACGCCCCTTCTTGGGCAAGGCCGTATCGTCTATGATCAGCCAGGCATCATCACCACCCACTTGCCGGTTAGCTTCGGCAAGCAGCGCCATCTCCAGTGGAGCTTCGTCCCAGACGCCGCTACCGATGAAGTGATGCAGCTTGTCATAGCTGACCCCGTCATCTCGGGCTGCCATCGGCTGCACGCTCTTGCGGTCGCCTGGACCAATCAGACCCGCTATGTAGGCAGGGCACATCCGACCGCGCGTCTTGTTCCGCAGAGCTCCCACAAACGGTGAAAGCCACGCGTCCAGTTCGCTCCGCCAATCCCCATGCATCGCCAGCCCCCACAGAAACTGGCTCTCTATGAATCACCGGAATCCTGACTTGGGAATCCAAAAAATCATATTTCTGCCAAAGTAGTGCTAGGTTTATTCCTGGATTTCCAACTTTTCAAGACGCAAGGCGAGCTGCCGACGGGTAAAGCCTAAGGTGCGCGCCGCGCGCGCAACGTTGCCCCCACTCGCATCAAGGGCCTCGCGGATCACCAGCCCTTCCATCTCCAGCAGGCTTCCGCCCCCATCGACGATCAGATCCAGCATCTGGCGCACCAAGCCGGCGCGATCGCCGACATTGTCAACGGCGCTGATCCTGCCATCGTTGGTCATGCCCATCGCCGGCTTCAATTCGAGACCGTCGGTTTCGAGGAACAGGTGCCTGACGTCGATCGCTCGCCCGTCGTCCGCCAGCAGCACGGCACGTTCCACCATTCGCTCAAGTTCGCGCACATTGCCGGGGAAATCGTACACCAGCAGCGCGTTGATCGCCTGCGGGGTGAAGCCCGATACCGTTCGGCCATGGCGCATGGCATAACGCAGACGGAAGTGTTCCAGCAGCACCGGAATGTCCTCGCCGCGCTGGCGCAGCGGCGGCACCCGGACCGGCAAAGTCGATATCCGGTAGAACAAGTCGGCACGAAACGTGCCTTCCCGCACCGCCTCGTTAAGTTCCACATTGGATGCTGCGATCAATCGGACATCCACCTTGATCGTCCGCGTATCGCCGACCCGCTCGAACTCACCTTCCTGGACAGCGCGCAGAATCTTCGATTGTGCAAGTGGCGACAGTGTCGAAATCTCGTCCAGGAACAGCGTGCCGCCATTGGCCAGCTCGAACCGACCGGGCCGGGCGGCAACCGCGCCAGTATAGGCCCCCTTGGCCACGCCGAACAGCTCCGATTCGATCAACCCCTCGGGGATCGCCGCGCAGTTGAGCGCGATGAACGGCTCCGCCTCGCGCGTGCTCAGCCGATGAGCGAGCTTGGCCAGCACTTCCTTGCCGACCCCGGTCTCGCCCATTAACAGCAGCGTCGCATTGCTCGACGCGGTGCGTTCGATCATGGTCTTGGCTGAGAGGAACCCTGCCGAGATCCCAATCACCGTTTGGCCCCCATCATGCCACGTTTCGGACAGGACCAGCGGCGTCGCGGCCAATTCGAGGTTGTCCAACTGATCCCATTCGGGTTTTGGTTTGGCGTGAAGTACGCAGGCGACATCGCCTCGCCCCGCACATTCCACTTCGCGCATGACGATCGGTTGTCCCGCGAAGGTTGTGGCAAAGCCGCTGGCAAAGCCGGTCTGCATCCAGCACACCGGATCGGTGCTGTGCCCGATCGCGCTTAGATGGATCGCCGCCTCGATCGAATCGTGGACCCTGAACCGGCCTTCGAAATGCCCCCGCGAGGGATCATTTTCCAGGGTTTCGATCTGGGTCCAGCCGAACCCGGTCAAGGCGTGCGCCTGCGGTCCGACCGCGAATGCTTCGAGATAATCACCATCCGGGCGCAATTTCTTCGCGCCGATCGCGCACCTTGCGCCTTCGGCAAAACCGACACCCCAGAAGAACCGGCTGGCCGCTTCGTGCCCCAATTCGGCAACCAGGCAGCTGCGCCAGCTGGCCAGAGCCGCTTGGCTGAGCAGTACGCAGCGTTCACCATCGTGCCAGATCCGGCCCATTTCCGGTGAGAACTGCAGCTTGCTGGCAATGTCGGCGTAGCCTGGAAGTGTCTTCACCCGGTCAGGCTATCAGATTCGTAACTTTCGGGCCAGACTCAAGCCTCGACATTTACATTTACGTCGATCTGCAAGGTGCCTCGCAGTGGGATTGACCAGCCCGGACTGCTGCAAACCAGTTAGAAAGCGATATTGGCACGATTCGTGCTTAAAATTTCCCGGCATGGCAAACCGATGCCGGCTTTAGCCATGGTGTGAGGAGAGGATCAAATGAACGACAGCATTGCCGATCTGGTTGATTCTCGCACCGGGCGCCAATCGCGCTCGATCTACGCGAGCGAAGACATCTATCGGCAGGAACTTGAGCGGATCTTCGGGCGCTGCTGGCTGTTCCTGGTCCACACCAGCCAGATTCCGAAGCCGGGCGACTATTTCCGCACCTTCATGGGCGAAGACGATGTGATCGTGATCCGCCAGAAGGACGGGTCGATCAAGGCGTTCCTCAACAGCTGTACCCATCGCGGCAACCGGATCTGCCGCGCCGATCGCGGCAATGCGCGCGCTTTCACCTGCAACTATCACGGCTGGTCTTTTTCCCCGGACGGCGCGCTCTCCGGGGTGCCGCTGGAAAACGAGGCCTATTTCGGCGAACTCGACCGCACCAAGTTCGGCCTGATCCCGGTGACGAAAGTGGCCGAGTATAAGGGCCTGGTGTTCGGCTGCTGGGATGCCAATTCGCCCAGCCTCGATGACTATCTGGGCGATGCCAAGTTTTTCCTCGATGTCTGGCTGGATGCCATGCCAGGCGGATCGGCACTGCTCGGCGAGACGCAGAAGATGGTGCTGGGCACCAACTGGAAGCTGCCAGTCGAGAACGTCTGCGGCGATGGCTATCACCTGGGCTGGGCCCATGCTGGCGCGATGGCGGCGGTCCAGTCGATGGACCTCACCGGGCTCAGCGTCGGCAATTCCGGGGTCGATCTCGATGGCGGGCTGTCGGTCGCCGGCATGAACGGGCACATGGTCCTGAGCGCGCTCGACGGCGTTTCCGGCTATGCCTTCTATCCCGATCCCAAGCCGATCCTCGAATACCTGGAGGCCAACCGCCAGACGGTGATCGACCGTCTGGGCGAAGTGCGCGGCAGGCAGGTGTGGGGTGCGCAGGTCAACATCACCATTTTCCCCAACCTGCAACTGCTGCCCGGGCTCAACTGGTTCCGGGTCTATCATCCCAAGGGTCCCGGCCAGATCGAGCAGTGGACTTGGGCCATGGCCGAAAACGACATGCCCGAGGCGGTGAAAGCGCAGATCCTGGAAAACCAGTGCCTGACATTCGGCCTGGCGGGCCTGTTCGACAACGACGATGGCGACAATCTGACCGCCTGCACCGAACAGTCGCGCGGCTGGCGCACGGCGCAGATGGATGTCTACACCAACATGGCGGTGGGCCGCTCGGGCAAGCGCGAGGGCTTCCCCGGCGATATCGCCGCCGGCTTGGTAAGCGAACACAACCAGCGCTATTTCTACCGCCGCTGGCAAGAGCACATGATGGCGGAAACTTGGGCCGAAGTGCCCACGTACAACATCAACTCGTTGACCGAACAGGAAGCCGAGCATGCTTGACCGGCCGCTTGCCCCTCCCCCGGTGGAGGTGATCGTTGCTGTTACCCAGGCACTCCACCGCGAAGCCCGGCTGCTCGACAACGAAGATTTCGAAGGCTGGCTGGCCATGCTCGGCAAAGACGTCAGCTATCGCCTGGAACTGAAGAGCCGAAGGTTCCGCGCTGACCGTTCGCCGCCTTTGCCATTTGGCCCAGGGGTAATCTTCAACGAGGATCTGGGTCGGCTGAAAATGCGGGTGGATCGCCTGAAATCCGGCTTCGTCTGGGCCGAAGATCCGCCCAACTACATCCGCCGCGCTGTCTCCAACGTCGAGGTGCTGGCCACCCAGCCCGATAACGAGGTGCGGGTCCATTCGGTGCTGGTGATGCACCGGAACCGGATCGACGGCACTACCCGCCTGCTCACCGCCGGACGCACCGACCTCTGGCGCAGCGAAGGCGGCGCGTGGCTGCTCACCGCGCGCGAGATCGTGCTGGACCATTCCGTGCTGCCGGACAGCAACCTCAACGCCTTTTTCTGAACAATCCTGACGGGAGAGAACAATCATGCGCTTCGAACGTATCGGTCGCGAACCGGATTATTCACGCTACATGGACCTCAAGGAAGGCTGGCTTGACCGCCGGATCTTTTCGGATGCCGACATCTACGAGGAGGAGCTGTACCGCATTTTCGCGCGGTCGTGGCTGTTCGTTGCCCACGAAAGCCAGATCCCCAGTTCCGGAGACTTCCTGACGACCCACATGGGCGAAGATGCGGTGATCGTCGCCCGCCAGCCCGACGGATCGATCCGGGTCATGCTCAATTCCTGCCCGCACCGCGGCAATAAGGTGTGCTTCGCCGATGCCGGGAACACCCGTCGGTTCGTCTGCAATTACCACGGCTGGGCGTTTGACACCGCCGGCGATCTCAAGGGCATGCACGAGGAATATTGCTACGACGCGGGCGATATCGACTTCAAGAACCATGGCCTCAAGAACGTCGCCAAGGTCGGCAACTACAAGGGCCTGGTGTTCGCCACCTTCAACAGCGATGCGCCGAGCCTGGAAGCCTGGCTAGGCGATTTCCGGTGGTATCTCGACATGATCCTCGACAACGAGGAAGGCGGCACCGAATTCATTGGCGGCTGCATCAAGTCGGTGATCAGCGCGAACTGGAAGTTCGGGGTCGAGAACTTCATCGGCGATGCTTACCACGCCGGCTGGACGCATGATTCGGGTACTCGGTCGATGAACAACGGCCAACCGTTCCCGCCGATCGACATGGATAATTCCTATCACGCCAGCGTGAACGGCCACGGCTGGGAATTCGGCACCGAAGGCGTGGGCGACCTCTTCCTGCTCGGGCGCCCCAAGGTGATGGACTATTACAACAAGATCCGCCCGAAGATGGAGGAACGCCTGGGCGAGATGCGCTCGAAGATCTTCGGTTCGGTCGCCTCGGCATCGATCTTCCCCAACGTCTCGTTCCTGCCGGGCATTTCCACCTTCCGCCAATGGCAACCCAAGGGGCCGATGCAGTTCGAATTGAAGACCTGGGTGATCGTCAACAAGAACATGCCCGACGACATCAAGGAGGAAGTGACCAAGGGCGTGATGCAGACCTTCGGCCCCGGTGGCACCTTCGAGATGGATGACGGGGAAAACTGGGAGAACTGCACCACCGTCAACCGCGGCGTCGTCACCCGGCACGAGCGCCTGCACTATCGCTGCGGGATCGGTCGCCAGATCGAACATGATACCCTGCCGGGCATCGTCTATCGCGGCCAGTACAACGACGCCAACCAGCGCGGCTTCTACCAGCGCTGGCTCGACATGATGACCCATGACGAATTCGGCAAGATGCCGGCACGGCCCGAACCGCAGCTGGGCAATGTGGCCGAAACCCGCGACCTTCCCGGCCTGTTCGCGCTCTGAGAGGAACTACAGCTATGACCGACACCGCAACGATCGAGCGCACGCGCGAAGGGACTACCGCATCGCTCGAACTGACCCACGCGCTGACCCAGACGCTGTATCGCGAAGCACGGCTGCTCGACGATGAACACTACAAGGCCTGGACCAGCATGCTGGCGGAAGACCTGCATTACCACATGCCGGGGATCGAAACCCGCTATCGCCGCGACAAGACCGAGCAGGTGACCGACCTGACCCGGATGGCCTATTACAACGACAGCAAGCCCGAAATCCTCAAGCGGCTTTCGCGGCTCGAGACTGGCACGGCCTGGTCGGAGGATCCGGCGACGCGCTACACCCACATCATCACCAACGTCGAGGTGGAGCTTACCGAAAAGGCCGACGAGTTCCGGGTCTATTCGAACTTCTATGCTTATCGCAATCGCAACGAACGCGACGAGGATTCGCTGATCGGCAACCGTATCGATATCTGGCGTCAGGTGGGCAACGACTTTCAACTGGTCAAACGCCGGGCGATCCTCAAGCACAATGTAATGTTGAGCAAGAACCTCAACATCTACGTTTAGTCTATCCACCTTTATAAATAGTAATGACAAAACACGAGGGAGAATGCCAAATGACAAACCGATTGATGTATTTCAGGAAAGCCGTCCTGCGCGCCAGCGCCTCGGCGATCGTAGTATCTACCGGGCTTGTGCCGATGACGGCGCATGCCCAAGATGCAGCAGCAAGCGAGCCTCAGGCCGAGGAGCAACGGGCCGGCGGTCTAGGTGAAATCATCGTGACTGCGCGCAAGCGGTCTGAGAACCTGCAGGAAACGCCGGTCGCGATCACCGCTATGAATGCCGAGATGCTCGAAGCGCGCGAAGTCAACAACGTCGCCCAGGTGGCCAAGTTCGCGCCCAACGTGAACATGTCGCCGGTTGCCAACATCTCCGGTTCCAGCGCCACGATCACCGCGTTCATCCGCGGCGTCGGTCAGACCGACTTCAACATTACCGTGGATACCGGCGTGGGCATCTATGTCGATGGCGTCTATGTCGCCCGCTCGGTCGGTGCGCTGCTCGACATGACCGACATCGCGGATGTGCAGATCCTGCGCGGGCCGCAGGGCACGTTGTTCGGCAAGAACACCATCGGCGGCGCGATCGTCCTCAATTCCGTCCAGCCGCAACACGAATTTGACCTGAAGCTCGAAGCGGCGACCGGCCGGTTCAACCGCGCCGATTTCAAGGGCATGATCAACGTGCCGCTGAGCGACAATCTCGCAATGCGCGCGGTTGCTTCCTATGAAACCCGCGACGGCTACCAGAAGCGTTTGTTCGACGGCGGCCGCCAGGGCAACAAGGACAGCTTCGGCGGACGCATTGCGTTCAAGTGGGAGCCGACCGATAAGCTGACCGTCAGCCTCAGCGGGGATATCAACATCCGCCGCGAAGAGCAGACGGCCATTTCGCTGCTCGAACTGCAGGACTCGAACGTGCCGCTGCGCTTCGTCGATATCCCGAACAGCGCGACGACACCCGGCGGCCCCAACCGCCAGATCGCTGCGCCCAGCTCGATGTATTTCTGGAACAAGATCCGCGTCACCGATGGCAGCTGTGGAGCACCTTGGGGCGGGTTTGGCGTTCCGGGTACCCTTGCGCCGACCGGCAACCCGGCCTGCGCAAGCACCCGCTGGATCACTGGCGACATCGACACCACCTGGGCTGGCGGCGTCAACCGGTCGGACTTCGATCTATGGGGCACGAACCTCACGCTCGATTACGATTTCGGCGATTTCAGCCTGAAGTCGATTTCGGCCTACCGCGACCAGAGTTCGCACATGGAATACGATTTCGACGGCACTCCGCATACGATCCTGCGGATCGCGAGCGATATCGATGTGTGGCAGGCCTCGCAGGAACTGCAGTTTACCGGAAGCCTGATGGATGGCCGGGTGAAGTTCGTTCTGGGCGGCTATTATCTCAAGGAAAAGGGCACTGACTACACCCCGATGGAATTCGGGTTTGCCCAGTTCTTTACTGGCGGCGACATCGACAACGACAGCTATGCCTCATACCTGCAGGCCACCTTCAAGGTGACCGACCGGTTCTCGATCACGCCGGGCATCCGCTACACTAACGAGACCAAGCGGTTCGACCCGTCTGTGCAGACGATCTTCAACGACCGCTCGCAACTCGATCCAGTGCTGGCATCGGTCTATCCGCAGGGCGCATTCGTCGCGTTCAGCCAGTGCCTCGTCGGACAGGCAAACCCGGCGGCCAACCTGTTCCCGTCAGGCCCGCTGGCCGGTTTCCCGCTACCGAACTGCACGCCTTCGGCGACCAACCCGGGCGGCAACCACACGATGCCGGCCATCGAGGTTTCGGCCAAGGCCAAGGAGTGGACCCCGGCGATCTCGGCGGACTACAAGATAACCGACAATTCGCTGATCTATGCGTCCTATTCGAAAGGCTTCAAGAACGGCGGGTTCAGCCAGCGCATCTTCCCGGCTGAAATCGCGACCCCCTCGTTCACGCCGGAATTCGTCGAATCCTACGAAATCGGCCTGAAGAACGAACTGTTCAACCGGCGCCTGCGCCTGAACATCGCGGCGTTCCTTTCCGATTACAGCGACATGCAGATCACTGTGAACGAAGGGATCGCTCCGAAGGTTCGCAACGCCGGTGCCGGCCGGATCAAGGGCTTCGAGATCGAAGGCGAAGCTGCCCCGATCGAACAGGTTCGCGTGAACTTCGGCGTGGGTTATCTCGATGCCTACTACACCAAGATCGATCCGAGCGCGGCGCCAGTCACGCTGGATTCGAAGTTCGCCTTCGTTCCCAAGTGGACAGCTTCGGCCGCGATCAACGCCGACGTCTATGAAGGCAGCATGGGCAAGCTGACCCTGCGCGGCGATTGGTCCTACCAGAGCGGCACCTTCAAGGATGCAGTCAACAGCCCGCAACTGTTCCAGCCCGCGTACAGCGTGTTCGGCACCAGTGCCTCGTTCACCGACAGGAGTGAGCACTTCACCCTGACTGCGGGCGTCACGAACCTGACCGACAAGCGCTATCTGCAGGGCGGCTATGTCGATCTCAACGTCGGCGGCGCCGCAACGGCCAGCTTCTCGCGTCCGCGCGAATGGTTCCTCAAGCTCGCCTACAAGTACTGATGAAGGCCCGAGGGCGGCGGCCCGCCGCCGCCCTCACCCTTGCCTCGACGGGCAAGGCCAGAACAGAATAACTCGGAGAAATCCGATTGACGGCCTGCGCTATTTTCTCATCCCGGTCATGACCCTGGCGGGCGTTATCGGATTCATGCTGGGCGGCAGCTACGTCTGGCTGGGCGCGGCGACCTTTCCGGTGTTGATGACGCTGGATATCCTGCTGCCGGCGGACCACAAGATGCGCGCGCAGGGCACGGCACTGCTTGGCGATTTCGCCATGTACCTCCAGCTCCCGTGCATGATCCTGCTGGTCTGGGCCTTTGCCCGATCGGTTGCGACCGCGATCAACCCGATCACCGGCGCCGACAATTCAAGCTGGCAACTGGCCGGATCGCTGCTCAGCCTGGGCTGGCTCTCGGCGGTGCCGACCCTGCCGGTGGCGCATGAGCTGATGCACCGCCGCCACTGGTTTCCACGCTATGTCGCCAAGTGTCTGAGCGCGTTCTACGGCGACCCCAATCGCGATATTGCCCATATCGTCATCCACCACGTCCATCTCGACACGGCCAAGGATAGCGATACCCCTCGGCGCGGGCAGACCATCTACAGCTTCGTGTTCCAGGCGACTTGGGGTTCCTACAAGGATACTTGGGAAAAGTCGGCCGAAATCCTCCGCAAGCTGGGCCATGCTTCGCTGGGATGGCGCAATCCGGTCTGGCTAATGCCGCTCTTATCGGGCAGTATCATCGTCTTTGTGGGCTTGACGACAGGCCTTGGCGCGGCGCTGACCGCTGTCGCCGCGATGGTAATGGCCAAGATGTTCGTGGAGGGGTTCAACTACTTCCAGCACTATGGCCTGATCCGGGTCGAAGGGGCGCCGATCGAGCTCCATCACGCCTGGAACCACCTTGGCGCGATCGTCCTGCCGATCGGTGCGGAAATCACCAACCACATCAACCATCACCTTGACGGGCATATTCCCTTCTATGCGCTGAAGCCCGAACCGCAAGCGCCGCAGATGCCCTCACTGTTCCTGTGCTTCGCCGCCGGACTGATCCCGCCGGTCTGGTTCCGCTTCATCGCGCAACCGCGCCTCAAGGACTGGGACGAACGTTTCGCCACCCCCGGCGAACGCAAGCTGGCGGATCAGGCCAACGCACAGGCTGGTTGGCCGCGCTGGCTGGCCAGCACTTGAACGCCAAGCCAATCGTCTACCCTCATTCGGGCGACAAACCGCAACTGCGGATTCCGCCCGCCCATTTCGGACAAACCCGACAATGTTTTCTTTCCTGCGCAAATCCAAGATGAACACCGTAACCGTGGAAGGATCGCCGACCACGCTTGACACACCGGCGGGCAAAACACTTCTTGAAGCGATGCTGGACGCGGGTCTGGCCATGCCGCACGATTGCAAGGTTGGCTCGTGCGGTACCTGCAAGTTCAAGCTCGTGTCTGGCAAGATCGGCGAATTGAGCCCGTCGGCCCTTGCACTTGAGGGCGACGAACTGCGCAGCGGCTTTCGCCTCGCTTGCCAGGCCATTCCGCGCTCGGATCTGACAATCGCGGTTGATGCGCCACTCTCGCAAGGGATCGCCATTGCTACATATCGCGGCACCATCGTCGCCGCACAACGGCTGTGCGAGGATATAATCGGGCTGACCATCGAACTGGATCGGCCACTGGCCTTCACTCCCGGACAATACGCTGATCTGACCGCTCCCGGCATCGAAGGTGCACGCAGTTATTCATTCGCCTTCGCAACGGTTGGCGAACCCACCCAGCAACTGCATTTTCACATCCGGCACGTTCCGGGCGGCGCATTTACCGACTGGCTGTTCTGCACCGATCGCACCGGAATGGAGCTGAAGGTTACCGCCCCCTATGGGCAATTCGCCCTCAAGGACAGCACTGCCCCCATTCTTTGCATCGCCGGGGGTAGTGGTCTAGCGCCGATAATCTCGATTCTGGAGCAGGCGCTTGACCGGGGCGCAGACCGGGCGGTGCACCTGCTGTACGGTGCGCGCCGTCAGTCCAATCTCTATGCCCTCGACAAAATTGCGGCCCTTCGTCAACGCTGGATGGCCCCTTTCGAATTCGTCCCGGCCTTGTCGGATGAAGAGCCAGACAGCGACTGGGCAGGGGAGCGCGTGGGCTGATCACCGAGCAGATTGCGGGCGTTGCAGACCTGGCGGCGCACGAAGCCTATCTGTGTGGCCCACCGGCGATGATCGACTTTGCCGAAGCGCAATTGCTCGCCGCCGGCCTCTCACGTTCGGTCATTTCGGCCGACCGCTTTCTTGATCGCAGCAATCGCACGTAAAAAAAAAAAAAGACGGGCGCTCGACGAATCGAGCACCCGCCAAGGGTGGAGAGATCTAAGCCGCTTCAGCTTCCGGGGCGTTTGCCAATGCCGATTCCACCGTCGCTGAGCAAAACCGTTCCTGTCATGTAGGCCGAGTCCCGACGCGAGGCGAGCAAGACATAGAGGCCGGAGTGATCATCCGGTTCGGCGATCCGCGCGAGCGGCGTCATCCCGGCAATCATCGCGTCGAGCCCTTCCATATCTTCCATGTGAACATCGGCTGTTCCGCTCGCATGGGTACCGCCCAGCGGCGTTCGGGTGCCGCCTGGCGCCACGCCGTTGACCCTGACGTCGGGGGTTAGTTCCCAAGCGAGCTGGCGGATCAGGCCCAGCACGGCGTGCTTCGACGCCACATAGGGCGTACCGCCACCGCCGGTGTAGAAGCTTGAAGTCGAGGCAGTAAAGATGATGCTGCCCTTGGTCTTACGCAACTCCGGAATTGCGGCACGGGCGCCAAGGAAGTAGCCTTTTACGTTGACGCCGAAGATCTCGTCCAGCGTTTCCGAGAGCTTTTCGGGTTCCATGTCCGCAAGCGGGGTCATGAAATCCCAGATCCCGACATTGCCGACGAACACGTCAAGCTTGCCGAACGCGGCCACGGTTGCGACGACCGCCTTTTCGTTGTCGACATAATTGCGGACATCGCCCTCAATCACGACTACTGCGTTGCCATGCCGCGTACGCACCAAGTCGGCCTGGGCGGCATCCCTGACCAGGACGCCAACCTTGGCACCTTCTTCGATAAAGCGCGCGACGACCGCCTCACCGATCCCGGTGGCGCCGCCGGTTAGCAGCGCCACTTGTCCTTCAAGCCTTGCAGTCACATCGTTCCTCCCGAAGATCGCGGGTTCTCGATC
>NZ_JANZXA010000026.1 GCF_025153475.1 Novosphingobium mangrovisedimenti
TCACGCGGATCAGGTCCGGCAGTTGCTCGACTTCGACGATCCGCCGCGTCCGGTCGGGCACGCTGTAGTAGTTGCCACCGACCGCCACGAGCCCGTCGTGGCTGACCCGCCGTTCGAGCTTCTGCACCGCATTGAAGCGGTGGTCCGGCAAGCGCTGCAGCTCTTCCTGCTCCTCGGCGAAGGCCTCTGCCACCACGCGCTGGGTCGTGCCATGCACCCGGACATTGGCCACCGTGTCGAGCCAGTCGATGAGTTGGGCGTTGAGATCCTCCATGTTGCGGAAGGATCGCCCCAGGAAGAAGTCCTCGCGGATATAGCGGAACGGCCGCTCGACCTTGCCTTTCGTTTTGGCGCGATACGGCCGGCACGCCCTGGGCTGGAAGCGATAGTGCTTCGCCAACGCCAGAAGCGAGGTATTGTAGACGATGTGACCCTGGTCGTCCTCGCCGGTCACCGCCGTCTTCATCCGGTCGTAAAGGATCTCGATCGGCACGCCGTCCAGCGCTTCGAAGGCCTGCATGTGGCAGCGCAGCAGCGTCTGCAGATCCTGATGCAGCACATAGCGGGCGAAGATAAAGCGGGAGTAGCCCAGCACCATGCTGAACAGCCAGACGATACGCACCACACCGGGCTCGTCGGTGAACTCTACCACGAAGCGCGCGAAGTCGACCTGGCCCTGCACGCCCGCCCTGGTCTCGAAGCGGACCTCGTAAGGCTTGGGGCCATGCTCGGGCCGGATCGCCGCGAGGTAACGCTTCACCGCCGTGTAGGCGCCCATGTAGCCCATCTCCCTGATCTCGCGGGTCAGCCGCGAGGCGGTCAGGTCAGGAAATGCCGACACCCGCTCGCGCAGGAACTCCATGTAAGGAGCGATCTTGCTCGGCCGGCCCGTCGTGCGCGGACCGTAGACCGGAACCTCGACGCCCCGCTCGATGTATTTGCGCACGGTCTTGGGATCGCGCCCCGTTCGGCGCGCGATCGCGGTCACCGACAGTCCCTGCCGGTGCAACTCCAGTATCATCATGGCTTCTCCAAGTCGGATCATCAGCGCCGCCTCCCACGAGGAGACTTTCTCGCGCCGATTTTGGCGTTGCCAATGAGCCGGGGTTAACCCCGGCTCATTGGCAATCAGGTCCAACAATCAGGGAATTTTCAAAGCCCACTTTTGCGGAGAATTACACGCCCACTGACAATAGCCTGTGATCCGGGCAAATTCATCGAGTATGCGGCCCTTTTCCTTGCGCCCTGCTGACCGATATCGATCCCGGACTGCCGAGATCAACTCCTCCCGTGTTGCCATGCTCACCTTCCTCATTCTAATCCTCCCGACGCCGCTGGCTTGGGAACATTTCCGATGAGGCAACACTCAATTCACAGGAACATTTCTGGCGAGGCAATGCACGGTTCACCGCCACCGGCACCGTGTCGCCGGCGTAGTCGATGAACAGCTTCTCACCGCCGGCATGGGTCTGTCTGGCGCATGACCAGCGGCAGCCGGCCTTCCCAGCCTCGGAACAGCTCGCACCAGCGACTGTAGCGGTAGCCGTCGGGATGAGCAGCAATGTATTCTTCCCACAGGACCTGAAAGCGCATAAGCGCTTCCCCTCCCCGAACCGTACGTGCACCTTTCAACGCATAAGGCTCTCTATTCAACCCTGGCCCATGGCCATGGCGACATCATGATAACGGGAAGTGACGGTGTTTCGGAGTTCGTCCCTGTAGATGTAGGGATTTCGCTCCGGGTTCCGCCACCGGAACTGCAACTTCTGGCTGGTGACCAGTCGTCGTAGCGCCTTGCCGACGGCATTGCCCTGATTGCTCCGGCTGTAAATCAGCCACGTCTTTGAGTGGCCGATTTCCGGAACGCGGTACCATTTGCGCATCAAGGGCTTGATGCGGGACCGGAATTTCTGCGCCAACCAGTGCGCCATTTTCCAGAACGCGACAGTGTCGATGCGCCGGAATGTGCGCGCCGTGAAGTCGGTGAACTTATAGAACGCGGCCCAGCTCGCCAGTTGGCGGTTCAGGCTGTCGATCATGTCCACCGTGGCAATCTCATGATTGCCGGAGAGGGTCTCGACCAATCGGCGAGCGAAGGTCTTGGCTTTCTCCTTGGGTATCGTCGAGACCACGGACATACGTCCGCTCGATCCCCGCCTGCGGATAATCCGGTGCCCGAGGAACACGAACCCGTCGTCGACGTGGGTGATATGGCTCTTGTCCATATTCAACGTCAGCTTCAGGTTGCCTTCCAGAAGGGCCCGGCATTCCTCGTGGATGGCCTCGGCATGTGCCTTGGTGCCCTTGACGATGACGACGAAGTCGTCGGCGTAACGGCAGAAGGCGACAGCAGGTTTCCATTGCCGGTTCTCGCGAACCGTGATGGGGCGTCCCTGCTGGATACCGAAGTTCTAGGCCCAGCGATCCTTTCGTGAACGAGCTCAAGAACCGGGGTGTGGCCGATATCCTGATCGCCGTCGTTGACGGTCTGAAAGGCTTCCCCGATGCGATCAACGCCGTGTTCCCCGAAACGGTCGCAAACCTGTATCGTGGGGTCATTGAAAAAGTCGCTCCGGTCTGATTCACTGTGTCGAGGCAGTGGGAGATGGCATTATGCTTGGCTGCAAGGAGCGGGGTCAGCTTGAACTATTCATCACGGGATCGCTTCGTCAGCTGATTCCGGACGATCACGTCCTGGCGCGGGTGGACCGGGTTCTCGACCTGAGATGGCTGCGCGACGAGGTCAGCGACCTTTACTGCGCTGACAATGGCCGTCCCGGTATCGATCCCGAGGTTGCGGTCCGGCTGATGCTCGCCGGGTTCCTGCTTGGTATCGTGCATGACCGCCGACTGATGCGCGAGGCGCAGGTGAACCTGGCGATCCGCTGGTTTTGCGGTTTCGCGCTACATGAGCCGTTGCCGGATCATTCTTCGCTGACGCGCATTCGTCAACGCTGGGGAGCAGAACGTTTCCGCCGTATTTTCGAGCGGACGGTGCAGGCTTGTATTGCCGCGAAGATTGCAACCGGCGAAGTCGTCCATATCGATGCCTCGCTGATCCGTGCCCATGTCAGCTGGGACTCGCTGGTTGTTCGCCACGTCGAGGCGGTCACCGAGGCGAACGACGAAACGCTTTTCGACAATCGCAAGAAGGGCAGGTCAAAGAAGGTTTGTGCCACCGATCCCGACGCGACCATGGCGACCAACGGCCGCAACCGCCGACTTGAACCGGCCTACAAACAGCACACCGCCGTGGACGATGTCGCCGGCGTCATCGTCGATGTAGAGGTTGCGACCGGTGAGGAGAACGAGGGTATAGCTGTGGTCGCACGGCTCGATGCCATCACCGCGACGACCGGCGCGGCGATGGCGGTTGCCACAATGGATGCCGGTTATGCCTATGCCAAAGTCTTCCGCGCGCTTGAAGATCGCGAGATCGAAGGCGTGGTTCCGGCCAAGGCCGAACCGCCGCCCGGCAAGGTCATTCCCACCCGTCGCTTCAAGTTTGATGCGCGCCACAACATCGCTCGCTGCCCTAGAGGCAAGATCCTGCACCCCAGGGGCAAGCTTCAGCGCGGAGCGTTTCAGCATTTTCATGCCAATGCCAAAGATTGCGCGGCATGCCCGCTCAAGGCGCGCTGCGTCAGCCCGTCGCGTTATGGCCGTGTGGTCGTGTTCAATGTCAATCACCCATCATTGCTACGGGCGCGGCGTAGACGGCTGCGGTGGGGTGAGCGAGAAGAACGGCTCTATCAGCGTCACCGCTGGCGGGTCGAAGGCGTCCATGGCGAAGCCAAAACCTGGCATGGTCTTGCGCGTGCCGTCCGGCGCGGTCTCGATAACATGCGCATCCAGGCATTCCTCACCGCCGCCGCGATTAACCTCAAGCGGCTCGCCGTCGCCCTGATTGCGCTGATTTACGGGGTTTTGAACACCCATACGCGCCGGAAACAGTTGCACAGCTTCGGTGTCGCTTGATCGTGCGCCCCAGTCGCAAAACTCGTGGCATTGGCAGACCATCTGTCGCAGATCGACGATAATGGGGCTTTTTCAACGACCCCATCGTGCATCTGATCCGCAACTCGATGAACTTCGCGTCCTGGAAGGACAGGAAATCCGTCGCTCAATCCCTGCGAAGCGTCTATCGCGCCAAGAATGCCGAAGCCGGCCTGCCGCGCTGGAAGCCTTCGAAGAAGGGCATTGGGGCCAGAAATATCCGCCCATCGCGCAAAGCTGGCGTTGCCACTGGGAGCAGGTCATCCCGTTCTTTGCCTTCAGCACACCGATCCAGCGGATGATCTACACAACGAATGCGATCGAGGCGCTGAACTCGAAGCTCAGGCGAGCCGTGCGCACCCGTGGCCACTTCCCCGGTGACGAGGCGGCGATGAAGCTGCTATACCTCGTCCTCAATCACGCGGCCGAGGAATGGAAACGGCCGCCGCGCGAGTGGACAGAGGCCAAAACCCAGTTTGCCGTTCTCTTCGGCGACAGGTTCATGGTACTGATGAACAAAACCGGCTCCGCGCACAAAATTACTGACAGTCCCGGGCCAGGCTGTGCGGATATCCATCTTGGCCAGGGCTTCAGCCTTGAGACCGGATACGTTGATGCAGACCCATCATGCCAACTCGAATTTACCCCTTGCCGACGGGGCGGGCCATACGTTTAGGATGTCGCGCTCCATCCGCGTGCGAACCAACTCGCGCTTCAGTTTCGTGATCTGCGATGCCTGATCAGCAGGCGATGGCAACGGCGCTATCGCGCCTGCCGACACCGCTTGCGAAAGCGGCCCACTGCGTGTCGACCGCCTCCATGCCTGCAGCATCGACGGCATAATGCCAACTTCAGCCGCAATATGGGCCAACGGTCGACCGCTGCGTTCCAGTAGCGCAACCGTCTCGCGTTTGAACTCGGGCGCAAATACCCGCTTCTGTGTAGTCATTATTGCACCTTCCTTGCCCCGCAGAGCTTAGCTAAGGTGTCCACCAAATCAGAGGAATATCAGCGTAATCCTCATCCAGTTTGTCGCGCTACACAGGAAGTCCGACGCATCGCCAACAAGCTTGTCCAGCGCTGTATAAGCCCGGCCTACGTCACTGCCTGGTCATGCTGGCGACGCGCGCATCAAGCCACCTCCAGACGCGCTCACCTCAAGTGAAAAATGCAACTGTAATGCTAGGGTTATCTGTGGACGCCCCGTAAGATGCAAGGGGTAATTGGAGGCTTGGCGTGTAGTCGGGTGCTTACATCTGTCCGGCCTTTAATGCGGCTTTATCGATGCCGCTGGCCCGTATGGGAGTTCACGGATCGGCTCCATATCAGGACTGCGTGCTTGGGTAGCACCTTGACCCTATCTGGTTTTGCTGATCCCGTCTCATCGACCGTTATGCCATATCTTCCATCTGACCTTCCTATATCTGCGCACACCCTCGTGGTCGTGACTGGTTACCCAGCCACGACCAGTGCTCTATAAGTCTCATTCTTCAGCATCAGCGCCCACACCGTCCGCGCCATCTTGTTGGCAAGTGCGGTGATCACCAGCATTCTTGGTTTGCGCGCCAGCATCCGTGCCTGCCATGAACCCGCTGGTGCGCCGCGCCTTGTTGCCTGACACACAACCGAGCTCGCCCCGATTATCAGGAGCCGTCGCAAGGTTCGTTCCCCATCTTCGAGGTAGCTCCAAGCTGCTGTTTGCCGTCAGTTGATTTTTGGAGTGGTGTCAGGCCCAGCCAGGCCGCGAAGTCCCGGCCCGTGCGGAACACTTCTGGCGGCGGTGCCAAAGCGGCCAGCGCCGTTGCTGTGATCGGACCGATATTAAGGATGGTCATCAACCGGCATGGATATGGACCGGCAAGTCGAGCTCGCAAAGACGTTCGTAGAGAGGGGTACCAATAGGGATTTCCCAGCGGTGGCGTGCCATTCATGCCTTGGCTTGGATCGGGGTTGAGCAAGGCACCGACGAAATCAAGTTCGTCGACAACCCGCAAGTCCAATCGACGATTCATGCCACCGGGCATTCCCGTTCAGGGTGAGGAACCGTCGAGGCGACAGCAGCTGAACGTCTGTTCCCACCGAATCCATCAAGACGTTCTGTTCAGCGCTTTACCGAAGT
This sequence comes from Novosphingobium mangrovisedimenti, assembly GCF_025153475.1. Classification (GTDB taxonomy): domain Bacteria; phylum Pseudomonadota; class Alphaproteobacteria; order Sphingomonadales; family Sphingomonadaceae; genus Novosphingobium; species Novosphingobium mangrovi_A. The sequence goes on from NZ_JANZXA010000026.1 coordinate 6,116, forward strand.
TGACCATCGCTCATTTTCGCGCCGTAAGCCTTGCCGTATTGCCCCCCAAACAATCAGATTGCTTCTGTGCGCATAAAGTGATACCGGAGCAACCAGATGGGCATGCGCGTCAATGATCATCTATCCATACTCCCGTTGGTTTCAGCGAATTTTCGGTCTGAAGACAGAGTGCAGCAACTCAAATCGGGTATACAAGATATCGGGGGAGGACCGAGGTGTCGAGTTCGGCGCGGCGGGACAGCAACTTGGCGTCGCCTGCGTCCGACAATCGCAGCCTGTCGAGATAACGGCCCACGGCAAGAACCTGGGTGACACCGGTATCCATCGGCGTCATGAACACCGAAAAATTCGAGATGGCTTCCGCCGTGCTGGCATCGACCTGCCAATGGCTGACGCGCTGGACGAAATGGCGGGTGCGGTAGTCCTGAAACGTCCCCGCCCAGATTTCGTTGACATACGTGACGCGATCTTCGAGTCGCGCGCGGCAATCGTCGAACATGAACCCGAGTTCAAGGTTGTGCTCGGTGTTCTCGGTCGCGCGGCAATAATAGGAGGCCTCGTTTTCCTCGGCATAGTTCGCCAGCCAGCCTTTCATGTCCTTGCTGTCGAGTGCATTGGCGTCGGCCAGCAACAGCCGGTCGAGCGCCATTTCCAGCCCGTCTATGGAGTCAGTCATGCCTCAGCCCTTTCGAAACCCATCACTGAACGATAATATTCCCAGCGGGGCAGGTTGCCACTTTCATCGTTCTGCAGAAATTCAGATTCCAGCTTGGATGGATCACGTACGCCCTTCTGGAAAATCGCATTCCCCGGGGTGTGGCTGCCGATATGAATCCTGTGGAAGATCGAGGCGTCTTCCATGCTGATCAATCCGCACGGGCCCAGTAGGTTCGAGCTTTGCCGCAAACGGTGGCGCAGCATTTCGTCGTCATCGTCCTGATGCGCGAAATAGGCGTAATGAACCTCGGTCGTTTCCGCGTCGATCGGGGTCGCGAAGCGCAGGTTGATGATGTCAAGGTGCTTGGTCGAGACGAAAGTAGGGAACAGTTGGACGATGCGCGATCCGACCGAGGGATCCTGCCCCTTGAACGCAATCAGATCCTTGTCCTTGAGAACGCTGGGGCCGCTCGCCACCGAAAGCGCCGATTCGAAGCACACGTGCCCGCGCCTGGTGCAGGTATATTGCCGCCCTTTCCCGCCTTGCCAGTTCAGCATCTTGAACGCAGCGTGCAACAAGGGAGCATGGTAACCGTCGTTGTCGTTGTAGCCCTTCCAGTTACTGTCATAGCGGACCTTCTGATAGCCCAGAAGCTTCAGGCGCCCGTCGCCGGCCATCAGCTCGCGCAGTGTTTCGCCAGCCTCTCCCAGGAAAGTCTCGAGCGGCTCAGTCTCGCTGGAAAAAGTCACGAAGATCAGGCCATAGAACAATTCGAACCGTGGCTGCCCTAGGGGATAGTCGGCCTTGTCGAAACCGGGCAGGAATTCACGCGGGTTGGGGCAGCCGACAAGGTCGCCTTTGGCGTTGAACAGCCAGCGGTGATAGGGGCACTCAAACTCGGTCTTGTTGCCCATCACCGCGGTTTCGAGCTGGTTGCTACGGTGCGAGCAGGCGTTGTAGAACACCCGCACCACGTCAGCCTCGTCGCGCGAGATCAAGAGCGGGATGCCGGCCAGCCGCATGGTCTTGAAATCACCCGGATTGGGCAATTCGCTTTCGTGGGCGATCGGATGCCATTCCGCACCGTGAAAGATCCGCTGGATCTCATCGGCGTAGAGATCCGCGCGGATAAAGGCAGCCTTGGGAACCTCGTTGTAGTTCTTCGGCCAGGTCAGAGTCGCTTCAGCCATCCTCGTTCTCCCACGGTTCGATTTCGGTGAATCAGATCATTTCAGCGTTCCGCCTCGAGCGCCTTGCCGAGCTCGGCCCACATCCGGCCGGAATTGCGTGCGCCTTCAAGGTAGGGCTCGGGACAAAGGTGGTAGGGCGGCCGGCACGGACCGGCGTTCATCCACCCCCCCGCCGTCATCCGCGCCTTTTCCAGCGGGATGTTGTAGGTCGAGAATTCCTTGAAGCTGCCGTTGGGGAACAGCGTCGCCGCGGTCGGCGCCAGCCGCCCCATGAACGCCTTGGCCCTGCTCCAGTCTCCGCTGGCACGGGCCTGGGCGACGACATCGCGCAAGGTCGTGCTGACCAGCGGATGGCAGACCGCGCCGCTGGTCCAGAAGGCATCGATTGAATCGTCCATCCGGGACGCGCCATAATAATCGAAATCGATCGGCAGCAGCTTGATCCGGCCCTTGATCGCGGCAAGATCGGGCAGCAAGGTGCTGACCCCGATGTACTTGGCGGTGACGACCTGGGGAAGCTCGGCGACCTGCGCCCAGAAGGTGCGCGGGAAATCGAACTTGAATGCTTCCGGGTTGGCATAGATCGCGATGTTGATATCGGGCACTGCCTCGGCAACATCGCGGTAGAACTGGACCGCCACATCAAGGCTGGGCGCACACCACATCGGGATACCGAGCATCGTGCCGGTAGCTCCGATATCGACCGCCTGGCGCGTCAGGGCGATGGTATCGCGCGTGTTGATGCAGGTCGTGCCGACAAACACTGGAACCCGTCCAGCAGCAGCATCGACGATCGTCTTCATGAAGACCAGCTTCTCGTCGAGCGTCATGGTCGCGGCCTCGCCCAGCGTTCCCATGCTAAGAATGCCATCGATCCCGGCCTCGATCAGGCCGTTGACCATGCGGGCCGCCTCATCGACGTTGACCGTATCGGTGGCGCGCCAATCGGAGGCACCTTCCCTAGAGGGCGTCGGGACGATAGCCCATGCGCCTTTCACATCAGCAGCAGTCAACAGAATACGCGCCAAGAAGCCTCTCCTAAACATCTCTGCGTTGGCTATTGTGTAATGCATTGCCCTACAGCTTGGCAAGAGCGGAATACCGAATTAATGGGTGGGGGTGAGAAGGACCGAATGTATCACGTGAACGCTGACTAACTTGGGGGAAGTTCAGAATGACCGGAGCAAACAGCAGATTTGCAGGCAAGATCGCGGTTGTCACAGGCGCTGCTCAGGGGATCGGTCTTGCTGCCGCCCTACGCTTGGGTCGCGAAGGGGCGACGGTGGTGGTTGCCGACCGGGCCGAGCAGGCGACTCGGGAAGCGGTTTCGCGACTTAGGGCCGAAGCTATCGACGCGCACTCTGCCATCCACGACCTTGAGCAACAGGCCGGAGCTGTTGACCTTTATCAGGCGGTCAGCGAAAACTTCGGACGGATAGACATAGCCGTCCACAATGTCGGCGGCACGATCTGGGCCAAGCCTTATTGGGAATACACCCCGGAAGAGATCGTCGCCGAAATCAACCGTTCGCTGTGGCCGACCCTGTGGTGCTGTCATGCGGTGCTTCCGTACATGCGCGCAGTTGGCCGAGGATCGATCGTCAACATCGGATCAGTGGCGACCCGCGGCATCAACCGGGTGCCCTATGCGGCGGCGAAGGGCGGTGTGTCGGCGCTGACGGCAGCCTTGTCACTGGAACTGGGGGACTGCGGCATCCGGGTCAACTGCGTGGCCCCGGGCGGGGTAAATGTGACGCGGGTTACGCCGCGCAACACCGCCACTCCATCGGACGCAGACCGCAAGGGCTTTGACGAAGTGATGGAACAGACCCTGCGCGACACTCCGCTCGGCCGTTTTGGCGAGCCTGAGGAGCTGGCCGCGGCGATATGTTTCCTCGCGGCTGACGAGGCATCCTATGTCACGGGCCAGACGCTCTTTGTGGCTGGTGGCGGCATCGGCTGATTCCCGGCCCCGCGTGGCTTAGCCCGCCTGCTTGAGGAGGTCGCGCAGGGAAACATTGGCATCAGACAGCTGCACGGCCTGGGCCTTGGCCCGACGCTCCACCAGCCGCTTACCGATGCCCATGTCAGGGGCGCGGTTGACGGTCAGGATGCCCTCGACCGTCTCGCCCGACTGGAAGAATGCGGCAAATGCGTTGCTAGCCATGTCACCACGCACGGTCACCTCGGCCTGCACCGGGATATGGCCACAGAACTGGATGTTGAGATCGTACTGGTCACTCCAATACCAAACCGGCTTGCAGTAATCGACCTCCTGCCCGAGCATGGCGAGGGCCGCAGCTTGGGCCTGATCGGCGGCATTTTGGTAGGTTTCCTGACGGATATGGCCGCCAAAGAAACTGTCCTGTTCGGCGACATCGCCAGCGGCAAAGACATTTGCGCTGCTGGTGCGGCATTGGCGATCGACGATGATGCCGTTGTTGGTGGCGATGCCGGCGTCCCGTGCCAGGCTGATCTCCGGCACGATCCCGACCCCGACCACTACGGCATCGCAATCGACCAGCGAACCGTCATCGAGTTCGACGCGCGTCACCCTCCCGTCTAGCACCTTCATCGCGGTCACGCCGCGCCCGAAGCGGGTATCGACCCCGCGCTGGCGATGCTCCACGCCCAGCCACTGCCCGAACTGCGGCCCAAGCGCACGGATCATCGGCGCGGCAAGCGGTTCGATCGCGGTCACTCGGCACCCCAGCTTGACCGCGCTGGCCGCGACTTCAGCCCCGATCACACCCATGCCGATGATGACGATCCGGGCGCCGTCCCTGAGGTCCGTCGCCATCCGGGTGGCATCGTCCCGGGTGCGCAGGTAATGCACGTTGGCGGCGTCGGCACCCTCCATGTTGAGCTTGCGGGCGGAACCACCGGTGGTCAGCAGGATGCGGTCGGCTTGGACCAGGTCTCCGCCCGTCAGGCGCACAGCGCTCGCCGCCAGGTCGAGCGCTTCGGCACGCGTGCCAAGCCGCATTTCGATGCGGTTGGCGGCGTACCAGGCCTCGTCATGAAGGAAGAAATTGTCCGGTACATTGGCCGGATCCCACAACACCTCCTTGGACAGGGGCGGGCGCTCGTAGGGCCGCCACGGTTCTTCGCCGATAAGGGTGATCCGGCCATCGAAGCCAGCCTGGCGCAAGGACTCCACCGCGCGGCCACCCGCAAGATTTGCTCCGACCACGGCTACCGATTTCATGCGATTCTCCCAACTTTGCGTGCTTTCCCGGTCTTATTGCCGGAAGGCGCACCTCCCTATAGACCTTCTTTGCACAATATGCAATGCGTTGCGAGAGTTAACGCGCGCTAGGCGGATTCCTGGATTTCCATTTTTTCAAGACGCAAGGCGAGCTGCCGACGGGTAAAGCCTAAGGTGCGCGCCGCGCGAGCAACGTTGCCCCCACTTGCATCAAGGGCCTCGCGGATCACCAGCCCTTCCATTTCCAGCAGGCTTCCGCCCTCATCGACGATCAGATCCAGCATCTGGCGCACCAAGTTGGCGCGACTACCAACATTGTCAACGGCGCTGATCCTGCCATCGTTGGTCATGCACATCGCCGGCTTCAATTCGAGGCCGTCGGTTTCCAAGAACAGGTGTCTGACGTCGATCGCTCGTCCGTCGTCCGCCAACAGCACGGCGCGTTCCACCATTCGCTCAAGTTCGCGCACATTGCCCGGGAAATCGTAAGCCAACAGCGCGTTAATCGCCCGCGGAGTGAAGCCCGATACTGTTCGGCCATGGCGCAGGGCATAACGCAGACGGAAGTGTTCCAGCAGCACCGGAATGTCCTCGCGGCGCTGGCGCAGCGGCGGCACCCGGACCGGTAAAGTCGATATCCGGTAGAACAAGTCGGCACGAAACGTGCCTTCCCGCACCGCCTCGTTAAGTTCCACATTCGATGCTGCGATCAATCGGACATCCACCTTGATCGTCCGCGTATCGCCGACCCGCTCGAACTCACCTTCCTGGACAGCGCGCAGAATCTTCGATTGTGCAAGTGGCGACAGTGTCGATATCTCGTCCAGGAACAGCGTGCCGCCATTGGCCAGCTCGAACCGACCGGGCCGGGCGGCAACCGCGCCAGTATAGGCCCCCTTGGCCACGCCGAACAGCTCCGATTCGATCAGCCCCTCAGGGATCGCCGCGCAGTTGAGCGCGATGAACGGCTCCGCCTCGCGCGTGCTCAGCCGATGAGCGAGCTTGGCCAGCACTTCCTTGCCGACCCCGGTCTCGCCCATTAACAGCAGCGTCGCATTGCTCGCTGCGGTGCGTTCGATCATGGTCTTGGCTGAGAGGAACGCTGCCGATATCCCAATCACCGTTTGGCCCGCATCATGCCACGTTTCGGACAGGACCAGCGGCGTCGCGGCCAATTCGAGGTCGTCCAACTGATCCCATTCGGGTTTTGGTTTGGCGTGAAGTACGCAGGCAGCATCGCCTCGCCCCGCACATTCCACTTCGCGCATGATGATCGGTTGTCCCGCGAAGGTTGTGGCAAAGCCGCTTGCAAAGCCGGTCTGCATCCAGCACACCGGATCGGTGCTGTGCCCCATCGCGTTGAGATGGATCGCCGCCTCCATCGAATCGTGGACCGTGAACCGGCCTTCGAAATGCCCCCGCGAGGGATCGTTTTCAAGAGTTTCGATCTGGGTCCAGCCGAACCCGGTCAAGGCGTGTGCCTGCGGTCCGACCGCGAATGCTTCAAGATAATCACCATCCGGGCGCAATTTCTTCGCGCCGATCGCGCACCGTGCGCCTTCGGCAAAACCGACACCCCAGAAGAACCGGCTGGCCGCTTCTAGCCCCAATTCGGCCACCAGGCGGCTGCGCCAGCTGGCCAGGGCCGCTTGGCTGAGCAGTACGCAGCGTTCACCGTCATGCCAGATCCGGCCCATTTCCGGTGAGAACAGCAGCTTGCTGGCAAGGTCGGCGTATCCTGGGAGCGTCTCCATCCGGTCAGCTTATCAGATTCGTAACTTCCGGCCCAGACTTAAGCCTCGACATTTACATATACGTCGATCTGCACGGTGCCTCGCCGTGGGATTGACCAACCGGACTGCGGTAAATCGGCCCAAAAACGATATTGGCACGATTCGTGCTTATAACTGTCCCGACAAGAAAAATCGATGGCGGCTTTAGCCATGCTGTTGGGAGAGGATCAAATGAACGACAACATTGCCGATCTGGTTGATTCACGCACCGGGCGCCAATCGCGCTCGATCTACGCGAGCGAAGACATCTATCGGCAGGAACTTGAGCGGATCTTCGGGCGCTGCTGGCTGTTCCTGGTCCACACCAGCCAGATTCCGAAGCCGGGCGACTATTTCCGCACCTTCATGGGCGAAGACGATGTGATCGTGATCCGCCAGAAGGACGGGTCGATCAAGGCGTTCCTTAACAGCTGCACCCACCGCGGGAACCGGATCTGCCGCGCCGATCGCGGCAATGCGCGCGCCTTCACCTGCAACTATCACGGCTGGTCTTTTTCCCCGGACGGCGCGCTCGCCGGGGTGCCGCTGGAAAGCGAGGCCTATTTCGGCGAACTCGACCGCACCAAGTTCGGCCTGATCCCGGTGACGAAAGTGGCCGAGTACAAGGGCCTGGTGTTCGGCTGCTGGGATGCCAATTCGCCCAGCCTCGATGACTATCTGGGCGATGCCAAGTTTTTCCTCGATGTCTGGCTGGATGCCATGCCGGGCGGATCGGCACTGCTCGGCGAGACGCAGAAGATGGTGCTGGGCACCAACTGGAAGCTGCCAGTCGAGAACGTCTGCGGCGATGGCTATCACCTGGGCTGGGCACATGCCGGCGCGATGGCAGCAGTCCAGTCGATGGACCTCACCGGGCTCAGCGTCGGCAATTCCGGGGTCGATCTCGATGGCGGGCTGTCGGTCGCCGGCATGAACGGGCACATGGTCTTGAGCGCGCTCGACGGCGTTTCCGGCTACGCCTTCTATCCTGATCCCAAGCCGATCCTCGAATACCTAGAGGCCAACCGCCAGACGGTGATCGACCGTCTGGGCGAAGTGCGCGGCAGGCAGGTGTGGGGTGCGCAGGTCAACATAACCATTTTCCCCAACCTGCAACTGCTGCCCGGGCTCAACTGGTTCCGGGTCTATCATCCAAAGGGTCCCACCCAGATCGAACAGTGGACCTGGGCCATGGCCGAAAACGACATGCCCGAGGCGGTGAAAGCGCAGATTCTCGAAAACCAGTGCCTGACCTTCGGCTTGGCGGGCCTTTTCGACAACGACGATGGCGACAATCTGACCGCCTGCACCGAACAGTCGCGCGGCTGGCGCACGGCGCAGATGGATGTCTACACCAACATGGCGCTGGGCCGCTCGGGCAAGCGCGAGGGCTTCCCCGGCGATATCGCCTCCGGCTTGGTAAGCGAACACAACCAGCGCTATTTCTACCGCCGCTGGCAAGAGCACATGATGGCGGAAACCTGGGCCGAAGTGCCCACGTACAACATTAACTCGCTGACCGACGAGGAGGCCGAGCATGCTTGACCGACCGCTTGCCCCTCCCCCGGTGGAGGTGATCGTTGCAGTTACCCAGGCACTCCACCGCGAAGCCCGGCTGCTCGACAACGAAGATCTCGACGGCTGGCTGGCCATGCTTGGCAAAGACGTCAGCTATCGCCTGGAACTGAAGAGCCGAAGGTTCCGCGCTGACCGTTCGCCGCCTTTGCCACTTGGCCCAGGGGTAATCTTCAACGAGGATCTGGGTCGGCTCAAAATGCGGGTGGATCGCCTGAAATCCGGCTTCGTCTGGGCCGAGGATCCGCCCAACTACATCCGCCGCGCTGTCTCCAACGTCGAGGTGCTGGCCAACCAGGCCGATAACGAGGTGCGGGTCCATTCTGTGCTGGTGATGCACCGGAACCGGATCGACGGCACTACCCGCCTGCTCACTGCGGGGCGCACCGACCGGTGGCGTAGCGAGGGTAGCTGCTGGTTGCTCGCCTCGCGCGACATCGTGCTTGACCACTCGGTTATGCCAGACAGCAATCTCAACGCCTTTTTCTGAATATCTTAACTGGAGAGATCTATCATGCGAATTGAACGTATTGGCCGCGAACCGGATTATTCACGCTACATGGACCTCAAGGAAGGCTGGCTTGACCGCCGGATCTTTTCGGATGCCGACATCTACGAGGAGGAGCTGTACCGCATTTTCGCGCGGTCGTGGCTGTTCGTTGCCCACGAAAGCCAGATCCCCAGTTCCGGAGACTTCCTGACGACCCACATGGGCGAAGATGCGGTGATCGTCGCCCGCCAGCCCGACGGGTCGATCCGGGTCATGCTCAATTCCTGCCCGCATCGCGGCAACAAGGTCTGCTTCGCCGATGCCGGGAACACTCGTCGGTTCGTCTGCAATTACCACGGCTGGGCGTTTGACACCGCCGGCGACCTCAAGGGCATGCACGAGGAATATTGCTACGACGCGGGCGATATCGACTTCAAGAACCATGGCCTCAAGAACGTCGCCAAGGTCGGCAACTACAAGGGCCTGGTGTTCGCCACGTTCAACAGCGATGCGCCGAGCCTGGAAGCCTGGCTGGGCGATTTCCGGTGGTATCTCGACATGATCCTCGACAACGAGGAAGGCGGCACCGAATTCATCGGTGGCTGCATCAAATCGGTGATCAGCGCCAACTGGAAGTTCGGGGTCGAGAACTTCATCGGCGACGCCTATCACGCTGGCTGGACGCATGATTCAGGGGCACGATCGATGAACAACGGCCAGCCTTTCCCGCCGATCGACATGCAGAATTCCTATCACGCCAGCATGAACGGGCACGGCTGGGAATTCGGCACCGAAGGCGTGGGCGATCTTGTTCTGCTGGGCCGCCCCAAGGTCATGGACTATTACAACAAGATCCGCCCGAAGATGGCCGAACGCCTGGGCGAAATGCGCTCGAAGATCTTCGGCTCGGTCGCCTCGGCCTCGATCTTCCCCAACGTGTCCTTCCTGCCCGGCATCTCCACCTTCCGCCAGTGGCAGCCCAAGGGGCCGATGCAGTTCGAGCTCAAGACCTGGGTGATCGTCAACAAGGCCATGCCCGACGACATCAAGGAAGAAGTCACCAAGGGCGTCATGCAGACCTTCGGCCCCGGTGGCACGTTTGAAATGGACGATGGCGAAAACTGGGAAAACTGCACCACGGTCAACCGCGGTGTAGTCACCCGACATGAACGCCTGCATTATCGCTGCGGCATCGGGCGCGAGATAGAGCACGATACCCTGCCGGGCATTGTCTATCGCGGGCAGTACAACGACGCCAACCAGCGCGGCTTCTACCAGCGCTGGCTCGACATGATGACCCATGACGAGTTCGGCAAGATGCCGGCACGCCCCGAACCGCGGCTTGGCAATGTGGCCGAAACCCGCGACCTGCCCGGCCTGTTCGCGCTCTGAGAGGAACTACAGCCATGACCGACACCGCAACCCTCAAGCGCACACGCGAAGGCACTGCCGCATCGCTCGAACTGACCCACGCGCTGACCCAGACGCTGTATCGCGAAGCGCGCCTGCTCGACACCGAGAACTATGCCGACTGGGCCGAGATGCTGGCGGAAGACCTGCATTACCACATGCCTGGAATCGAAACCCGCTATCGCCGCGACAAGACCGAGCAGGTGACCGACCTGACCCGGATGGCCTATTACAACGACAGCAAGCCCGAAATCCTCAAGCGGCTTTCACGGCTCGAGACTGGCACGGCCTGGTCGGAGGATCCGGCGACGCGCTACACCCACATCATCACCAACGTCGAGGTGGAGCTTACGGAAAAGGCCGACGAGTTCCGAGTCTATTCGAACTTCTATGCTTATCGCAATCGCAACGAACGCGACGAGGATTCGCTGGTTGGCAACCGTATTGACATCTGGCGCCAAGTCGGCCACGCCTTTCAACTGGTCAAACGCCGCGCGATTCTCAAGCACAATGTGATGCTCAGCAAAAACCTGAACATTTACATCTGAATCCGTCCTTAACCTTTATGTCTCAGGAAATCTTACGGTACCTAACCGCCAATAGGTGCCAAGCAAGAAGGGCACGATCGCAGATCCACTGTTCTGAATTACTTTAAATAGGGAGAAAACGAATGAAAAAAAAAATGGGATGCTTGAATTTAAGGAAGCTAGCGCTGCGTGCTAGCGTATCGATGCTTGTCGGGCAGGTAGGCCTTGTCCCCATGGCCGTATATGCTCAGGAAGCGGCATCGAGCGAGCAGCAGGTCGAAGAGCAGAACAACGAAGGCGGCCTAGGTGAAATCATCGTCACCGCGCGCAAGCGCGCCGAAAATTTGCAGGATACACCTGTTGCGATCACCGCGATGAACGCTGAAATGCTGGAATCGCGGCAGATCAACAACGTCGCGCAGGTATCGAAGTTCGCGCCCAACGTGAACATCCAGCCGGTCGCCAACATTTCAGGTTCAAGTGCCTCGATAACAGCGTTCATTCGCGGCGTCGGCCAAACTGATTTCAACATTACTGTGGATCCAGGCGTGGGCGTTTACGTAGATGGTGTCTATGTTGCGCGTTCCGTTGGCGCACTGCTCGACATATCGGACATCGCAAGTGTGCAAATTCTGCGTGGTCCTCAGGGAACTTTGTTTGGTAAAAATACGATTGGTGGCGCGATTGTAGTAAACTCGGTCCAACCACAGAACAAGTTCGACCTGAGGCTCGAGGCGACCACCGGTCGTTTCAATCGCGCCGATTTCAAGGGCATGGTCAATTTACCGCTGAGTGACAATCTAGCAATGCGGGCTGTTGCCTCTTATGAAACACGTGATGGCTTTCAACGCCGGCTGTCCGATGGGGGCCGACAGGGCAACAAGGACAGCTTTGGTGCCAGGCTTGCCTTCAAGTGGGAACCGACCGACAAGCTAACCGTCAACCTGAGCGGTGACATCAATATCCGCCGCGAAGAGCAAACAGCCATTTCATTGATCGAACTTCGGGACCAACCTGTTCCGTTGCGATTTGTCGATGTTCCGAACAGCGCGCCTCCGGGCGGATCCAATCGTCAGATTGCCGCACCAAGCTCAATGTATTTCTGGAACAAGATCACGCAAGCCGGGCAAGGTTGCGGAACGCCTTGGAGCGGTCTTGGTGCTCCTGGCACTTTGGCGCCGATCGATAACCCAGCGTGTGCAAGCACTCGTTGGATCACAGGTGATCCAGACACCACATGGGCTGGTGGTAAGAACCAGTCGGACCTTGATCTTTGGGGAGTTAATCTAACTCTGGATTACGAACTCGGCGACTTTGCCCTAAAATCAATTTCAGCTTATCGCGACCAGAGCACTGTGGCTGAGTACGATTTCGACGGGACTCCACATAATATTCTTCAGCTGCCTTTACACGTTGACGTCTGGCAGGCCTCCCAGGAACTGCAATTGAACGGAAGTCTGCTCGATGATCGAATTAAATTTACAGCAGGCGTGTATTACTTGAAGGAAAAGGGTACTGATTACACCCCAATGGAATTCGGCTTTGCCCGCTTCATTACTGGTGGTGACATCGATAATGATAGCTTTGCTTCCTTTGCTCAAGCGACATTCAAGTTAACAGATCGTTTTTCAATTACACCAGGTATTCGCTACACCAATGAGACAAAGCGATACGATCCATCGAGCCAGGTTACGTTCGTCGACCGATCCGTCTCCGATCCAATTCTTGCTTCGCTCTACCCCCAGGGGGCGTTTATCGCCTTCAGCCAGTGCCTTGTTGGTCAGGCCGTGCCAGGCGTGATCCCCCCGGGCACTGCAGGTCTCGAAGCGTTGGCTGGCTTCCCGCTCCCAGGCGGATGCACACCATCAGCCACAAACCCTGGTGGCAACCACACAATGCCGGCTGTTGAAGTCCAGGCCAAGGCGAAGGAATGGACCCCAGCTGTCTCGATAGATTACAAGATCACAGACGATATGCTGATCTATGCGTCCTACTCGAAAGGCTTCAAGAACGGTGGGTTCAGCCAGCGCATCTTCCCCGCGGAGGTAACAACCCCCTCATTCACGCCCGAGTTCGTCGAATCCTATGAGGTCGGCTTGAAGAACGAGTTCTTCGACCGCCGTCTGCGGCTCAATCTGGCTGCGTTCCTGTCCGATTACAGCGACATGCAGATCGTCGTGAACGAAGGGATCGCGCCCAAGGTTCGTAACGCAGGTGCAGGCCGGATCAAGGGTTTCGAAGTTGAGGGTGAGGCTGCACCGATCGATCAAGTGCGCCTGACCTTTGGTGTCGGCTATCTTGATGCCTATTATACCGATATCGACCTTTCAGCAGCCCCGGTCACCAAGGACTCCAAGTTCGCCTTCGTCCCTGAATGGACGGCTTCAGCAGCAATCAACGCTGACGTTTACCAAGGCAGCATGGGCAAGCTGACCCTGCGTGGTGACTGGTCTTATCAGAGCAGCACGTTCAAGGACGCCGTGAACAACCCGCAGCTGTTCCAGCCGGCCTACAGCGTGTTCGGGACCAGCGCCTCGTTCACCGACAAGAGCGAGCACTTCACCCTGACTGGCGGCGTCACCAACCTGACAAACAAGCGGTACATCCAGGGCGGTTACGTCGATCTCGACATCGGCGGAGCAGCGACAGCCAGTTTTTCGCGTCCGCGCGAATGGTTCCTGAAGCTTGCATACAAGTACTGATGAAGGCCCGAGGGCGGTGGCCCGCCGCCGCCCTCACCCTTGCCTCGACGGGCAAGGCCAGAACAGAATAACTCGGGAGAAATCCGATGGACGGACTGCGCTATTTTCTCATCCCGGGCATGACCTTGGCGGGCGTTATCGGATTCATGCTGGGCGGCAGCTACGTCTGGCTGGGCGCGGCGACCTTTCCGGTGTTGATGACGCTGGATATTCTGCTGCCGGCGGACCACAAGATGCGCGCGCAGGGCACGGCACTGCTTGGCGATTTCGCCATGTACCTCCAGCTCCCGTGCATGATCCTGCTGGTCTGGGCCTTTGCCCGATCGGTTGCGACCGCGATCAACCCGATCACCGGCGCCGACAATTCAAGCTGGCAACTGGCCGGATCGCTGCTCAGCCTGGGCTGGCTCTCGGCGGTGCCGACCCTGCCGGTGGCGCACGAGCTGATGCACCGCCGCCACTGGTTTCCACGCTATGTCGCCAAGTGTCTGAGCGCGTTCTACGGCGACCCCAATCGCGATATCGCCCATATCGTCACCCACCACGTCCATCTCGACACGGCCAAGGATAGCGATACCCCTCGGCGCGGGCAGACCATCTACAGCTTCGTGTTCCAGGCGACTTGGGGTTCCTACAAGGATACTTGGGAAAAGTCGGCCGAAATCCTACGCAAGCTCGGCCATGCTTCGCTGGGATGGCGCAATCCGGTGTGGCTACTGCCGCTCTTATCGGGCAGTATCATCGTCTTTGTGGGCTTGACGGCAGGCCTTGGCGCGGCGCTGACCGCTGTCGGCGCGATGGTAATGGCCAAGATGTTCGTGGAGGGGTTCAACTACTTCCAGCACTATGGCCTGATCCGGGTCGAAGGGGCGCCGATCGAGCTCCATCACGCCTGGAACCACCTTGGCGCGATCGTCCGGCCGATCGGTGCGGAAATCACCAACCACATCAACCATCACCTTGACGGGCATATTCCCTTCTATGCGCTGAAGCCCGAACCGCAAGCGCCGCAGATGCCCTCACTGTTCCTGTGCTTCGCCGCCGGACTGATCCCGCCGGTCTGGTTCCGCTTCATCGCGCAACCGCGCCTCAAGGACTGGGACGAATGTTTCGCCACCCCCGGCGAACGCAAGCTGGCGGATCAGGCCAACGCACAGGCTGGTTGGCCGCGCTGGCTGGCCAGCACTTGAACGCCAAGCCAATCGTCTACCCTCATTCGGGCGACAAACCGCAACTGCGGATTCCGCCCGCCCATTTCGGACAAACCCGACAATGTTTTCTTTCCTGCGCAAATCCAAGATGAACACCGTAACCGTGGAAGGATCGCCGACCACGCTTGACACACCGGCGGGCAAAACACTTCTTGAAGCGATGCTGGACGCGGGTCTGGCCATGCCGCACGATTGCAAGGTCGGCTCATGCGGTACCTGCAAATTCAAGCTCCTGTCCGGCAAGATCAGTGAATTGAGCCCGTCGGCCCTTGCACTTGAGGGCGAAGAACTGCGCCGCGGCTTTCGCCTCGCCTGCCAGGCCATTCCGCGCTCGGATCTGACAATCGCGGTTGATGCGCCACTCTCGCAAGGGATCGCCATTGCTGCATATCGCGGCACCATCGTCGCCGCGCTACGGCTGTGCGAGGATATAATCGGGATGACCATCGAACTGGACCGGCCGCTGGCCTTCACTCCCGGACAATACGCTGATCTGACCGCTCCCGGCATCGAAGGTGCACGCAGTTATTCATTCGCCTTCGCGACGGTTGGCGGCCCCACCCAGCAACTGCATTTTCACATCCGGCACGTTCCGGGCGGCGCATTTACCGACTGGCTGTTCTGCACCGATCGCACCGGAATGGAGCTGAAGGTTGCCGCCCCCTATGGGCAATTCGCTCTCAAGGACAGCACTGCCCCCATTCTTTGCATCGCCGGGGGTAGTGGTCTAGCGCCGATTATCTCGATTCTGGAGCAGGCGCTTGACCGGGGCGCAGACCGGGCGGTGCACCTGCTGTACGGTGCGCGCCGTCAGTCCAATCTCTATGCCCTCGACAAAATTGCGGCCCTTCGTCAACGCTGGAT
>NZ_JANZXA010000027.1 GCF_025153475.1 Novosphingobium mangrovisedimenti
CTCAATCCGGCGCATCTGCGCCTCACTCAACAACCAAAGCTCAGACACTCGCAGCACCTCCTCAGTGCCGCTATTGAATCAATTCGTCATCGCCAGCGCAAGCGATTTAATGGGTCCTGAGCCTACTTCAGCTCGTGCGGATATGAACCGGAATGAACGAAAACCGCTCTAGCGCCGGGCGTCACCATTAGGTTTCGTGGACAAAGCTTGACTGGGGACTCGGTCGCTGATTCAAGGCTGGCTTTTGGAGGCAGCCTTGGGCGAGCGGATCGGCGTTACGGACGAAGAATGGGAAGTGATCGGGCCGCTGCTGCCGCCTGAGCACGGTCGTGGATGCCGCCCGGCGCAGGATAATCGCCCTTATTTCGAGGGCATGATGTGGATTGCGCGGACCGGCGCGCAATGGCGGCACCTGCCGGACGAGTATGGCAAGTGGAACAGCGTGTTCCGGCGCTATCGACGATGGGTCACGACCGGCGTGTTCGATGCCATGCTCGAGACGCTGGCCGAACTGGCGGGGCGCGACGCGGCCGCCGACATGATCGACAGCACGGTGGTCCGGGCACATCATTGTGCCGTCGGCATAAAAAGGGGACTCAGCAAACCGAGGCGCTTGGCCGATCGCGAGGCGGCTTCACGACGAAGCTCCACGCAAGGTGCGATGCCAGGGGCCTCCCCCTCGGCTTCGTGCTGACACCCGGACAGGCGCACGATGTGCAGGGCTTCGCCCCACTGTTCCGTATGATAACCGACCGGATCAAGGCCTTCCTGGCCGACCGGGGCTACGATGCCGATGCGATCCGCGAAGAGATCGAGGCGGCGGGTGTCGAGGCGGTGATCCCTGCCAAGGTCAACCGGCGCAATCCCGCCCCGCACGACCGCGCGAAATACAAATGGCGCAACCTGATCGAACGCCTGTTCAACAAACTCAAGAACTGGCGGCGCATCGCGACCCGCTACGATAAAACCAAAGAATCATACCTCGGCTTCGTAGCGCTCGTGTCAGTCAAACTCTGGATACCCTTTGTCCACGAAACCTAATGGGATGACCCGCCCTGTCCTTCCACTCAAAGTGGGGTGATCAAGAAGGAGGACGCAATGAGTATACGTAACAAGCCAAGAGATGCGGCCGTGTTCGGCATCGACATCGGCAAGACGGTCTTTCACGTCGTCGGTCTCGATGCCGAGCGCTCGCCGATCCAGAAAGCGACGTTCAGACGAGAGACGTTGCTGCAGTTCTTTGAACGCGCTTCGCCGGTGCTGGTCGGGATGGAAGCGTGTCCCGGCTCGCAGTGGCTGGCGCGCAAGCTCCAGGCGATGGGGCATACGGTGCGGATAGTGCCGGCACAGTTTGTGAAGCCCTTCGTGAAGTCGAACAAGAACGACATCATCGACGCGGAGGCCATCGCGGAAGCCGTGACGAGGCCTACGATGCGCTTCGTTGAGATCAGAACGCCCGAACAAATCGACCTGCAGGCGCTCCATCGCGTCCGCGACCGGATGATCGCCCATCGTACTCGACTGATCAGCAGATGCGCGCCTTCTGCCTGGAATATGGCATCGCGATCCACCAAGGTGCGGGCAAATTCAAGGCAGACATGCCACGTGTCCTGGCCGACGAAGGCAATGAACTCAGCCCTGCCATGCGCCATTTGCTGAATGAGGTGTTCGGTGAACTGGGTGATCTCGAACAGCGCATTGCGGCAATGAACCGCGAGATCGAAGCAATAGCCGCACGCAGCGACACGGCGCGTCGATTGATGACTGTGCCAGGCGTCGGCCCTTTGGCCTCCACGGCCTTGCTTGCTTCAGCAGGCAATGGTCGTCAGTTCCGTAAAGCTCGTGACTTGGCTGCATGGCTCGGCCTCGTCTCTCGGGAGTACTCGACCGGCGGCAAAACGAGGCTGCTCGGGATCAGCAAGCGCGGCAACGAGTACCTCCGGCGCATGATCATCCACGGAGCCCGATCCTGCGTGACGCATCTTGACCGAAGCAGGGACCGCCTGGGTCCGTGGCTTGATGGCCTGGAGAGCCGTATGCACAAGAACAAGGTCACTGTCGCATTGGCTGCCAAGATCGCCCGCATCCTGTGGGTCGTGCTGACCAAGCCGGGTGCCAGTTACGAGCGGAGGGATCCAGCCTTCGGCTGATCCAACGCGCTACAGACTGCGAGGTTCGTGAGCGTGATGACGAAACAGTTGACCAGCGTATCGTAAGCTCAGTCAAAAAAACGGGCCAACAGCCCGGAGCATTTATCCGAGAACGGTACGCGCGGATCTCATCAAGGCCTGGCCGCAACAGCGGTCCACTCGCGAGAGGCCGGATACATTTGTGCAGACTGGCACCGTCAACACCAAACGACCCTTGCATGGACAGGGCGGGTCATACATTTTTGCGCTGATCTCCTTGAGCATGGCATTGTCGAGCATCGAATCCGCCAGCAGCTTCTTGAGCCTGGCGTTTTCGTCCTAGAGCGTCCGCAGGCGCCGCGCCTCGGAAATCTCCAGCCCACCGAACTTCGACTTCCACTTGTAGAACGTGGCTGAGCTGATCCCATGGCGGCGGCACACGTCCGCCGTCGCCATCCCCGCCTCCTGCTCCTTCAAGATCGCAATGATCTGCTCTTCGTTGAACCTGCTGCGCCTCATTTTTGTCCGACTCCTTCGCGTCGGACTCTACCGAAAATTGGTCACATTTCAGGGGAGCACGTCAGCCGCTTTCGACCCGACGGCACCAGTTCGCTGCAGCGCGATCGAAGCGGGCAGACCGTCGGAACTCGTTCACCTCACCGGCGCGATTCCTCGGTTCGCCCGACAGACAGGGCTGCCTTGCCCTGCCGCAGACGATGTTATCGCTCGGTTGCGGGCCCATAGACTACGCCTTTACCGATCCGGCGGTTTCCCGCTCAACCGCGCTTACGGCAAACCAAGCGCCCGCGACAATCACTGCGTGAGCTGCCAAGGTCGTCAACCCGACCCACAAAGCCTCCCCGCTCCAGACAATGCTATAGATATCCCAGGCGGAGCCGACGAGTTCGGTCAGCACTATCACCGGAACCAGCGCCCGGTAGCGCAACGGATCGCGGGCACCCCACAACGCCACAAGGCCGATTGCCGCCAGTTGTAGGCCAACGATTAACCAGGCATCGAGCAGTAGTCCGAAAGACGGCGTCCCCTGCCCCAGCACGATCCCAGGGTAGATCAACGGCAGCGCCCCGCCGTAGACCGGAGGCCAGAGCAGCAGGAGATTGCAGAGATACCAGACCCCCACGGCGACCAGGAAAATGCGCAGAACCTTCATCGCGGCCTCCTCATGCGATCGCGTAGATATCCGACGTGGTGTAGGCGATCCGCGCATCCCTGTGCGGCGCATAGTCTGGATCGTTCATGAAGGCATCGATCGCTTCCATCGAGGGAAACCTGATCACGACAACATAGTCCGGCTCGGCTCCTTCGCCCTCGTAACGGACGAATTGATGCGAGCGGCAGGCCATTTCCCCGCCGTGCCGACCGATCAGCGCCGGAACCGCGTCCATATAGCCTGCCACCCAGGCTTCGTCGTGCGACTTGATCGATCCGATGAAATAAGCAGCCATCACTCTGTTTCCTTTCGTCAGTCTGGGATCCCCAGCTTTCCTGCTATAGGCCTAGCAAAATGGTGCGGATTGCCTCTGCAAGTCCGGCTGTTGTCCCATTGCCGCCAAGATCGGGAGGCTTGGCGATATCGGGATCAGTGAGCGCAATTGCGAGCGCGCGCATCACCAGCGCGGCGGGCTCGGCTTCGCCGAGATGTTCCAGCATCATTGCACCCGACCAAATCTGGCCGATCGGATTGGCGATGCCCTGCCCGGCGATGTCAGGAGCAGACCCGTGGACCGGCTCGAACATCGAAGGGAACCGCCGTTCGGGGTTGAGGTTAGCAGAAGGCGCCACAGCGATGGTGCCAGTGATCCCCGGCCCCAGATCGGAAAGAATATCACCAAACAAGTTCGAACCAACCACCACATCGAAACGTTCTGGCGACATAACGAAGCGCGCGGCGAGAATATCGACATGATACTGGTCGGTCGCGACATCGGGATATTCGGTGCCAATTGCGGCAAAGCGTTCGTCCCAGAACGGCATCGAATGATAGAGACCATTCGACTTGGTGGCGGAGGTGACGTGCTTGCGGCCGAGCCGGCGCGCGAAATCGAAGGCATAGCGCAGGATCCGGTCGGTGCCGCGGCGGGTGAAGATTGCCTGCTGGAGGACGATTTCATCCTCGCCGGTCCCGGTCCGGCCGCCGACCTGCGAATATTCGCCTTCCGAGTTTTCGCGCACCACCCAGAAATTGATGTCGCCTGGAGCCTTGTCGCGCAAGGGCGAAGCGATGCCCGGTAGCAGCCGCACCGGACGCAGGTTGACGTACTGCTCGAACTCGCGCCGGATCGGCAGCAGTAACCCCCACAGCGATATATGATCAGGCACTCCCGGATAGCCGACCGCGCCGAGGAACACCGCATCATGATCACGCAATCGGTCTAGCCCATCATCGGGCATCATCTTGCCGGTTTCGAGGTAGGTCTGGCAGCTCCAGTCGAAGTGCCGGAAATCGACCGCGAAGCCGCACCTTTCGGCCGCGGTCGTCAGAACGTCAATCGCGGCCGGCACCACTTCGCGGCCAATTCCATCTCCCGGAATGCTGGCGATGGAATAACGCTTCATGGTCAAGCTCTCATCACAGATAGCTGTTCAAAGTCTTGAGCACCCGATAGGCGCTGAGAAAGGCTGGCGCAGAAACCTGCAGCTGCTCAGCTGCGGCCGCGAGCGGCCCCAGGACTTCGTCAACTTCCATCCGTCGGCCCGCCACCAGATCGTCATGCATCGAGGTGCGGACGGGACGGTTTTCCGGCTTGAACCTGGTGCCCATCGCCATGACACCGGCCACTGCCTCTTCAAAGCCTTCACGGTCAATCTCGACCAACCTGGATACCGGCGCGAAATAGTTCTGCGGTTCGTAGCCAAGCGCCTTGTAGATTGCCAACAGATCCTTGACGACGTGAACGTAGTGTTCAGCACCTTCACGCACCGCCACGCCATCCACGAAATCGAGCTTCGGTATGGCTCCCAGGGTGCTGACGCTCCAAGACGACGCGCTGCCGACCTGAACGATCTTTTCCCAATGGACATGGACTATGTCGGGGGTCGAGCGTGAACCCATTCCCGCCTGGTCGAGCGCTTCGGCCATGATCCGCGTGCGGTCGCTTTCCCCGCCCTCGAGCTCTCCGAAATAAGCGGTGACCGGAACCGCCATGTGATTGAGCGCCCGGCCTGGTTCCAGCAGGGTCGCCCCATCCATGATCGAACCTCCGATCACCTTGTCCTTGCCGAACGCGGCCTGGAGTTTGCCTTCCTTGCCCACGCCGTTTTGCAAGGTCAGCGCGCAAGCGGTGCGATCGACCAACACCTGCGCATCGGCCAGCGCCTGATCGGTACCCTTGGCCTTGGTCAGCAGGATGTAATAGTCGATGTCGCCTTCAACCTCCTCGGGCGTTTCGACCGCGAAGAGGTTTTCGCGCTGGACGAATTGCGCCCGCACGCCCCAAATACTCAGGCCATCCCGATGGATAGCCTCGACATGCGGCTTGCGCGCGATCATCGTGACCTTGTGCCCGCCGCGCGCCAAGAAGCCGCCGATGACCGAGCCCAGTCCGCCGGCGCCATGGAAGCAGAAATGCAATTGCTTGGACATATCCACGACTCCCGTTGCACTTAGCTCAAGCGATACCCAATTCGACGAGCTTGGCCCGGATTTCATCCTTCTTTTGCGGAGTCACATCGGCCACCGGAGGGAGTATCGGACCAGCCTTGAGGCCGATCGCCTCGTACCAAGCCTTCACGTTGGCGAGTGCGCTGGCATAGGTCGCGGTGCGGGCAATATCCCACAGGAAGTTGTCGTGATAGAATTCGCGGACATCGCTGAGCTGACCGGAAACGGCACGCGCTTCCTCCCATTTCCCTTCATGCGCCAAGCGGATGTATTCCTTGGCGAAATGGCGCTTCTTACCGTACAGAATGTACGATAATTCACCCCAGCAAACCGTGCCGCCAAGACGCAGATCGTCGAGGAAGAAGTATTCGAATGGCTCCATCGTGTTGAAGCCTTCGGGCATCAGTTGGCGGATCTTGATGGTTTCGGCACGGTTCATGGCGCCTTGTTTGACGCCGATCACGGTATCGATATCGGCCAAACGGCGCATCAAGTCCCAGCTCAGCACGGTGCCCGAGACCGGGGTCCGGTAGAGGCAGACGGCCAGATCAGTGTGGTCGGTCAGGAACTTGAACCAGGAATAAATTTCGTCGTCGCGCTTGAGCTGTACAACAGGGTTGATCACCTCAGCCCCGCTAAACCCGAGTTTCTTGACGAAATCCATTTTCTCAATCGCGGTATAGACGCTTGGATCGAGCACGATGGTCCACAGATCGAGCCGCCCAGCATTCGCCTCAGCGACAATCTCGTGATAGCGAAACCAGTCTGACGGGGAGATATTCCAGCATTCGGCGATGAACCCACCGACAGCCAAGCCATCTACGCCCATTTCGACATATTTATCAATGTTGTTGCGGATGCCTTCTACATCCAACTTGTAGTCTGCAGTCATTGGGGTGACCGGGCACTGGTAGAAGCCCCTTATCGTCTTCGTAGCCCAAGCTTTAGCGTCCTTACGATCATATTCCATTTGGGGTACTCCTCATCTCGATTTGGATCAGAATTTCAGCTTGCATCGCCGTTCATGAAGGCGCCAGCGCCGGCTGCCCGATGCCTTTCTCGCAATCGGCACCCGGAAAGGCGATGCGCTGACACAGTCCGGTTCCCGAGGCTCAGTGCAGGTCCAAGACGGCTCAACCCGATTGGATCGCCGCCCCAGAAGCGATCTACATCTTGAGAATGGCCTTGATCGCCTTTCCGGTCTTTTCGGTATCCTCGACAGCCTGGTTGATCTGGTCGAGATCATAGAATGTACAGAGCTTCTCGAACGGGAACAACCCGGCCTTCTGCATCGCAATCAGTTGCGGGATGAAGACCTGCGGGGTACTCGATCCTTCGACTACGCCGCGCAATTTGCGGCCAAACAGCATGTTGTTCATGTCCAGCGAAAATTCGGTGCCCAGCTTCGCTCCGCCGACCACTGCGGTTTCACCCATGTTGTGCGTGCTGTCCACCGCCGAGCGCAGCACCGCTGGAATGGCGGTGGTATCCATGGCATAATCGGTGCCGCCACCGGTCATCGCGATGATCGTTTCCTGAGCGTTGACTGTGTTGGCGTCGATCACAGCGGTGGCGCCCAGTTCACGCGCCAGTTCCAAGCGGCCTGCGTTGCGGTCAACCGCGATGATCTTGAGGCAGCCCGAGGCCTTGGCGGCCATCACTGCGCTGAGGCCGACCGACCCGACCCCGAAGATCGCGATCGAGGAGCCAGGTTCGGGACAAAGCGCATTGAGGATGCTGCCCGCCCCGGTCTGGATGCCGCAGCCCAGTGGGCCCAAAAGTTCGATCTGTGCGTCGTCGGCAACCTTGACGCAGTTGTTTTCCGACGCGATCGAATAGGTCGCGAACGAGGATTGCCCGAAGAAGCAGGCGTTGACCTCTTGGCCCTTGCGGGTAATCGGCGTCGAACCATCCAGGCGGCGGCCCATGAAATTGAGCGGGAACAGGCTCGGACAATAGGCCTGATGCCCCTTGAGGCACGACGGACAGGTGCCGCAATAGCTGAAGGAGAGCACGACCTTGTCACCTGGCTTGACAGTGGTCACGCCGCGTCCGACCTTTTCGACAACGCCCGAACCTTCATGGCCCAGCACCGCCGGCAGCGGCGTCGGGTAATATTGATCGCGAACTGTCAGGTCGGTATGACACATGCCAGCTGCGGCAACCTTGACCAGCACTTCGCCGTCGCGCGGATCCTCGATAGAGACGTTATCCAGAACGAATTCGCCGCCCTGTCGCTCGATTATTGCCGCGTATGCTTCCATTTTTGCTCTCCCGTTTCCGATTTCCAGTTGATCGAATTTGTTTATACGAAGAAATAGAGATTCTTGTCTTGCACGACGCGCGCGTCGATATTCAGCTTCCTGCTGAATACCTTGAAGCCGCTGTCAGTTTTCCGCAGCTTGTCTTCGCGTCCCAACGTGTGCACGTAAACTTCGCTCTGTCGGCGATTGCGGTGCACCAGAACATTGGAAAAAACCTCGAATTCATCCGGTGCAATTTCGAATGCTTCGACATTGGTGACGAAATAGCGGATCCGTGACGGCGGGTCTTCCATCCATACCTGACCCGTCAGCAACCGGTCGACCCGCTGCTGCAGCTCGGCATAGTCATCGTTGTAGATTGCGGCATCCCCCGGCGTTGGATCCGGGCGTCGGTCACGTGAGAACCGCTGTTCGTAAACTGGCATCCAGTAATGGATATCTTCGGCGATTACAGTATCGAACCATTTGCGATATTGCTGGTTTTGCAACATCCGCACCTCGGCGGAATAGTGACTGACGATGGCATGATGCAGTTCCATGCCTACGGGCTTGCGTGTTTCGGTCATCTTGCGGTCCAGATTGCTGTCGGGATTAGTCTTGCGGCTCGGCTTGCTTCGCCGACAGACGATCAGGCCAGAAATTACGGTTGGTCCACATTGCATCCCAGGTATCGTCATTGGCCCGGATAGCGGCCCAATCCGGCGCATCGAGCATTTCTTGCCAGAAACGATAAAAGCCCCGATACGAGGTTTCGCCGATGAAGCTGACCCCGACAATTCCTGGATAGACGGGGTGCGGCCCTTCGCGGTCCTTGCCCATGCTCGAATTCATCCGCCCCTTGCGGGTGATGATACCGTTGTTGCTGTAGGTTGCCGAGGACATGTTTTCGCCATCGTCGCTTTCCAGTGTCCCAGCAGTGCCAAACGAGCGAATCGCTTCGCGCTGGATCGACCGCTTCGTTTCGGTGTCGGCGTTCTTCGGCACCATGGTATAGGTCCAGACCTCGATTTCATGCGGCCCGCGTGGATGCCAGATCTTGAAGGTGTTGGTTCCATAGAGGAACGAACAGTTGGGAAAAATGGACGCATTCCAGTGACCGACATAGAGCCGTTCACGCTCAGGCCCGAATTTCTCACGAATTTCGCCCCGCGTCTCCTCGAGATAGTTGACGTAGCCGTCGCGCTTGACGTGGATCGCAGTCGCCGCATTATCGATTACGCCAAACCCGTGGCCATGCCGCATAGTGAATTGCAGGCCAAGGTCGTCGAACGGCATGTCTGCGCGATTTCCTGACAGGCCAGCCAACTCCCCCCCGATCATCTGCAGAGCGGCGGCATGGGTCCATCCCACGTGATAGCCGTCACCGACGAAGTTTTCGGTGGGAACCTTCCAGTTGCAAGCCAGTGTGCTCTTAAGAGGTGGCCCGAGCAGTTCCATCCCACCTTCCGGGCCACCCCAAATCGTATCGAGGTACCAGCAGAAGTCCCCCAGATAGTCCTCAAGCGAGGGCGCTTCGGGATCATGGCAGCCGAAGATGAAGCCCTTATAAGTTTCGACCCGGATCGGCGCGAGCCCCAGCTTGGATTTGTCGAGATCGCTGTGATAACACCGCTCTTCCATCGGAACATCGACGAGCGAACCATCCTGACCGAAAACCCAACCATGATAATTACATACAAATGCCTTGGCGCTGCCGCTGTCAGCATGACAGATCTGGTTGCCGCGGTGAGTGCAGGAATTGATGAACGCCTTCAGCGAACCGTCAGACTGCCGCGACAAGATGACCCGGTCTTCTGCCATGTAAGTCGTAATGAAGTCGCCCGGTTTGGGAACTAATGAATCATGCCCCAGCATGAGCCAGCAGCGCGAGAAAATGCGCTCCAGCTCCAGCTGATAGACATCTTGATCCCAGAACACCCGGCGAGACTGACTTGCACCGGCGTTATCGACCAGTGTCGACGATCCATTCATCGCATCGCTCCCATGCCTTTTGGTACGAATGCCGCATAGTCGACTCGCGCTATACATGCAATACGATGCACCATATGCAAAGCCTACCGTTGACACAATGACGAGCTTCAATCCTCATCCAGTTTGTCGCGCTACACTCGACCACATAATCCCGCACGATGTCGCGCAGCCCATCCGCGTCCCAGCCCCCCCCCACCTGCTACAACCGCTTCGTGCGATGGCGGAAAGCGGGCGTTTGGGATCGGATGATGGACGCCATCGCCGCTACGCATGAAGGCGACATCCAAATGATCGACAGCACTTCCGTCCGGGCGCACCAACAGGCTGCGACGGCAAAAAGGGGGATCGAGATCATTGTCTCGGTCGTTCCCGAGGTGGCCTCACGACCAAAATCCACGCGGTTGTCGATGGGCAAGGCCTCCCGATCCGGCTGAGCCTGACCGCTGGGCAAAGCCATGATGGCCAAACTGCCGACGAACTGCTCGACCATGTTGGGGCTGGAACAATCGTACTGGCGGATAAGGCTTACGATGTCGATAGCATCCGCGCGTCTCTCCGAGAAAAGGGGGCGTTCGCCAATATCCCACCCAAGGCCAACCGGAGATCGAAACCGTACTTCAGCACATGGCTGTACCGCCAGCGGAACCTGATTGAGCGCTTCTTCTCCAAGCTCAAGCACTTCCGCCGCGTCGCGACCCGCTACGACAAGTTGGCGGAGAACTTCCTTGCCATGGTGCAACTGGCGTCGATGCGTCTGTGGCTCCGCGTTTATGAGTCTACGGCCTAATGTGCAACTGTAATGCTAGCACTACTTTGGCAGAAGTTGATTGGGAGGTTTGGTGAGGCTAGAGCGGTTTTCGTTCATTCCGGTTCATATCCGCACGAGCTGAAGTAGTTGGCGCATTCGTCTGGCTGGAAGATGTCGATGAGCTTGCCGATCAGGCCCCACAGGCCGCTGACGGTTCGCTCACCCGCCTTTCGGAGCATGGCCTTGAGCCGGGAGAACGCCTTCTCGATCGGATTGAAGTCCGGGCTGTAGGGCGGAAGGAAGCGCAGGGTTGCGCCGGCTGCTTCGATCCGCTCACGCACCGATGCGCGCTTGTGGCTCGACAGATTGTCCATGATCACGGCATCGCCAGGTCGAAGCTCGGGTATGAGAACTTGCGTCGCGTGAGCGGATCGAAGCAGCACATAGGCCTCGAACCAGTCGCCGTTGATCGGACCATCGAGCACCATTGGCGCAACCATTCCGCTCATGCGCAGCCCGGCGACCAGTGTGGTGGTTTTGCGGTGACCATGCGGGAAGCCCATCCGCAGACGCTCGCCCCTGGCGCAGCGACCGTGGCTGCGGGTCATGTTTGTGGCAGTCCACGTCTCGTCGATGAACACGAGGCGCTCCGGTTCCAGATCGAGCTGGCCGTTGAACCACTGCCGCCTCTGCTTCAGGACATCGGGACGGTCCTGCTCGATCGCGTGCCCGGTCTTTTTTTACGCGTGATCCCGTGGCGCTGGAAGAAGCGGTGCACCGTGCCGATCCCGACCGACGTGCCGCGCTCCATCAGCCGCGCCTGGACCTCGACTAGGGTAATGTCACCCTGCTCAGCAATCAACTCCCGGATGAAGCCGCCATGCGCCTCGATCTTGCCCGAATGCCGGTCACCGCCGCGCGGTTTTGCAACTGCCTGACCAAGCTCAAGTGCCCGTTGCCGCCAGCGGATCGCGCTCGATGCGCTGACCTCAAAATGCATCGCAGCCGCACGGCAGCTCATGCCCCCATCAATCGCAGCATTAACTCTGTCTCGAAGGTCCTGTGAAAGCGTTCGTGCCATCCAAGCTGGCCTCCTGCCACCAGCAGGTAGCGTGAATCACATCAGCGCAGCAATGGGAATCCCCGTTGAGTCAGATCGTGTGGAAACCGCTCTAAATCCGCAATGAGGACAATGATCCGGGGTTGCGCGAGACAGGCGTTCAATGATCGCCCGGCGAACTGCCGGCAAGGTGGGGTTGGGGAGGCGGGCCGAGGACTCTTTTTTTTCCGCCCCGCCAGAGCAAGCCTTCGGGACTGCAGGAAGGCGTAGGCCATCATTATCAAGGCATGGCGGTGAAGTCCGGTCCAGGATCGTCCTTCGAGGTGGTCCAGGCCAAGTTCTCCCTTGAGTTGCTGATGCGCTTGTTCGCAGACCCAGCGGGCCTTGATCGCTCCGGCGAGAGCTTTGATCGGGGTGTCTCCGGGCAGATTGGCGAGATAGTATTTTCGCTCGCCATTCGAGCGACGCTCGCCCACCGGCCAGGCTTCCTCACCGGGCATGTGCTGAGCCCCGGCAGAGTCGATCCGCTGGGGTGCTCCATCGGCAATGCGCACGCTCATGACCGCAAAGCGGGCCGTCAGCCGACACTTGGTGCCCTTGCGCCAGCCGACCTCTCGCCACTTCGCGCCTTCGAGCATCGCGTGCGCGGCCATGGATTTGACGTCTGGCACATGCCGCATCCGACGGCGACCGCGCCCGGCGTTAGGGTAGCTCAATTGCACGTCCGCGGGATAGACTCTCTGGTGCCGGGGGATGCCCACGGCCCAGCGAAGGTCGCGCTCACTCAGTGCCTGCCGGAAGGGGGCGAACAGCCCATAGCCGGCATCTGCCAAGACGCAGCCGAAGCGTAACCCGGCCGCGATAACACGATCAATCTCCTCAATCGCGATCTCTGGCTTAGTGCGGTATTCCTGCAAAGGCATAGGCGCACCCGCCTTTTGCATTCGCGCCACATCGCTTGTCCAGCTTTCCGGCAGGGACAGCCGCAAGCTCAGCATGAGTGGAACTTCGCCCGAGGCCAGTGTCACCGACACCATCGTCTGGCAGTTGGCATTCTTGCCCAGCGCCGTGGCATAGTGCGGCGCGACGCCAACCGAAGCCTTACCCTTCTTAGGCAGGGCGGTGTCGTCGACGATCAACCAGGATCCATCACCACCAACCAATTCATCGGCCTGCTTCCACAAGGTCGCTTCCATTGGGGCACTGTCCCATAGGCCAGCCCCGATGAAATGATGAAGCCGATCGTAGGGGATCGCATTCGAACGGGCTGCCATGGGTTGGATGCTCTTACGATCGCCGGGGCCGATCAGGCCAGCGATATAGGCCGGGCACATCCGACGGCGCGTCTTGTTACCCAGCGCTTCCAGATAAGGCGTGAGCCAACGCTCAAGATCCGCCTCCTGCCAGTCCTCGTCCATCGCCAGCCTCCGTCAAAGCTGGCTCCCCATCAATCACGCGATCAGCGACATGGGCATCCCAAAAATCACACTTCCGCCAAAGTAGTGCTAGGCTGTAGTGACATTTTAGGGATTCACGGGTGCGAGGATTTGTGATTCAACACTGGCTTTTGGAGGCTGGTGTGGAAGGCGAGGTATTGCGGGACGATCAGTGGGAGCGATTGCGTGAGTTTGTGCCGGGAGGCCGGAAGGGCAAGCGTGGCCCGAGAAGCGACGGCAGATTGTTTCTCAATGCGCTGCTTTGGCTGGCCCGTTCCGGTGGTCGCTGGCGCGATCTGCCGGAGCGGTTCGGCCCCTATCAGACGGCGAAGCGGCGTTATTACCGCTGGGTTGAGCAAGGCGTGATCGACCGGATTTTCGAGGCGGTGTCAGATGATCCCGACATTGAGTGGCTGGCGATTGATGCGACCGTGATCCGTGCTCAGGCTCAAGCTGCCGGAGCGCGGGTAAAAAGGGGGGTGCTCAAGCCCAGGCTCTCGGGCGCTCGCGCGGCGGGTTCGGCACAAAGGTCCACGCCGTAGTCGATGCCCTTGGCCTGCCGATCCGCTTCATCCTTGGCCCCGGCCAGCAGAACGACATGGCCCCCGCATGCGACCTGATCCGCGGCATCCCGGCAGGCAAGGTGCTGGCGGATCGCGCCTATGATGCCGACCGCCTGCACGACCTCATCTACGAGCAAGGTGGCGAGCCGGTCATCCCGCCTCGCCGCCACCGCATATATCAGCACCGCTATGACCGCATCGCCTACAAACAACGCTGGGGCATCGAAGGCTTCTTCGCCAAGCTCAAGCAATGGCGGCGCATCGCCACCCGCTATGACAAACTCGCCGCCAACTTCCTCGGCTTCGTCAAACTCGCATCCATCATGCTATGGATCAAATAGTTAAATCGTCACTACAACCTAGTCCTTCAGCCGGATATGGTCCGGCTCGAACCAAATGTCGATTGATTTTGTTCCCTTCTCGATCTTTGCTGAGTGAACTGCACCAGGTGCCACGATGTAGTACTCGCCGGGCCCGTAGATGCGGGTTTCTCCCTCAATTGTCATTTCGACTTCACCTTCCAAAACGATCCCCAAATGATGGCCGTGGACGTGGTCCGGTGCATTGAAGTCGCCGGTAAAGTCCGAGAAAACGAGCTGGGAATGCTCGCCTTGCAGGAGGTAGCCGGCGAAGCCTGAAACGTGATGCGTAATCGCGGGGAGTTTACTCTTGATGAGGTCTGGGTAGCCTTCTGCGATTTTCATTGTGAAGAAGCTCCTTAGGTTTGATGAATTTTGTGCGGAAAGCAAAGGGCGATAACCGGAAACACCCTTCCAGGCAGGCGTTTACGGTGAGTACAAATTCATGCTGGCTTTCTGCTGCCTTCGAAGGTCATGTCGTGGACTCGGCCTCGACGATTTCGGCAATCGTTGCTGGAACCGTACTGTCTTCTATCGTCGCCGGGATTTCGTATCTGGCGTGATTGACGATCTCGCGCAGCAGGTTGCGCAGGATTTTGCCCGATCGGGTCTTGGGGAGCTGCGGGACGATATGAACCTTTTTCATCGCCGCCACGGCGCCGAGCTCGGATCGCACGGCCTGAACGATCCGTCCGGTAAGGGTATGGTCGGCCTGGTGTCCCGCGCGGGGCGAGACGAAAGCAACCGGGATCATGCCCTTGACGGGATGCTTCGCGCCGATCACCGCGCATTCGGCAACACCTTCTTGTTTTGCGACGATCTGTTCCATCTGGCCGGTCGAAAGTCGATGCCCAGCGACATTGATGATGTCGTCGGTGCGACCCATGATGTGCAGAAAGCCGTCCGGATCCCGATGGCCCGTGTCTCCGGTTTCGTAGAAGCCGGGATAGGTCGCGAAGTTTTTCTCGTAGCCTGCCTGGTTGTTCCAGAGGGTTCGGAAGGCCCCGGGAGCAAGAGGCGCGCGAATGACGACGTTGCCGCTGTTGCCATCGGCAACGGGCTGTCCGCGATCGTCGAGGATCGCAAAATCATAGCCTGGCACTGCTAATCCAGCGCTTCCGCGCTTACGGCGCCAATCACCAAGGCCAATACAGGTGGCAATGGCGGGCCAGCCCAGCTCTGTTTGCCACCAGTGGTCGATCACCGGTAGGCCACTGTGCTGTTCGAGCCAATCGATCGTGTCGGGATCGGCGCGCTCGCCCGCAAGAAAGATTGCCTGGCATCGAGCGATGCCAAGTTGCCTGAGCAAGTCCCCTGCAGGATCTTCCTTGCGAATGGCGCGTATAGCGGTTGGTGCCGTGAAGAAGGACTTCACGCCATGCCGTTCGATAACGCGCCAGAACGTGCCGGGATCGGGAGTTCCCACCGGCTTGCCTTCGAACAAGACCGTAGCCGCTCCGACCAGCAAGGGCCCGTAGACAATGTAGCTGTGGCCGACCACCCAGCCAACATCGGATGCCGCCCAGAACGTGTCTCCAGCCTCGATCCCGTAAATGTTCGTCATGGACCAAGCCAGCGCCACCGCATGCCCGCCATTTTCGCGCACCACGCCCTTTGGCTTGCCGGTGGTTCCGGAGGTGTAAAGGATATAGAGCGGATCGGTTGCAGCAACCGATACGCAAGCGGGAATTTCATCCCCGGCAGTTAGTGCGTGCAGCTCCATCCAGTCGATGTCGCGCGGTGGACGCAGGGCGGCGGTCACCTGTTCGCGTTGCAGCAGCACAACATGGCGCACTTGATGGGAAGAGAGCGCTAGTGCTTCGTCCACTAGCGGTTTGTAGGCGATTGTCCGCCCGCCTTCGATCCCGCATGAGGCGGTCAGGACAAGTTTCGGCGCAGCATCATCGATCCGCTTGGAAAGTTCGGGCGGAGCAAAGCCGCCAAACACCACCGAATGAATGGCGCCAAGCCGGGCGCAGGCCAGCATGGCAAAAACGGTTTCCGGGACCATCGGCATGTAGATGACCACCCGATCGCCTTGCCCCACCCCAAGGCTCTTGAGCATTGCTGCGACGCGACCCGTTTGCTGGAGAAGTTCGGAATAGCTGTACCTCGCGATCGTCTTGGTAACCGGGCTGTCATAAATCAAAGCAGTGCAGTCGCCACGACCTGCGGCGACGTGCCGGTCGAGACAGTTGTAGCACGTGTTCAGTTGGCCGTCAGAGAACCATCCCAAGAAATCATCGAATGGCATATCTGCGCACGCAAACCAATCGATGGCTTCGGCCGCCCTCCCCCAGTACTTCGCAGCGTCAATGCTGGCTTCGTCCTGTGCAGCTTTGAGGCGGTTTATCGCGTGCTGCGACATGGAATCTTCGTTAAAACTCATTTACTTACCTTTCTTGAGAGCAGGAGTGACACCACGATGAGGAGTGACCCAACCAAATGATAGTGCGCAAACCTCTCCCCCAAGAGGGGGACGGCCATCAATACGCCGAAGACTGCCGGAAGATTCATGAAGAGGCCAGCTCGTACCGATCCAATCAGGGCAACCGCGCGATTGAACAACGCGTAGGAAACGAGTGAAGGAAAAATTCCGATGAATACCAGCGCACCTATCGAGGTCAGCGGCAGATCGGATGTGCCGTTAAGCAACATTTGCAAACCGTAAGGGGCGGAAAGCGAGACAATGCCCGCTGCAAATAGCACCACCAGCAGGCTGAAGTGATGCAACTGGGGCGCCCTGCGCAGGGAGGTCGCGTAGGCAGCGTAGAGAAAGACTGCCGCTAGCGCCAGGAGATCGCCAGCATTGAGGGACGCAAGGTGCAAGTTAAACAAGTCACCCTCAGTAATGATCCAAACGGCACCCAGAATCGACAGTCCTGCGCAGACAAACTGGAGCGAGGCAACTCGTTCGCGGAAAATCACTGCTGGCATGATCAGTGTCATGATCGGCATCGTGGATTGTAGCAGCAAGTTGTTGGTCGCCGTCGTAAACTGGAGACTGCTGTACACTAGAAAGGAAAAAACCCCAACTCCAAAGAACCCCAACAATCCCAGAAACCGCCACGACCGACGAATGGCAGGAAGATCGGCGCCAAGATGGCGCCATGCAAACGGCAGGATACATGTTGCGGCGATGAGCCATCTCCAAAAGCCGATCGTCACCGGAGAAAGGTCATCGCGAATGGCCCGGCCAACAATTGGATTCAGC
Source organism: Novosphingobium mangrovisedimenti (assembly GCF_025153475.1). Classification (GTDB taxonomy): domain Bacteria; phylum Pseudomonadota; class Alphaproteobacteria; order Sphingomonadales; family Sphingomonadaceae; genus Novosphingobium; species Novosphingobium mangrovi_A. The sequence continues at coordinate 17,367 of NZ_JANZXA010000027.1, forward strand.
GCCCAGAAAAGGCTTGCGAGGACCATAAGCAAGGTCGGGGAATCCCAGAACCTGACCGCAATCCCTTTCATCCCCCTCCCCAAACGCTGGTAGTGATCGCCTGTTGGTATCAGTGGGGAGCAAAGATTAGCCTTGCGCGCCACACCCATGTTGCATATAGTACACTGCATTGCATGCATAGGCCGAATTTGCTCTTGGAGCCTTAGGCTTAAAAATATGGCAGTTTGGGGATGCCAGGTGGTCTGAGCCCGAGGTTTCTACCGGCTATGAGTAGAGCCTGCGCCCGGTTTGCTCTGCCACCCAACCTTTGGACCGTTCAGGTCTGGAGTTTACGGCTCAGGTCTGGAGTTTACGGCCTTGCTCAGGTTCGGTGGGCTGGTTTCACCGACTGAGTTTGCAAGCATGATCGGGGAGATATTCCCAATCGCGCTATGCGGTCGATCCTCGTTGTAGTGTCTACGCCAAGCCTCCAGCTTTTCGCAAGCATCTTGCAGCGACAGGAACCAGTGGGCGTTCAGGCATTCGCTGCGCAGCTTGCTGTTGAACGCTTCGATGAACGCATCGTCTGTGGGTTTGCCTGGGCGGGAGAAGTCCAGGATCACACTGCGCTGGTAAGCCCACAGATCCATGTCCCGCGAGATAAATTCGCTGCCATAGCACATTGGGAAGCGGTCCCTCGAAGGGCCGCATCGCCTTGATGAAGACAAGGGCGCGCAGCGCCTGCAGGCTTCATCAAGGCGGTCATGACCGGCCAGCAGGTCTCTAGAGTGAAGT
>NZ_JANZXA010000028.1 GCF_025153475.1 Novosphingobium mangrovisedimenti
ATAACGCCATGTCGATCACTCCAATGTCCCCCGACGCAACAGCCAGGGGAAAGGTCAGAACATGGGTCACTTCTCAGCGGAAATTTATGCCTCTCCCGGGTCAACTCTCAGCGGAAATCAACACGTTGCCATCGAGTGGCCGGCCAAGGGGGTCGATAACGCGGCCCAGCAGGCCTTCGCCCACGGCAACATCCATGACTCGGCTTGTTCGCTCGACCTCATCGCCCGCGTTCAAATGAGAATACGCGCCGAGCAGAACGACGCCGGTTTCACTGTCATCAACATTGAATGCCATGCCGAGCACGTCGCCGGGAAAGCGTATCAGCTCCTCGAAGCCGACTTCGGGGAGCCCGGAGACCTTGGCGACCCCGGTCGCAATACTGGTGATGGTTCCCACCTCTCTTGGTGCCAGCTGCGGTGCGAATACCTTCCGCGTCTGACCGATTCCTGCAAATGCAGAGTCGAATGCACTTTGTAGGGTTTCGGACCTGGCTGTCATTGGCGTTGCGTTTCGGGTTTTGGTTTATCGGCCTTTGATCCGGCTTTGGGCGTTGTCGGCGGTCCGGTTGCGGTATCAACCAGATCCTTGTCTTGATGAAGGCTGGCAACCACCTTTTCCATCGCAGTGAGGTAGTCCGCGATGGACCAGGCTATCTTTTGTCCATTCGTGATTAATTCGATTCCGCTCACCAGGCTTGGCGCGGTCTCGAACCGCAAGGGAATATCGGCCGAGAACGTCTCCGTGAGCGCTTGCTCAATCGTAGCACGTTGCTCGCCCGACAAGCCGTAGGCGCTGCGGACGAGCACGGGCTCGGACGCAGCTTCGAGCGTCTGAGCGAGGGTCTCTTTTGTTCCGCCTTTCATCGTGCGCACCTGTTGGACGAACATTTCGGTCATACGCTCTTCAAGGCTGACCGCGGCGAGATCTTTCAGCGTCTTCCGCGCGATGGCGAACACTTCCTGTTGGGTTTTACGGCGTATGGCGTCATTGAGATTGTCGGCTTCGGCGCGCAACGCTTCCTGGCGTTTGGCACTCAGCGCATCGGCCGCCGTTCTCGCCTCATCGAGAAGCCGCCGACGCTCCGCCTTCACCTCTTCCATCGCTTCGTTCATGAGCGCCGCACGCTGCTCGTCGAACTGTTCGTTCTTGTGAAGGAACAGGTCGCGTTCCTCTTGCGCCTCGGACTTCTTCGCGTCAGCGTCAGCGAGCTCTGCGGCAATTCGCCTTTCCCGGGCATCGAGTGCGTCGAGGATCGGCTTGTAGAGGTAGCGCTTCAGCAACCACACCAGAATGAGAAAGTTGAGCGCTTGCGCGCCGACAGTGAACCAATCGATGAGCATCGATCACTTTCCCGCGGCTTGTGCGATGACGTGGTTCCAGAATGGGTTTGCGAAAACGAGGATCATCGAGAGCACGAAGCAATAGATCGCGACCGACTCGATCATCGCCAAGCCGACAAACAAGGTGCGCGTGATGGTGCTTGCGGCATCGGGCTGTTGTGCCAGCGAACTCAATGCTGTCGAGACCGCACGGCCCTCACCGAGCGCGGGTCCGATGCTCCCGAGCGCAATCGTCAGCCCGGCGGTGACTATTGAAGCGATGCCAATGAGCGTCATACTGTCCATAATGCCTCCTCTTGTTGCCGCGTTTCATGTTCTGGGTTCTGGGGTTGATACGGACCTGGCCGTGCGGCCGCGTGTGGCGGCCGCGATATAGACCGTAGCCAAAATGCTGAAGATATAGGCCTGCACCATGCCGGTGAGCAGACCAAGCGCGCTCATGACGACCGGGAAGATAAACGGCGTGACGGTCAGCAGGATCGCGAGTATCATCGTTCCACTCATCATGTTGCCGAACAGACGAACGGCCAGCGCCAATGTGCGCGACAGTTCGCTGATGATGTTGAACGGCAGCATGATGGCTGTCGGCTCGAGATATGACTTGAGGTAGCTACCCGGCCCCTGCTCCTTGATTCCGGAAAACGGCACCACCACCAGAACGCAGAGCGCGAGAGCGGCCGTGGTCGATAGCGATCCCGTGGGCGGTTCATAGCCGGGGAGGATGGTGAAAAGGCTGGCCAAAGCCAGGAACAGAAAGAGCGTGCCCAGAAAACCGATGTATTTTCTTGGGTGTCGGAGACCGACATCTTCGATTTGCTTTTCGATGCCCGTGACAATGATTTCCAGCAGATTCTGCCATCGGGATCGGTGCAGACCGGTCGAGAGCTTCCGAGTGATGAGCCTGGAGCCGACGGCAAGCACGAACATGAGGCCCCATGTGAACGCAATTGTGGCGTTGAACTTGATGAACCCGTATTGCCAGAAGATCATATCGTCGGGGCTAAGGCGCATAGCGGATCTCCGCTGGCAAATCGGGTGGGTTGGGTCTTGACGAACGGGTCAGCGAGTTCACGAAAAACCGTGCCAGGATGAAGCCCAGGAGGCACAGCAGCCACCGCGCCCAGGCATTGCCGCCGACAAGATAGAAGCCCGCCATGGCGATGCTCGTTCGCACCAGCAAACTGGCCGAAAACCAAAGTGCCGGGCGTTGCGACGGGATTGCCCTCTTCACCGTCCACCAAAGGCCGCCAAAGAAGAATACGCCGAGCAGAAAGCCGAGGAACACAGGCGCTGCCAGTATCATTGTTTCATTCATGATCGTCCTCCCGTTCGCTCTGCATCTCCTTTTGTTCCCTGGCCATCCAATGCCAGGCGTTGAGACAGCCGATGGCGAGGCCAGCCACCAGCAGCGCCAGGGTCCAGGGATGCCTACCCGGATAGCGTTGATCCAGCCAGAACCCGAGGGCAGCGCCCAGCAGCGTCGGAATCGCCACCGACCAGCCGATAAGGCCCATCATTCCCAAACCGAACCAGACGCCTTGTCCTGGATTGCGCCGTGCCTTGAGCTTTCGCGCCGCCTTCAAGCCGACCTGTCGGCTGAGCGACTGGCGCGGCTTCACGCGCCTCTTGCGGGACGGGTCAGTCATTGCGAATACTCGCCATGCGGTGGATGAGGTCACTTTCCATTTTCGCCAATATCGAGCGCAGGCTCTGTTCCTGGCGGTCAAGTGTCAGAAATTCCTGCTCGACTGCTTCACGCAACTGACCAAGGTCTGTTCCGCCCAGCGCGCGACGCACCGATACAAGAACGTCAGCACCAGCCTTGACGAGCACCCCTTCGTCCACAGCGAGAAATACTTCCCCCTCTGACGGAGTCTCGTAAGTCAGTATTCCGGCCGTCAGTGCCGCCACGCAATCAAGACGGCGAGGGAGAATACCAAACGAACCATGATGCGTCTCGGCGACAATCCGCGACACGCCGGTTTTCTCGGTGAAGATATCGAAGGGCAAGAGGATTTTGAGGTTCATGATCAGATGGCATGCTCAGATTGCGAACTTGTCTTTGCCTCGTCGATCGCCCCGATCATGTAGAGTGCGCTTTCGGGATAATCCTTGAATTCGTCGCGCAATATCCGCTCGCAGCCGTTCAGCGCGTCCTCGAGGCTGACCAGTTTACCCGTAAGTCCGGTGAACTGCTCTGTCGTGAAAAAGGGTTGCGTGAGAAACCGCTCCAGCCGGCGGGCGCGTGCGACGACGTTGCGGTCTTCCGGCGAAAGCTGCTCCAGCCCAAGCATGGCGATAATGTCCTTGAGCTCATCATATTGTGCGAGCGTGCGCCGGATTTCCCGCGCCAGGCGGTAATGCCGCTCGCCGACCACGCCTGGTGTGGCCATCTTGGAACTGGATTGCAGGGGGTCGACAGCCGGGAACAGGCCTTCGCTGGCCCGTTTGCGTGAGAGCACGATCGACGCGGAAAGGTGCGAGAAGGTGTGCACAGCCGCCGGATCGGTAAAATCGTCGGCCGGCACGTAGACCGCCTGGATCGAGGTGATGGCGCCAGTATCGGTATTGGCGATCCGCTCTTGCAGCCCCGACAGCTCGGTGCCCATGGTGGGTTGATAGCCGAGCCGCGACGGCATCTGGCCCATCAGGCCCGACACTTCCATTCCTGCCTGGATGAAGCGAAAGATGTTATCGACTAGCAGCAACACGTCGCGGTGCTCTTCATCTCGGAAATATTCGGCCATCGTCAGCGCGGCGTGCCCGACGCGAAATCGGGCGCCAGGCGGCTCGTTCATCTGGCCGAAGAGCATCACCATATTCGGCAACACCCCCGCTTGCTTCATGGCATCGTAAAGCTCTTCACCCTCCCGACAACGCTCACCAATGCCGCAGAAAATGCTTACGCCGGCATTTTGACCGACCATGTTGTTGATCATTTCGGTCAGCAGCACCGTCTTGCCGACGCCGGCTCCGCCAAAAAGGCCCGCCTTGCCGCCGCGCTCCAGCGGTGCGAGGATATCGATGACCTTGATGCCTGTCTCAAAGACTTCGGATCTTGTGGAACGTCGCATAAGCGGCGGCGGTGCATTATGCACCGAACGCCATTTGACGCCCGACACTGCAGGTTCGCGATCTATGGCATTGCCAAACACATCAAACATTCGCGAGAGCACTGCCTTGCCCACCGGTGCTTTCAAGGGTCCGCCCGTGTCCTCGACGATCATTCCGCGAGCGAGGCCCTGTGTGGGCGTCAAGGCAATTCCTCGCACATGATGTGCATCTTGCTGAGCCAGAACTTCAATCACGATCTGTTTGTCCGGACCAGCTCGCAGCACCGAATATATCTGCGGCAAACGGCTGGCGAAACGAACGTCAACGACACTGCCGCGCACTGAAACGACCACGCCACAATTTGAAGAACTGGCTTCAGTGTTCATAAATGCTCACCTCGATCCGCTCGAGTGGAACCAGTCGGCGTACTTCCGCCCCTGCTGTTCCGGTCAGCGATAGGAGGTTTGTGTTCGGCCTGGTGCTGGCACCACACGCAATCGCAATCGATGTGATCGCAACTCGGATCGCGAGAGGTTCCGAGATGGTGTAGCTGCGCTATCGGAAAAAGGATTCGGCTCGCTATCGAGGGCCTGTACATTCGCTGGAGCGCAATGCGCGCGTCGCCGTGCGTGAGCAGCTTCTCCACGGCTGGCCAGCCCCGCTCACCGATGAGATTGACGATGAAGCGGTTGACCATACCGGCACGAAGCAGCGGCCGTAGTTCTTCGCGCCATAGGCTGGAATAGTCTCTGGCTTCAAGGATGCTGCGTGCCGCGAGCAGGCCCGATCGAATGGCGTAGCGCATGCCGAATCCCGCCAGCGCATCCTGGAACCCGGCCTGTTCGCCAATCACGGGGTGACCGCCTTGGATGGCCGAGCGTGGAATCCGGAAATTGCCGAAGCCGCCAAACGGCTTTGCGGCGCGCATTGTCAGCCCCAGTTGACTGCGGAAGAAGGCAACGGTTCGCTCCAGATAGACCGCCTGCTGCTTGAAGCCCTTCAACATACAGCTGGCGAGCGTGCCGCGGCCAGCGTGGATCAGCAGATAAGCGTAACCGCGCGGGGCGAGGCGCTCATCCAGGACGAGCCAGCTCCCGTCTGCCATGTGGGTCTCAAACACATACCCGACGGCGATGATGTCTGCCCGTCTCGGGCCGATCGCGAGGACAGCATTTCCTTCGGCGTCACTCGCCCGGTCTTCGAACCTGACCTCTACCCCAGCCGCAATCGCGTGGCGCAACAACGCATGATCGAGGCAACCTTCGTCGCTTCCCCGTCGAACAAGATAGAATAGGGCGCGCGCACTCTGTACCTGATAATGACTGCCACGGGAATCATAGACCGTGCCCCGGGTCACACCATGATGGTCAAAGGTCGGCTCGATGCCGGCAGCGCGCAGGTCATCCAACACATCCGTTTCGCCGCTCCAGTTCTCGAGGCCCTGGAAGTCCCCGTGAAACCGCATGCCGACATTGCGATGCCACTCGCGCACGAGAACGCGACGCCCAGCACGCGCGAGAGCAATCGCGCAAACGAGGCCCGCCGGACCCGCGCCGATAACCGTCACCTGGTTGCTTACATCTTCACGGGCGAAAGCCGGGTGCGTGTGTGGTGCGCGGATAGGGGACTGGGGGGCTGGCCGATCGTTTCCGGTCCCGGTCCGCGTGAGGGATGGCTGAGCGTGGGACATGATCATTTCGCAAGCGGATAGCAGGCACGCTCGGGCTGCGGCGCGCAGTGAAGACTTGCCTCGAACGGGTGCAGCGCCGTCGGAGTTATTGGTCTGCGGTGGTGCATCAGCGCTGCCACAGCGAGCGAGGCCAGCCGTGCCGGCACCGGATCCGCGCGCGACGTCAGCGCCACCGGCACCGCCAAACCGACCGCGATCCCGGCCGCAGTGGCTCCCGCCAGATATTCAAGGTTTTTCGCGAGGATGTTTCCCGAGACTAGATCCGGCACGAGCAGAATGTCTGCGTCACCGGCCACGGCTGAAACAATCCCTTTGTCCGCGGCTGCCTGGCTCGAGATGGCATTGTCGAAGGCGAGCGGGCCGTCGACCAGCGCGCCGGTGATTTGTCCGCGCTGCGCCATGAGCGTCAGACATGCCGCATCGAGTGTCGAGACGATTTCGGGATTGACCGTCTCTATCGCCGAGAGGACGGCGGCCTTTGGCGTCTCGACCCCGAGGAGTTGGAACAGGTTGATCGCATTTTGCAGGATCTGGGCCTTGGCGCTGAGGTCGGGCGCGATGTTGATCGCCGCGTCGGTAATCCCCAGGAGTCTTGACCGGGTTGCGACGTCGACCAGGAAGACATGACTGACCCGCTCGCTTGGCACACGCAGCCCAAGTTCCTTGTCGAGCAAAGCGTGCATCAGGCTGTCGGTGTGGATATGTCCTTTCATCACTGCATCGGCCTTGCCCTCGCGGGCGAGTTCCACAGCTTTTGCTGCTGCGGCAATTCCCGAACCGGCGGGGACCATCCAATCAGGCGCCGGCGTCCATTCGATATCGCTGCAGATCGCGGCGATCGCCTCCGGATCGCCAACGAGACGCGGCTCGACCAAGCCGAGTCCCTGCGCTTCGCGCATAGTTTCCAGAACTTCCGATTGCGCGGCATCAGCTACAGCAACGCGTATGGGTCCAAGGCCGGTTGCCTGTTCGACGAGGCGCTGCAGATGTGGGGCAGGGGGGGTCAAGTTCACGCCACCTGCCTTGCGGGCTGCGCGGCCAGCAGCCGGCGCATGTGCTGCGCTATCATTTGTTCTTCGTCGGTTGCGAATGCTTCAACAACGACACGGCCCGCAGCCGACGAGATGACGCGTGCACCAGCTGTGTTGCGCGTGGGATCCAGGGCGACGCCCAGATAGCCGAGATCCGCGCAAATGTCGGCGCGAACCATGGGGGCATTGGCGCCGATTCCGCCGGTGAATACGAGGCGATCGAGGCCGCCCAAGACGGCGGTCAGTGCTGCCAGGTGTGAGCGCGCCTGGTAGCAGAAGTACGCTACGGCCTCGAGAGCGGAATGGTCTGTGGGCCGCGCCAGCAATTCCTGCATGTTGCGGCTGAAACCGGACAGTCCCAGCAGTCCCGATTCCTCGTAAAGGAGATGCCGGAGCCGATCTGCGGACAAGTCCATCTCTGTCAGCAAGTAAAGGATGATGCCCGGGTCGAGGTCGCCGCAGCGCGTCCCCATGGGCAGACCGCTCAATGTGCTGAAACCCATCGTCGTCTCGACGCTTCTGCCGCCCTTCAGCGCGCACATCGAAGCCCCGTTCCCGAGATGGGCAACGATGACGCGCTCGCCATCGACGTCGACCTCCTCGCTGCGCAGCCGTTCAACGACATATTCGTAGGAGAGGCCATGAAAGCCGTAACGGCGGATGCCTTGGTCACGCAACTCGCGCGGCAAACCCGTCAGGGTTGCGAGGTGCGGCATGCCATGATGAAAGGCGGTATCGAAGCAGGCGATTTGGGACAGGTCTGGGCGAGCGTTGCGGACTGCGGTGATTCCGGCCAGATTGTGCGGTTGATGCAGCGGAGCAAGCGGCACGAACTCGCGCAACCGCGCCTCCAGCGTCTCGGTTACGAATGTGGCGCAATCACATTCCGCGCCGCCATGGACAATGCGGTGCCCGACTGCCGCCAAACCGTCTCCGGCGGTGTGCCGGTCGATCGCATCCAAAAGCAGATGCAGAGCCATGTCGTGGTCAGCGACTTCTGCCGTTTCATCGAACGCCGTCGTCCCTGCTGCGTCAACGGCGTGAAAACGGCCATGTGCAAGGCCGATGCGGTCGATGGCCCCTGACCAGAGGCGCGCTGGGGGATCCTTGGTCGAAAAGAGCGCGAACTTCACGCTCGACGAGCCGCTGTTGATAACCAGAATGGCATCGCCTGCAGCTGCTCGCAGTTGGGGCTGCGGGGGGCGACCATTGCTAGGCATGGCTGCTGCCCGCAAAGCCGTACAGCCAGCCAAAGATCTGCTCGCCGGTTTTGTCCCTGGCTCGCCGCGCGTCCTCGAGCGCTTGGGTGATCGCGCCGATTACGTCTCTTTCCCGCTGAACCAACGACTGGTCAGGTGACAGCGGCTTGCGCCTTGGCGAGATCGCACCCGCCAACATTGCGGCACCGCGCATCCAGGGATTGAGTACCTCGGAAAGGAGATAGCGGCTCGTCCGCATCGGGTGGAGCCATTTGAGAATATCCGGAATGGGCCCGAAGCCGGATAGAATTCGTTTTCGCGCTTCGCCCAGTGATTGGGGAGGACGGTTTCCTGATTGCCGCGACGGCGCCGCCGAAGTTGGTAATGTTCCGCTGGTTTGAGTGGATGAAGAAGCCATTGTTTCGCCGTTTCGCAAGAGATCGAAGAGGTAGCCGAAAATCGGATCACATCGCGGTCGCCGGAACTGGCGAGTCCTGTGCTGCGCTCCCGGCCGGCATCCTGCCGCGGCCAACACCCGTCAGCCTGGTCCGCTTGAGCATCAGCGCGTTGATGGCAACAAGCGCGGAACTGCCCGACATGGCGAGCGCAGCAATCTCCGGGCTCAGCAGCACGGGATAGAGCACGCCGGCGGCGAGCGGGAAGGCGATGATGTTGTAACCCACCGCCCACCAGAGATTCTGGTGCATCTTGCGCAATGTCGCACGCGACAGGGTGATCGCACCGACAATGTCGAAGGGATCGCTCTTCATCAGGACGACGTCCGCGCTTTCCATGGCGACGTCGGTTCCCGCGCCGATGGCGAATCCGACATCGGCCTGCGTCAGGGCGGGCGCATCGTTGACGCCATCTCCGACCATGCCGACCCGCTGGCCTTGCGCCTGCAGTTCCTTGACCTTATCGGCCTTCTGCCCCGGCAGGACATCGGCGAGCACGATGTCGATGCCGAGTTCCGCGGCGATCCGTTTGGCCGTGCCCGCATTGTCGCCGGTGAGCATCGCGACCTTGACCTTGCGTTCGCGCAGTGCGGCGACGGTCGCCTTGGCGGTGGGGCGAGGTGCATCGGCAATCGCGATCAGGCCCAGTATCTCGCCGCCGCGGGCGACATGGACAACCGTGCGGCCGGCGCCCTTCAACCGCTCGGCGGGTTCCGCAAGCGCGCCCAATGGAACGTTTTCATCCTCCATTACCTGACGGTTCCCGACCACCACGGATGCACCTTCGACTTCGGCACCTGCGCCCTTGCCCTCGCGGTTGGCGAAATTGCGGGCTTCCGGCAAAGTGATGCCCGATGCGCGCTCCAGGATCGCGATGGCAAGCGGATGCTCCGAATTGCGTTCAACCGCTCCGGCCATGCGGAGCACCTCGTCCTGCGTATATTCCGCAGCCGCGACCACATCGACGACCTTGGGCTGCCCCATGGTGAGCGTTCCGGTCTTGTCGAAGATGATCACATCAAGCTTGGTCGCGTCCTCGAGCGCGCCGGCATTCTTGAACAAGATGCCGTTCATCGCACCAAGACCGGTTCCGACCATCACCGCCATCGGGGTGGCAAGACCGAGTGCATCGGGACAGGCGATCACGAACACGGTGATCGTCAGTGTCAATGCGAACAGCAAGGTCGAACCCAGCGCCCAGTACCAGCCGGCAAATGTGGCAAGGCCGATAACGATCGCGGCGAGCACCAGCCATTGCGATGCGCGATCCGCGAGCAATTGCGCCGGTGCCTTGGAGTTTTGCGCTTCCTGGACGAGCTTGACGATCTGGGCGAGGGCGGTATCCGCTCCCACTTTGGTCGCGCGGTAGCGGAAACTGCCGCTGCGGTTGATCGTGGCGCCAATGACCGCATCGCCAGGGGCTTTGGAGACCGGCATGGATTCTCCTGTCAGCATCGATTCATCGACGTCCGACTTGCCATCGAGAATCTCGCCGTCGACGGGGATCTTGTTGCCGGGGCGGATCAGAACGACATCGCCGACCAGCACCTCGGCGGTCGGCACTTCGATCTCCTTCCCGTCGCGCAGGACTGTCGCCATCGGCGGCGCCAGGTCCATCAATGCGCGGATAGCCTGCGAAGCGCCGGCCCTTGCCCGCATTTCGAGCCAGTGGCCAAGAAGAATGAAAACGAGCAGAACCGCCGAGGCTTCGTAGAATTGCTGGCCCTCGAAAAAGAAGGTGGTGCCGACGCTGAACAGATAGCCGGTGCCGACGCTCAGCAACACGAGCACGGCCATGTTGAGAATACCATTGCGCAGCGCTCGGATCGCGGCGACCACGAAGGGCCAGACGGGATAAAGGATCGCCGCGCTTGCAAGCAGGAACAAGGCGATGTTGAGCTCCAGGCCGAAAGGTGGGGTAAGCAAGGGGCGGTCCATCCCCATCGGAGACAGGCCGAAGATCGGAAGACTAAAGATCAGGCTGATGAAGAACCGGTTGCGCATGTCGCGCGCCATCGCGGCCATGTCCATCCCCGCGCCGTGCCCCATTTCATGAGCCATGGCGTCGTGCGCCGGCCCCCCTTTGGCGGCAGCAGCGACGGGTCCCGGCCGGTGATGATGGACGTGACCGGACGCGGGGCCCGCGCGGTTCTGGCTGTCGCCGTCTGGGGTCACCACGGCATCGCGGGCGCAGACATGCCGGGGGACGAGACGGCCGCCGCAGTGAAAGCCGCAGTCATTGATGATGCCGCGCAACTCGGCGACATTTATCAGCGTCTCGTCAAAGACGACCGTTACGCTCTCGGAAGCGGGATTGGCTTCGGCGCTGAGCACTCCAGCGCATTTTGAAAGCTGCTTTTCGACGCCGAGATGATCAAGGCATTGGAACAGCCCGCGGGCTTCAAGTGTCACGGTTGGCAAGGCAAGGCTCCGTTGTTGGTCTGGCTCGCCGATGGTGTTCAGCATGGCCACAGGTGTTCGAGGGGCCAAAGGAGGGGGGGCGTGCGGCCCCTCGAACAGAGTGGTGCGGCGCCCAAAGGGCTGTGCCGCACGTGTTCAGCCTACAGCATCAGCCGGTCGATTTGCACCCTTGGGAGTGCTTCGTCGCCGCGTCTTTGGTGGCGCTCGGGTCTTGTCCGCCGGTCTCCGCGGGACTTGCGGCCCGCTTGTTGCCGCAACAGCATCCCGACGACTCCGTCTTCTTGTCAGGCGCCTCGTTCTGTTTGGCTCGGATCGTCATGAATACCTCCATTGGTGGCTCCCCCCTGAGGGGATATGGTTCAAGACGCACTGGCGGCATGAAACTTACAGTCCGGAACCGGAACCTGGGAAACCTGTCGAACCAGCCCTGACCGGCGGGGCCAGACTGGAGGATGCCGAAGAATTCCATCTTGATGGCATCGTATAGCGCCTGCGGCAGGGAATCCTCTCGGCGCGCTGATAATCGTTGCTCGGGATGGCCTCGACCAGCTTTCATTGTTGGCGCTGGCGAACGCGGCGCCGGCATTCACACGATTCTTCTCTTCCTTCGACTTCGTCAGTGGCGCACGGCCGCTTCTGCAAGCGCGGCACCGATCATCGCCTTTGCTTCGCTCTCGATCTGATCGAGATGGTCGAGGCTCCGGAAGCTTTCCGCGTAGATCTTGTAGATATCCTCCGTTCCCGAAGGCCGCGCCGCGAACCAGCCGTTCGCGCTTCGTACGCGCACGCCGCCCAAGGGAGCGCCGCTCGATGGCGCGGCGCTTTCGATGGCGATCACGGCTTCGCCAGCCAATTGTCCAGCCTCGAAACTGTGCGGCGTCAGCTGCCTGAGCTGCTCTTTCTCGCGTCTCGTCGCCGGAGCGTCGGTACGCCGGTAGAACGGCTTTCCAATCGTGGCGGTCACCTCGGCGTAGAGCGCAGTGGGATCGCGGCCCGTCTTCGCCATGATCTCCGCAGCAAGCAGGCCGAGCGCGATTCCATCCTTGTCGGTAGTCCATACCGAGCCGTTCTTGCGCAGCAGGGTCGCTCCGGCGCTTTCCTCACCCGCAAAGCCGAGCTTGCCTTCGAGCATGGCGTCGACGAACCATCTGAACCCGACCGGCGTTTCGACCAGGGGGCGATCGAGATGCGCGGCAAGCCGATCGATAAGCGCGCTCGTTACCATCGTTTTTCCGATCCCGGCGTCGCGCGGCCACTGAGGCCGGTTCATGAACAGATAGGCAACGCAAGCGGCGAGATAGTCGTTCGGAGGCATCAACCCCTGCGAGGCTGTAACAATACCGTGCCGATCGGCATCCGGATCGTTGCCCACGGATATGTCGAATCGGTCCTTGAGATCGAGTAGCTGCGCCATCGCATAGGGCGAAGAGCAATCCATTCTGATGCGGCCATCGCGATCGGCGGGCATGAACCCGAAGCTCGGATCGACGGTGTCGCTGACCAGGCAAGCGTCGAGCCGATAAAGCTCGATGATGGCAGGCCAGTAGTCGACCGAACTGCCGCCGAGGGGGTCGATGCCAATTCGCAGGCTCGAGGCGCTGATCGCCTCGAAGTCGAGGACGTTGGCAAGATCGTCGACATAGGCCGAACGGAAATCCTGCCGTGACAATGCGGATGAACGATAGGCCCGGTCGTAGGGCATGCGGCGCACGCCGCCTAGCTTGGCGTCGAGTAGCGCGTTAGCGAGGCGCTCGATACTGCCGGCCACTTCCGGCTCCGAGGGTCCGCCATGCGGCGGATTGTACTTGAAGCCGCCATCCTCCGGCGGATTGTGTGAAGGAGTGATCACGACGCCATCGGCAAGGCCGCTCGTGCGCCCGCGATTGTAAGAGAGAATCGCGTGAGAGATGACTGGCGTCGGCGTAAAGCCGTCGCGCGCGTCGGTCACGACGGCCACCTCATTCGCTGCGAATACCTCGATTGCTGTCCTTGCCGCCGGTCCCGACAAGGCGTGCGTGTCGACCCCCAGGAACAAAGGACCGTCTATGCCGGTCCTTGCACGGTGAAGGCAGACCGCTTGGGCAATCGCCAGAGTATGCGCCTCGTTGAACCTGCATTCGAGCGCCGAGCCGCGGTGGCCGGAAGTGCCGAACGTGACACGCTGGCCGGCGTTGCCAGGATCAGGGGCTAGGTCATGATAAGCACGGATCAGTCCCTCGACATCGACGAGCTGCGATGGATCGAGCCGTTTGCCCGCGTCGGGATGCGCGTCAGTCATGCTCCATCATCCTCCGGAATCGATGCTTCGCCCGGATTATGGTTCTACCGGCCGGATTTGGCTATCCAGTTGGCGACGCCTGGTCTTGTCAGCATGCGCGCGTCGTTTCGGGATCAAGGGAATTGACATCCGCAAGGACGTGGTGTTGCACGAGTTCTTACTGCGAAGCCTCACGTTCTTTCGGCAAAAACCATGATGCGCCACCCTGCGGCTATATATTCGGCCATTAGCACTCATGGCGGACGTCAGCCAATCGTCAGAAAAAGGGCCCCCCCGGCTGTGATGAGCGCCACCGCGCTTCCTGCGCCCACGATGAGTCCATGCTTCGGCGAACCCGTCAGTGCGCCCAATAGGGATTTGGTCAATGTATTCGCCGTGACCGCCAAGCCGATGCCGATCGCGGCAATCTGCGGATCGAGCGCTCCTTTGGACAATTGGGACAAGGACAGACTGATCGCATCGACATCGGCCAATCCGGAAATCGCCGACAGCCCGAATACGCCGGCGGGACCGGAGAACTGCGCCGCAAGTTTCGAGACCAGCATGACCCCGGCAATGAGTCCGGCAAGCTTCAAGGCCGTGCCCAGTTCCAGCGGGCTGGTCATGGCGATTTGCGGTCGCTCCATGTTGCGCTTGCCGGCGCGCAAAATAAAGATGGCGCCCATGATTAGGATGACAGAGCCCGAAATCGCCAGCGGCAGCATGATGAGGCCGAGCAGCGACGGATTGGCGATTCCGACGACGACGATCACACGCGCCATCATGACGGCACAGCTCATCAGCGTAGCGCCCGAAAGGAGCCAGCAGGCGTCCGGATGGGCCCTTGCCATCTTCGCGAAAGTCAAAGCGGCAGCGGTCGATGACGCCAGGCCGCCGGCGAGCGCGGATACGATCAGGCCGGCTCGCTCGCCGAAGATGCGGATCGCGAAATAGCCAAGAAAGGAAACGGCGGCGAGGAGGATCGTGAAACGCCAAATCTCGGTCGGATTGATCGCGTTCCATGGATCGATCGCCTTGTCGGGCAAAATGGGCGCAATGAGAGCGGTCATCACGACGAGAATGACGAATGCACGAATCTCCGGCCAGGTGAGCATTTTCAGCCACGCATGAAGGGGCTGCTTGAATGCGAGCATGGCCGTCGCCGCCGCTGCCGATGCAATTGCCACCGACATCTCGCCCACAACTGCATAGGCTCCGAGCAGGAACGCCAGGAGTCCGGCAACAGTGCCGGTAACACTGAAGCCTTGTTCGATTCGCGCTTCTAGATATTGGAAAGCGGCCGTGATCAGTCCGAACGTCAGGAATGCAAAGCTGAGAAAAATCGCTCCTGCGGTGGACGCGACAAGAGCACTGATACCTCCGAGCAAGCCGGAAAGACCATAGGTTCTGAGACCGGCCGCGCGCTTTCCTTCAGGTACTTCGCGAAGGTTCCAGCCGCGTTCGAGACCAAAGAGCAGACCGATTGCCAGCGCGATGGCAAGGCGTTCAAACTGGCTATCGATGGGCATACCGCGAACCCTTGTCTCAACAACATTGCCGTCAACCGATCAGCCTCCGCTGGTCAGACAAAGAGCAATCTCAAGTTGCAGGACGTAGGCGAAGCGGCGGCCTTACAGAAGGTTCGGCCACGTTCCGCACATCAGCGGTATCGGCGGAGCTGCGGGATCGAGGGCTCGCAGCGGGCGAAGACTTGTTTCTCGGAATGTCGGCGTGTTTGTGCTCCGGATCACCAACAGGCAAATCGATGTACGAAGTCGGTTGAACGAGCTTTTGATCGTTCGTGACTTTGTTGGCTCGCTGGAGTGTGCAGGGCGGTGACAAACCAGGCCAATGGAGCGCCGGCGATTTGCTGAGCGCGGCGGTGTAAAAACCAGCCATTGGATAAGGTTGTTCCTTTTGGAGCGGCCAGGGATGTTTGCCGTGGAGG
>NZ_JANZXA010000029.1 GCF_025153475.1 Novosphingobium mangrovisedimenti
GCCGACAATCAAACCTGCGAGTAACGGCTTGCCAGCGTCAATCAAAGCAGGCACCACGTCAACACCGCGACGATCAGTTCTCATCCTGATTGGCGGAAACTTCTCATCCAGATCGCCGCGCCATAGTAATAGGACGAACGGCTGATCCGCAGCAGACGGCACTGCGCCGCAATCGACAGGCGGTGGTGAGCCGGTTCAACCAGCGCCCGCCTCCGGTCCACGCTCATCGACCGAAGGCTTTCGCTAAAAAATCCCGCTCCACGACCAACTGCCCGATCTTGGCGTGCAGCTTCTCCACCTCGCTCTCGCTGGTAGACTTGGCCGCATCGCCGGCACCGGAGAACGGTAGGCCTTCGGTGAAGGCCGCGGATCAGGCGGCTTCGCGTTGATCTTCGGGAGCGCCCCAGTTCCAGGGAAGCAGTTCATGGAGACGGTTCTGGGGAATGTCGGCGATGCGCGCGAGAACGTCGGCGAGCCAGGCCTGCGGATCGATGTCGTTGAGCTTTGCCGTGCCAATGAGGCTCAGCATGAAGGCGGTGCGTTGGCCGCCCCGGTCTGAGCCGGCGAAGAGCCACGATTTTCTGCCCAGGGCTATGCCTCTGAGCGCTCGTTCCGCCGCGTTGTTCGTCAGGCAGATGCGGCCATCATCGAGGAAGGCTGCGAAGGCGGGCCATGCCTTGAGCATGTAATCCATAGCCTCGGCCACATCGCTGTTCTTCGACAGCTTTGACCGATTGTCGCGCATCCATTCTTCCAGATCGGCCACCAGCGGGGCGCTGTGCTCGTGCCGCAGAGCCAAACGATCCTGCTCCGATCTGCCGTTGATGGCGCGTTCGATATCGAAGATCGCGTCGATACGGCGGACCGCCTCCACTGCCAGCGGCGAGATGACGGCCTTTTTGCGACGCTTCTTGAGCTGTGCGGCGACATCGGCCAGCTCGAAGAAGTAACGGCGCGCGTGGCTCTTATGCAGAGCTTGGCATAAGAGCCATTATCCAGAGCATGGTTTTATCTGGGGTCACGCGATTCAGATGTCCGAGATCAGCGGAAAAGGTCAGTGTGGAGCTCGTGATAAAATCATAGGGACCGCAGGTACGAAAGCAGATCCGGCTTTGGCTTCCAAGGCGTGGCCTTTGCGGGTTCGATACCGGCATGCTTCCAAAAGTTCTGTAGCGCATCGCGCTTCATCTTCAGGTTTGTCGAGATATACCGGTTCGTGGTCGCGATGCTGGAGTGACCGAGATAATCGCGGATCACTGTCACGTCGGTGCCCGACTGCAGGAGCGCGACGGCGCAGCTGTGGCGGAAAACGTGAGGAGTGATGCGGTCACGCGCCAGCCTGGGTCGATCCTGGACGACTGGCGAGGCATGCTTGGTGAGGATGTACGCGGCTCCATCGCGGGTCAGCGGTTGGCCGTGGCGGTTCATGAAAACATGCGGCTGGCCCGCAGCGCCCGACAGGTTTTGTAGGCGCCGCAACGCGTCGGCCGTCTCGCGCCATAGCGGAACGAGGCGCTCCTTGCGGCCCTTCCCACGCAATCGGGCCTGGTACGGTGGCGTCAGTTGAAGGTCCTGCCACAGCAGGCCGGTTGCTTCGCTCACTCTGGCGCCGCAATTATAGAGGAAAAGCAGCAGCGTGTAATCACGCCAGCCACTGCGGGTCCGCCGATCGGGATGGGCGATGATGGCCCGCACGTCAGTTGCTTCGAGGTAGATTGCGGGCTTCTGCCTCGCCCGCTTCGACGGCAGCGCTAACACCTGCGTGTAGCGGAGCGCATTATCGAGATCGTTGCGCAAGAGGTGTTTGAAGAAGCTGCGAAGCGCGGCACGGCGGCAGTTGCGCGTCGCGGTGGAGTTGGATCTGCCGCCCTCGAGATGATCGAGGAACCCGGCGACGGTGTTGGCGTCGAGATCTTCCAGCACAAGCGCGGCGACCTCGCGGCCGCGACGCTGGGCAACGAACTGAAACAGCAGCTTGAGCGTGTCGCGATAGGCGCGCGTCGTATGTGGGCTCGCGCCGCGCTGGCGCGGCAGATAGTTGGAGAAGAACGACTCCACCAGAGCGAACAGTAGCTGAGGTCCGGCCTTGCTCATCGTGGCTGCCGGGCGTGTCGCATATGTTGTTCGAAGCGCGTGCTCGCGAGTTCCAGGAGTTGCGGGGTCGCCTTCAGATAAACCTCGGTGCCAATGACGTTCTGATGACCGAGATAAGCCGAAAGCAAGGGGAGCTTGGCGTGAATGTCAGCGCCTTCCTCCGCCCATGTTGTCAGGCGGTGAACCGCGAACGCATGCCGAAACTCATAGGGGCGCGCTCCGACGCGCCCCTGCGCAGGCTTAATATCGAGGCGGCGCAGGAGCTTGCGAATAGCGTCGGAAGCCGCGTGGGTATAGAGTGGCGCGCCATTGAGGCGAACGAACAGCGCTTCGCAATCCCCTTGACCACGATCGTGAAGCACCCGGCATCGATCATCGACATAGAGGCCAAGCTCTGCGACAAGATCGTCGCGCATGGGGACGATCCGCGTACGCCGCTTACTGTTGCGGATGAGCAAGGTCCCACGGTCGAGATCGACATCATCCATGGTCAGGCGCACCGCCTCGCCGAGCCTGAGGCCGGTGCAGTAGAGCACGAGAATCAGCCTTCGCAGCATCGATGCCCATATGAAGCGGCCTTGGTGCGCTGACGCGGCGGCGAGAATGCAGCGGATCTCGTCGCGGCTGAAAATATAAGGGTAGAACGTCGACTCTTTCACCGGCGCAAAGGCGTGCTCGGGCACATAGCTGGTGGGATCGCGACGCCGGCGATGCAGGCAAAGTTGACGAATTACCCCGAACTCATTGCCGAGCGTGACGGCCTTGCGGTCGGGCAAACGCCCACACCAGCGGCTAATCGCTTCGGCCAGCGAAATATCGACATCGTTGCCCCACTGGTCTTCGACGAAGTGAAGGAAGCGTTCGATCTCAAACTCGCCGCGTCGATAGGGATGGCCCATGGCGCGCTTGAACGCCAGGAAGCTTGCTGCGTCGTTCCTCAACTCTTCCAGGACGATGACGGTGGTCATGTCGGCACCGGCAATGCGATCTCGCGCAGGGATGCGGTGGCGATCCGCACATAGGCCGAGACCGACTCTGGATCCCGGTGACCAAGGAGATCCGATACCACTTGGGGCCGTGCACCCAGGTCTATCTGGCGCGCCGCGTGAGAATGTCGCAAGACATGGCTGCCCAGAAATGGTGCATCGATCCCCGCGATCTTCGCATGCTTCATCACGATGTGGCGTATCGCGCTTGAAGCCGCGAATGGCTCCAGCGGCATCTTCGTCTGCACGAAAAGATGGCGGGTGGGTGTATCAGCGGGCCGGCCGTGGCGTAGATACTCTGCCAGCGCCTTGGCGACGGGTGGCAACAGCGGCAGCATGAATGCGACACCCGTCTTTGGGCGAAGGACTGACAGCGTGCTATTATCCCAGTCGATATCCCGAAACTGCAAGCGGATGATCTCGCCGGCGCCAAAGCCATAGGTACTCATCATCAGCAGTATCGCGTAGTCGCGAAGGCCTTGCGGACTCGATCTGTCCACGGCCATCAGGAGCCGCTTCACATCATCCCAGTAAAGGGCGCGTCTCGGTCGCTCGTGCCGTCGTTGCACGGGCGCGATCACGGCCTCGCTGATATCGACCGGACTCTGGCCAATCCAGTGCAGGAAACGGGAAAAGCAGCGTACCGTGCATGCAAGGTCGCTCACATGCGATCGGGAGTATCGCGCGGCGCGGCCAACCAGAAATGCGTCGACATCGGTTATCTGCATCGAGTGCCAGTCCTTGCCGACCCGGATCAAGTGATCCTGAAGCATACCGATGTGGCCCAGCTTCTTGTGAACCGTCACCTCTGGATTACCGCGATGCTGGGTCAGATAGGCGGCATATTGCGCGAGCAAAGGCGGCAGCAATGCCTTCTCTGGACGAGGCGGTCGCCAGTCAGGCGGGGCAAGCCCCATGCAGTGATAGACACGGCTAAGCGACAGCAGGGCGCTGCTGGAAATCCTGAGAGAAAGCGGGTCTAGCCCCCGTCGCTCCGCATACCAGTCTTTGAAGCGGCCTACGCGTTCGAGGGTCAACTCTTCTCGCTCGACCAGGCCGTGCAAGGCGCAATAGGTACGAAACTGCTGGATGCGGATCAAATAAACAATCGTTGTTCCTGCCCCAAGGCGCCGCTCCGCGCTCCAGATGCGGCGGATATCGTCGGGGGTGGGCGCGGCAGGGTCGGCTGCGGCGATGTGATCGACATGTAGGGGCATGGCTTTACCTCGATCGGCAAAGCGTAGCTCATGCTGAAAGCGTGATCACGCCCCGCATCGTGTTGGCAAGAGCCATCGGCATCGCCGACACTGCCTAACCTCTGGATATGTTGGAATCCCAAGGGTGCCGGAATACGGTGCAACAGCTCCGGGGAAAGGGCTAGGCGGAGCGTCGCAAGGGCGGGAACGTCGCTCACCGGCAAGCCCGGCCTCGCCAGCCGGGGCGCTATCACTTTGACGGCGGCAACGGATCTGCGCACCGCGACAACGCGGCGGCGAAGCCAGCGCACCGCGCCTGGAAGGGAAATATCCGGGCCGCGCGCTGCGTCTGCGGCGGCTTCCATGCTTCGCTCCGACGCGGCTATCCCAACGATGCGATCGATCGCGGCAAGCGAACCGGGCAGGCGAGCGGCGAGAAAATCCGGAAGCAGGCTGAATGTTATGTGCCCCTGTGGGCAGTAGCAGCGAGCGATCCGTACACCGGACTGGTCAGGCGCGCATAGCTGCCGTGCCGCCGAAATGCACAGCCGCCGCTCGGATGGAGCGGGCAGCGCAACAGTCGCGCGCACCGCCACTCCTGCGTGGCGACATAGTCCTCGATCGTCGACCTGGTACGCAATGGTATCTGCAACGTCGCCCCCGCGTGCGGCGGTCCCTAACTGCGAGGTCGCGGCTTTTATCTGGAGCCCAGTGCGCCGAAACCTCCGGCAAGCCCGGATTATATCCCAAAACGCCCCAGATAAAACCATGCTCTGGATAATGAGCAAAGCATCCTGCCTCCAGGATGAGACCAGGCTGGCGGTCGGGAGCGTACAGCTCGAAATAGCCCGCATAGGCATCTGCCTGCAGAATCCCGGGCCAGGACGCGAGATGCGCCTGGGGATGTTCGCCGCGCCGGTCGCGCGAATAATAGAAAACGACCGCCGGCGGATCGGCGCCGCCGAATGGGCGGTCATCCCGGACATAATCCCATAATCGACCGGTATCGGTCTTGCCCTTGGCCATGACCGGCACGGTGGTGTCGTCGCCATGCACACGTTCGGCGGCAAAGACATAGGCCTCGATCAATCGGAAGATGGGCATCAGGGCGAAGGAAGCTGCACCGACCTGATCGGCAAGCGTGGAGACGCTCAGCGGCACGCCTTCGCGGGTGAACCGCTCCGCCTGGCGGTTGAGAGGCTGGTGCTGGCCATACTTCTCGAACAGCAGCATGGCGAGGAAGCTTGGGCCTGCCCAGCCACGCGGCACGACATGGAATGGCGCGGGCGGCTGCGTGATCTTCTCGCAGTCACGGCAGGAGAACTTCTCGCGTACGGTCTGGATGACCTTCCAGGTACGCGGGATCACCTCCAGCGTCTCGGTTACATCCTCGCCCAGCTTCGACAGGCGCATGCCGCCACAGGCCGGACAGGAACAGGGCGCCGGAACGACGACGCGGTCGCGGGGCAAATGGTCGGGGAACGGCTTTCTGACCGGCCTCTTGCGCTCAAAGGCGGTGACGTTCGTCGCCTTTGTCGCGGCGGTCTCGGCGGCCAGATCGTCTTCGGCGGCGTCGGCCTCCAAATCTTCGAGCTCAAACTCCATCTGCGCAAGAAGCCGGCGGGTGCGTTCGGCGCTGGGGCCGTATTGCTCGCGCCTGAGCTTGGCGATCTGCAACTTGTAGTGCGAGATCAATGCCTCGGTGGCGCTCTCCCGGGCACGGGCATTGGCCAGTTCGGCCTCGGCGCTGGTGGCGCGCTGTTCGGCCGCATCGGCGCGTTGCGTGCTGAGCCGGACCAGCGCCTTGAGCACTTCAATGTCGTCAGGCAGGGGCGAAACGGCGGCGTCCACAACCAGGATGGAATCACAGAAAACCGCCCGGTTAAAGCGGAAAATGCGGCCTCGACGAAGAAAATCTGCGCCTATCCTGCGCTCTGCGGGCGCCAGCTATATTGCGGGTTCCGCCAGTCCACGCCGTCGAGCAAACAGGCCAGCTGTGAGCTCGTCAGCGACACTACGCCATCCTTCGCGGAGGGCCAAATAAACTTCCCTCGTTCCAACCGCTTCGAATAAAGCGACATCCCGAGACCGTCGTGCCAGATTATCTTCACCAGCGACCCGTTACGCCCGCGAAAGACCCAAAGATCGCCGGCAAATGGGTCTCGCGAAAAACTCTGCTGTACCATCGCCGCGAGGCTCTGCATGCCGCGACGCATATCGGTATGGCCCATTGCGATCCACACCCGTGCGCCTGCTGGGATCATCGCAAGGCCTTCAGCGCCGCCGACACCAATGCAGGTGATGCCGCAGCTGATACGTTCACGCGTCCCTTGGCGCCGAGATCGATGATGATCACCGGCATCCCGGCCTGTTGCCAGCCTTGCTGGGTGCCATCGTCTACCACCGCCTCGGCGAACTCGGTCAGGGCGGGCGGTTGTCGCAGCTTGCTGCGCCATGTGTAGATCCGCGCCGTGGAAATGTCGTGCCGCCGCGCCACGGCCGAAACGCTGGATCCCGGCGCAAAGGCTTCCGCCAAAATCTGCAGCCGTTCCTCGTCGCTCCAACGCCGCCGCCGTTCCGGCCCGGTCATTACCGTTATGTGCCCCATGAACCGCTCCTAAGCCTACTCTCGAGAGCATTCTTAAGAGCAGTCCACTACCTCACGACAAGGCGGGCGCAGCCGGATGGATACGAAATCTGTTTCGTCACCCATCGATCACCTCGCCATCCATGCAGGCGAAATTACCAATCAGCGCGCGCTTGAAAATGTGGGGGTTCTCGACCGCTTACGATCAAACGAGCTCGAAGCTCATACTATCACCCCGTCAAGGCCGGTACTCGCAACGCTTACCACCTTCGCGGCGAGCCCGATTCCCTTCAGCGCTCGGCATAGTTCGTCGTCCGGCATAAACCGCCCGCCTGAACGACATCGATCCCCAGGCTTGGCTCGCGGACGTGCTCGCTCGCATCGCTGAGCATCCGGTTCGCCAACTCGACGAGTTGCTGCCATGGAACTGGCAGCCAACCCAGCGCTCGATCACCACCTAATCCGCGCTACGCCGCGGCTTTCACCGGATGGCTACTGCCTGGTCGCAGCAACAATCGTTGCGTCGAGTGAGCAGAAACGACTGAGCGTGGCAGGACGGGCCCAAGCCTTGGTAGCCGCCTCAATAGCTTCGCGGTAGCTTCAGGACGTGCTCTGCGATGAATGACAATATGAGATTGGTCGAAACAGGTGCCACCTGATAAAGGCGGGTCTCTCGAAATTTCCGTTCGATGTCGTATTCCTCAGCAAAGCCATATCCGCCATATGTCTGGATGCAGACGTTGCCCGCTTCGACTGCTACGTCGGCGGCAAGCATTTTTGCCATGTTCGCCTCGGGTCCATGTTCAAGCCCCGCTTCGTAAAGGCGCGCGGCCTCATGGACCATGAGTTCGGCAGCGCGCATATTTGCGTGGGCTCGCGCGATCGGGAAAGAGACGCCCTGATTCATGCCAATGGGCCGATCGAAAACCACCCGTTCATTGGCATAAGCGACAGATTTTCTGGTAAACCATTTTGCATCACCGATGCATTCGGCAGCAATAAGCACCCGTTCCGCATTCATGCCCGAAAGGATGCAGTGAAAACCCTTGCCTTCTTTGCCTAACAGATTAGCGGCCGGGATGCGCATCCTGTCGAAGAAAAGTTCAGTCGTGGCATGGTTCATCATGGTGCGAATAGGCCGGATCGTTAGCGAACCCGCGGTGCGAGCTTGGTTCATATCGACGATGAATATGGAAAGACCGTCAGTTTTCTTCGTCACTTGATCGCGCGGCGAAGTCCGCGCTAGCAGCAGCATGAGATCGCTGTGTTCGGCGCGACTGGTCCAGATTTTCTGGCCGCTCACCACAAAATAGTCCCCATCGCGAACTGCCGTCGTCCTTAACGCAGTGGTATCGGAGCCGCTTCCCGGCTCGGTTACGCCGAAAGCTTGCAAACGCAGTGCGCCGCTTGCGATCGCGGGCAGATAAAGGCGCTTTTGCTCATCCGATCCATGCCTGAGGATGATGGCCATGTTATACATCTGGGCATGGCATGCCGCTCCGTTGCAGCCCATCGCTTGAATCGTTTCAAGGATGGCAACCGCAGCCGAAAGGCCCAAGCCTGATCCGCCATATTCCTCGGGTATGAGGACCGAAAGATAGCCAGCGCTGGTCAACGCATCCACAAAGGAAGTCGGATATTCGCGATCAGCGTCGAGCTTGCGCCAATATTCACCCGGGAACTTTTCACACAGCCGGCGCACGCCATCGCGGATTTCATGAAAGTGTTGAGGTTCGAAAGGACTAAGAAACTGCATCGCCGTCATCCTGCGAGATTGTGAAAAACCCTTGATCTGCAACGATGACGTCGCGCTCGAGCACCGATGCCCGAAAAGCGCCATTATTCCAGATTTCGGTTCTGATGGTTTCGCCCGGGAACACCGGTGCCGCGAAACGCAATTGCACGGATCGCAAACCCTCGGTGCGGTAGCCGAGACGCCCGCGAAGGACGGCGTGAATGATGACCCCCATCGTACATAGGCCATGCAATATGGGCGCCCGGAGACCGGCGCGCGCTGCGACAGCTGGATCGCTGTGCAGAGGGTTGAGGTCGCCGTTAAGGCGATAAATTAAGGCCTGTTCGGGGCCGGTCGGCAAGTCGATGACAACACCGGGCTCACCTTCGGGCACTGGCAGCGGAGCCCTTTGCGGACCATGGGCGTCCCCTCCAAAGCCGCCGCCGCCGCGAATGAAAATTGTGCGTTCCAGACGGGCGAAACAGGTGCCGCGATCATCGCGGATGTCGGTTTCGGTGAAAATCAGGGCTGGCTTACCCGCACCCTTGTCGACAAGGTGCGTGACGCGGGTTGTGCTCTCGACTTCGCCCTGTGCCGGAACCGGGCCAAGCAGCAACATGGATTGGCTGGCGTGCAGCACGGCAACCGGATCCACGCCGGAATCGGGGAGTCCCAACCAGAAGCCCGGATGAGCAAGAACGAGTGCCATTCCGGGCATGGCGATCGGTCCGCAAAGGGGATCCACGAATTGAAGCTGCGCGAGGTCCGTCGGATCCCGCCCCATCCCGATCGACAAGGCATAAAACGCGGCATCGCGCGGGGTGACGGTTTGGCGAACGGAGGGAATGGGGAAGTTTAGCAATTTCTGCGGATCAAGCGTCACTTCAAAAACTCCCTGGAAGATGGCTACAGAGTGCCGTTAGCGACCATGATCTGGCGACCATCGCGCGCCTGGGCGACGAGCTGTACCCGGCCACCGTTCTCGCGTAGCGCCAGATACAGATTCTCTCCGCAGATCGCGGCCGAAACCGCCCGGCACTCGAAGGACCGAAGGACGTTGAAGCCGAATTGCTGCTGCGCCAGGTCAAGCAGCAGAGTCGCGATGAGCGGGCCATGGACGACGAGGCCGCGATATCCTTCAACTTCACAGGCATAGGGCCGGTCATAATGAATACGATGGCTGTTGAACGTCAGCGCCGAGAACCGGAAGAGCAGGGGTTCGGATGGAACGAGCAGGCGGTGCGCGTCCCATTCGGACGCATCGAAGGCTTGGACGGCGGCGGTGAGCACCACCGGGCGCGCGGTCACAGGTTCCCGATAAACGATCGACTGCGTTTCGCGAACAGCGACCTCGCCATCGCTGAGGATTTCCAGCGCAATCTCGACAAAGACGAGACTGCCCGACCTTCCGTTCTTTTCCGTGATCGAGGCGACCCGCGACCTGCGCTGCACTGGCTGGCCGACCTGCAGCGGCGATAGGAATTCGATTTTGCTCATAGCCCACATGCGACGAGACTGGGCAAATGGCGGCAAGAAGCTGTTTTTATCGCCATCGCTCGCAGGATGGCCATCGGCGCCTAGTTTCGATGTCGGTACATCGGGCGGGAAGAGACACCAGTGATAGGCTTGAGGAACGGACGCATCCGCTGGCCCGTCGCGGTCAAATGTCGCAAGCCATTGCTTCACGGCGGCGGCCTCCACAGCGCCGCGCCGGAATTCCTCGCGCGCGACCCAGGCTTGCCAGTGGTCGCCGGCCCGTGCGGTCATGAAGCACCTCCGATCAGACCTCGGGCGATCACCTGCGCCTGTATCTCGGCCGCGCCTTCGAAAATGTTGAGGACGCGCGCATCGCAAAGGATACGGCTGATCTCGTAATCGAGGGCGTAACCATTACCACCGTGGATTTGCATTGCTGCGTCGGCATTCGACCAGGCGACGCGTGCGCCAAGCAGTTTCGCCATGCCTGCCTCAATATCGCAGCGTTTGTCCGCATCCCGGGCGCGGGCGGCGGCGTAGCAGAGTTCGCGCGCCAGCACAAAATCAACAACACTCATGGCCAGCTTATCCGAAACGCGCGGAAAACCGACGATGGCCCTGCCGAATTGCTTGCGAGCCAAGGCATAGTCCAGGCCCAGTTCGATGGCCCGCCGCGCGACGCCGATAGCCCGCGCGGAGGTCTGGATGCGTGCGCCTTCGAAGGTGCGCATGAGCTGCTTGAACCCTTTTCCTTCCTCGCCGCCCAGAAGGGCATCTGCCGGCGCGGTCATGGCATCGAACTGCAGGGCATATTCGCGCATCCCGCGATAACCGGGAACCTCGATCTCGCTTCCGGTCATGCCGTGGGCTGGAAAGTCATCATCGCTCTTGCCGCGCGGCTTGGGCACCAGCAGCATCGACAGCCCGGCGTAGCCTCTAGCTTCAGGCAAGGTTCGCACCAGCATCGTCATCAGATCGGATCGGCTGGCATGGGTAATCCAGTTTTTCGCCCCACTGATGACCCAGTGATCGCCTTCTTGCCGTGCGCGGGTTTGAATGGAGCCAAGATCCGATCCGGTATCGGGCTCGGTGAAGGCTGCGGTCGGTAAAACCTCGCCGCTCGCGATCCTGGGCAGCCACCAGGCCTTTTGCGCTTCGGTGCCGTTCAAGCCGATCAGTTCGCCGGCGATTTCGGACCGCGTGCCAAGCGAACCCGCGCCAATCCAGCCGCG